>JAUIIG010000039.1 GCA_030431875.1 Alphaproteobacteria bacterium
CAATTTCAATGCCGTTTCACCCTTGTTGACTCGGTCAGACTCCGTCTAGGAACGGGGCGTAAAGACGGTCCGTAGGGCCGCGATGAATATTGGGAGCAATCGCTTGAGCATTTCACGCCGCAACCGCACCGTACTGCGCCTGGCCCTGGCCACCTCGCTGGGCCTTGCCCTGGCCGCCTGCGCCACGACGGATGCCAGCAACACGGCCTCGGCATCGGTATCCTCCTCCACGCCGGGTGCCAGCTTCGATCACATCACCTGGGACGGCTACCGGGGCGGCGGTGCCAGCTCGCAGTATTCGATCCTGACGCAGATCAACCGTTCCAACGTCGACCAATTGGAGATCGCCTGGGAATTCCCCACCGGCGAAGGCGCGCCGCCGCTGTTCAACCCGGTGGTTGCCGGCGGACGCATGTACGTGATCAACGGCTCCGGCCAACTGGTCGCGCTGAACCCGGCGACGGGTGAGCAAATCTGGGAATCCAGCCTTGAAGGCCGCATCGGCGTGCGCGGGGTTAACTACTGGACGGATGGCGCCGGTGACGAACGCCTGATGGTGCTCAACAACGGCCTGCTGCGCGCCCTCAATGCCGCAACGGGTGAAGTCATCACCAGCTTCGGCACCGATGGCGGCGTGGACCTGCGTGATGCCCTGGCAGACGACGTGACGCCGCCTGCCGGTCCGCTGCAGACCAACAACCCGGGCCGCATCTACAACGACACGATTATCATGAGCCTGCCCGCAGGCGCCTATGACTATGCCAGCGCCCCGGCCGACATCCAGGCCTATGACGTGCGCACCGGCGCGCTGAAGTGGGTGTTCCACACCATCCCGCGCGAAGGCGAATACGGCTACGACACCTGGCCCGCCAACGAGCACGAGCTGGTCGGCGGCGGCCATAACTGGTCGGAAAGTACGGTCGATACCGAACTCGGCATCGTCTTCATCCCGACCGGCACTGCCCGTTACGACTTCTTCGGCGGCAACCGCGTGGGTGACAACCTGTTCACCGACTCGCTGGTGGCTCTCGATGCTGAGACGGGTGAGCGCATCTGGCACTTCCAGACCGTCCACCACGACCTGTGGGACTTCGACATTCCCGTCGCTCCCAAGCTGATGACCATCACCCGCGACGGCGAGGAAATCCCCATCGTCATCCAGGCGGTGAAGTGGGGCTACCTGTTCGTCTTCGATCGCCGCGACGGCACGCCGATCTGGCCGATCGTCGAAACACCCGTCCCGCAGAGCGACGTGCCGGGCGAAGTCACCAGCCCCACCCAGCCGATCCCGTCCTGGCCGGAGCCGTTCATGCGGACCGAGTTCACCGTGGACGACATCAACCCCTACCTGCCGGAAGCGGACCAGGAAGCACTGCGCGAACGGTTCGAAACCTGGCGCGTCGGCGGCCCCTTCATGCCGCCGAGCATCCAAGGCACCATTGGCTTCCCCGGCCACAACGGCGGGGCGAACTGGGGCAACGTGGCGGTCGACCCGGTCAACCAGCGCCTGTTCGTGGTCAGCCGCGAACTGCCGCTGGGCCTGCGTATCCAGGCTGACCCACGCCCTGCCGCGCTGGATGCCATGCCCAATGCCGAAGGCGAAGACCTGCCCTATCGCTGGCCGGTCGACTTCATGCTGCAATCGAACGGCATGGTCGCGATCAAGCCGCCGTTCTCCAACTTGACAGCTTACGACATGAACACCGGCGAGCAGATCTGGGACATTCCCAACGGTGAAATCCTGACGCTCGAAGAACAGGGCATCACGGGCGTCGGTGCCCAGACCCCGCGCTCTGGTCCCGTGGCCACGGCTGGCGGCCTGCTGTTCGTCAACACCGCTTCCGACCGCGCCTTCCGTGCACGCGACGCCGATACGGGCGAGATCCTTTGGGAACACCGCTTCGACGCCGGCACCGAAGGTGTCCCGGCGGTCTACGAAGTCGATGGCCGCCAGTACATCACCGTGCCGGTGGGCGGCGTCGGTCACTTCCTCGGCGGCCTCGGCCTGCCGGAGCCGGGTCCGAGCCGCTACGTCACCTTCGCCCTGCCGGAGGTAGGCGAGTAATG
Organism: Alphaproteobacteria bacterium; assembly: GCA_030431875.1. Classification (GTDB taxonomy): domain Bacteria; phylum Pseudomonadota; class Alphaproteobacteria; order Sphingomonadales; family Sphingomonadaceae; genus Alteraurantiacibacter. The sequence continues at coordinate 2,068 of JAUIIG010000039.1, forward strand.
CGCAAGGCCTTCCCCTTGCTCCTCGCCACCGCCGCGCTGATCGGCGCAAGCGGCGCTTGGGCGCAGGAGGAAGACCTGACGCAGCTGCCCGCACCGTCGGACGACTACCAGCCGGAACTCACCAGCTGGGGTGAACCCGATTTCCGCGGCGGCTGGCCGATCGACCACCTCAACGGTCGCACGCCGTTGCAGCGCCCGGCCGAATACGGCAACCGCCAGCTGCTGACCGAAGCGGAATTCAACGAGCGCGCCGAAATGGTCGAAGTGCTTGAACAGCGCTACGAAAGCGAAGAAGAACAGGGTACCATGGGCATGGGCCACTGGGCCGAAGTCGCCGCTGCCAACCGCCGGACCAGCTGGATCACTTCGCCTGCCGATGGACAGCTACCTGCCTACACGCCCGAAGGCCAGCGGCTGTCGGACGCCATGCGCTCCACCTGGGCAGCGGGCCAGCCGTTCGACTGGGTCGACGACTTCGACAGCTGGGACCGCTGCATCACGCGCGGCCTGCCGGCCTCGATGTTCCCCTTCATGTACAACAACGGGATGCGCATCTTCCAGTCGCCGGGCCTTGTCGCCCTGCAGATGGAGATGGTGCACGAAGTGCGCATGATCCCCACCGACGGCAGCGCCCACCTTCCCGCGCAGATCGGGCAGTGGCTGGGCGATAGCCGTGGAACCTGGATCGACCACAATACCCTGGAAGTGGTCACCACCAATTTCCGCCCCGGCCCCAGCGCCACCAACATCGGCACCACGGGCAGCCCGCGTGCGAACAACACGCCGGTCAGCAGCTCGGCGCGGATGACCGAATGGTTCCACATGGTTGGGCCGGACGAAATCATCTACGAATTCACCTGGGAAGACCCGGTGGTCTTCGCCGAACCCTGGTCCGCACGCCTCGAATGGCAGCGCGACGACGATTTCGGCATCTACGAGTACGCCTGCCACGAGGGGAACGTGCAAATCCGCAACTATATCAACGCCAGCCGCGCCGAGCGCGCGCAGGCCGCACAAGGAGGCGAATGATGCGCAAGGCCATCGCTATCCTGCTCGCCACGGCCCTGACCGTCCCTGCCTTTGCACAGGAAGTGCCGGACGACCTGACAACCATGCCGCCGATATCGGACGACTACCAGCCGTCCACCACCGCGTGGGGCGATCCGGACTTCCGCGGCACATGGCCGCTCAACGACATTGCCGAACTGCCGGTCAACCGGCCGCCACAGTACGGTGACCGCTTCTGGAAAACCGAGGAAGAGATCGCTGCCGAACGGGGCCGCGTGGAGGCACTCGAGGAAGCCTACGAGGCCGAAGACGAGGAAGGCACCATCGGCCTGGGCCACTGGATCGAATACGAGGCCGGCCAGCGCCGCACCTCGATGATCGTCGAACCTGCCAATGGTCGCCTGCCCGCCTGGACTGCGGAAGGCGTTCGCCGCTCCGCCCTGATGCGCGGCAGCTGGACTGTCGGCCAGACCTACGACTGGGTGACCGACTTCGACAGCTGGGACCGCTGCGTTACGCGCGGCTTCCCGGCATCGATGTTCCCCTTCCGCTACAACAACGGCATCCGCATCTTCCAGTCGCCCGGCTACGTGGTGATCAACCTGGAAATGCTGGGCACGCGCGTCATTCCCGTCGCCGGACAGGACGAGCCCTGGCCGGACGGCATGGATGGCTGGTTCGGCAACAGCCGCGGCCGCTGGGTCGATCACAACACGCTGGAAGTGGTCACCGACCATGTCCAGCCGGGTGCATCGGCCTTCAACGTGGCAACGCGCGGGGTGCCGCCCAACAATACCATGCCGATGAGCGATGAAGTCGTGGTGACCGAACGCTTCCACCTGGTCGGTCCCGATACCATCACCTATGAAATGCACTATTCGGACCCGGTGATCTGGGAAGATGACTTCACCACCCGGGTCAACTGGACGCGCGACGAGGACTACGAGTTCTTCGAATACGCCTGCCACGAAGGCAACGTGCAGGTCCGCAACTACATCGTCGCCAACCGCGTCCAGCGCGAACAGGAATATGCCCGCGGGCGGATGGTCGATCCGATCGACCCCGACGCCGGCCCGCCGCCTGCCATGGATCCCGCCAGCCGAGGGGTTGGCCGCCAGAATACGAACACTGAGGAGAGTGAATGATGTCCCGTAACACCCTGAAGACGCTTGCCGTCCTCACCGCCAGTGCGCTTGCCCTGACCGCCCTGCCCGCCACCGCGCAGGAAAGCTTCGATCTCACCGTGCTGCAGCCGGTGCCGACCGACTTTGATCCGCCGCGCACCAGCTGGGGCGACCCCGATATGCGCGGCACCTTCCCGATCGACAACATCGCCAGCCTGCCGATGCAGCGTCCGGCGCGTTACGGCGACCGGTTCTACCTGACCGACGAAGAATATGCCCAGCGCGAGGAACAGGCCGGCGGCAATGATGAGCGATACAACGCCGAAGACCGTTCGGGCACGATCGGCATGGGCCACTGGGTGGAAAGCGAAGCCTCGGGCCGCCGCACCTCGCTGCTGGTCTCGCCCGCCGACGGCCAGCTGCCCGCAATGACCGAATGGGCGCAGGAGCGTTACCAGAACGGTCGTTCCAGCTGGACGCCGAACACCCACTTTGACTGGGTGAGCGACTTCGACACCTGGGATCGCTGCATCACCCGCGGCTTCCCCGCTTCGATGTTCCCGTTCCGCTACAACAACGGCATCCGCGTAATGCAGGCGCCGGGCTTTTTCATCATCTCGCTGGAGATGATCCACGACGCCCGCATCATCCCGATCGTGGCCAACAAGGCAGAAGCCGACGCCATGCGCTGGCCGGACAACGTCCGCACCTGGATGGGCCAGTCGATCGGTTGGTGGGAAGGCAACACCATGGTGATCGAAACCACCAACATCGAAGATGGTGACAGCGTTTCGGAAAGCGGTTTCGACCGTGGTCCCAGCCCGCTGAACATGGCCACCATGGGTGTGCCGCCGTTCAACACCATCCCCACCAGCCGCCAGGCGAACGTGGTTGAGCGCGTGACCATGACTGGCCCGGACTCAATCGTTTACGAGCTGACCTACAGCGACCCTGAGGTCTTCACGGACAGCTGGACGGCCCGCCTCGACTGGACGCGTGACGAGGAATACGAATTCTTCGAATATGCCTGCCACGAGGGCAATGTGCAGGTCCGCAACTACATCACCGCGGCTGCTGCCGGTGTCGAGAACATCGAAGGCGGCGCCGGCCAGGGCGAGAACTGAACACATGACGGGAAAGCTGCTGAAATTCGCCCTGGCCGCTGCCACACTGGCCGGGGTGAGCGCCTGCTCGTCAGCCCCGCCTCCGGCTAACGTGAGCGGCATCATGCCCTCGCCCTACATTGCCGAAGGCCCGGTGCGGACCGAGAACGGTTTCGTACGCGGTGTGGCATCGGAGCAGGCTCCGGGTATTACCGTGTTCAAGGGCATTCCCTTCGCCGCTCCGCCCGTGGGCGACCTGCGCTGGGAAATGCCGCAGCCCGCCGCCGATTGGGACGGCGTGCTGAATGCCGATAGCTGGGGCGATTCCTGCGTGCAGAACCCGGCCCCGCAGCGCTTTCCCGTCAATTCTGCCACCGATATGCCCGATAGCCCGGGCATCTCTGAGGACTGCCTTTACCTGAACGTCTGGACCCCGGCGACAACGGCCAACACGCGCCTGCCGGTCATGGTCTGGCTCTATGGCGGGGCCTATAACGAGGGCGGCGGCTCGTCGCCCTTCAGCCACGGCGATTTTCTCGCCCGGCAGGGCGTCGTCGTGGTCACCTTCAATTACCGCGTCGGTTCGCTGGGCTTCTTCGCCCACCCCGAACTGACGGCTGAACACGGAGCCTCGGGCAACCAGGCGCTGGGCGATTCCATCGCCGCGCTGCAATGGGTGCAGGACAATATCGCGGCCTTCGGCGGCGATCCGACGCGCGTAACGATCTTCGGCGAAAGCGCCGGTTCGGCCATGAACGCCGCGTTGGTCGGCGCTCCGCCCGCAGAAGGGCTGTTCGCCCGCGCCATCGCGCAGAGCGGAACCTTCCAGGGCCTCAACATCGGCACCATGGTACCGCGCGAGACTGCACAGCAGCGCACGCTGAACGCGGCGCAGGAAAACTTCGGCACCACGAGCCTTGCAGACCTGCGCGCGCTGCCAGCCGAGGAAATTCACGCCAACCTGCCCGGTCAGGGGATGATCATCGACGGGCACATCATTCCTGAGGACCTTGCCAAGGTTTTTGCCGAAGGACGCCAGCTGCGGGTGGACGTGCTGGTCGGCTCCAACGAGGACGAAGGCAGCTTCACCGGCATCTTCGGCCCGCCTGCCACGCTGGAAAGCTGGAACCAGGGTGCCGGCTTCCGCTGGGGTGACCATGTCGATCTTGGCCAGGCGGCCTATCCGGTCTCGACCGATGCCGAAGCCGCCGCCACGGCAACCATGCCCTTCGGAGACAACATGACCTGGCTGATGCGCCAGTATGCGGAGCAGCAGGGGGCGCTGGGCGTCAACGCCTACCACTACTACTTCCGCCACGACCCGCCCTACGATCCCGACCGCGGCAACCTGGGCGCGGCACACACGGGTGAAATCCCCTACGTCTTCGACAACCTCTGTGCCCCGCGCACCTTCCCCGGCGGTTCGTCGGTGGAACTGATGTGCGGCAATCCGGCGGAAGAAGCCTTTGCCGACCAGGTGTCGCGCTACTGGGTCAACTTCGCCGCGTCGGGCAATCCCAACGGCGGCGGCCTGCCCCACTGGCCTGCCATCGGCGAACTTGGCCCGAACGAGGTCATGGTGCTCGACGGTGACGGCTCGGGCGTGTCCGAGTGGATCGGCCCGCTCAAGGCGGAGCTTTATGCGGCCATCTACCAGGACCGCGTGGCCACTCCCCTCGGGATCGAATAGCTGATATTGCCAACAGGCTTTTGGGGAGAGGAAGCCTATGAAGATCGGTGTCGCCTTGCTCGCTACGGCGGGCCTTTCGGTTATGGCGCTCGCCAGCGCAGGTTCGGCACAGCAGTTTGCTTCGCCTGAGGACACGGGCCGTACGGCCTATGCCGCCAATTGCGCGGCCTGCCACGGGGCAGACCTGACCGGCGGACAGTTCGCCGGAGCATTGACCGGACCGGCCTTCTTGTCGCGCTGGGGAGACCTGCCGGCGACTGACCTGCTCGATTACATCGCCACCTCCATGCCTCCGGGCGGTGGCGGCCGTCTCGACCGCGCCACCTACGAGGCGCTCACCGCGCTGATTATCGCCGAGAACGGCGGTAACACGAGCGTGGAGCTCGCAGCCGCTGTCATTCCTGCCCCTTCCGCAGATGACGCAGAGGACGGCGGCGAGATCGGCCTGCCGGGTATCACCAGCCGCTATCCCTTCCCTCACCGCGAGCCGCCCGCCAACCCGCTCGACAATTTCACTCCCGTCACGCAAGCTGAACTGGTCGCTCCAGCGGACGAGAATTGGGTTGCATGGCGCCGTAGCCAGTCCGGCCAGGGCTTCTCCCCGCTGACCCAGATAACGCCGGAGAACGTCGGCGATCTCAACGTCGCCTGGGCCCAGGCCCTTCCGCCGGGGCCGAACATGGCCGAACCGCTGGTCCGCGACGGGGTGATGTTCGTCCACGCCTATGGCGAGGAGATCTTCGCTTTCGAGGCGGCAACCGGCCGCCAGCTGTGGCGATATCGCCGGCAGATGCCCGATGGCACGCTGATGCAGGGCAAGAAGACCATCGCCCTGTGGGACGACATGGTGATCATGGCTACCAGCGACCTGCACATGATGGCGCTCGATGCCCGCACCGGTCGGCCGGTTTGGGACGTGGCGATCCCCGATGCCGAAGGCACTCGCAGCAATGGCGGCCCGCTGGTCGCTGATGGCGTCGTGATGATCGGCCTCGCCAGCCAGCGCGACGGCGGCTCCATTATCGCCGCCTTCGATGCCGAGACCGGCGAGCACCTGTGGAACTTCAACACCGTCGCCCGCACCGGCACGCTGGGTGGGGACACCTGGAACGGCCTTCCCGATATGGAACGCCACGGCGGTTCGGTCTGGACCAGCGGCAGCTACGATCCCGAAACCGGCCTCGCGCTGTGGGGCGTGGCGCAGACCTATGACACGGGCCCCGTCCGCGACCTCATCCCCGGCGAGAACAACGACGGGCTGTTCACCAATTCCACCCTCGCCTTCGACCCGCGCTCGGGTGACCTTGTCTGGTATTACCAGCACATGGCGAACGACCAGTACGATCTCGACTGGGTGTTCGAGCGCGTGATCGCCGATGTCGAAGTGGGCGGCGAGGAACGCCATGTCGTCATTACCGGCGGCAAGGACGGATTGTTCGACACCATCGACGCGGCAACGGGTGAATACCTGCAGACGGTCGACATGGGCTTCCAGACCTACATCACCGACATCGATCCGGAAACGGGCCGCAAGACGGTCGACCCTGCGCTATTGCCGGGCCGCGATCGTGATGCCGTGTTCATGTGTCCGCACGCCGGCGGTGGTCGCAACTGGAGCCCAACGGCTTTCGTCGAAAGCAGAGCCATGCTGTTCGTCAACGCGCGCGATACCTGCATGGAACTGCGACCGCGCGCCGAAGGCGGCTTCCTGTCGAGCGGCGTGGATATCTATTACTCCGCTCGCCCGGATTCGGACGGCAACTTCGGCATCCTGCAAGGCATCGACATCGCCAATGGCGAAGTGACCTGGGACCAGCGCCGCCGGGCGCCCTACAACGCCGGCATCCTTGCCACGGCGAGCGGCCTGCTGTTCACCGGGGCAATGGACCGCGAGTTCCTCGCCTACGACCAGGAGACCGGCGAACAACTGTGGCGCACGGGCCTGTCCGGTGTGCCCAATGCCAGCCCCATCACCTATTCGGTCGATGGACGTCAGTACGTCGCCGTGGTCACAGGCATGGGCAACCCGCTGGCCTTCGGCTTGCCGAACTTCACGCCGGAACTGCCGGTGCCCGAAGTGAACAGCTCCGCAGTCTACGTCTTCGCGTTGGATGAGTGACTTGATCCCGGCGCCAAAGTGGTTGGAATCCTAACCCACACAAACAAAAAGGGCCGCTCCGAAGAGCGGCCCTTTTCAATTCCTGGGTGCGTCTACCTCAGTAGTAGATGCCCAGCGTAAAGCCGATCGCGCGGCCGCAGAACACCACCACGATCCAGAAGCTCAGCGACAGCACGGCTGCCACTTTCGCCGCCTTGGGCGTGTCGGTCAGGTCCCACTGGTCCACGTTCTTCCAGGTGACGAAGTGGAAGTAGAGCATGTTCAGGCCCGCCAGCACGATCAGCACCATCTTCACGATGAAATACGGGTTGACCATGTAGGTGCTGGCCTTGCTGGTGAACAGCAGGGTGCCGGTGATCGCCGCGACGACGAAACCGATCCAGGTCCACTTCAACGTGTCGGTGCTGATCTTGCTGATGGCGCGGCCGACAGAGGCGACACCCAGCATGCGCAGGTCCATCACGAAGACGGTACCGAGCACGGTGACCAGTGCGATGACGTGGATGGTTTCCAGCGTCGGGAAGGCCCACAGGCTTTCGGCAATCGAGGTGCCGAGCGAGGAGTACTCGATCGATTCCCAGATGTTGGTCGGTTCAGGATAGTAAGAAGCCATCGGTCAGTTTCCCCTCAAACCGGCACGTATGCGATCCAGCGACCGCAAGCCATGATAAGACACCAGAGCACGAGGATGGCGAATGCCGTCGTCTTCGTGCCACCACCGGCAACCCAGGTCGCCCCCGCGCCAGCCGCAGCAGCACGGATGCGCTTCTGGAAACCGAGCGTGATCAGGATCGTGCCGACCAGGAAGATCATCTTGAACCAGAAAACCGCGTTGATCATGTTGCGCAGCGGTTCGGCGGTAAGCATCAGCAGGCCGCTGATGACAATGACTAGCAGGCCCCACCAGATCCACGGCACGTAGCGCGCGCTGGTTTCCTCGATGGTCGAACCGGTGCCCGAAGCGCCCATCGTTCGCAGGGTCAGCATCAGCGTTGCACCGAAAGCGGCAGCGATGGCCAGGATGTGCACGACCTGCGCCGCAGGCACGAGCCAGAAGTTCTCAACCATGAAGAGGCTCAGCGGCGTCTCCGTGATCCAGAAGGCGAAGTCGAGCAACGCCGTAGTACGCAGCCACTCCGTGACGGCGAATAGAAAGTCAAACATGGGTTCTTCTTCCCCTCCTCATGTTGTCAGTCACATGCTGACAAGTCCGGCAAATTGATCCTGTCCGAAAACAAATTGCCTTGATCCAGCGCAAAACGCGCTAGCGATCATTTGTCGCCACGCCAAGCCCAAGTAATGTTTCACTATCCGAAAACGCCGGTTCCTGCGGCTGTAAAACCACGCGTTTTCGGCTATTTGCCGAGGGCAACCCACCGTGATTCCAAGACTTTACCCCTCCCTGCCACCAGACTATCGCTGCGGCCCTCCCGACTGGGGTCTTGGAGGCATTGTCAAAGCCGGTACGGACGTTTAGGACAGAATCAACGAAAGCGAATCCGGTGCCCCGGACATTCGCTCATGCAAGTGATTCGGGAGAGTACGAGATGCGCGCACGCACGGTATACGGCATGGCCATTGCGCTTGCCTGTTCCACTGCTTGCACGACCGTCGCCACCGCTCCGCTTTCCGCCCAGGAGTCGGCCGCGCAGGCTATTCCTGACGGCGACTGGCAGACGATCCACCGCGATCTTGCCGCCACCCGCTATTCACCGCTGGCCGAGATCAATCGCGCCAACGTTGGCGAACTGCAACAGGCTTGGGCCTACCCCTATCGCGCCTTCAACAATGCCGTGCCGCTGGTGATCGACGGGATCATGTATTTCCCCGCAGCCAACCGCATTGTCGCGCTCGACGCGGCGACCGGCGAGGAAGTGTGGGTCCACGAGCACCAGTTTCCTGCCAGCGACACGCCCGGACCGCCGCCGAGCTTTGCCGGTCGCGGCCTTGGCTATTGGCCGGGCGATGCCAGCCACGATCCGCGCCTGCTGGTCACGGCTGGCCCGGCCCTGATGGCTTTCGACTTGGCAACTGGTGAGCCCGTTTCCAGCTTTGGCGACAACGGCTCGATAGAGATCAATCCGACCTATGGTGGCACCCCCACCATTACCGGCGACGTCGCCATCATCGGCGCAGCCAGCCTGGAGAACCCGCAGGGCAACCCCGGCAACCCGCGCGCTTACAACGTCATCACCGGTGAACAGCTGTGGGAATTCGATACCACTCCCGACGCTGGCGAGCCTTTCAACGAAACCTGGGGCGGCGGCAGTGAAAACCGCGGCGGCACCAACATGTGGGGCTTTGCCGCGACGGTGGATGCCGCCAATGGCGTAGTCTACCTGCCCATCGCAGGCCCTGCGCACAATTACTACGGCGGCGACCGTCCGGGCACCAACCTGTTTGGCAACTCGGTCGTGGCAGTCGATGCTGAGACGGGTGAGTACCGCTGGCATTTCCAGACCGTGCACCACGATATCTGGGATATCGACATGAGCCATGCCGGGCCGCTGATCCCGGTCACGGCTCCCGATGGCACACAGCACATGGCGCTGGCCAATGTCGGCAAGTCGTCGATGTTCTTCGTGCTCGATGCCGAAGACGGTGAGCCCGTGCTGCCGGTGGAGGAACGCCGCGTTCCCCCCGGTGACGTGCCCGGCGAATATTACCACCCGACGCAGCCTTTCCCGGTCAACACCCCGCCACTCAGCCGCGTGGAGATGACCTACCAGGACATCGTCGGCCCCGAAGACACCACGCCCGAGCACTCGGCTGCCTGCTATGCCATGTGGGATCGTGCGGGCGGGTTCCTGAACCTCGGCCCCTACACGCCCTTCATGTACCGCGCTGAAGGCGCTCCGCCGCGTTCGACCATCCAGCTGCCCGGCGGCATCGGCGGCGTGAACTGGGGCGGCCCGGCCGCAAACCCGACCAACGGCATGGTCTATGTCAACGCCATCGACACTTCGCTGGTCGGCTGGGTGGAACGCGTCGAAGGTGATGCGCCCTACAGCTTCGATGCTGCCGGTGACGGCGCGCAGACCGAATACGATCGCGCCAGCGTGGACGGCAAGGGTCCGTTCTTCAGCTTCCAGGCGCCGCTGTCGGGCGAATACGATGAAAATGGCCGCCCGGTCGGTGTGCAGCTGCCCTGCTACAAGGGTCCGTGGGCACGCCTGACGGCGGTCAATGCCAATACCGGTGAAATCGCCTGGGCGGTTCCGCTGGGTCAATATGACGAGTTGCCCGAGGGGCGCCGCGTGCAGGGTAATGCCGGCAGCGCGGGGCCGACCGTAACCGCGGGTGGGCTCGTTTTCGTCGGCGCTACCAATGATCGCCGCTTCCGCGCCTTTGACGCGGATAGCGGAGAGCAGCTATGGGAAGCGCAATTGCAAGGTAACGCCAACGCCAACCCGTTCTCGTACCGGGGAAGCGACGGCAGGCAGTATGTCGCGATCAATGCCTCAGGGCAGATCGTGGCATATGCTTTGGAACAGTAAGCAAGGATCTAAGGAGAGGTTATGCGGGGGATTACTCGTTTCGCGACTGTCGCTGCGGCGGCTGTGGCAATGGCAAGTGTCGGCAGCAGCCCGGCGCTGGCAGACCATCATGAAGAAGCGGCGTCCATGGACCGCATCGGCGATGCGCCCAACTTCAACGGCGTGTGGCAGGTGATGAACTCCGCCAACTGGAATGTCGAACCGCACAGCGCGGGTCCGAACCCGCTGCCCGAAGGCGATCGCCTGCTGGGTGCAATCGGTGCCGTTCCCGCTGGCCTCGGCGTCGTTGAAGGCGGAGAAATCCCCTACAGCGAAGCCGCCCAGGAGCGCCTGCAGTACAACCGCGACAACGTGATCCGTTACGATCCCGAAGCCGCGTGCTACCTGCCCGGCATTCCGCGTGCGACCTACATGCCGCACCCGTTCCAGATCGTGCAGGGTGACGGCGACGACATCCTGATGGTCTACGAATATGCTTCGGCCAACCGCGTGATCCACATGGGCGAAGTCGGCATCCCGCCGATCGATACCTGGATGGGCACCAGCTACGGCCAGTGGGACGGAGACACCCTGGTTGTCACCACCCTGGCGCAGGGCCCCGGCCTCGTGAAGTTGCCCGAAGGCGTGATGGTTGACGGTGTCACCTGGCTTGACCGTGCCGGCAACTATCTCACCAACCACGCCACCGTGATCGAGCGTTTCACGCTGGATGAGAGCGGTGACCACATGGACTATTCGGTGACCATCGAGGACCCGTCGATCTACACCGCGCCCTGGACCATGAACATGACGCTGTACCGCCTCGTCGAGGAAGATGCACAGCTGCTCGAGTTCAAGTGCGTGCCGTTTTCCGAGAACCTGCTCTACGGTGACTTAATCGCAGAGTAATGTTGGAATTGCTATTCGGACAAAGTCAACGTAAGTTCATGTCCGTCTGACAAAGCATACAAGTGATTCAATTGAGGAGTTCAACCATGCAGATGAAGAAGCTCAGCGCTGCCGCAATCGGCGCCGTGCTCGCTGTGACGGGCGTGGGTGCTTACGCGCACCACTCGTTCGCCACGGAGTTCGACCGCAACCGTCCGGTGCGCCTGGAAGGCAAGGTCGTGATGTTCGAGTGGGTCAACCCCCACTCCTGGATCCACATCGATGTGGAGCGCAACGGTCGTACCGAGCGCTGGCGTATCGAAGGCGGTGCCCCCTCGGCCCTGCTGCGTCGTGGCTGGAACAGAAATTCGCTGCCCGCGGGCACCGATATCATCGTTGACGCCTTCCAGGCTCGCGATGGTGACACCCGTGCATCGGCTGCGGAAATCCGCTTCCCGAACGGTCGCGAGCTGTCGCTCGGCAACCCGACCACGGAAGCTGTGGCTGCTGCCCGCCGTCGCGCTGGCAACTAAGCCCACACCGCAATTGCGGAACAACGAGACGGCGGTCCCATCGGGGCCGCCGTTTCTTTTTGTGCTGGCGCGATGTCAGCAGACTTTCCAGGTGGGGGGCATCGTAGTCGGGGAGGAAGGAATGGGATGGGTCGAGGCGGAGGGGAAGGAGGAAGAGCGCCCCGAACCCGACTACGATGCAGGTGCCGTGATAAGAGGATCGGGGGGAAAAGAAATACGGGCTTTGTACTAGCCTGCGCGAAGGGTCAGATGCCCGCTTCCACTGCCAGGCGCACCATTTCGGCAGAACTGCGTGCGCCGAGCTTTTCCATGGCAATGCCGCGGTGCATTTTCACCGTCTTCTCAGACAGGCCCAGCTCGTAGGCGATCTGCTTGTTGCGCAACCCGTTGGCGACCATCTGCAGCACTTCCAGTTGCCGGCGCGAAAGGTCCTTGATCTTCTCCGCCGCCCGTGCGCGCCGGGTAAGGCTTGGCGCCTGGGCATCGCCTTCCAGTTCCACCTGGGAGCCGAAGAAATAGCGCAGTTCCCCGTCGTCATCGAAAACCGGGGCAACCACCACGGCATTGCGGAAGGGCGAGCCGTCCTTCTTGTAGTTGAGGATTTCCACCAGCACCGGCTTCTGCTCGCGCACGCCCTGCCGGATCGTCTCGGTCAGCCAGGGTTCGGTGGCAGGCCCCGCCAGGAAACGACAATTGCGCCCGACAATTTCGGACTCGTCGTAACCCGTCAGATCCATGAAAGCCTCGTTACAGGCAATGATCGGGTTATCGGGCAAGCGTGGGTCGCTCACCACCGATGCCACCGGACTACCCGCGACCAAATCCATGACCGCCGGATCCGAGCTCTTCAGGTCCATTCCTTCCACAACTGCTTTCTAGCGTGACCAAAGCCGCTTGGCAAAGCTCTGCTAGCCAAGCTTGCGGGCAAAACCTTCCGATACCTCAACCTGCAAGTCGGCAAGGTCGAGCGCATTGCGCGAGTGCGAGACCATCAGCACGATCTTGTCACTGCCCGACGGACGCAGGCGCTCCACGATCGTGCGCTCCAAATGCGGGTCCATGGCCGACGTTGCTTCGTCGAGGATCAGCAGGTCGGCATCGCGCAGCAGTGCGCGGGCAAGGCAGAGGCGCTGCCTCTCACCGCCCGAAAGGCGCGCCCCGCCATCGAGCAAGGGCTCGTCCAGGCCGCGAGGCAAGCTGCGCACCAGTTCTGCCGCCTCGACCGTTTCCAGCGCCTTCCACAGGGCCCCTTCTCCACTCGAGAGGTTTGGCCAGCACAGGTTTGCGCGGACCGTGTCGTCAAACAGGAACGGTTCCTGCGGGGCGAAAGATACCCGGCCTTGCCATGCCCGGCGCGACTGTGCGGTCAACAAAACGGAGCCGCGGCGCACTTCACCTTCCGCCGGCAGTTGCAGGCCCGCCATCAATTCTGCCAGCGTTGACTTGCCTGCCCCTGACGCGCCCCCGACGTGCACCAGCGATCCGGGCGGAATGGTGATCTCGTCCGCTTCGAGGAGGGTGACCGCCCCGCCCTTCCCTTCCGCCACGCGCACGGTGCATCCAAGCAGCTCCAGCGGCTGGCTGGCCTCGGGAACCGCGCCGGGAGCGCCACTCGGTGTATGCTCACGCGCAAGCGCCGCACTTGCCGCCAGCAGCTCGGCCTCCAGCAGCTTGATCGCACTATAAGCCGGCAGTGCGTGGGCAAGCGACTGGATGCTGGAAACGGTAAGGTTGAGCGCGGGCCCGAGGCGCACGACGATGGCGGCCATTACCAGCAGCTCGCCCCCGCCCAATCCGATGAGGCCATAGCCTGCCAGCAGCACCAACAGGGCCACCAGCGCGGCGGCCATCTGCACCCAGTTCCGCAGCCTGCCCTGCTGCACGATGAAGTCGACCGTTACCTGCCGGACTTCGGCAATCCTGTCAGAATAGGCTGCTGTCAGCGCGTCTTCTGCCTGCGTCGCCTTGGCTGCCTTGAGACCATCCAGGAACAAGGTGGTCTGCTCCATGACGCCGTGTTGCGCCGTATTGAGTTCTTCGCCCGACTGCCTGCTGCGACGGCTCCAGTATAGCCCGAACAGCAGAGCGACCCCGGCCATTCCTGACAGCAACAGGCCAAGCTTCCACGACACGACGAAGGCCGCACCCAGGCCGGCGAGCGCCAGGGCTGCTGTTACCAATATCCGCGAGAGGAGCGTCATCATGTGCGACAGGCGGCTGATGTTGGTAGTCATCGAATTGAGCAGGTGCGCCTTGCGCAAGCGCTTGATCACCGGCCAGTCGGCATGGGCCAGCAGCGAAAATAGCCGACGGCGCTCCGCATCGACGAAACCGTAGGAAAGTTCGGCCAGCACGATGTCGCGTCGCAGCAGCACCAGGGCTCGAACCGCAACCAGCGCGACGAAGGCAATCCCCAGCGCTGCGAGCTGGCCAAGCGCGGTATCGAGACCCGCTTCCTCCAGCCAGTGCAACACCAAGGCGGTAACGCCCGTCGTGCTTGCCCCGGCCTGCTGCGCGAAGATCGTCTCGGCCACCGGCAGCAGCAACACGATGCCCAGGCCTTCCAGCAGGGCGGCAAAGGCTACCAGGGCCAGGGTCGGGACCAGCTTGGGGCCAAGGAAGGCCAGGAGGGCGCGCAGCAGCTCGCCGAGATGGCTCTCGTCCCGCGGCGCGGCCTTCATCGCTGCAGGCCCCGCAGGACCGCCTGCCAGGAGCGTAGAGTAATGGCACGAGCGGGCAGCATCATCGCCTGATGGCAGGAACCTCGCGGGCATGGAAGGCGCAATTCCTTGCCTGTAACGAAGCAACTGTGACATAACCTGTCGCCTAAGGGGAGTAGCATGCGGAATATCCATATCGCAGCCTGCCTGTCGGTCATCGCAATGCTATCCGCACCGGCTTCAGCGCAGTCGCTGGCCGAGCTTGACCGACTGTCGGACTTGACGGCCAATGAAGAAACCGGTGTCGCCGCCGCGCAGGAACAGGCGGGGCGCGGAGCTTACCTGGAGGCCCTCTCCACCCTTGAACGCGTGATGGCCGCCTTCCCGGAATCGGTCTCTGCCCGCCTGCTGCATGCCGTCTACCTGTGCCGCATCGATGATCGGCAAGGTGGCCTTGTCGAAATCAGCCAGATGGACGAAGACCTGTTCGGCGCGGCGAACATTGCCGACGCGCGTGACCGGTGCAGCCGCCCCTACGTCGAACCGCAGGCACCTGCTCCTGCACCGGTGGCCAGACCTGACCCGGAGCCGATCGAAACGGTCGCCCTGCCACCTTCGACGGCCGCAGGCGGCACCGTATCGGGCAAGGAACAGCCCGCGCCGGTCGCCCCACCTCCGGATGCTCCAGCAGCAACAACGGCGGGCACCAATTCAATTTCCGGCAGCAATGCGATCAGCGACACCGCACCTCCACGCAGCAGCAGTAGCTCTTCCAGCCAGCAGCCCGAGGATACAAGCGGCGGGGAGAAGGACTAGGCCATGCGCACACCCAATCGCCTTGTCGCCGCGCTGACCGCGACCACCATGCTGGCTTCCAACCTTGCCGCCGCTCCGGCGCTGGCGCAGCAACGCACCGAAGTCGGCGCGGCCTCGGTCGTGATCGGCGATGTCGAATTCCGTGAACAGCAGGATGCCCGCGCGCGCCAACTGGAACGGCGCGATCGCATTGCCTGGGGCAATTACATCGCCTCGGCCAGCAATTCGCAGGCCCAGCTCCTGCTGCTTGACCGTTCGACCTTCTCGATCGGTGAACGCACCCGCTTGCGCATCGATGAATACGTCTATGACCCTGCCGAAGGGCGTTCAGCAGTGGTCACGGTCCTGCGCGGAGCACTACGCTTCTTCTCCGGCAGCAATGAGGGCAACAACACTGCCGATGTCAACGCGCCCGCCGGACGCATCGGCATCCGCGGCACGGCGATCGATATCCTTGCTGGCGAAGTTGCCGAAGAAGTTGGCGAGGACGAACCTTTCATCGACAACATGCGCAATGTCGACAGCGACGAGGACGAAGCCACGCTGGTCGTTCTGCGCGGCCCCGGTGCGCAGACAGCCGGCGGGCTTACCGTAGGTCTCGCCGAAGTTACCTCTGCCGGGGTTACCGTGGTTCTGGATGAGCCGGGCCTTGCCGCCTACATTCCGCGCGCCGGTGTGCCGCCCATCGGCCCGTTCCGCATTTCCGATGCGGGGCTGGTGGAGATCCAGAACGAGATCCAGCCCCGCGTTGCCCGGGCCGGTGGCGGGGGTGGCGGAGGAATCCTCGGAGCCCTGATCCCGATTGCCGTCGGTGCTGTCGCGCTGGGCGTGCTGCTGAGCAACGACGACGATGACAACGTCGCGCCGCCCAACATCGATACCGGCAACAATTGCGATCGCGGCTATTACCGCGGAGACAACGGTCAATGTATCGCTGAAAATCCCAATCAGCCGCCAACCGCTTCGGTGCCGGACCCGCGCCCGACCGCGCCGCCTACCGAAGACGCCGAAACACCGCCGAGATCACCAATCGGATAGTTCGCAGGGCTGCCTACTTCTGCGTCGCCTGGAAGACGCCGTCCCAATCGGCGGGCGGCGGATTTTCCCGCAGTTCCTTGATACGGTCTGCCAGCAGATCGTGTAGCGCGCCGATCCCGAAGACCCGGTAATGTTCGCGCGCTGAGGCCAGCCGTGTAGTGGCCCCGGCCCAGTCCTGCCGACGATAGGCTTCCAGCACCTCGGCATGGGCTTTCGCGAGTTCGAGAAAGGCCGGCTGCCCCGCCATCGCCTCGTCGCCCAGCAGCGCCACCACGGTGGCAGGCTCATCGCGGCCGACCACACGCACCCGATCAAGCTCCAGCAGCGCGAAACCCGGCAGGCGTTCGGCCATCGAGCCACCGATCATGATCGGCACGCCATATTGCTTGGTCAGCCCCTCCAGCCGCGAGGCGACGTTCACCGTGTCCCCGATCAGGGTGTAGGCGAGACGCTTCTTGGAGCCCATGTTGCCCACGCAGCACATGCCGGCATTGATGCCGATGCCGATCTTCACCTCGCCCGGCCAGACCACCCCGTCCTTTTCGGGCATGGTGCGGTTGAGTTCTTCGGTGACCTTGATCATCTCCAGCGCCGCGCGCGCGGCATTGGCGGCATGGTCCGGATCGTCGAGCGGCGCATTCCAGAAGGCCAGGATGGCATCGCCGATATACTTGTCGAGCGTGGCCTTGTGAGCCATCAGGATGTCACTCATGGGAGTGAGGAACTCGATCAGGAAATCAATGACTTCCTTCGGACTGTACTGCTCCGAAATGCGGCTGAAGCCGCGCACGTCGCACATCAGCACGCTCATGTCGCGCTCCTCG
This sequence comes from Alphaproteobacteria bacterium, assembly GCA_030431875.1. Lineage (GTDB taxonomy): Bacteria > Pseudomonadota > Alphaproteobacteria > Sphingomonadales > Sphingomonadaceae > Alteraurantiacibacter. The sequence continues at coordinate 19,347 of JAUIIG010000039.1, forward strand.
CCGCCCAGTTCCAGCTTCTCCGGGCTGGCGGCGATTTGCCTGACCATTTCGGGCGACAGGTATCGGTCGAAGGCAGAGCGGATGTACTGCCGCTGCTGCTGTTCGCGCAGGTAGACTATTGCGGTTTGGACGACATAAACTGCACCGATGGCGATGAACTGGTAAGTCGGGTCGAACAACATCTTAGCCTGAGTGAAAGCCAGCCAGCTGCTCACCGCCACGCCCAACAAGGCCGCCAGCGTGACCAAGGCACTGAGCGCTGCTCCAAGGCGCGGGATCACCAGGGCCAAGGCTAGGCCGACCAGCAGCGTCACCAGCACTTCGAGCCACGCAATCCACTGCGGGCGTTCGAGGAAATCGCCTTCGAGGATCTGCTCGGCCACCGCTGCGTGGACCGAAACCCCCTCAATCAAGGGATCGACGGGAGTTGAAACGAGGTCCTGCAAGCCCTGCGCACTGCCGCCGACAAAGACGATCCGGCCCTCCACTAGCTCGCGCAAGGCAGCATCGCTCATCGTCCCGGTTACGACGGCTGCGGCAGATATGGGTTCGGACGATCCACGGGCATGGAAGTGCACCCACATCTCACCCGCCTCGTTTACCGGGATCAGCCTATCACCCAATCGAACGCCCGTGGCGGCGTCGGGAGAAGCAAGGAACTGTCCGCTGCCATCTCCGGCAATCAGCATCGGAGAACCGGTATCGAGGGCCACCCGAACAGCCTCCAACGACAGCAGCGGGACGACTTCTCCGCGATACTCCGCCACCAGCGGCGCCCGGCGGACGATGCCGTCTGGGTCCTGTGCGATGGTAACTGTTCCCACGCCCGCTGCTGCGGCTTCAAGCTCCTCAACAGGCATCAAGGCACCGGGATAACTGCGCACGCGGGAAGGCATGGTGCCACTAGTCATGAAAGGTGCCTTCACCTCCCAGTCGCGACCGATGGGATTTGGATCGAGGAAAGTGCCGATTACGACCGGCACACCATCGAAACTCTTGGCAAAGATCTCATCGTGGCTCGGCAAGTCGGCAAGACTGGCATCGAGCCCCTCGCCCCTCCCCAGCGCCTCGTAGCGCGCGATGATTGCGTCTGGAGAGGTCCGGTCGGGTTCGGAGAAAACGATATCGTAAGCGACGGCAGTAGCTCCGGCATCACCCAGCCGTTGCGTCAGCGTCGCAAGGTCGGTGCGTGGCCAGGGCCACTGGCCGAGTTCAGCAATCGACTCCTCGTCGATATCGACGACGGCCACCAATTCCTGCTCGCTGTCCTCTCGCGGGGCCATGACCTGATAGGTATCGAACACCTGCAGGCGAAGGCGCTGCATCGGAGCAGTATCGCCAAATTGCAGCAACAGGACCGCGGCGAGCACCAGCACGCCCGCCAGCGTGGGTCCAAGTCGCTGCAATGCCGCAAGCAGTTTCGCCATGCCTACCCCTCACCGGCACCCTAGGGCTTGCGAGGGGGAAGGCAATTGCGATCAGCTGGCGACGTCGTAATTGATCGCCGCGTTGCGGGTCTTCTGGAAGTCGGGCACGCTCATGCCCTTCATTGCGGCGTAGACATCGATATTGCCCAGCCCCACGACCGGCGCCAGCTTCTCCAGGTTGAAGAAGATCACCCCGTAGCGGATCATGCCGATCCAGTTGAGGTCGCGGATCAGCGCCTTCTCTTCCTCGGTCAGCGCATGCTCTTCAGCTAGCGCCTCGAAGTCGGCCTTGAACCGTTCGCGGAAGGCCGGATCGGTGATCGAGTGCAGGAAGTTGTTGATCCGCCATGCCTTTGCACTGCGGGTGATGGTGAAAGGATAGGTGCCTTCCAGCCCCAGCGCGGGCGCCACGTCGGCGTATATGCGGGTGGCATATTCTTCCTTGGTTTCGGGCGAAGGGTCTTCCTCCGCGTCTTCGAAAACCATGCTGGCGATGGATGTCATCGACGGCAGGAAGAAGCTGCGATGCAGTTCGTTGACCTTGGGCGCCAGCGCACCGCGCATCAGCATCCACATCACGATCTCGGCACCTTCCATGCCGCCCAGCTTCACCAGCTCGCCCACCGGCATGTCGATCAGGCTTTCCGGATCGCTGGAGAGCCGGTCCATGAATTCGTGGTCCCATTCGACATTGTTGAAACCGCAGCGTTCGCCGTGAACCTGGTGGGACAGGCCGCCGGTGCCGGCGATGGCCACTTTGATATCAGCCGGGTAGTTCTGGATCGCCCGGCGCAATGATCGCCCGAAGTTCCAGAACCGCTTGGCCTTGGGGATCGGCAGTTCCAGCACGCCGCATTGCAGCGGCACGATCTTGCACGGCCAACCCTCCTCGTCGGAATGCGGCAGCAGGACAGACAACGGCGAGAAAGCGCCGTGGTCCAGCCCCATGCCCTGCCAGTAGGAAAGGTCGAAATCGTCTGCCACCATGCCGAAGGCGAGATGTTCGGCCAGCTGCGGATCGCCCTTGATCGGCGGCAGCTTGCGCGGCCCGCCACCCTCGTCAGCAGGCGCATATTCCTCACCGATGCCGATGGCAAAATGCGAGTAATGCCGCATCCAGAACGAAGTCATGTGATCGTTGTAGACGTAGATAATCACGTCCGGCTTGGTCTCGGCCAGCCACTGCTTGACCGGTTCGAAACCGTCGAAGATCGGCTTCCACACCGGGTCGTCGAACTTCTTTGCGTCCTGCGCAAAGGCGATGGTGGGGGAATGCGATACGGCGAAGCCACCGACGATCTGGGCCATGTCCTGTCCTCTCAAGCGGGCCGTCAGCCCGGTTGGATGCACAGTGGAGCCAGTGGCGGACCTTGTCCTTGCGCCAAATCAACCTCGGATTAGGCAAATGGCCGGAAGGCCACCGGTTCGCTTAACCGGCGGCCTTCTCGGTGAACTGGTCGTAGGCCTCCAGGGCCTGCGCCGCGTACATGGCGCTGGGACCGGCACCCATGTAGACCGCCAGCCCCATCGTCTCGGCAATCTCCTCGCGCGTTGCGCCGTGCTTGCGGGCCCCTTCCACGTGGTAGGAGATGCACGGATCACAGCGCACGGCGACCGAGATCGCCACGGCGAGGAGTTCCTTGGTCTTGGCGTCGAGTGCGCCGTCCTCGTGAGCGGCGGCACCCATTTCGCGGAAGGCCTTCATGACGCCTGGCGTGCCCTTGTGCAGTTCCTTGATCGCGGGGATCAGGTTTGCCGCCATCGCGGGCCAGTCCTTGAAGTCAGTCGCCATGAATTGTCCTTCCTTTGCCAATTACGGGGTCAGAAGCGGTAGGAAACACCGGCGCTGAGCACCCAGGGATCGAGGTTGTGCTCAGTTTCGATAACCTTGACGCCGCCAGCATACCAGCGAGCCGTGGTGCCGATGAAATAGCGCTTGGCATCGACCGAGAAGCCGAAACCGTCATCGCCAAGCGGCACGTCGAAACCGGCCTGCAGCACGAAGCCGACTTCGTCGCTGAGGTTGAAATCGTCGGCGCCAAGGGCAACCGCCGTGGCACCCGGTTCGTCATCCAGCCAGATGAAGTAGGAAACACCGGCGCCGACATAGGGCGACACGCCGCCAGCATTGAAGTGGTACTTGGCGGTGAAGGTGGCCGGCAGCAGCAGCGCGTCGGACACCAGTTCCGTGCCGGCAGCACCGTCAACGCCGTCGACATCATGCTGGGTCACGCAGCAGATCGTCTCAATCGAGAATTCCGGCGAGACGAAATATTCGATCGCAATCGTCGGGACGACATTGTCGCTGGCGACGGTCTGGGTATTTGCTGGCAGGCCGACGAGGTCGAGGTTGACCTGGTCGATCTCGCCATCGGGCAGCACGCCCGTCGCGAAAACGCGCACCTGGATATCGCCTGCTTCCTGTGCAGCCGCAGGGTTGGCAGCAAGCATCAGGGCCGTAGCCATTGCCGCGCCACCGAGTTTGGCAACCATCGCAGTTTTCATCGTCACTTCTCCATTCCATCCGTGCTCGCCGCCCGATGCAGCCGAGTCTCAACGGGATGGGGGCGAACTGCGCCTGATCCGGGATGCGTGCTTTGATTCAGCGCAATAGTTGAACGAATATTTCTCGCCGCTTCCCAGATATTTTGATTGCGATCAAAGATGGCTAGGCGGATCATCCCTACCGAGTCGGGGCACTCAGCGGAGTAGAATCATGGAAAATGCACTGGCGCGGACTGGCGTCTGGTTTGCCATCCTGTTGCTTGCGATCATGGCGATCGCGGGCGCGCATGACTGGGCCTTCTCGGCCCATATGACCATTGTCGCACTGGCAGCACTGATCGGCCTGATCGCCACCGTCTGGCGGACAGAGGTCGATGCCGTAACCAAGGCCGTCCTGCGGCCTCCTGCCGATCCGTCGCGCTACGATGACGACCCCATTCGCTGGGGTGTCATCGCAACCGTGTTCTGGGGCATGGCGGGCTTCCTCGCGGGCCTGTTCATCGCCCTGCAGCTGGTCTGGCCCGAACTCAACTTCGAGCCCTACCTCAATTTCGGCCGCGTGCGTCCGCTGCACACCAGCGCCGTGATCTTCGCTTTCGGCGGCAACGCCCTGATCGCCAGCAGCTTCTACGTCGTACAGCGCACTTGCCGCACGCGCCTGGCCCTGCCCGGCCTCGCCCGCTTCGTGTTCTGGGGCTACCAGCTGTTCATCGTGCTGGCCGCCACCGGCTACCTGTTCGGCGTCTCGCAGGGCAAGGAATATGCCGAGCCGGAATGGTACGTCGACTGGTGGCTCACCATCGTCTGGGTTGCTTACCTGCTGGTGTTCGGCGCGACGATCCTGAAGCGCAAGGAACCGCATATCTATGTGGCCAACTGGTTCTACCTCGCCTTCATCCTGACCGTGGCCATGCTCCACGTGGTCAACAACCTCGACATCCCGGTCAGTCTGCTAGGTTCGCGCAGCTATCCGGTGTTCGGCGGCGTTCAGGGTGCGCTGGTGCAATGGTGGTATGGCCACAACGCGGTGGGCTTCTTCCTCACCGCCGGCTTCCTCGCCATGATGTACTACTTCGTGCCGAAGCAGGCGGAACGGCCGGTCTACAGCTACCGCCTGTCGATCATCCACTTCTGGTCGCTGATCTTCCTCTACATCTGGGCCGGTCCGCACCACCTGCATTACACCGCCCTGCCCGACTGGGCGCAGACGCTGGGCATGGTGTTCTCGATCATGCTGTGGATGCCCAGCTGGGGCGGCATGATCAACGGCCTGATGACGCTGAACGGCGCCTGGGACAAGATCCGCACTGACCCGATCATCCGCATGATGGTAATGGCGCTGGCCTTCTACGGCATGAGCACCTTCGAGGGCCCGATGCTGTCGATCAAGGCGGTGAATAGCCTGTCGCACTACACCGACTGGACCATCGGCCACGTCCACTCCGGCGCGCTGGGCTGGAACGGCATGATCACTTTCGCGGTGATCTACTTCCTGGTGCCGCGCCTGTGGGGCCGTGAACGCCTCTATAGCCTGCGCATGGTCAACTGGCACTTCTGGCTCGCGACGGTGGGTATCGTCTTCTACGCTGCCTCCATGTGGGTCGCAGGCGTGATGCAGGGCCTGATGTGGCGCGAATACGACGCCAACACCGGTTACCTGGTGTGGTCCTTCGTCGACACGGTGGCAGAGATGCACCCGATGTACGCCCTGCGTGCACTGGGCGGCCTGATGTACCTGTCGGGCGCTGCCCTGCTGGTGTGGAACGTCTGGATGACGATCGCCGGCAAGGTCCGCACCGAAGCCCCGATGACCGAAACCCCCTACAATGCCGACGCGGATCGTCCCGCCGCGGCTGAACCGGCCGAGTAAGGAGCCAGAAGATGACCGATCCTGTCGTCGAAGAAACCGTCTCCGGCCACGCCCGGCTCGAACGCAACGTCACCCTGCTTGGCGCGGTCGCGCTCGTCACCGTCGCCATCGGCGGCGTGGTCGAGATCGCCCCGCTGTTCTGGATCGACAATACGATCGAGGAAGTGGACGGCATGCGGCCCTACACCCCGCTGGAGCAGGCCGGGCGCGACATCTACGTGCGTGAAGGTTGCTACACCTGCCACAGCCAGATGATCCGTCCGTTCCGCGACGAGGTGGAACGCTACGGCCACTACTCGCTGGCCGCCGAGTCCATGTACGACCACCCGTTCCAGTGGGGCTCCAAGCGTACCGGGCCTGACCTGGCGCGCGTGGGCGGTCGCTACTCGGATGAATGGCACGTGCAGCACTTGCAGAACCCGCAAAGCGTGGTGCCGCAAAGCATCATGCCGCAATACGGTTTCCTCTCGGAAACCAGCCTGCATGTGCCTGACGCCGAAGAGATGCTGCGCACGCTGCAAATCGTCGGCGTTCCCTACTCGGAAGAAGACCTTGCCAATGCCGAGCAGGACCTTGTCGCACAGGCCGATCCTGATGTGCCCGCCGGCGACCTGGAAGAACGCTATCCCGGCGCGCAGGTGCGTGACTTTGATGGCGATCCCGATCGCCTGACCGAGATGGACGCGCTTGTCGCCTATCTCCAGATGCTGGGCACGCTGGTCGATGTGAACAGCGCCGCCGCACAGGAAGAGCTGGCGACGGAGACGGGCCGATGAACAATCCCGAAACCTACAGCTTCATGCGGGAACTGGCGGATAGCTGGGGCCTGCTGGCCATGACCGTGATGTGGCTTGCCTTTGCCATCTGGGCCTTTCGTCCCGGTGCAAAGCGTCACCACGACGATGCAGCCAACATGATTTTCAAGGATGAGAACGATGGGTAACAAGCGCGTCGACGAACCCACTGGCACCGAATTTGTCGGCCACGAATGGGACGGCATCGAAGAACTGAACACCCCGCTGCCGCGCTGGTGGCTGTGGACCTTCTATGCCACCGTGATCTGGGCGCTGGCCTATGTCATCGCCTTCCCGGCGTGGCCGATGGTGGAGAAAGCCACCGAAGGCATGCTGGGCTGGACCAGCCGCGGCCAGCTGGCCGCGGAAATGAGCGCTGCCGACCAGGCCCGTGCGACTGTGCGTGAGGAAATCGCGCAGGTTCCGCTGGAACGCCTGTCCGAAAACGCGCCGCTGATGCAGCAGGCCGTGGCCGGTGGACGCGCCGCATTCCAGGTGAATTGCATCCAGTGTCACGGCTCCGGCGCGGCCGGTAGCCAGGAACTGGGCTATCCCAACCTGAACGACGATGACTGGCTGTGGGGCGGCGATATTCGCGCCATCGAATACACGCTGACGCACGGTATCCGCCAGGCTGGCGATCCCGAAACCCGCACCAGCGCCATGCCTGCCTATGCCGGTATCTTCAGCACCGAAGAAGTCGACTCGGTTGTCGATCACGTTCTGTCGCTGAGCGGCCAGGGTGAAGGCAATCCTGCCGGAGCGGCTCTGTTCGAGCAGAACTGTGCGATCTGTCACGGTGCTGATGGCACGGGACTGCGCGAATTCGGCGCACCCAACCTTTCCGATGCAATCTGGCTGCGGGGAAGCGATCGCGTCGCAAATCCTGAACCCCAAAATGGGCATGATGCCCAAGTGGGAAGGGCGGCTCGATCCAGTCACCATCTCGATGCTGGCTGCCTATGTCCACTCGCTCGGGGGAGGCGAAGACTTCTTGGAAGTCGCCGAAAATCCCGAGGTAGAAGTCGATGAACAGCCCTGATCCCCAACTGCATCACAGCCTGTTAGGCACCTATCAGGCGCGCAAGAAGGTCCATCCCAAGCGGATTGACGGCTTTTACCGCCGCTTCAAGTGGCTGATCATGCTCGTCACCCTGGCGATCTATTAC
>JAUIIG010000087.1 GCA_030431875.1 Alphaproteobacteria bacterium
CGCCCATTCGGGCACCAGGCGGATGGCTACGCGCTCACCCGTCGACAGCTCGAGCAGCAGGATGTTGTCCCGCGCTTCCTGCATGTCGAAATTCACCGTCAGCGGCAGCTGGCGCGCGTGGGCATTGGTGGTTGCCGTGCTTTCGAGCGCCGGAGACAGGTCAGTGTCCTGCGCCATGGCGGGTGCGGCGATGAAAGTGAGTGCGGCGGCTGCCGACAACGCGATGTGGCGGATCATGGTCCTGTCCAAGTTCTGATTGGTAAATATCGCAGCGGCTCTATCGGCTGGGGGCTGACAGTTCAATGAACATATGCACAGCCCTTACAGCTCGCCGCGCTGGCCCAATTCGGCAACGCGGGCGACGACCTGCTCTTTCACCGCCGGGCTGACAAAGGGCGTGATGTCCCCGCCATAGAGCGCGATTTCCTTCACCAGCTTGCTGGCAATCGGCTGCAGCGAGATATCGGCCATCAGGAACACCGTCTCGATCGAGGAATCGAGCTGCTGGTTCATCCCGGCCATCTGGTATTCGTACTCGAAGTCCGCGACGGCGCGCAGCCCGCGAATGATCACACCCGCACCGACATGCTTGGCGAATTTCATCAGCAGGGCGTCAAACCCGCGAATCTCGACATTGGTGAGACCGAGCCGCTCGATCTCCCCCTTCATCATGTCCATCCGCTCGTCGGGCGTGAACATGGGGTTCTTGCTGGGGTTGGTGGTGACACCGATCACCAGCCGGTCCACCAGCTTGGCCCCGCGCCGCAAGATATCGGCATGGCCGAGCGTGCAGGGGTCGAAAGTGCCCGGGTAAAGGCCGACGCGTTCAGTCATTTGGCGTACTTCGTCATCATGAGGAGGACACTTCTAGCAAGACCTGTTCGTTAGTGAAGCAAACTGAGTTCACTTCGTCCGGGCCATGGCTGGCAGGATCACGATTCCAGCAGATATTCTGTGCACCCCGGCTTTGATAGGCCACCGATTGCCTGAAATCATCGCGATCCTCGAGGATAACCATCCAGTCCTGCTGGCAATCCGGAGATGCCGCCAGCGAGTATTCCACGCTGCCGTAGCGTTCCTGGGCCCACAGGTGCTCCAGTTCACTGCATGCCAGCGTGGGAAACTCCTCGGCGACGATGCGCCGAAGGATATCGCCATCCCAGATCGAATCCTGGCGCAAGGTTCGGCTCACCGCCGTTGCCAGCAAAACGACAATCAGCACTCCGGAAATTGCGAGCACGCTAATGAACCACCAGCGGTATCGCCGGGGTGTCACCGATCCCGCTCGACGATAAACCGCGCCAGCGCACGCAGCAGGTCTGCCTCCGCACCGTGACCCGACAGATGGCCGATGGCCTGTTCGGACAGCGCATGTGCCTGTGCCCGTGCGGCATCGACGCCCATCAGCGAAACGAAGGTGGCCTTGCCCTGCTCTGCATCCTTGCGCAGCGCCTTGCCGGCCTTGGCCTCGTCACCTTCCTCATCCAGCAAGTCGTCGGCGATCTGGAAGGCGAGGCCAATATCGCGCGCATAGTTGCGCAGGTGCGCCCGGCCATCGGCGGGGACCTTGCCCAGGATCGCGCCCATCTCCACCGCCGCGCCCAGCAGCGCGCCGGTCTTCAGCTGCTGCAGGCGGGTGACGCCGTGGAGGTCGAACTCCTCGGTATCGGCAGCCATGTCCATCACCTGACCGCCAGCCATGCCGTTGTGTCCGCTGGCCGCCGCCAGTGCATGGACCAGCTCGGCGCGGATGAAGGGATCGGTGCTGACATGGGTGCCGCCCAGCACCTCAAAAGCCAGGGCGTGGAGCGAATCGCCTGCCAGCACGGCAGTCGCCTCGTCATAGACCTTGTGCAGTGTCGGCTTGCCATGGCGCATGTCATCATCGTCCATGCACGGCAGGTCGTCGTGGATCAGCGAATAGACGTGGATCGCCTCGATCGCCGCACCGGCGCGGACAGCAGCATCACGGCTGGCGCCGTACATCTCTGCCACGGTGACGAGCAGCATGGGCCGCACCCGCTTGCCGCCGCCGATGGTGGCATAGCGCATGGCCTCGACCAACGTCGCGCGGGCGTCATCCGGAACGGGGAGCAAGGCGTCGAAGGCGGCATCGATCTCGCGCTGGACGCGCTGGAGGCCGGTGCCAAGAAGGTCGTCTGCAAGGACGAGGCCCATCGCGCCCTACCCTGCGTCGAAGGGCGCGGTGCCCTGCGGTTTGCCGTCAGGACCGGCGACGATCTTCTCGATCCGCTCCTGCGCGGCGTCGAGCCGGGCCTGACAATGCCGTCGCAGCGCCTCGCCACGTTCGTAAAGCGCGATGGACTCGTCGAGCGGCACGTCGCCGCCTTCCAGCCTGCGCACCACGTCTTCGAGGCTGCGGAGCGCCTCTTCAAAGCTCATTGCGGAAATATCGGGGCCGTTGTCTGCCATGCGCGGGACCATTGACGGTGGCAGGGCGCAGGGTCAAGCTGCGCCACGCTTGGGAGAGCCTCTATGAAGTGGATTATCGCCTATATTGCTGCCGCCGTTGCCTTCGGGGCGCTTGATGCCGTGTGGCTGCGCTGGGCCGCGGACAACCTCTATCGACCCGTCATCGGCAGTATCATGGCCGAAGACTTCCGCATGGGTGCAGCGGCGGCCTTCTATGTCATCTACATTGCCGGGATGGTGTGGTTTGCGGTGAAGCCGGGGGTCACCTCGGGCAGCGTGTCCACCGCCCTGCTCAACGGAGCGCTGCTGGGCGGGCTGTGTTACGCCACCTTCGACCTTACCAGCCAGGCGGTGATGAAGGTCTGGGCCACCCACGTGAGCATCGCCGATATCGCCTGGGGGACCTTCGCCACGGCGGTTGCCGCAGGGGTTTCCACATGGGTGACGCTGAAAGTCACCGCATAAGGGGAAATCGGCGCGGTCAGGGCTAGCGGGGAATCGCCCTCCTCGCTAAGGCGCTCGCCATGAGCGAAATCACCCCCGAAGTAGTCGAACAGCACGGCCTCAGCGTCGAGGAATACGAGCGCGTCCTGCATGCCCTGGGCCGCGAGCCCAACCTGGTGGAACTGGGCATTTTCTCGGTCATGTGGTCGGAGCACTGCTCCTACAAGTCGAGCCGCCTGCACCTGAAGAAGCTGCCGACCGAGGCGCCGTGGGTGATTTGCGGCCCCGGCGAGAACGCGGGCGTCATCGATATCGGTGACGGACAGGCGGCAATCTTCAAGATGGAGAGCCACAACCACCCGTCGTATATCGAGCCTTACCAGGGCGCGGCGACCGGCGTCGGCGGCATCCTGCGCGACGTCTTCACCATGGGTGCGCGCCCGGTGGCGAACGCCAACGCACTGCGTTTCGGCCGTCCCGATCATCCGAAGATGAAGCACCTCGTGCAGGGCGTGGTTGCGGGCATCGGCGGCTACGGCAACTGCGTCGGCGTGCCGACCGTGGCAGGCGAAACCAATTTCCATCCGGCCTACGATGGCAATATCCTGGTCAACGCCATGACCGTGGGCGTCGCTGACGCAGACAAGATCTTCTACTCGGCTGCCACCGGCGTGGGTAACCCCATTGTCTATGTCGGCTCCAAGACCGGCCGCGACGGCATCCACGGCGCAACCATGGCCAGTGCCGATTTCGCCGAAGACGCCGATGCCAAGCGTCCCACGGTGCAGGTGGGCGACCCGTTTACCGAGAAGCTGCTGATCGAGGCCTGCCTCGAACTGATGGCAACCGACGCCATCGTCGCTATCCAGGACATGGGTGCAGCAGGCCTCACCTCCTCCAGCGTGGAAATGGCGACCAACGGCAAGGCCGGCATCCGGCTCGACATGGACAAGGTCCCCTGCCGCGAAGAGGGCATGACGCCTTACGAAATGATGCTGAGCGAAAGCCAGGAGCGCATGCTCATGGTGCTCAAGCCCGGCAAGGAAGCCATGGCAGCGGCCATCTTCGAAAAGTGGGAGCTGGACTTCGCGGTGATCGGCGAAGTCACCGATACGCAGCACATGGTGCTCGAATTCGGCGGCGAAGTGGTTTGCGACATTCCGCTTGGCCCGCTGGCGGCTGACGCGCCGCTCTATGATCGCCCGCACCTCTCGCGCGAAGAATATACCAAGTGGGCCGGTATCACGCCGATGCAGAACCGTCCCGACACCGACGATGTCGGCGGCGACCTCTTGAAGCTGCTGGCCAGCCCCAACCTCGCCAGCAAGAACTGGATCGCGCAGCAGTATGACAGCCAGGTGGGCGCAGATACGTTGCAGACCGGCGGCGATGCCGGCGTGGTGCGCGTGCATGGCACGAAGAAGGCGCTGGCGATCAGCACCGACTGCACGCCGCGCTATGTCTATGCCGACCCCTACGAAGGCGGGAAACAGGCGATTGCCGAGGCCTATCGCAATCTCTGCGCCGTGGGCGCTCGCCCGCTGGCGGTGACCAACTGCCTCAACTTCGCCAACCCGCAGCGGCCCGAGATCATGGCCCAGTTCGTCCACGCGCTGGACGGCATGGGCAATGCCTGCCGCGTGCTCGATTTCCCGATCGTGTCGGGCAACGTGTCGCTCTACAACGAGAGCAAGGCGACCGGCGGCGGGTCTGCGATCCTTCCGACACCCGCCATCGGTGGTGTGGGGATCATCGACGATTATGACACGATGATGACCATGCCGTTCAAGGCAGCGGGCGAGA
>JAUIIG010000040.1 GCA_030431875.1 Alphaproteobacteria bacterium
ACTGCCGAGCAGGCCACCGCCGATTACCGCACCCAGCAAACCGAGCAGCTGGTTGCGCTGCGCCCGTTCCTGGCGGCGAGCTGAGTGCCGCGCGGCTACGTGGCCAACTTCGTGGCCCAGAACGGCGGCCAGTTCGGCCTCGTTGTTCATCAGGTTCACCAGCTGGCGCGTGGTGTAGACATAGCCGCCGGGCACGGCGAAGGCGTTGTTCACGCTCGAATTCAGCAGGGTCACGTCGAAGGCGCTGCGGCTGTTGGCCAGGCCTGATTGCACCGCAATGTTCTGGCCCACCTGCTCCACATACTGGGCATAGGGGCCGGTCATCTCGCCGCCGAATTCGGCCACGAACTGGTCGTGATACTGCGCCCCGACCTGTGCTTCTTCCGCTGTGATCGGCGATCCGGGAGCGACATTGGCGCCCGGGATGGTCGCGCAGGCGGCAAGCGAGATCGACGCTGCCCCGGCGAGGGCAATGGCAGAAAAACGGCGAACGAACGTGTGCGGCATTTGGCCTCCTCCAGACAATTGTCAGCAGCCCGAAGGATGCCTCGTCATTGAAGCAGGTAACGGACTGCCGCTGCCTGCGTTCCCAACCGCTTAGTTCGCCAGTTCGCGCCCGATGGCAAGGAATCGTTCCTCGCGCTGGCGCCGCAAGCTGTCCGGATCGACTCCGGCCAGCGCATCCAGCTCTTCACCAATCGCCTGCATCAGGTCCGCCACCGCACCTTCGGGATCGCGCTGGGCACCGCCCACCGGTTCGGGCACGATGCGGTCAATTACGCCCAGTTTTTCAAGATCCTGCGCGGTCATCTTCATGGCTTCGGCAGCCTGCGGGGCCTTGTCAGCCGTGCGCCAGAGGATCGAGGCACAGCCTTCGGGCGAGATTACCGAGTAGACCGCGTGTTCGAACATCAGCACCCGCTCGGCGCTGGCCAGCGCGACTGCACCGCCCGAACCGCCCTCGCCCACTACTGCAGCGACCAGCGGCACGCCCAGCGCAAGGCAGGCCTCGGTGCTGCGGGCGATGGCTTCGGCCTGCCCGCGTTCTTCGGCCTCGATGCCGGGGAATGCGCCCGAGGTATCCACCAGCGTCACCACCGGCAGGCCGAAACGGTCAGCCATTTCCATCAGGCGGATCGCCTTGCGGTAGCCTTCCGGCTTGCCCATGCCGAAATTGTGCTGGATGCGGCTTTCGGTGTCGTGACCCTTCTCGTGCCCGATCAGCATGACCTTGCGCCCGCCCAGTTTGGCGAGGCCGCCCATGATGGCCTGGTCATCGCCATAGGCACGGTCACCGCCCAGCGGGACAAAGTCGGTAAAGCCCATGGCCACGTAATCACAGAAGTGCGGGCGCGAGGGATGGCGCGCCACCTGTGTCTTCTGCCACGGAGTCAGGTCGGCATAGGTCTTGGCCAGCAGGGCCGCGCTCTTGCTTTCCAGCCGCGCCAGTTCCTTGGAGATATCGACAGCGCCATCTTCGCCCGCTGCCTTGCGCAGTTCGGCAATCTTGGCTTCCAGCTCGGCGACCGGCTTCTCGAATTCGAGGTATGAGATCATGCTGAAGCCGCTACCCGCCCTTGCCGCCGCCCGCAAGAGGATGCCGTTCGTTCACCAGCGCGACAAGGCGCGCGGAATCGACGTGGGTGTAGATTTGCGTGGTAGCGATATCGGCGTGGCCGAGCAGGGTTTGCAGCACGCGCAGGTCCGCCCCGCCCTCCAGCAAGTGCGTGGCGAAAGCATGGCGAAGAACGTGCGGGCTGACCTTGCCGGGATCGATTCCCGCCCTGCCCGCCAGCGCCTTGACCAATTGGAACAGCCGCACGCGTGAGAGGTGTCCGGTGCGCGAAGGGAACAGGAAAGGCGATCCAGCGGGCCGGACCTCCATCCACCGCGCAATGGCGGATTGCGCACGGCGAGAGACCGGCACCATGCGTTGCTGCCCGCCCTTGCCCGTAATCGTCAGGAACGGCGCGTCGCGCGGCACTGCGGCGACGGGCAAGCCTACAAGCTCGGTTGCACGCAGGCCCGAACCGTAGAGCAGCTCTACCAGCGCCAGCATCCGCAAGGCATCGGGCGAGCCTTCCTCAGCTTCGGCCTCCAGCCGTTCGAACAGGGCCTCGACTTCGCCGTGTGACAGGATCTTGGGCAGCGGGCGGCGCGCTTGCGGCCGCGGCAGGGCAGCGGACGGGTCATCCTGCCGCAGCCCTTCGTCGATGCAGAAGCCGTAGAATTGCCGCAGGGCCGAAACCTTGCGCGCCACGGTGGACGGGGCGAGCCTCGCCCAGGCGCCAGTCAGCTTGCCCAGCCCCTCGCGCGATACGGTTTCGAGGTCGCCGACCACTTCTTCGCTGCCTTCAAGGTCGCGGCGATAGGCGGCCAGCGTATTGGCAGCCGCGCCGCGCTCGGCAGCGAGCATGGCGAGGAAACTGTCGATTGCGGCCGACATGAGGCTAACTGCGCGCGACCGCCTCCGCGGCGATCATCCGGGCTTCGGCGGAAAGGCCCGCAGCGTCGAGGGCGCGAACGATGTGGAACAGGTGGCGCGGGGTCATCTGGTCCCAGCTGCTACCCTGCATACCCAGACCGGCCAGCAGGGCGACGAGGGCAGGATTGCCATATTCACCCGCCCGGTCGATCTTCGCGCTCCACGCACTGGTACGTTCGAGGTTGAGGCCGAGGCGGTCGCTGAACTCGCCCAGGTCACCACTGTCGAGGCGCCCGAGACCGGCAAGGCCGGCGACCAGGAACCGCGACTTGCGCTGGTCCGTGCTCTCGTCATTGTCGATGAATTCGTCCACCGCACCGCCACTGACGGCACCGTTTCGCGTCGGCTGAGCCAAGGCCAGCAAGGCCCAGGCCTCGCTCCCCGAGGGCACGATAGCGCCCCAGCGAAGGGCATTGCGATCGAGCCCTGCCGCCAGCATCGAAGCGATCAGCGGCGCGGCATTGTCGAGCATGTCCTCGCTTACCGGCATGCGCGCAGCGGCATAGGCCGTCAGCACCATGCCGCCGTAGCCGGCCCCCCCGTCCCACAGTTGTTGCATGGCGGCCAGGCGGTCGGCGGCAGAATTGGCGACATAGGCTTCACGCAACAGCGCGGCCTGCCCCTTTGCGCCGGCGTCGTAGGCATCGCTGATCCACAGCTGCGAATAAAGGCTGACCATGGCGGCGGAGGACAATACCCCGCGCCCGCCCGCCACGTTGGAGGAATTCACCCGCTCCAGCAGCGGTGTCGCCGGGATCAACACATCGGAAATGGCATAGCGCTGGACCGGCCCCGCACTGGCGCGCAATTCGGCGGGCATGTCCGCGCTGAGAGCGCGCGCCAGGGCGAAACGCCACGGCGTCACTTCTTCGACACCTTCCCACTCGATATTGACTGCGCGGCCTCCATCGCCTGCTGCCCCGGCGTAACGCTGCGCCAGGCGCACATCGATCTCTTCGGCAAGACCCGTGCCCAGGGCTCGCTGCAGCTGGCGCTCCGCACTGCGCGCCTCACCGAGGTAGGCGGAACAGATCGCCTGCAGCAATTCCCACTCGCCGTCGGAGCGATGATCGGCATGCAGCCGGGCAACCGGACACATGCCCAGGATGTCGCCGGTTGCGAGGTAAGCGTCGAAAGCGGCACCGGTCAGGGCGGAATTGTATTCCGACCCGTCGACGTCCTGCACCAGCGAGCGCGCCACGGAGCCTTCACCCATGTTGACCAGCGCCTGCGCGCGGAGGGCGGCAAATTCGACCGGATCGAGGCCTTGCGGCGCGTCGAGACGGCTCGCCAGTACGCGGCGCATGAGGATGTGGCCCCAGCGCGAAACGATGGGACCGTCGCTCGCCTGCAGCGCGGCGCGGACCAGGCCAGCGGGCTGTCCTGCCAGCGACCGCGAGGGGAAACCGCCTTCAGCGCTGTCGATCACGCCCACGCGTTCCACCGCGCGGCGGGCGGCGGCGGGAATATCGAAGCGCGGACGCAGGCCAAGGACCTCGTTGATCTCGTCGCCTTCCATCTCCTCCAGCTCTTCCAGCGTGGGGAAATCCTCGGGCAGGACAAAGGCCGTGGGCGCAGCGGGCGCGGAGGGTATGGGCTGCACCACGGCACCGCCGCTGGGCGCATTGGGCGTCGTCACCCGCGGCGGGGCGACGGGGCGTTCTCCTGCAGGTGGCGGGGTCGGTGTCTGTGGCGGCTGCTGGGGCGGCGGAGGATCGCGGAACATCGGCGGCAGCAGGTCTTCCGGCCCGCTGGCCAGCGCCAGTGACGACGTCAGCGCCAGGGCCGCACCGCCCATCAGCAACAGGGTTCGCTTCACGAACGGATCTCCGACATTTCCACCGGCTGGGTGATCAGGCGCTGTTCCTCCTGGCCGCCATCGTACCAGGCGACGACCAGCGCCACGGCCAGCACAATCACGAGGAAAATCAAAAAAGTCATCAGGCGTTTCGACACCTTGCCAGCCTATCCTTCTTGCCGCGCATTACCAGCGCAAGCTTGCCAGCGCGGTTAGCCCAACTATAGGCCTTGCGGCAATGACCATTGCCAGCCCCCTCCCCGATGATGCGACGATCCGCTCGGTTCGCCAACGGATCGACCGTCCGCTGGTGCTGGTCGGCATGATGGGCGTGGGCAAGAGCACGGTGGGCCGCAAGCTGGCGGCGGCGCTGGGCATGCACTTCGTCGACGCCGATGACGAGATTGCCGAAGCGGCCAACATGTCGATCCCGGAAATCTTCGAACAGTTCGGCGAAGAATACTTCCGCGATGGCGAACGCCGGGTGATCGCGCGACTGCTGGAGGAGGACGGCTGCGATTGCGTGATCGCCACCGGCGGCGGTGCCTTCGTGCAGGACGAAACCCGCGCGCTGATCCTCGATCGCGCTATTGCCATCTGGCTCGACAGCGACGTGGAGACCCTGGTCGAGCGCGTCAGCCGCAACGATCGCCGCCCGCTGCTGCAAGGTGGCGACACGCGCGAGATCGTTGTGCGCATGAAGAACCAGCGCGAGCCGAGCTATTCGCAGGCGCCCATCCATGTTGCCAGCGACGCCGGACCCCATGCCCGCGCGGTGGGACGTATTCTCGAGGAACTCGACAAATGGCTGTAATCCGCGTGGAACTGGCCGGACGCGGCTACGATGTGCAGGTGGGCGCGGGCTTGCTGGACCAGGCCGGCACCCTCGCCCGCGACTTCATCCGCAAGGACCGCGTCGCCGCCGTGGCCGACCGCAATTCGCACCGCCATCACGGCGCACGGCTGGAGGCTGCGCTGGCCGATATTGACGTCGGCGTGGACTGGTTCATTACCGAACCGGGCGAAGGCGCGAAGAGCTGGGACGTGCTGGCCAGGCTGGTCGACTGGCTGCTCGAGCGCGGCGTCGAGCGCGGCGATCACATCTTCGCGCTGGGCGGCGGGGTGATCGGCGACCTGACCGGTTTTGCAGCCGCCGTGCTCAAGCGTGGCTGTGGCTTCGTGCAGGTGCCCACGACGCTGTTGGCACAGGTCGATTCAAGCGTCGGCGGCAAAACCGCGATCAACACCAGCGCGGGCAAGAACCTTGTCGGTGCCTTCCATCAGCCTGCACTTGTGATTGCCGATGCGGCCACGCTCGATACCCTGCCCCCGCGCGAAATGGGCGCGGGCTATGCCGAGGTGATCAAGTACGGCATCCTTGGCGATGCCGACTTCTTCGACTGGTGCGAAGCCAACGGCGCAAAGGTGACCGGGCGCGATACCGATGCGCTGGAATACGCCGTCACCAAGAGCGTAGAAGCCAAGGCGCGGATCGTTGCCGAGGACGAGCGCGAGACCAGCGGCACCCGCGCCCTGCTCAACCTTGGCCACACCTTCGGCCATGCGCTGGAAGCCGAGACCGGCTTCTCGGATCGCTTGCTGCACGGCGAAGGCGTAGCTCTCGGCATGGTGCTGGCAGCGCGCTATTCGGCGCGGCGCGGATATATCACGTCAAGCGATGCGGAGCGGGTAGCCAGCGCCATCGCCGCTTCGGGGCTGGCGTCGGAACTGTCTTCGCTGGGCCTGACCTGCGACGGTCAGAAGCTCGCCGCGCACATGCTCCACGACAAGAAGATGGACGCAGGCACCCTGCCCTTCATCCTGCTGCGCTGTATCGGCGAGGCCTTCCTCGATCGCAGCGTCGAAATGAGCGACGTGGCAGACTTCCTCGACGGGGAACTGGCGGGCTGACGCCGCGTCAGACGAACAGGGCAACCCCGATCACGCCCGAACTCAAGACAAACACCAGGCCGGCGTAGGACAGCTCCGCCCAGTTCTGGAAATGCAGGTTCTTGGTGAAGGGATCGATAGCCCAGTTATCCGGGTTACGCCGGACATGCGCCACACGCAGCACGCAGGCGAGTGCGGCAATCACGGCCAAGCCGACAAAGGCGATCGAAAACCAGTCCATACAGGAACACCCTGCACGTTTCCGGCAAGCATTCCGTGACGTGGGTCACACTTTGCAAGAAAGTCTGACGCCAGGTGCTATTTCAGCAGCACCAGTTCCTCGGCCATCGACGGGTGCAGCGCGATGGTATCGTCGAAGGCCTGCTTAGTCAGTCCGGCCTTCACCGCCACGGCGGCGACCTGCATGATCTCAGGCGATTCCGGGCCGATCATGTGGATGCCGAGGATCTTCTCGGAAACCTCTTCCACCACCATCTTGTAGAGCCCGCGTTCGGCGTGGGGGTTGAAGATGTTCTTCATCGGCCGGAAGTCGGAGGAATAGACCTTCACGTTGCCGTACTTCTTGCGGGCTTCGCTTTCGGTCAGGCCCACGCCGGCGAGCGGCGGCTGGCTGAACACGGCGCTGGGGATGGCGTCGTAGTCCACGGTGCGCGGGTTGTCGCCGAACACGGTATCGGCAAAGGCATGGCCCTCGCGGATCGCCACCGGCGTCAGCGCCACGCGGTCGGTCACGTCACCCACGGCATAGATGCTGGGGCAGGAGGTGCGGTTATACTCGTCGACGGGGATTTCGCCCTTCTTGCCCAATTCGATCCCGGCGCTTTCAAGGCCAAGCCCTTCGGTGTTGGGCGTACGGCCAGCGGCGATCAGCACCTGGTCCACCTTCACCTTGTTGGCATCGCCGAGGTCCACCTCGAGGCAGCCGTCATCCAGCTTCTCGACGCTCTGGATCAGCGAGTGCATGCGGAAGTCGATGCCGCGGCCCATGGCAATGTGCAGCATGCGATCGACGATCTGTTCGTCATAGGCGCGCAGGATGCGGTCAGTGCGGTTCACAACGATAACTTCACTGCCCAGGGCATTGAAAATGGCAGCGAATTCCATCGCGATATAACCGCCGCCCGCCACCATCAGGCACTTGGGCTTTTCCTCCACGTGGAAGATCTCGTTCGAACTAAGGCAGTGCTCTGCGCCCGGGAAATCGGGCATGTTCGGACGGCCGCCCGTGGCGATCAGGATATTGCGCGCGGTGATCTCCCGCCCGCTCGCCAGCTTCACCGAATTGGGCCCGGTAACGACGGCGCGTTCGCTGAAGATATCCACCTCGTGGCTTTCCAGCGTATTGCCGTAGAGGCCTTCCAGCCGCGAGACGTCCTTCTGCACGAAATCGCGCAAGGTCGGCCAGTCGAAGCTCTTTTCGCCAATGGTCCAGCCGTAGTTTTCAGGGTGCGACAGGTCGTCGGCGAACATGCTGGCATAGACCAGCATCTTCTTCGGCACGCAGCCACGGATGACGCAGGTGCCGCCCAGCCGGTATTCCTCGGCAATGGCCACCTTCGCCCCGTGGGCCGCGGCAATGCGGCTGGCTCGGACCCCGCCCGATCCGGCACCGATGGTGAAGAGGTCATATTCGAATTCGGACATGGCGGGCGGAAACTCCTGCTGCTGTTACGTCGTGGGAAGGGCACATGGCCTTTCGCCCGCATGGCGGCAAGGGTTTCAGCAGCAGCGAATTCTTTAGGCTGGCCTTACCTCAGCTTTCGAGGAACAGCGCGAAGTCACGCAGCATGCGCCAGGGATGGCCCACGTTCACGCAGAGCAGCGAATCGTCCGAAACGCCCATTGTCCGCTTCAGCACGGGTGCCACCGCCACTGGCGTGGCCATCCCCTTCTGCGGCAAGGCGACCAGCACGTCCGGATTGTGGCCCATGGCCTGTTCGAACAGCATGGCCGTGCTCAGCGGCTGGAAATCATAGCCGAGGAAGGCCAGTCGCCGCCCCTTGGCCATCTCGCCCCGCAAGGTCTGCTTGAAGGTGCGATCGTCCATGCGAGCAGAGGCATTGTGCAGGCAAGCAGCCAGCTGGTCGAACTTCGCCGGCTTTTCCGCGCCCCATTCGGTAGCGGCACCATTGCCCTTCTGCCACGGAAGGCGGCCCACCTGCCCGAAAGGATGCACGACGTTGAGCTTTTCCGCCACCAGCGCCTGCGCCTCGCCCAGCGACATGCCGAAGGACATTTGCAGGACCCAAGGCAGGTAGTGCTCGATGGAACGATCATAGCCAAAGTTGATGATCGAGAGATTGTCGAAGCAGTTTTCCGCCTTGGCGCGTGGCACCCCGTTCACCACCGTACGGGCGAAGTGATAGAGCCAGTTCTCGGTGCCGCGCAGCGGCAGGTCGCCCGGATCGCGCGGTTCCTCGTCCAGCGGGGAGGCTGCTTCGGCCTGGAGCGTGAAATAGACAATCGCAAGTCGGCCAGCGGCCTGCACCAGCGGATCGTGCCCGTGCTGCTCCAGGATAGCTTCGATATCGTTGCAGACGCGCGCCGCCATGCGGATGGTCTGCGCCGCCTGTTGCAACCTGCCCGGCTTGGTATCGAGCTTGGGCGCAACCTTCTCGAACACGGTGGCGAGCGCCACCATGTCCGGCGTTTGCAGGTCGGTACCAAGGCGCTGGAAGTCGAAACTCTGGGAAATCCGCACGAGCAGGTCCGCGCCGTCGGGCAATTCCAGCTCCGACGCCGCGCCTGCACCCACAACCAGTGTGGTCTTGCTCCTGATCATCCCGGCTATTGCCCCCGCGCGTACTAAACTCGCGCTTGGTCTAAGGGGGCCATAGTTAAGATTCGACTAGCCTAAGTCCCTAGCCATTACCGGCATTGCCGCCGCGACCGCGACGTCCGCCGCCACTGCGACGCTGGCCGCCGCCATGGCGCTGTCCGCCCGGCTTGCCGCGGCCACCACCGTGGCGCTGTCCGCCACCGCGATTGGCCTGCTTGGCCCGCTCGGCAGAGGCACCGCGCGGCTTGGGCTTCACGCGCTGTCGCGGCTGTTTGGGAGCAGGCTTGGTCGGCCCGACGCCTTCCACCACGGCGCGGAAGTTGTCCGGCAACGGCAGGCGCTCGAACTCGGCGTCGGTGTTGCGGGTAATGTCCTTCAGGTAAGCGCGTTCGTCCTCGGCGCAGAAGGCAATCGCCACGCCATCGGCACCGGCACGCGCGGTGCGACCGATGCGGTGGACGTACTGTTCCGGCACGTTGGGCAACTCGTAGTTGATAACGTGGCTGACGCCCGGAATGTCGATCCCGCGCGCAGCCACGTCGGTGGCGACGAGGATCGGCACCTTGGCGCTCTTGAACTCGCTTAGCGCGCGTTCGCGCTGCGGCTGGCTCTTGTTGCCGTGGATGGCGTTGGCAGGAATGCCGCGCTGGCCCAGCTTCTTCACCACACGGTCCGCGCCGTGCTTGGTGCGGGTGAAGATCAGCACACGCTCGAATGCGCCCGGCGTCGGGTGCTTTTCGAGCAGGATAAGCTCCAGCAGCGTCTGCTTTTCATCGGCCTGCACCATGAACAGGTACTGGTCGATCCGCTCTGCCGTGGTGGCAGCCGGGGTGACGCTGACGGTAACCGGGTTGTGGCAGTACTTGCCCACCAGTTCCTTGATCTGCTTCGGCATGGTGGCGCTAAAGAACAGTGTCTGCCGGTCCTGCGGCACCAGCTCGCTGATGCGGCGCAGCGCGTGGATGAAGCCGAGGTCGAGCATCTGGTCCGCCTCGTCGAGGACGAGAATCTCCACGCCCGAGAGGTTGAAGGCCTTCTGGTCAACCAGATCGAGCAGGCGGCCCGGCGTGGCGACAAGGATATCGCAGCCGCGGTGCAGCTTGTTGCGATCCTTGTTCACCGAGGTGCCGCCGACGATGGAATGGACCTTGAGGCCGGCCAATGCACCGTAGTCCTTGGCACTCTCGGCGATCTGGCCCGCCAGCTCGCGCGTGGGGGCCAGCACCAGCAAGCGGCAGGACTTGAACGGGATCTGGTTATCGGCCTTGCGCAGGTTGTCGATGCTGGGAAGCATGAAGGCTGCAGTCTTGCCGGTGCCGGTTTGTGCGATGCCCAGCAGGTCACGCCCTTCCAGCACGGCAGGAATGGCCTGCGCCTGGATCGGGGTCGGCTCGGTGTAGCCCTTCATGTCGAGGGCCTGGAGCACGGGCTGCGACAGCCCGAGCTGGTCAAAAGTGGTAGTCATTATCTGTGTCTAACTCGCAATATATGCGGTGAGCGCGCAGCCAGACAGGCGCGCGACATCGCGGGGTTTGAAAACCGCCCGCGTGAAAAGGGAAGTCTGGAAAAAAGGACCGAAGGGCTGCCGGGGTTGGTGGCTGTCTCGCCACTACCGCTTCACGCTGGCGCGCGCTTCGATGGCGGGCATATGGTGCAACACAGCAGAAAAGTCAATCGTTACGCAGCGGCGTAATATCATTTCACTTGCCTGCATGACTGCGAACGCGCACCAAGTTCCCCTACTGGGATTGGGGGATTGCCGGTGAAAGCGAGCATATTTCGGCGCATGGCAGGTCCGGGCCTGCTGTTTACAGGCGCGGCCATCGGCACGTCGCACCTGGTGCAGTCGACCCGCGCGGGGGCCATGTTCGGCGCAGCGCTGATTGGGGTGATCGTGCTGGCCAACCTGCTCAAGTACCCTGCCTTCCGCTTCGGTATCGATTTCAGCCACGCGCGGCGGCATTCGCTGCTGGCCGGCTACCGCGAACTGGGCCTGTGGGCGCTGGCGCTGTTCCTCATCACCGTGATCCCGCTGGTGCCGATCGTCTGGGCGGCGCTGGCAGCGGCGACGGCAGGCATCATCGGCGCGATTTTCGGCCCCTTCCTCTCCGTCGCCATGCTGGCCAGCCTCGTCCTGGTTGCGGCGTCGGCGCTATTGCTGCTGGGCGGATACCGCCTGCTCGACAAGGTCAACGCGGTGATGCTGGCCTTCCTCGTCGTCTCCACCCTGATCACCACCGCCATGGTCATCCCGCGCGTCGAATGGGGCACCTTTGCCGATTTCACCTGGACGCAGGAGAGCATGGCGCTGTTATTCATCGTCGCGCTGGCGGGCTTCATGCCCAACCCGATGGACGTGTCGGTGATCGTCTCCGTATGGAAGGTGGAGGCCGACCACACCCTGCCGCCCGAGGCCCACCCGACCATGGACGAGGCGCGCAGCAGCTTCCGCTGGCCCTACGTGATGACCGCCTTCATGGCCGTGTGCTTCTGCGTGATGGGCGCAGGCGTCATGCACGCGCAGGATATTGCCCCGGTCAGCGACGCGCCGGGCTTCGCCGCACAGCTGGTAAACCTCTACCGCGAGGCCTTGGGCGAAGGGGCTGCCGTGCTCGCCGCCATTGCCGCATTGTCGGTTATGCTGACCACGGTGATCGCCGCAGTCGACGGCTACTGCCGCACCCTGCCGGTCGCCATCGCTGTGTGGCAGGGCAAGAAGGGGGAGGAGATCACCAAGCGCGCCTACCTGTGGTCGTGCGTGGTGCTGGTGGGCCTCGCCGTGGTGGCGCTGTTCACGCTGATGAGCGAGTTCACCGTCTTCCTCGACTTCGTCACCTCGGCCACCTTTGTCGTGGCCCCGCTGATCGCCCTGCTTAACTACCTGGTGGTAACCCGCTGCGACCTGCCCGACGAGGCCCGCCCGAGCATGGCGATGAAGGCGATCTGCCTGACAGCCATTGCCGTGATGGGCGCGCTGGCGGTGATGTATTTCATGATGGTCTAGCGCGCGGCTTGGTGCGCTTCCTCCACGATCGACATGTCCCACTCCAGCTGGCCGAGGTCGGCGCGCCGGAAGGTGCGGACCGTGTCGTAGTCGCCAGCCTCGATCTTGCGCACGAAATCGGGGTCGCCGATCAGCGCGCGGCCCACGGCCACGAGGTCGAATTCACCCGCTGACAGGCGCTGTTCGAGGTCGACAATCGCCTCCGCCACTCGCGCGCCGGGTTCCTTTTCCTGCATGAAGGTGTTCATCACGTCGGTATCGAGGCCGACCGAACCGACGGTGATCGACGGCAGGCCGGAAACCTCGCGCACCCAACCCGCCAGGTTGCGCGGATCGCCGTCCCATTCGGGTTCCCAGAAGCGGCGGTTGGAGGCGTGGAGGATGTCCACGCCTGCCTCGCGGAACATGCGCGTCATCGTTTCGAGTTCGGCGGGCGACTGCGCGATGCGGGCGCCGTAGTCGGCTTCCTTCCACTGCGAGAAGCGGATGGTGATGATAAAGTCCTCACCACACTCGGCGCGTATGGCAGCGACGATCTCGGCAGGGAAGCGCGCGCGGTGGGCGATGTCGTCACCGCCATAGCCGTCATCACGGCGGTTGCTGCCTGCCCAGAGGAACTGGTCGAGGAAATAGCCATGCGCCGCGTGAACCTCGACCCCCGCCGCGCCGATCTCCTGCGCGATGCGAGCCGATCGCACGAAAGCATCACGGATTTCGGATAGCTCATCGAGCGTCGCCGCGCGGCCGCTTTGCTTGCCCGGATAGGCGAGGCCCGAGGCGCTGAGCGCCTCACCATCGGTGCGCATGGCCCCTTCGTGCCACAGTTGCAGGAACATGGCCCCGCCCGCCTCGCCCACCTGGTCGACACAGGCCTTCCACGCGTCGGCGGTGGCCGCATTGATATGCGCCGAGGTCGGCTGCACCGTCGCCGAGGGATGATCCACCGCCGCGCTCTCGCCGATGATCAGCGAAGCGCCACCCTCCGCCCGCCGCGCGTAATAGGCCGCAAGTTCGGGCTTGGGCCTCCCCTCCTCGCACATGCCGCGCTGCATGGCAGGCATGATGAAGCGGTTCGCGAGGTGGAGCGACTTGAGGCGGAAGGGGGTGAAGAGGGGGGAGGTCATGGTAGCGGCGACTAGAAGTCTGAAGTCAGATCACTCGGGTCGTTGGCGAACTGCGAAACCAGATTTCGATTTTCGAGCAACAGGATGGTCTTGATCCGGTCTTCAACGGTGACGGGGTCCGTGAACACGTTGAAGACTGAACTCCCAAGACCATCGCCGCAGTTGCCCATATCGACAGCATCTCCCCGGAGCATGTCGCTGCACAACCAAGGCCCAATTAGTCGCCAATACATGCCACCTTGAGACTGGTCGGCATTGTCGCCAATCATGTTGAAGCCTTCGTGCTGAAGCATACTTCCGAGCAGTTCGACGATGCCTTGCCGGTCCGTAAAAGTCTGCCCTCCGACAGAACTGACAACCGAAAGGCTAGCATCGTCAGCCAGCATTTCTCTGGCCCGGACCCATTCCCCGCGCGCGAGCAATGCAAAGAACTGACCGGGGCCCGTTAAGTGGTCTAACGAAGCAGGCGAACACGCCGAAAGCGTTGAACTGGTCGCAATTGTCGACGCGATGGTCGCGCCGATCAGTATGTCCCTCCGCGAAATCGTCATAGCATCACTCCACCCCCGCCGCCTTCAGCAGCGCCTCCGTTGACGGATCAAACTTCTCCCCGCCCTTCTCGATCTTCTTGGCGATTTCCTTGCCCAGTTCGACGCCGAACTGGTCGAAGGGGTTGATGTCCATCATCACCGCCGCGGCGAAAGTGCGGTGTTCGTGGAAGGCCACCAGCGCGCCGAAGGTGGCGGCGTCGATATCGTCGCACAGGATCGTCGCCGAGGGGCGGTTGCCGGGGTAGCTGCGGTGCGGGTCATCGCTCGCCTTGCCCGCCATCAGCGCTGCTCCTTGGGCGAAGCAGTTCATCAGCAGGATGTGGTGGTGCGCGGCGTCCAGCGTGTCGCCCGCCTCGATGCTGGCGATGAAGTCGATGGGGACGAGGTGCGTGCCCTGGTGCAGCAGCTGGAACACCGCGTGCTGCGCGTCGGTGCCCACCCCGCCCCAGGTAATCGGCGCGGTCGGGCCGGCAGGCTCGCCGTCAACGGTCACGCTCTTGCCGTTTGATTCCATCTCCAGCTGTTGCAGGTAGTCGGGAAGCAGCCGCAGCCGCTCGTCATAGGCGAAGACGGCGCGGGTCTGCGCGCCCTTCAGCCGCGAGTAGAACAGGTCGGCAAAGGCCGCGCGCAGCGGCAGGTTGGCGCGGCCGTCGGTGTCGCGGAAGTGCGCGTCCATGGCGGCAGCACCGGCCAGCATGTCCTCGAATTCGTCCCAGCCCACGGCCATGGCGATGGGGAAGCCGATACTTGACCACAGCGAATAGCGCCCGCCCACGCTCTCGGCGAAGGGCAGGATGCGCGTTTCGTCCACGCCCCATTCCACCGCCTTTTCCGGTGCGGCAGTGAGCGCCACCACGCGGCCCGAAGGATCGGCCACGCCGTTGTCCGCCAGCCACTTCAGCGCCGACTGGGCGTTGGTCATGGTCTCGATGGTGGTGAAGGTCTTGCTCGCCACCGCGATCATGGTGGTTTCCGGATCGCAGGCCTCGAAGGCCTCTTCCAGCGCGACCCCGTCGATGTTGGAGACCACGTGCACGTCCACCATCGGCAGGTCCCGTGCCAACGCGTCCACCGCCAACGCCGGACCGAGCGCGGAGCCGCCGATGCCGACGTGGATCAGGTGCTTCACCTCGCCAAAGGCCTTCCCGTGGATCGCTTCGACCAGCAGCTTCATCCGGTGGCGCAGGGCCTCGGCCTCTTCCACCGAGCTTTCCTTGCCAACCCCGCGTAGCGCACTGTGCTCGGCAGCGCGGCCCTCGGTCGGGTTGACCACCTCGCCTGCAAACATCTTCGCGCGCATCTCGGCAAAGCCGGACGCTTCGGCCAGCGCCTCGAAATCCTTGAGCAGGCCGTCGGTCAGGTGTGTTTTCGACCAGTCGAAGCGAACGCCCGTCTCGCCCAGCTCCAGCCGGGTCGAGAGCTTGTCGACGCGGTTCTCGTCGGCGTCGAACAATTCCGCCAGCGTGGGATCCGGATGCAGCGCCAGCGCCTTCCAGGCTTCGTCGCGGGTAAGGGGCAAGTCGTTGTCCTTTCCTACAGCAATGGCGCGCAGCTAGCCGCCGTGGCCATGAATCTTTGCCATCAATCACCGACGATCATGCCCTGCCGCGCCGCACAAATCGACCCATTTCGGGTGCTTTCGGTTTTTGCTCCTGGACACTGTCACACCTGTAACACCTTGCCGGATTTCACGATCCATCCCACCTAGGCGCTTGACGCCAGCAACACACCGCAACATGACGCCGGACCATGAGCGAAGCAGACATCCGCGAGATCGACGAACCCCAGTCCTCCAAGTCGGCCAAGGCCGAAAAGGCGGAGGAAAAGGAAGACTGGAAGAGCTTCGGCTGGTTCCTGGTCAAGCTGGTGATCGTGGTGCTGATCTTCCGCACCTTCTTCTTCACCAGTTTCAACATCCCCAGCGAGAGCATGATGCCCCGCCTCCTGGTGGGCGATTACCTGTTCGCGCAGAAGTGGTCCTACGGCTATTCGCGCTACTCGCTGCCCTTCTCGCCCGACATCGGCGAAGGCCGCGTCTTCGGCAGCCTGCCCGATGCGGGCGACGTGGTGATCTTCAAGCACCCGATCGACGAGACCGACTACATCAAGCGCGTGATCGGCCTGCCTGGCGACACCGTGCAGATGGTGGACGGCGTGCTGCACCTCAACGGCGAGGCGGTGGACCGCGAGCAGGTCGAAGACTTCATCATCCCCGTGCGCCCCGAAGGCCGCTGCTACGATGGCCGCTTCGCCATGCAGCTGGACGACGGCACCCCCGCCTGCCGCTATCCGCAGTACCGCGAGACCCTGCCCAACGGGGTGGAATACAACGTGCTGGAACTGGGCGTGGTAGGGGTCGACAACACCGCGCCGGTGATCGTGCCCGAAGGCCACGTCTTCATGATGGGCGACAACCGCGACAACTCGCAGGACAGCCGCCGTGCTTCGGTGTCGGGCGGCTGGGTCGGGCTGGTGCCGACGGATAACCTCGTGGCCGAAGCCAGCTTCATGTACTGGTCGACCGACGGGCACGCCGAATGGATCAAGCCATGGACATGGTTCACTGCAGCGCGCTGGAGCCGGATGTTCCACGGCATATGACCGCGCTCGACCCCGAAACGCGCCAGTGGCTTGAAGCAAAGGGCTTCACCGTTCGCAACGAAGCACTGTGGTACGAAGCGCTGACCCACGGCAGCACCGGCGAATCGCGCGACTACGACCGGCTGGAGTTCCTCGGTGACCGCGTGCTGGGCCTGACCATGGCTGACTGGCTCTACGATCATTCCGACGGCGCGGAAGGCAAGCTGGCGCAACGGCTGAACGCGCTGGTGAGCAAGACGGTCTGCGCCCAAAGCGCCCGCGCACTCGGCGTGTCCGACCATGTGCGCCTCGGCAAGCAGGCCCGCGAAGACGGTGCGCATGACAGTGACAACGTGCTTGGCGACATCATGGAAGCCCTGCTGGGTGCGGAATTCCTGGAGGCCGGTTTCGATGCCTCGCGCGAACTGATCCGGGCGATCTGGCAGCCCGCCTTCTCCGGCTCCACGGGCCGCAGCAAGCATCCCAAGAGCGCCCTGCAGGAATGGGCGGCAGGCAACCAGCGCCGCCCTCCCCGCTACGAAGTGACCGAAATCAGCGGCCCTGACCACGCGCGTCGCTTCACCGTGAAGGTGAGCGTGCACAATGTCGGCGAAGTCGAAGCCACGGCCAGCGGCAAGCGCGATGCCGAAACCGAAGCCGCACGCCTGTTCATGGAGAAGTTCGGATGACCCAGCACTGCGGCGTCGTCGCCGTTATCGGTGCGCCCAACGCGGGCAAGTCCACGCTGGTGAACCAGCTGGTCGGCCAGAAGGTCGCCATCACCAGCGCCAAGGCGCAGACAACCCGCGCGCGGCTGCTGGGTATTGCCCTGCATGACGAGGTGCAGATGATCCTTGTTGATACTCCCGGCATCTTCGCCCCCAAGCGCCGCCTCGATCGCGCCATGGTGAGCGCGGCATGGGAAGGCGCGGTGGCCGCCGATGCCGTGCTGCTGGTGGTCGACCCGGTGAAACAGCGTCGCCACGAACTGATGCCGCTGCTGGAGCAGCTGAAGGACCGCAAGGAGCGCAAGATCCTGGTTCTCAACAAGGTCGATGTGTCGAAGAAGGAACCGCTGCTGGAATTGGCGCAGGAGCTGACCGGCGAAGTCGACTTCGGCGAGGTGTTCTTCGTCTCTGCCCTGACCGGCGACGGTGTGCCCGAACTGAAGGCGCAGCTGGCCAGCATGATGCCCGAAGGCCGGTGGCACTATCCGGAAGACCAGGTCTCCGACGCCTCCGAGCGCCTGCTAGCAACCGAGGTAACGCGTGAGCAGCTGTACCAGCAGCTGCACGACGAATTGCCCTACGATGCTGCCGTGCGGCCCGAAAGCTATACCCAGCGCCCCGATGGCTCAGTCGAAATCCGCCAGCAGATCGTGATCGCTCGCGACAGCCAGAAGCCCATCGTGCTCGGCAAACGCGGCGCCCGCATCAAGGAAATCGGCGAGGCCGCGCGCAAGGAGCTGTCGGAAATCCTCGGCCAGAAGGTGCACCTTTTCCTCCACGTGAAGGTGGACGAGAAGTGGGCCGAAAACCGCGAGATCTACGAGGAAATCGGCCTGGACTGGGTGAAGTGACCAGGCGCATCGTAATGGTAACCACGGCCCTGCTCAGCGGTTGCTCCGCTCCGGGTCAGACGGAGACGGCGCTCCTGTCGCCCGGTGCGCACTACGTCGCCATGGGCTCGTCCTTTGCCGCCGGTGCGGGCATCGGACCCATCCGCCCGGGCACACCGGAACGCTGCCAGCGCACACCGCTCAATTATGCGGGGTTGCTAGCCGAAGAGCTGCAGCTGGATCTTGACGATCAGTCCTGCGGCGGCGCCACCACCGCGCACCTGCTGGGCCCATGGGATGAGTTGCCCGCGCAAATCGACGCTGTCACGGCTGACACCCAGCTGGTTACGGTCACGATCGGCGGCAACGATATCAATTATATCGGCCGTCTGTTCATGGCCAGTTGCCCGGCGCGCGACCTTGCAGAGAGCTTCGGTGTGAAGGATTGTCCGCCTGTCACCGCTCCGACCGTAGAGGATTACGCCCGGCTTGCCTCGGACATGCATGCCGTGGCTGCCGCAGTGCAGGAACGGGCTCCGGAGGCAACCCTGGTTTTCGTCCAATATGTCGGCCTGGTGCCGGAACTGGCCTGCGCCGACACACCGCTCACCGCCGAACAGCTTGGCATGTTCCGGGAAATGGCAGAGCGGCTGGCCGAAATCACGGCCGCGGCAGCCAGGGATAGCGGTTCACTCTTGCTGGAAGTGGACGACTTGAGTGCCCGGCACCTGCCATGTTCGGCTGAGCCTTGGGCAGTGGGTTTCCCGGAAGACTTCAATCATTCCCTGGGTGCACCGTGGCATCCCAATACTGCTGGACACCGGGCAATTGCCACGGAACTGGCGAACCTACTGCAACACTGATGGGTTGAGGGCGCGGGCGCTCACAGAGCGCCCAGCGTCTCCAGCTTGGCCTTCAGCGCGGTCTCTTCGAACGGCTTGACGATGTAGTCGTCGGCGCCCGCTGCGATACCGGCGTGGATATCTGCCACTTCGCCCTTCGATGTGCAGAAGACCACGGTGGCCTTCTTTGCTTCGGGCAGCTCGCGCATGCGGGCGACGAAATCGAGGCCGCTCATCACCGGCATGTTCCAGTCGGTCAGCACGAGGTGTGGCATGCCCAGCTGGCAGCGCGTCAGGGCTTCCTCGCCGTTCTCGGCTTCGACGACGGCGTAGCCGAAGCCCTCCATGATCTGCCGGGCAACCTTGCGGATCACGCGGCTGTCATCGACGATCAGGCAGGTCTTGCCGTTGGCACTGACCGGCTTGGCCCCGTCGCGGGCAGCCTTGGCAGCGCGGACGATGGCATCGGTGTCCGATACCGTTGCAGAAGCGGCAGCGGCTGCCGGAGCAGCCTGCGGCACTGGAGCCGCAGCCGGCTGCACCTCGACCGGCGCGGGTGCGGGTGCGAAGTCTTCGACTTCCTCCACGTCCTCGGTCCGCTTGATCGCGGCGTCGGAGGCCTGGCGGTTGGCGGCGAGGCGCTGCGCCAGCGACATGGAATCCGCCGAGCGGTTGTCGTTGCGGGCGTGCGGGCCGGTGGAACGCTTGATGAGATGCTGCATCGTGTGTCTCCCCGCCCGACCTAGAACCGGCCGCCCGATACGGCCTTCGGCATGGCTGCCGAAGCTGCACGGACATGGACATAGGGGACCCAGACATCGCCGAATTCGGCCTTCTGGTACCACACGTCGAGGACATCGTAGTTTTCCCAGATGCCATTGTCTTCGCGCAGCCTCACGCCCTCGCCGATGCGCGGCACGGAAGCAAAGCGCAGCCGCTGCTGCGTCTGGTGGGTCTCGTTCTGGATTTCGACTTCAATCACTTGCGGACCTTTGGGCAAACCTCTGATCAGACAGCCTGCCTAGCCCACAAGGGTTGATTATTTACCAACGCGGAAAGGATGATTTGCCTGTCGCGAAATCCAGCCCCGCCTAAGACGTTTCGAAGGCAACGCGAATTGACTGGACGAAAGGTACAGCTTCGCCTTCGGCGTCAAGGAAGCTGCGGGCTTCCAGTTGAACGACTTCGCCACAGGCCGCGTCGACCAGTGCAGGGATAGCATCGAGGTCATTCGCCTCGCAAGCAACGACTTCGCCTTGTGCATCGAACATTGCCCGGACGAACACGTCCGCGCGCTCCTCCCCACCTGGGAGTGCTGCCACAGCCAGCGTAATGTCGGCGCGATTGAAGGTGGAACCTTGATACTGCCCGGTGGCAATTTCCAATTCCAGCCTGCCATGCTGCTCTATCCCATCAGTTCCGGTGGCCGGCTCGAAACGGGCCCGCTCCATTGCCGGACATATCTGCCGGGACGCCCGCTCGTCACCATGGTACTCAAGCAGACGGCAATTAGCCGTCCTGCCTTCCGGCGTAACATCCACCTCGATCCGGACAATCACGTCCCGGCTTGCGGAACGGAGGAAACGTTCCATCAGCCGCTGCTGCTGCACTTCGCTCATTGTCGGAGCAGACAGCGCCGTGGCAGCAATGAAAGCAAAGGTAATCAAGACTGAGCCCCCAAGTCCGCCTTGGCCGCCTTCTTCTTGGCCGGGGCCTTCTTCTTGGCGGCGGTCTTTTTCTTGGCGGGAGCCTTGCGCTTCTTCTTCGCCGGTCCTTTGGCGGCTTTCTCCGCCAGCATGACCAGCGCTTCTTCCAGCGTCAGGGCGTCCTTGTCCTTGTCCTTCGGTATCGTGGCGTTGACGCTGCCGTCGGTGATGTAGGGGCCATAGCGCCCCTCCATCAGCTTCACATCGTCACCCGCTTCGGTCTTGCCGAGCACCTTCAGCGGTTCGCGGCTTCCGCGTCCGCCGCCCTTGCGGCTGGCGGATTGCGCCAGCAGGTCGACCGCGCGGTTCATGCCGATCTCGAAGATCTCGCGGGTGTTCTGCAGTTTGCCGTAAGTGCCATCGTGGCGCACCGCCGGGCCATAGCGCCACAGGCCCGCCTCGATGTCCTTGCCGGTGTCGGGATGCTGGCCGATGACGCGCGGCAGGGCGAGCAGCTTCAGCGCCCACTCCAGGTCAAAATCGTCGATGTCCTTGGGGATGGAGGCGCGCTTTGCTTCCTTGCCCTCGCCCAGCTGGACATAGGGACCGAAGCGGCCCGACTTGCGCTCCACCGGCAAGCCGGTTTCGGGGTCTTCGCCCATCACGCCGTCATCACTGCCGTCATCGCTACCCGGCTGGCCGAACTTCCTGCGGAATGTGCATTCCGGGTAGTTCACGCAGCCGATGAAGGCGCCAAAGCGGCCACCACGCAGGTGCAGTTCGCCACCCTCGCGGCCCTGTTCCGCGCACAGCGGACAGAAACGCGGCGGGTTGCCGTCCTCCCGTTCGGGGAAGAGGAAATCCTCCAGGAACTTGTCGAGATCCTCGGTGACTTCCGAAGGCTGCCGTTCCATGACCTCGTCGCTCTTCGGCTTGAAGTCGCGCCAGAAGTCTCCGAGCAGCGTCTTGTACTCCGCGCGGCCGCCGGAGACCTCGTCCAGCTCGTCTTCGAGCCCGGCGGTGAAGTCGTAGGCGACGTAGCGGGGGAAGAAGCGTTCGAGGAAGGCTGTCAGCAGGCGGCCTGAATCCTCTGCAAAGAAACGGTTTTTCTCCATCCGCACATAGTCGCGATCGCGCAGCGTCTGGATGGTGGAAGCATAGGTTGACGGACGGCCGATCCCCAGTTCCTCCAGCCGCTTGACCAGGCTCGCTTCAGAAAAGCGCGGCGGCGGCTGGGTGAAGTGCTGGGTCGCCTCGACCGCCTTCTTGGCCGGGGCATCGCCCTTGCGCATCACCGGCAGCAGGTTGTCATCATCGTCGTCCGACTTCTCGTCGAAGCTTTCCGAATAGACGGCGAGGAAGCCCGGGAACTTCACCACCTGCCCGGTGGCGCGCAGTTCGTTCTTGCCAGTGGGATCGCGCATGGTGACCGTGGTGCGCTCCAGCTGAGCAGTCGACATCTGGCTGGCCATCGCGCGCTTGAAGATGAGGTCGTAAAGCTTGGCCTCGTCGCCCGAACCCGCGTGCTCGCGGCCGAAGTTGGTCGGCCGAATGGCCTCGTGGGCTTCCTGCGCGTTCTTGGCCTTGGTCTGGTAGAAACGCGGCTTCTCGGGCCGGTACTCAGGTGCGAAGCGTTCCTCGATCGCGTCGCGGCAGGCGAGGATGGCGCTCATGTCCATCTGCACGCCGTCGGTACGCATGTAGGTGATCGCGCCTGCTTCGTAGAGCGACTGGGCGCAGCGCATCGTGTGGCTGGCGGAGAAGCCCAGCTTGCGGGCGGCTTCCTGCTGCAAGGTCGAGGTGGTGAACGGCGGGGCCGGACTGCGCTTGAGCGGCTTAGTCTCGACATCCTCGACCGTGAAGTTGCCGTTCTCCACCGCCGCCTTGGCCGCCATGGCCGAGCCTTCGTTGCCCAGCGTCAGCTTGTCCAGCTTCTCACCGTCAAAGCGCACGAGGCGGGCATCGAAATTGGTGCCGTCATGCGCCATCTTGGCGACGACCGACCAGTATTCGTCAGCCCGGAAAAGCTCGATCTCGCGCTCACGCTCACAGATCAGGCGCAGGGCGACCGACTGCACACGGCCCGCCGACTTGGCACCGGGCAGCTTGCGCCAGAGCACCGGCGACAGGGTGAAGCCGAACAGGTAATCCAGCGCGCGGCGGCCAAGATAGGCGTCGATCAGGTCCTGGT
Source organism: Alphaproteobacteria bacterium (assembly GCA_030431875.1). GTDB lineage: Bacteria > Pseudomonadota > Alphaproteobacteria > Sphingomonadales > Sphingomonadaceae > Alteraurantiacibacter. Next base: position 22,470 of record JAUIIG010000040.1, read on the forward strand.
CGAGCTCACGCGGGGCCTTCATCGCCTCGGTAACGGCGGCCTTGGTAATGGCGTTGAAGGTGACGCGTTCCACCTGTGCGGGCAGCGCCTTGCGCTTCTTCAGCAGGTCCATGACGTGCCAGCTGATCGCCTCGCCCTCGCGGTCGGGGTCAGTGGCCAGGATCAGGCGGTCTGCATTCTTCGCCGCGTCGGCGATGGCCTTGACCTGCGAGCGGTTGCGCTGGTCGTTATAGACCTCCCAGTCCATGGCGAAATCCTCGTCCGGGCGCACGCTGCCATCCTTGGGCGGCAGGTCGCGGACGTGGCCGTAGGAAGCGAGGACCTTGTAGTCCGCGCCAAGATACTTCTCGATGGTCTTCGCCTTTGCGGGCGACTCAACGATTACCAGTTGCATGAGTGTTCCGGAATTTCCCTACACGTGTACGTACGCGCGAGGGTGGTGAGGATTGGGGATCGGCGTCAAGCCGTGAATTGCTCCCTACTCGAAGGTTTTCTTCATGACAGCCCCATCCCGGTCCGCGACGAGCAATTTGTACAGCGCCACGCCAGTGGCAGTGGACACGATGCTGGTTGCTGCTCCCAGCAGCTGGGCGATCGTGATCCCCACTGGCGAAGTCGGGCCGAAACTCTGCGTCGCCATGAAACCGCCGCCGACCTGCACCACGATCAGGATCAATACGACGACAAGGATCGAGAACTCGCTCCCGCCCGTGCGTTCCCAGCTTTCCTTCATGGAATCGATCACCCCGCTGCCCTTGGTCACCAGTACCGAAGGCGCCAGCAGCCAGCGGGACATCAGGTAGAGGCCGGGAAAGATAATCAGCAGGAAGCCGATGGTCACGCCGATCGCGGTCAGGAACGACAGTCCGACAAAGGGCAGGAAGGATTCGTCGGCATCCCGCTGGAGGAAACCGCCCTTGCGCAACATGGCCACCAGCAGCAGGAACGCCGCCACGATACCGACCAGGAAGGTGATGAACTGCTTGCCGATTTCCTGCACGAAGGAATTGTAGTCGACCCCGAAGTAGGCGACCGCGCCGGTTACTGCCGTGAGGATCACGATATAGGCAATCGCCACCACCGCGTTCTGTTCGATAATGTCGAAGGCGACCTCCAGGATGCGGCCGATCTTCAGGTCCCGGGCGGGTGTGACTTGCATGGCGAATCCCTCCTTTGCGCAGCGCGACGCCCAAGGAAGCCTAAAGCGCCGCGCTGTCAAGGAGGGCGGACCGGTAATGCGGGAGCCGATTACCCCATGCTATCCGCTACTTGTCCCTACTTCTGCTGTCGCCAGTCCCAATTGGGCGGCAAGACGCAGCGTCCCGCATCGTAGTTGCCGACCGAGCGGATAACCTCGCGATCCTCCGGCTCGATCCGGCGACCCGACAGCTGGCTGTCGATTACCCGCCGCAACAGCTGGTCCAACCGGGTGACGAGGTAGCAGTCCACGTCCGGCTCCGCATGGGCATTGCCGATGCCGCTATCGTCGGTGAGGAAGGTGTAGCGGGACTGGGTGGCGGCAGCCATGGCGCGCATGATGTATTCCGCCTTGTCCGCCACGCCCGAAGCGCCAACCGGCACGATATGGACGCGCTCGGCCCGCAGGTGCTCGGCAGCGCGCCAGGTGAGCGCGATATCCTGGTCATGCGGCGGGGCATCGGCGACCAGCAGCAACGTTTTTACCGCATCCGGGCGCCAGTCCTGGTTGGCGGCGCGGATCAACGCCTCCTGCATGGCTTCCTCGTAGTCGCCGCCGCCACCGGCGCTGTACTGGTTGAGCACGTCCAGCATCCGCCCCCGCGCACGGTCGAACCCATGCGTCTGGGTGACGAAGGCGTCGGTCTGGTCGCGGTAGAAGGTGAAGCCAAGACGGATATCCAGACCCCGGTGACGCGCGGAAAGCTGGTCGACGATCGAGGTCAGCTCTGCCTGAAGGAAGCGCAGCTCGTCGCTCATCGATCCGGTGACGTCGATCACCAGGTTAAGGTCGAGCTTAGTTACGGCCTGCGCGGAGCGGCGCGAGGTGATGCGCACGTCCTGTCCGCCAGCCTCCTGCGACAAGACGACCTCGCGCCAGTCGCTGCCGCCGGCGCGCACCCAGACGCGGTCGCTGAGGCGGTCGAGTTCGGGGAAGAACACCACCGTGCCGTCCGCAACGGTGCGCAGCTCGATGGTGTTGCCGTCGGCGCAGCGCAACTCGACCGTCTCGAACGGCATGGCGCGGCCGCGATTGTCGCGCAGTTCCACGGTCAGCAGGCGCGAGGTGTCGAGCACCGGCACGCCTTGCGCTGCCTGCCCGACATTCGAGCGATGGACATAGCGAGCGTAGAGTTCGGGATTGAGCAGGTCATCATGCTCACCCGCCGTCAGCAGGCCGCTTTGCGGTCGTGGCGGACGACGTCCCGGCGGCGGCATGATGGCAGGCGATGTGCGCACAGGAGCGCTCTCGGCATCGACCGTAGCGATGGGCGAGGCGGATTCGTAATCCGACCGCGCAACCCGTTCTCCAGTGACCACCACGGCGTCGGATGAGGCACTACCCGGTACCGGCGCCGACGTTGGCGGAGGAGGCGGCGGAGGCGGCGGAGGCGGCGGAGGAGGTGGCGGCGGGGCCGGCGGCGGCGGTGGAGCACCCACCTCGGGCTCTGCCATGGCGCGAGAACTTGCCACGCGCGGTCTCTGCTGCTGGCCCTGCCATTCCCGTTCGGGCCCCAGCTGCGGCAAGGCCTCGGGCAGGCGGCAATATTCGCGTACCGGCAGCGGAGCGAGGCGGCGGTCCTGCGCCGGCTCTTGCGGTCCAGCCGCGACGGTCGGGATTGGTGCCAGCACGGCAACGGAACAGGCCAAGGCCACGAATTTCTTCAGACGCATCAGGATTCCCCCTCGATGATACTTTGTCACATCATCGTTAGGAGGTGGCTTATGAACGACGGATGATCGTCTTTGTCAGGCGACCTTGCGCATCTTCAGCCAGGTCACGGTGAACAGCACACCCAGCAGCAGGTCCACAGCACCGCCCAAGGCCATGTCGTCCGCCGCCCGTCCCTGCGACCAAAATGCCAGTGCGGGCACGGCAAAGCTCAACTTCTCGAAGATCGTCAGCGGGATGAAGGCAGCGTACTTCTTCGGATCGCGGGCGATCACCAGGAAGACGCCCTGGAACACCAACGCAATCCCCGCGAAGGCGAAGTAGAGCAGCCGATGCGGATCGGGCGCGTCGGTGAAAAAGAGCGTCGAGGCCCCGATAAAACCGTAGAGCGCAGCGCCGATGTAGACACGGCGGGCGAAAATCTCAGGATTGGTCATCAGGCATTCCTCCCGCCTTTTCATCCCCCCGCACCAACAGGCCATAGCTGGCGATACTGTAAATGGTAAGCAGGGCGTACCCCATTGAAATAAGGATATTAACAGCACCCCACAGCAACACCATACCGGTCCAGTCGAACGCGTCCCAGTAAACATCGTAGATGTAAGTCAGCCCCAATCCGCTGATGTAGGACAACACGGAAGGCAGCAAAGCGAGGAGCAGCGGCTTGGAATATGGCTCGGTCCGCTCCCAGCTCCAGCGCATGGCGTTCCCC
>JAUIIG010000041.1 GCA_030431875.1 Alphaproteobacteria bacterium
CGCAGGAAGCTGCTGAGGCGGGTGAGCATGGCATTGGCGGGCTCGGTCTGCTTGAGCAGCACGAGGGTGGAGATCGAATTGAGCGTGTTGAACAGGAAGTGCGGGTTCAGCTGGTAGCGCAGCATGGCCAGCTGGGCGCTGGTGGCCTGTGCTTCCAGCCGCTCGAGGCTTTCTGCCTGGTGTTCCACCTGCAGGAAGAAGTTGATGGCATAGTAGAGCGCCGACCATGCACCCAGCAAGGTCAGGTCGATGTAGAACACGCCCAGCATCAGCTGTGCGAAACCGGCCTCGCTGCCGCCCTGGTAGACGTCGATGGTCCAGGCATTGATGAACGCCGAAACCGCCACGGCAACGGCCAGCACCACGGCCGTTGCGGTCCAGGTGACCAGCGGGCTGCGGTTGATAAGGTTGGAGTAGATCACCGAAAGTACGGTGCTGATCGAAAAACCCGCGATGGCCGAGATGGTGACGACGATCAGGAAGTCCCACGGGCGTTCGTTGGCGATTGAGGTTGCTACGCGCAGGATCAGCGCGCCACCCCAGCCGAGCATCTGCAAGCGCCAGAAGGCGCGGTTCTTGTCCGCGAAGAAAGGTCGGGGGCTGATCGGCAGCATGGCCATGGAGCCCATTGTGGGAGAGGAGGTCCCGCTTTTCATCGGGCCCGCGACGGCGCTGGTCGCTGAATCAAGGCGATCCGGCTCAGGAATCGCGCGCCTCTTCGATGGCAGCGCCAATCACGGCCTCGCCGACGGCGCCGGTCAGCACCTGGTCTCCCACGACCCATGCGGGCGTACCGGACAGGCCCATGTTCTGGCCAAGGAAGACGTTGTTCTGTAGCTGGCTCTCGTAAAGCCCGCCTTCGATCGACATGCGCGCACGATTGAGGTCGAGCCCGGCGATCCGCGCGGCGTTGTCGATGTCGTCGGCGGACAGGCCGTCGGACGCGAACATGGCGTTGTGGAAGGCTTCGAACTTGCCCTGCTCCGCGGCGGCGAGCGCCATGCGTGCAGCATCGGCGCTGGCAGCAGAGAGGATGGGATACTCGCGGATGACCACGCGCAGGTCCGGGTTGTTCTCGATCAGCGAATTGACGTGGGCCAAGCTGGTGCGGCAGTAGCCACATGCGTAATCGGTGAATTCGACCAAGGTCACTTCACCATTCGGGTTACCCAGCACGGCGCCGGGGAAGGGCGTTTCCAGCTCGCCGCGCAGCGGTTCGATCCGGGCCACCATGTCGCGGCGCTGCAGTTCCTGCATGGCCTCCGGCAGGATTTCCGGGTTGGCCAGCAGCACCTCGCGCGTGCGGTCGGGCGCAAGGCCGGAATAGAGGAAGGCCGCGGCACCGGCGAAACCGGCGACGAGGGCGATCAGGAATGTCGTGAGCGTACGCATGGCTATGGCCTAGTTGCGATCTCGCTGGCGTTCAAGGATGCCGCGCGCCTGCAAGGCAACGTCCTGCGCACGGATCCAGTCGGGCGAGCCGACGGGCAGGGAAGCTTCGGCGGCCTGGGCATTCACCAGCGCGCCCGCGGCATTGCCTTGCAGCACCTGCTGTTCGGCGCTGGCGAGGCGCGCGCGGGGGATATCCCCGCGCTGGCCGTAGACGACGCCCAGCTGGTACCAGGCGAAGGGATTTTCGCGATCGCGGCCCACGGCGGAGCGCAGCACGGCTTCGGCCTCGTCGAGGTTGGCCGGGTCTTCAGTTGCAATCAGCGCATGGCCCAGGGTCGAGGCAATCAGCGGGTGCGAGCCCGTGAGGCGCGTGGCTTCGCGCAGGGGCGGCAGCGATTCCGCGACATGGCCCGATTCGAGCAGGATCTGGCCGCGCAGTTCGAGGAAATAGGGATTCGCCGGGTCCGATGCGATCAACGCGTCGGTTTCCCGCAGCGCATCTTCGACCAGGGCCTCCTTGTGATAGGCATAGGCTCGGGCATAGCGAGCAGGCGCGCCTGTCATGTAGTCGGGATAGGCGTTGAACGTGCGTTCGGGCTGCGCGAGGAAGCCGAAGAGTTTTGCCTTGGCCAACTGGAAGCGCGCTTCGAGGTCGGGGTCGGCGGGCAAGGGATTGTAGCGGCAGTCGGCCGTCGCGCTGACGATCTGTTCCGCGCCAGGCGTCGACGGCGGCAGGGCAATGGTCGCAACCAGGTCTGCGGGCGGCGACCGTTCACCCTGAGATCGCAAGGTCAGCTCGTCCTGCAGCCGCGTGATGCGATCGCCCGTGAGTGGGTGGGTGCGCGAATAGCCGGCCTCGTCGTCCTGGCGGATGGCGCGGCGGTATTCCTGGTTCTGCAGCCGCCGGAAAAAGGTGAGCATCCCTTCGGCGTCGACCTGGGCGCATTGCATGTAGTCGAGACCGGCGGCGTCGGCGCTCGATTCCTGTGCGCGGCTGAAGGAGAGGAAATTGCCCATGGCAGCCTGCTGCCCCGCAGCCAGCACGCCCATGGCCGCTTCGCCCCCGCCAGCCAGTGCCGCGCCTACCGCCAGCAGCGCCGAAAGCAGGGTGATCCGCGTGGCGTTACCTGCCGCTTCGGGGAACCGGTTGACGTGGCCACCGGTGATATGGCCCAGCTCGTGCGCCAGCACGCCCTGGACTTCGTTGGCCGAACCGGCGGCATTGATCAAACCGGAATGGACGAAGATCCGCTGTCCGCCCGCGACAAAGGCATTGATCGAGGGATCGTTGATGAGCACGATCTCCACCGATCCCGCGCCAAGCCCGGCGGCTTCGGCGAGCGGATCGACCATGTCCTGCAGCAGCTGTTCGGTCTCTGCATCGCGCAAGACGGAAATGCCCTGGGCCGCCGCCGGCTGGACGGTAAGGGCCAGTGCGGCCAGCATGGCCAGCAGGCGGGCGAAGGTCTTGGCTAGTGTGCGCATCGTGTCAGCACCTGCCTAGCCCCTCGCGCCCTGAACCGGAACTGAAGAATGCGCAGGGAGGCCATCGCTTTCGCCAGCCTGTTCCACCGTGCGGACAATTGCCTCGGTCTCGCCGCCGGGGGTGACCCCCAGGGTGCGCAGGAATTCGATCCCGTCTTCGTAGGTGCGGCCCAGCCACAGCGGGACGCCGGATTGCGAGATGACGTCACGCGCGGCTTCTTCCTCGGCGCTGAAAGCGTGTTCCGAGACCGTGCGCAGGAAAATCGCCTCGATCCGGCCGGGGTGTAGCCGCACTGCGCGGGCAAAGGCCGGCAAGTCGTCTTGCGTGTCGTCACCGATCAGGGCGAACTTGAGGTCCGGATACATGGCAAGGATCAGGTCGATCGCCTCTTCCTTGTGCCGCCCATGGCTACCGCCGCCGAAGGTTTCCCGGTTGAGCCCCCAGTCGCGCAGCTTGAGCGGGCCGAGCGGCAGGCCTTTCACCTGCTTGAAGGCAACGAGGTAGGAAAACAGGTTCCACGGGCTGGAGGAAATGTAGAAGAACGGTCGCCGCGTGGCGGGCAGGCGCCTGGCGCCGCGTTGGCGGGAATGGGCGTGCACGCCGCCGCCCAGCTCGTCGTAGAAGGCATCGGCGCCCTGCACGGCAATGCGTTCGTGCGGCAGCTGCGCGAACAGGCGCCGCCAGTTGCGCAGGACGCTGCGCAGGCCCCCGGTAACGCCGGTTTCGATGATGGTGTCGTCGATGTCCGAGATCACTGCCAGCTGGCTGTCGCGCCCGGGCGCAAGCACGCGCGCTTGAGTACTTTGCGGGCCGTGCCGGTTCTCCCAGTGAACCGTGCCCAGGTCCCACATGGGGCTTTCCGGCAGGTCCCACGGTGGATCGAGTGCGATGTCGAAGTGCACGAAACCTTCGCTGTCGGTCAGGCCTTCGTGGACCGAGGGCCCATCGCCGTGACCGTGCAGCTCCAGCCGTACCCGCACGCCGGACACCTCCCAGCTGAGGAACTGCGAGATCATGGTGCGGATCGCGCGCAGGCGCGAGATTGGCTCGAAGCCGGGCTTGCTGGCATGCAGTGCGCGGGCAGACAGCAGCAGTCGGTCACGCGTGCGATGACCGAAATAGGGCTGCACCCGCATGGGACGCTGGAACGGCAATGCCATGCCAACGGAGCTAGCCGATGGCTGCGGGAAATCCCACCCTGCTGGCTGATTGGTAGAGGCGGCCGCCTCCTCCGTTTGCGCCTAGTCGAGCAGTTCGCGCGCGGCCTTCTCGATCAGCGAAGCGTTCTCCGGCACTTCGCCAAGGACGACCACTTCGCCTTCCTCGGTGCGGCGGATCATCACCAGGGCGAATTCCTCACCCGCCGGGGCGATCGAGGCAAATTCGCGCGGTTCGATGGCGCGCAGCTTGCGAGCGATGGCTTTCTTCGGGCCCTTGGGCTTGGGCGCAGGGGCCTTGCCTTCCTGTTCGCGGCGGAAATCACGCTCGGCAGCGATGATTGCCTTCAGGCCACCGTCGGCCTGCTTGAGGAATTCGGCCAGCTTGCCGCGTTCCACGCCGGTACGCTTGGCCCAGCTGAGCACGGCGGCATATTCGGTGAGGCGCGTCTTGTCGTAGTCGGCACCGAAGACCAGCTTCACCACCGGCGTCATCGGCGCGCGTTCCTGCACCGTCAGGCCGGCATCGGCGAGCAGCTCGGCGAATTCTGCGGGAGCTTCCTTCGCGGCCACGGCAAAATCGTAGGCCCGCGATACGGCTTCGTAGAGCGAGGTGCGGGTGCGTTCTTCGCTGCTCTTGGCTGTCTGCGCCATTTCGCGAGCGATGGCGAGCCAGTCCGCCAGGACCATGTCGACTTCGTCGACTTCATTGGCCGCATCAAGTTCGATCGAGACGGACAGATCGGCAATGGGTGCCACGGGAATGGCCACCTCCGGCAGCTCCACTTCGTGCGCAAGCTCGAGCGGTTCGTCTTCCGCATCGTCCTGCCCAAGGCCGAAGCTCGGCGACGGGAGGGTGGATTCATCCTCGACCGGGGCATCCACGGTTCCGGCAGGGCCGTCGGCCCAGTCGGTGATTTCTTCGGGATCGGTCGCGCGCGGCAGGACCGGCGCTTCGACTTCCATGGCCTGGTCCATTTCCAGCACCAGCTCGTCGACGTCGGCAGCCGGGGCCATCTCCTTCCAGTTGATGACGCCATAGATGAAATCGATGGATTCGTCGTCGCTGGAGAAGGGCAGCAGGATGCCGCGGTAAAGGATCGTCACGCCCTGCTGGTTGACGAACTCGGCTTCGAAACCGATCGGCGCCTGGTTTGCGATGATCTGCATGTAATGGTCGGTAATGCGGCTCAGCAGCGAGCGCGGCGGCACGTCCGACAGCTTCTGCGGCAGCTTGTCGACCGAGGTGTAGCATTCCTCCACCAGCTTATCGCCGATGAAGTTGATTGACGGGTCCTCGATGCCGCTCGAGAAGTCGAGCAGGACCGAATGCGGCCCGAAGTCGGGCAGGGCGTCGGGATCGAGGTCTTCGATGGCAGGGAAATTGCGTTCGTCGAGCAGGCTGGCCCAGAAATTGTAGGCGCGCACCTGCATGCGGCGCTCGTCCGTTCCGATGACTGGCGGCGGCGCGTGGTCCACCGTATCATCGAGGTCGGCATCCATTGAATCGATGCCCGGACCGAGGTCCGCCGCGTCCAATGCTCCGAAATTACCCCGCAAAGTGTCCATGCGTAAATCGCCTTCCTAGTATCCCTGGAAAGACACCTTTGGCCATTTTTGGTAAAAATTCGGTGAAGTTGTGCTGCCCCTTTGGCAGCATTTACGCTTGGGGACGTGCTTAATGCCTATGTGCGGCAGCGCGCCTGACTGACGTCACAGCATGTAGCGCATGCGGATGGTCTGGTGGAGTGACGTCGTGCCGACCTGGATGGCGGCATCCTCGAAATCGGGCGGGCCCATGTTGACCGGGGCATCGTTGGAAAAGCCGAATCCCTCGCGCGGCATCATGCCCAACACGCGGTTGGCGCGGCCGTCCTCGTTTTCGTCATGCAGCAGGGCGATGGCATAGGTGCCGGGCGCGACATTGTGAAAGCGCAGTGTGTTCGCTTCACCCGCCGGAACCACGGCGCGATAGCCCTGGGTGGAATCCTGGCAACGCGGGAAGCGGTCCTCGTCGCGCGTCATGCAGGCGCGCACTACGCCGTCCTCGTTGCGCAGGTTGGTGACCGTGATGGTAACGTCCACGCCGCCAGCCTGCGGCGGCTGGGCGGACAGTGCCAGCGGAGCCGCCAGCGCGGCTGCGGCGGCGAGAATCAAGGTCGGGCGAGCCCATTGTCTGTTTTGCACAAGCGATCCCAAAATCTGAAATAGAGGCCGTAATTGCAGCGGTATTCGTCATGGTGCCGCTGGTGATGGCTGGCTGTTATCAGCCAATTGCCTGCCCGGGAATGAACAAGCCAGCGCGGAAACATTTCCCAGCCCATGTGATTGGTGACGCCCATGACGGTCATGATGGCCAGAACCAGCCCCAGAACGCCGACATGGATCGGGATGAGGAAGACGAGGGCGGGGATGACCACGGCGCCGGTAATCGCCTCGATCGGGTGGAAGCTCATCGCCGCCCAGGCGGTGGGCGGGCGGCTGGCATGGTGCACTGCATGGGCAATGCGGAACCACTTGGGCCGGTGCATCCAGCGGTGGGTCCAGTAGAACCAGGTGTCGTGCAGGAAGAGGTAGGCGAATAGCGACAGCGGCGCGTACCACAGCGGGTAGGCGGCAATATCGGTGTAGATGTGCGTCCAGCCCAGCTCCTGCCAGCCCCAGGCGACCACACCCGCCGGCACGCCATAGATCGCCGCCGAAGCCAGTGACCAGCCGATTTCCTTGCGGATCTGGGGGGTCAGTCCGTCATAAAGGCCGGGGCGAACCTTCGACGTCGCCCAGGCAAAGCCGCCACTGGTGACAAGGTAGCGCACGGCCACGATCAGCGTCATGGCGAGCGCGGAGAGGATGACGGCGAGCAGCATCGGCACGGCTTATGCCAAGCTGGTGGGACAATGGCGAGGGTTCTCAACCTGCCAGGTCGCGGCCCCAGCTGTTGCAGTGCGGATCGCCCGCCACCAGCAGCCGGCGCAGCGCGGCGCGGGCGAGGCGTTCCATTTCCACCCGGCGGCGCGCGGCGGCGAGCGGGTGGCTGGGGGCAGGGCGGACGATCTCGGCATCATATTCGTCGGCCACGATCACCCCGCAGCACTCTGGCTTGAAGTCTGGCCCGTCGAGCACGGCACGGTCGAGCTCGGGCGGCAGGCCCCAGTAGAAGCGGTCACAGAAGTCGAGGTAATCCGGCCACTTGCCGTCGCCCAGCAGGTCTCCCCGCGCGGTCTTCACCTCGACGATGACGATGCGGCCCTTGCCGTCGACGCCCATCAAGTCTGCCCGGCGGCCATTGCGCAGTGGCATTTCAGGCAAGGCCCAGATGTCGTTGCGCGCGAACAGGCGCCCGATGCCGCGGCACACGGCGCGCGAACGCAGGGTGAATTCGTCTTCGGGGGTTTCGCCCGTAGCGGGCTGGATCAGCGAATCGGCCATGGCCGGAAACTGGAACGAAATAGGAACACCGTCAAGCGGCGTCTTGGCCCGTCGGCCTCAGGCGCTCCTGCGCGGGCCGTGTTCGCCGGCGGGCGGCAACAGTTCGAGCATGGCCTGCCGGGCGGCGACGAATTCGCGCCACAGGGCCAGGGCGGCCGGCTTGCAGTCGGCGCCGCGGGCATTGACGGCCAGCAGGGCGGTGATGCCCGGCTCCATCACGGCAGCCAGTTCGGCACAGGAAGCGTCGGCCAGATCGCGGCGCCACTTGGCGGCATCGCGGATCAGCGCGGGGAAGTTGCGCACCTCCTTGCTCGGCTGTTCGGGCTGCAGCCCGGCGAGCATGGCCACCACCTGACCCGCCTCGCCCAAGGCGGCCCAGCGCATCGACGTGGCGCTGGAATTGCCGGACAAGCGGTTCGGCGAGGCGCCGAAATTGGGCGGGGCTGCGTTCATGGCGGGCTGCATAGCGCAGCGCTGGTTGCCAATCGGTTAGCGCGGCCCGTTGCCGGACGGTCCGGCGATCAGTCCTCTACTGGCGGGCCGAAGGGATCGCCTTCGTCGTCAAAGCCGAGGTCGACGTTGGCGCCGTTCTCGTCGTCGACCAGGCGGTTGTTTTCGCTGCAGACATACTCGCGAATTTCCCAGTCCGGCTGGCGCGAATAGGCAAGGGTCTGCACAAACGGCTCAGCCAATACGGCTGGGTCGGTAATGGTGGTTTCCAGCCACAGGTTGCCATCTTCGTCGAGCCAGAAGTGTTCATGGATGCGCATGTCTTCCGACGGTGTGACGCCCTGCATGAAGGTGACCAGCGGGTTGAAGCCGACCGTGTCGACCACCAGCATGTCCCCCTCCCAGAAGCCGACCGAGGTGCCGTTGAACAGCAGGTCCGGATCTTCCGGCAGGTCGCGATCGGGATCGACATAGATGCGCCGCGCTTGGCTGTAGGTCTCCGCGAAAATGGTTACGCGCCCTGGCGAATAGAGGAATTCGATCGGATAGGGTTGGCGCATGATCCCGGGCATCCCGGGCGGGATGCAGTTGACCTGCAGGAACTGGTCGACGCCTTCGCGCTCCTGCATTTCGCGGAAGGCGTCGAGTGCCTCCTGCGCCGCTGGCGTCAGGACCGGGTTGGACGGGCGGCGGCCGTTGCGGCCGAACAGGATCGACCAGTCGGGATTCCACACACCGGTAAAGTCGGGCCAGGATGTGACTTCAGCATACTGGGATGCCCGCGGCGGCGCAGAATCGCCTTGCTGCGCTGCCAACGGGGTCGCTGCCCCCAGCGCTGCCATTCCCAGTACTGCCGCCCAGACATGTGCCTGCCGTGCCATAGCCAATCCTCTTCCCCAAATTGATCGTGTTTCTGCCTGATTGTTGCGTCAGTCGTGGCTGAGTCAAGCGACGGGTTGATTTTGTCCGGCCTTTGCTGGCAAAAAGGAGACAAAGAAGGAGCCCGGTCGCAGGGCTTCACCGATATCCGGAGAGTGTCGCAATGAAAGCTGTTCCGTTCCGCCGTCTGGGCCTGGCCGCAGGTGCCGCGCTGGCCATCGTGGCGGGCATGGCCGTGCCGGGCTCGGCGCACCATTCCACTGCCATGTTCGATTGGGGCAGCGAGGCGCGTATCGAGCACATGACCGTGGAACGCTGGGTTTGGACCAATCCGCACACTTTCATCTACGCTCGTGACGAGAACAACCAACGCTGGGCCTTCGAGGGTATGAGCCCGAACCACCTCAGCCGCGCCGGCTGGAGCCGCCGCACGCTGGCTCCGGGCGAAGAGATCACGGTGGGTTACTACCCGCTGCGCGACGGCCGCCGTGGCGGCTTCAACGTGCGCGTCTTCAAGGCCGACGGCACCGAGATGCTGCAGCTGCCCAGCGCCATGTAGTTGGGGATGAGGCGGCGAGCGGTCGGTCAGGCCGCTTCGTGCACCCAGTCGCGGCGCAGCGCGGGGCCTGCCAGGGCCATCAGCAAGGCTGCCACGCCGTAGAGGCCGAGCGCGTAAAGCATCGACCAGCGCAGCGATTCGTCGCCGTAGATCGGCGTGAGGAAATCCGACAGTGCGCCCAGCGCGTAGATTCCGCCACCCAGGCCGATCAGGTTGTTGATCAGCAGGAACAGCGCCGAAGCGGTCGACCGCGCGGCGGGCTCTACCAGGTGCTGGATCGCCGAGAGCACGGGACCAAGCCAGACATAGGCCAGCGCCTGCGGCAGCAGGAACAGCAGGAATGCGAAAGTGGCGTCGCTGCTTGAAATGCCGGCTGCGAACAGCGGCGCGCCGAGGAAGAAGCCGACACCCGGCAACCACGAATAGAAGGCGCGGTCGCGCGAGCCCAGCCGGTCTGCCAGCAGGCCGCCCGCCATGACGCCGGCAATCCCGCCGATCAACAGCAGGGCACCGAAGAATTGCGAAGCCTGCACCAGGTCGAAGCCGAAGCTGCGGATCAGCAGGCTCGGCAGCCAGAAGGCGATGCCATAGCCGAGCATGGAGGACATCGCCGCACCGAAGGAGAGGAACCAGAACGAAGGCTTGCGGGCCAGCACGCCTGCCGTCTCGTGCAACGTTGGCGAGGCGGGGGCCGCCACCGGCTCGTCAGCTGCGGCCTTCGGTTTGGCCTTGTCGCGCACCAGCAGCTTGAAAATCGGGGTGATGACGAGACCGGCGAGGCCGACGGCGAAGAAGGCCGTGCGCCAGTCCACCGTGGCCGCGATATAGCCCCCCGCGATCACGCCGAGGCCTGACCCGATGGGAATGCCGAGCGAGTAGATTGACAGGGCCGTGGCGCGTTGCGAACTGGGAAAATAGTCGCCGATCAGCGCATAGGACGGGGCGACGCCGCCAGCCTCGCCAATGCCCACGCCCAATCGGGCGAGGAAGATGTGCCAGAAGTTCTGTGCCAGCCCGCAAAGCGCAGTGAACCCGCTCCATGCCGCCAGCGAAATGGTGATTACCCAGGTGCGGCTCTTGCGGTCCGCAAGTGCCGCGAGCGGCACGGCCATGGTCGAATAGAGCAGGGCGAAGGCGAGGCCGCCAAGCAGGCCCATCTCGCCATCGTCGAGCTCCAACTCGGCCTGGATCGGCGCAGCGAGGATCGAGAGGATCTGGCGGTCGACGAAGTTGAAAATGTAGACCACCAGCAACATGCCCAGCACCACGTTGCGGTGCGGATCGGCCTTGGTGGTGGCTGTTGTGCTCACGGCAGGTATTTCCCAAGGAAAGCGGTGATCGCCGCCACGGCGACGGGCTCGTCGAGCAAGGGCGCATGGCCGCGGTTTGGCACAGTGACACCGGCGAAAGGTCCGGCGTGGCGCCGTTCCATCTCGGCCAGGGTATCTGCGGTCAGCAGGTCCGACAGCGCACCGCGCATGGCCAGCACCGGGGTTTCGCCGAGCAGTTGCCACAGCGGCCAGAGGTCTGCCTGCGGGGTGTCGCCGACATCGGCAAAGCCATTCGAGATAGCCGGGTCATAAGCGAATTCGACGCGGCCGTCGGGCAGTTCACGGCAGGCGCGGCGGGCCCAGGCCTGCCAGTTGGCCTCGCCGAAATCGGGGAAGGCCTCGCCATTGATCGCGGCGCAAGCCTGCGCCGCCGCGTCCCAGTCCGCCAGCGGCTGGCCACCGCCGACGTAGGAGCCGATCCGCGCCAGCCCTTCCGGGTCCAGCACCGGCCCCACGTCGTTGAACACGATTGCGGGAAAGCTGCCCGGCTGCATGGCGTTCATCACCATGGCCATCAGCCCGCCCATCGAGGTGCCGACCAGGCCGGGACGCTCGATACCGAGGCTGGCGAGCAGGGCGAACATGTCCTGCGCATAGATATCGGGCCGGTAATTCGCCGGATCGGGATCGGACTGCGACAGGCCACGCCCGCGCTGGTCCGGCACGATCAGGCGATACCGGCCCCCCAGGTGCGCCGCGAGAGGAGAGAAGTCTGCGCTGTTGCGCGTAAGGCCGTGCATCAGCAGCAGTGCGGGGCCCTCACCCGGGTATTGGCTGGGGTAGTCGCGTGCGAACAGCTCCAGCTGCCCGCACGCGCTCTGGTAGCGGTGCTCGCGATAGTCGGTCACGACGTCATTCCTGCCGTCCGCCACGAAGGCGGATCAGAAGCCGAATGTCGCGGTGAGATAGACCTGGCGCGGGTTGCCGTAGAAGGCGGTCAGCGTGCCTTCGGTGCCAAGGTTGGGCGTCGGCTCGCCGCCCGTCAGCACCGGCGCGCCCGTAATCGGGTCAACCGCGATGAAGGTGTAGCCCGAGGTCCGGTATTCCTTGTCCGTCAGGTTGCGCCCGTAGAGGCCGAGGCTGAAGTTGCCGTCGTCGTTGGTCCACACGATCGAGGCATCCCACAGCGCATAGCCGCCCTGGTCGAGGTAGGGGTTGGGGATCTCGAACTGGGTGGTGGAGCTGCGGAAGGAAACCGTCGAGCCGAGGTAGAGGTCACCGCTGCCCGCCGGGGTGGTGTAACCCAGCGTCGCGCTGCCGCTCCATTCGGGCGTGTTCTGCACCTGGCGGAAGTCCGAAACGTCTGTCGGGGTGCCGCCGATGTTGGTGATGTACTCGTTGTACTCGGCGTTGATCCAGCCCAGCGAACCCTGGAAGCGCAGCTCGTCGTTTTCGCCGAACAGGTCGCGGCCGAGCAGGGCATTGGTCTCAAACTCGAGGCCGTAGATGTCGGCTGCACCGGCGTTCGACACCACGCCGCAGAAGGTGGCAATGCCGCCCACGTTACAGGCCACCGAGCCCGGGATCTGCACATTGGTGTAGTCGGCGTAGAAGGCAGCGAGCGCGATGTAGATGTCGTCGCCCAGCAGGTTGCCCTTGTAGCCCACTTCGTAGCTGTCGACCTCTTCGGGCGCGAAGCTGAGGAAGTCGGCCACCTCGGCATCGGTCGGGGCGCCCGGCGTCGCGGCAGGCGCGTTCACGCCCACGCCGCGCGGGTCGAAGCCGCCGCCCTTAAAGCCCTGCGAGAAGCTGGCGTAGATGTTGTGATCCGGCGTCGGCTGGAAGCTCAGCGAAACGCGCGGGGTGAACTTGTTGAAGTCCGCCGTACCGTCAAAATCGGTGCTGGGGGTACCGAACAGAACGCCCGCGCCGCCGAACACCGGCGAGCCGCCGCCGAGGTAGTTCTGGCGGAGGATGTCGGCCGAACGCTCGTCCCAGGTGTAGCGGCCACCGACCGACAGGCTCAGCTGCTCGGTCAGGTCGTAGGTAAAGTCACCGAACACCGCGAAGGTCTCGGTATCGACATTGGCCTGGGTAAAAGCGGTGAAGCCGTTGAAGGTGGTGAACAGCCGCACGTCGAAGGCGGTGTCAGCCGAAGCGTCGAGGTAGTAGGCACCCAGCAGGCCGGTGAAGGGGCCGCCGTCGTCCCAGATCAGCTGCACTTCCTGGCTGAACTGTTCGTTGGAATAGAAGGCCGGCACGTCGAGGTCGACCGCGGGCAGGGCGTCGAAGTCGATCGGCGAGGCGCTGTCGTCAGCGCGGAAAGAGGTGATCGAACGCAGGGTGAGCGCGTCCGACAGGTCGACGCGGGCGTTGAGGGCGAGGCCATAGGCTTCAACGTCCTGTTCCGGATCGACCAAGCCGCCGCGGGTGTCGAACACGTCGTCCAGCACCGGGGCACCCGACGTCGCGCCCGGTATCAGGCGGTGGCCGCCGCGGGCATTGCTCATGTCGTGGGTCCAGTCGCCGGAGAAGCGCAGCAGGTAGGGCGCGCCGTTGCCGCCCACTTCCACCGTGCCGCGCAGGGCCCAGATGTCTTTGTTGTAGTTGTCTT
Source organism: Alphaproteobacteria bacterium (assembly GCA_030431875.1). Lineage (GTDB taxonomy): Bacteria > Pseudomonadota > Alphaproteobacteria > Sphingomonadales > Sphingomonadaceae > Alteraurantiacibacter. The sequence continues at coordinate 13,238 of JAUIIG010000041.1, forward strand.
CGCCGGTGGTCAGGTTGTCACCGAAACCGCCGCGCGAGAGGCGCGCGACCGAGGCACCGACACGCACCGGATCGGCGACCGGCGCGGATACCGTGGCGACAGCTTCGGCGCGGTCGTAGGTGCCGATCGTGCCGCGCACCTGCAGGCTGAATTCGTCCGGCAGTTCACGGGTGACGTACTTTACCGCGCCGCCGATGGTGTTGCGGCCGTAGAGCGTGCCTTGCGGGCCGCGCAGCACTTCGATGCGCTCGACGTCGTAGATGTCGAGCACGGCAGCCTGAGGGCGGTTGAGATAGACATCGTCGAGGTAGATGCCGACGCCCTGCTCGAAGCCCGAAACCGGGTCCTGCTGCCCGATGCCGCGGATGAAGGCGGAGAGCGTGGAGTTGGTGCCGCGCGATTCTTCCAGCGTGGTGTTGGGCGAAACCTGCGCGATGTCGGTAATGTCGACCGAACCGCGCTGTTGTAGCTCCTCGGCACCGAAGCTGCTGACGGCGATCGGCACGTCGACCAGGCGTTCGTCGCGGCGACGCGCCGAAACGATGATCGAGCCGCCCTGCAGCGGTTGCACTTCGCTGTCTTGGGGCGCGGTTTCCTGCGCATGGGCGGGAACGGCCAGCGCACCCAGCACGAGTGCAGCAGCAGTAGTTTGCCAGAGAAGGGCCTTGGACATCGGTACTCTCCCAGAGTGGTTCTTATGCAGTGCCCAATATTGAAACCTGAACCACCTTTCAACTTTTTTCTTTGGCAATGGGCTCGATTAACGGTTAGCCACCTGACATATGGCAGCTTCCCAACCTCAACCGGACGACGAAAACGGCAAGGTTCCGCGCACCGCGCGCGGGCGGCAGACGCTGCGCAAGCTGCTCGACGCGGCGGCGAAGGAGTTTGGCGAAAAGGGCTTCCACGAAGCCTCGATCAGCGGGATCACCCGCCGCGCGGGCACGGCGCTGGGCAGTTTCTACACCTACTTCGACAGCAAGGACATGATCTTCCGCGCGCTGGTGCAGGACATGAGCCGGCAGGTCGCGCAGCACGCCGGCAAGGCGGTGGAAGGGCAGACCGAGGCTTTCGCCATCGAGCGGTCCGCGCTCCACGCCTTCCTCGATTTCGCTCGCGAGAACCGCGAAATCTACCGCATCATCGACGAAGCCGAATTCGCCGATCCCGCCAGCTTCCGCGAGCACTACGAGACCACGGCAGCACGTATCCTCGAACGCCTCAAGCGCGGCGAGGCCACCGGCGAATTCCGCGAAGGCATGGCCGAACCCCACGCCTGGGCTCTGATGGGGATGAACGTTTTCCTTGGCCTGCGCTACTCGGTCTGGTCCGAAGGCGAGGATTCGGGCGAGATCGCCGACATGGCCAACGACCTGCTGCGGCGGGGTATCGCGAAGGAATAGGTACGGGCTGCCGACAGGATTACTCCGCCGCTGTGCGGCTCCGTCGTCTCCGCTGCGCTTCGACTTTGAACGAGGCTTGGCGCACCCGACAGGATTCGAACCTGTGGCCTCTGCCTTCGGAGGGCAGCGCTCTATCCAGCTGAGCTACGGGTGCCAATAAGCGAGCGGGCGATTAGCAATGCGCGCCGCCCGCGCCAAGCCAAAAGCTACTCCCAGCCGCTTTCGAGGAACTTCACCGCGCAGCCGGCGAGGAAGGCGCTGCCCTTGGGCATCACGTTCTCGTCGAGCACCATGTGGCTGGAATGGAGGCCGCAGCAGCCCTTCCAGTCGACGCCTTCGGCTGCGACGCCGAGGAAGAACATGGCGCCCGGCACCTTTTCCAGCACGTAGGAGAAATCTTCCGCGCCCATGGTCGGGGCGGGGCGGGTTTCCCAGGGGCTTTCACCTCCCAGTTCGCGGGCGACCTTTTCGCCCAGCGCGATGGCGCGGCCATCGTTGATGGTGGGCGGGAAGCCGGGGGTGATGGTCACTTCGGCCTCGCAATTGTGCGCCTTGGCAATGTGATCGGCCACCTGGCGGACAGCATCCTTTACCGCAGCGCGCCGTTCGGGCGAAAGCGTGCGCATGGTGCCGAGCAGGTAGCAGCTGTCCGGGATGACATTGTTGGTGGTGCCAGCCTCGATCTTGCCGATCGTGAGCACGGTGGCCTCGGTCGCGGCGAAGCGGCGGGTGATCATTGTCTGCAGGGCAATGACGATCTCTGCACCCACCGGCACGGGGTCGACCGTGTCGTGCGGCAGCGAGGCGTGTCCGCCGCGGCCATTCACGGTGATCTCGATCATGTCGGCCGAAGCGAGCATGGCCCCGGTCCGACCTTCGATTTGCCCGTGTGGGGCATTGGGCCAGACGTGCAAGGCAAAGGCCGCATCGGGCAGCGGGTAGTCTGCCGTCCCGCCCAGCAGGCCGTCCTCCAGCATGAAGCGCGCGCCGTGGAAGCCTTCCTCGCCCGGCTGGAACATGAAGCGGACTTCGCCAGCAAGATCGTCGCGCATGTCGGCCAGCACCCGTGCCGCACCAGCCAGCATCGCAGTATGCGCGTCGTGGCCGCAGGCGTGCATGCGGCCGGGGATGGTCGAGGCAAAGTCGAGGCCGGTGTGCTCGCTCATCGGCAAGGCATCCATGTCGCCGCGCAGCAGCACGCTGGAACCCGGCTTGACCCCCTTCAGCACGGCCACGGCCCCGGTGCAGGACGGGCCTTCGTGCCATTCGAGCGGCAGGTCGGCGAGCGCGGCCTTCACCTTGGCCAGCGTCTTGGGCGTTTCCAGCCCCAGCTCGGGTTCGGCATGGATGGCGCGGCGCAGCGTCGTGATTGCCTCGCCGTGGCTGCGGGCAGTGGAGAGCAATTTTTCGGTCAGCATGAAGGCCTCTTGAAACTTGTCAGGGGATGGCAATCTTTGCGCTCATATCGCCTGTCGTCGCATGCCGGTGAAACCGGGTTCGGGGCTGGTGCGAAGAAAACACAGCGGCCAAGCAAATTGTTGCAGTTCGGCGACAGAAATCGGGCTTTTGCACAAAAAGCATAGCAATTGGATAGGCCCCATGTTTAAGGCGAGCGCGTATGCACGGTTCTATCCATCTATTTGATCGGCTGCCGCAAGTCGACGCGATTCCGGTCGCGGCGAACGATATTGCGCTGCTGCCCGTGCGTAGCCGCCCGCTGGTGGGCATGATCCGCAATGGCCGGAGCCACCGCAACGGCGGTGAAAAGGGGCTCAAGGAGACGCCTGCCGGCGTGATCCTGGCAACCCCGCACCGGCGCAGCGAACTGCCACAGATCCTTGCCGATTTCGCTTCCAAGCGGGTCGACTACATTGCCATCGATGGCGGTGACGGAACCGTGCGCGACGTACTCACCTGCGGCGCAGGCGTCTTCGGCGATTGCTGGCCGATGATCATCGTGCTGCCCAACGGCAAGACCAATGCCTTGGCGCTGGATTTGGGCCTGCCGGCCGAATGGACGCTGGAAGATGCGCTGAAGGCGGTCGAGCGCGGCAAGCTGGCGCGTCGCCAGCCGCTGGTGATCTCGCAGCGCGACAATCCGTGCGCACAGGTACGCGGTTTCGTGCTGGGCGGTGGCGTTTTCAACCAGGTCGTCTCGCTGGGCCAGAAGTCGCACAAGCTGGGCGCTTTCAACAGCGCCGTCATCGGCCTGACGACGGTGTGGAGCGCTGCACAGGCAATCTTCGGCTTCACCAACAACCAGTGGCGGCGCGGCACCCGGATGGATATCCGCCGGTCAAACGGCGAAGTGCTGCCGCACAACGGCGGTGCCCCGGCGGACGAGCGCTACTTGCTGTTCGCCTCGACCTTGCAGACCTTCCCTGCCGGGCTCGATCCCTTCCGCGAAGTGGAAGAGCCGTTGCAGGTGGCCGTGCTCGACAATTCGCGCCGTAGCCTGCTGTTCCGCTTGCCGGCGATCTTCCGCGGCACCACCGGTCCGGCCACGCGCCGCCGTGGTTACCACGTGTTCGGTGACAGTGCGGTCGACCTCGATATCTCCGACGCATTTATCCTTGATGGCGAGGCTTTCCCGGCTGGTAACTATCGCCTCTCGGCCGGACCGAAGCTGCGCTTCGTCGTCCCGTGACCTTGCAGCTGCGCGTCGGCGCGGCGCTCTCCCGCACAGTCGATCCCGCCGTCACGGCTTTTGCCGCGCGACTGGCTGACGAAGCTGGCGATGCGCAGGCGGTGCTGTTCTACGGTTCCAACCTGCGTACGGGTTCGCGTGAGGGCGTGCTTGATTTCTACGTCTTGACTGCGGGCGAGCCGGAGAACGGCCTCTGGCCCACCGTCAGCTATCGCGAGTGGGAGCATGAGGGCGAACCGCTGCGGGCCAAGATTGCGACCATGACGCTGGCAAAGTTCATGGCGGCTGCCAACGGCTCCACCATCGACACCACGATCTGGGCGCGCTTCGTGCAGCCTTCGACCCTTGTCTGGCGGCGCGACGATGCCGCGGCCGCGAAGGTGCAGGCCGCGATCGAAGAAGCCGCGGCGACGGCAGCCAAGCTGGCCATTGCCGTCGGGCCCGAGCGCGGGAGCGAGGGCGACTACTGGCGCGCGCTGTTCCGCGCGACCTACAAGGCTGAGTTGCGCGTCGAGAAGCCCGGGCGCGAGGATTCGATCCTCTCGCTCAACGCCGACCATTTCGACGGGTTGCTGCCCGAAGCGCTCGAATTCGCCGGAACACCCTTCGCCCGCGAAGGGGAGCTGATCGTGCCGCAAATGACGGCAAGCGAGCGCAGCCGCATCCTGCGCTGGTGGGCTAAGCGCCGTCGGCGGGGCAAATTGCTCAACATTGCCCGGCTGGTGCGTGCCACGCGCACCTTCGACGGCGCGGCGCGCTATGCGGCGTGGAAGGTGCACCGCCACACCGGCGTCGAGATCGAGGTGACGCCCTGGCGCGAGCGGCACCCGATCCTGTCGGCACCGGCAGTCATGTGGAAGGTCTGGCGCGCGAAACGCCGTCCCTAGAGGTACCGCATCCGGATATTCATCGGCAGCACTTCGCGGCCCAGTGTGAAGCGCGTGCGGTTGATCCCCGGCTTGCCGAGATTGAAGATATTGATGCTGGGGTTGTTCGACATGCCGCCGCCGTCGCTGGTGATGTCGGTGCGGCCATTGCCGTTGCGATCATGCCGGATGGCGATGGCATATTCCCCGGCGGCAGGCGCGGGCATGCACACCTGCATGGTGCCTTCGCGGGCCGGCAGCTCGATGCGGTTGAGCCACCGACCGCTTTCCAGCCAGTCCTCGCGGGTGCCGCGATAGAGCTGGATCCGCAGCGTGCCTTCGGAGCTGGAAATGCCCGTGACCTGGATCCAGACCGCCGGACCGCTGCCTTGGCAGGGCGCGATCGAGTGGCGCATTTCGTTGCGGTATTGCGCCTGCGCCGGGACCGACAGTCCGAGAGCGAGCGCAAAGACAACCAAAAACTGGGCCATATAACGCGAAACGCGGTTCATCATCTTTCGTCAAACCTCTTGGCCAGCTGGTCCGGGCATGGCCCGCCGGGCGGGCCGCTGCGCAACAAACGACTGCTGGTATATATAGAATGTGACGCGGCAATTGCCAAAAAGGCTCTGAATGGCGGCTGAAGAGCGGCGCAAGCTGCAAGTAAGGCCGCCCATGGCTCCTGCGCTGGTGGAAAACGCTCTGCGCCCTGCTTGTAGGGCGATTCGCGCCCCTCTAACGCCAAATATTAATCATGGCCCGTCCGCTCATCTCCCCGTCGATACTTTCTGCCGACTTTGCCCGGTTGGGCGAAGAGGTGCGCGCGATTGACGCAGCGGGCTGCGACTGGGTCCATGTCGATGTGATGGACGGGCATTTCGTCCCCAATCTCACCATCGGGCCTGATGTCGTGAAGGCACTGCGCCCGCATTCGGACAAGGTGTTCGACGTGCACCTGATGGTTTCGCCGGTCGACATGTGGATCGACATGTTTGCCGATGCCGGGGCCGACATCATCACCGTCCATCCCGAAGCCGGGCCACACGTCCACCGCAGCGTCCAGGCGATCAAGGGGCACGGCAAGAAGGCGGGCATCTCGCTCAACCCGGCCACGCCGGCCAAGATGCTCGACTACCTGATCGAGGAAATCGACCTGGTGCTGATCATGAGCGTCAATCCGGGTTTCGGCGGCCAGAGTTTCATCCACTCGCAGCTGCGCAAGATCGAAGCCGTGCGCAGCCTGATCGACAAGCGCGGGCTCGACGTGCTGATCGAAGTCGACGGCGGGGTGAATCCGGAAACCGCGCGGCTGTGCGTCGATGCCGGGGCGGACGTGCTGGTGGCAGGCTCTGCCACCTTCAAGGGCGGGCCGGATCATTACGCGGCCAATATCGCGGCCCTGAGGGGAGACGGCGAATGAACGCGCAGGTGGGTGAAGTGACAAGCACGGACACCCGCAAGGCGCTGGAGGATGCGGGACAGCTCGCCATCCCGCTCGATACCAGCGCGCACGAGCCGCTGGTGGAGGACCGTCGCGAAGACTATCTCGGGGCCGAGCGTACCGAAGACCTGGCGCCGGATCGCGCGCTGGTGGTCACCGATTTTACCCCGCCCACTGCCTCGGCTGGCGAGAAGCTGGTGCGGCTAGCCTATCGCATGGGCATTTCCGGTTCCACGCTGACCGCGCCGTTTCGCAAGCCCTTGCGGCCGCGGCTGCTCGCCCCTGTCACGCCGCCGCTGGCTGGCGATCGTGCCGCGGGCATGGCGCTGCGCGCGGGCCACTTTTTCGTCCATGGGGTGAAGGCGCCCTTCGCACAGGTCGATTGCGGACCCGCCGCCAACCTGACTCCGCCGTTCGAGCACGTGGTCCACGGCTTCACCTGGCTGCGCGATCTCGCCAGTTCGGGCACGCCGCCGCAGTGCCGGCAGGTGGCAGAGCGGCTGCTGACCAACTGGCTCGACGCCAATGGCAAGCAGGGCAAGGGTCCGGCCTGGAAGGTGGAGAACGCTGGCCTGCGCCTGATGGCCTGGCTGGTCCACGCGCCACTGATGCTTTCGCGCGAGAACCGCACCCTGCGACACCGCGTGATGAACGAGATGGCCGAGACCGCGCGCTGGCTCGACAAGAACGTCACCAAGGCGGACGACCGGCTCGGTGAAGTTGTCGGCTGGTGTGCGATTACGGCAGCGGGACTGTTGCTCCCCGAAGGCAAGCCGCGCCGCCTGTTCGGCGAAGCGGGGCTGGCCCGCGCACTGGGCGAAGCCGTGGGCGAGGACGGCGGCGTGCTGTCGCGCAGTCCTGACGCCCAGATGCAGGCCATTGCCAGCCTGGTAGAACTGCGCGCCTGCTACGAAGCCGCCGAACGTGCCGCCCCGCAGATGATCGAGGCCATGCTGCAGATGCTGGTGCCGCCGCTGCTGGCCCTGACCCACGGCGATGGCGGTCTCGGCTCGTGGCAGGGCGGGGCAGCCACCAAGGCATCGCGCCTTGCCGCCCTGATCGAAGCCAGCCGCGTGCGCACGCGGCCGCTGAAGGACCCGAGCGGCTGGGGCTACCAGCGCGTAACCGCGCGCAAGTCCACCCTACTGTTCGACGGCTCGCCGCCGCCATTCGGCAAGCACGCGCGGCACGGCTGCGCCTCCACCCTGGCCTTCGAATTCAGCCACGGCGACAACCGTCTGGTCGTGAACTGCGGCGGTGCGGCCTTGGCCGGCGGACAGGTTCCCGTGCGCATCGAGCAGGGCCTGCGCGCCACGGCAGCGCATTCGACGCTGGTGCTGGGCGATGCCAATTCCACTGCCGTGCTGATCGACGGCAAGCTGGGCGCGGGCGTTGGCGAGGTGGAGATCGACACCAAGCATGTCACGCTCGACAATGGCTCCGCCACGCGGATCGAGGCGAGCCACGACGGCTATGCCGCGCGCTTCGGGTTGGTCCACCGCCGTATCCTGCTGCTGCGCGACGACGGCAGTGAACTGCGCGGAGAAGACGTGCTGGTGCCCTCGGGCAACAAGGGCACGCGCGGCAAGGTACCCTTCGCCATCCGTTTCCACCTCGGCCGCCATGTCGAAGCGACGCTGGCCGAGGGCGGGCGCAGCGCCAGCCTGCTGCTGCACGACGGCAGCCTGTGGCAATTCGCAACCGGGGCCGAAAGCCTCGAGATCGATGAAAGCCTGTGGGTCGATGGCAATGGCCGCCCGCATCCGGTACAGCAGCTGGTGATCCAGGGAATGGCCTCGCGCGGCGGCGGCAACTTTGCCTGGCTGCTCAAGAAAATGGGATAGCATTCAAACATGACTGACGTTGCAATCAAGCGGGCGCTCCTCTCGGTGTCCGACAAGACCGGCATTGTCGAACTCGCCAGCCGCCTTGCCAAGGCGGGCGTGGAGCTGGTTTCGACCGGCGGTACGGCCAAGGCCCTGCGCGAAGCCGGCCTGCAGGTGCGCGACGTGTCGGATGTGACGCAGTTCCCCGAGATGATGGATGGCCGCGTGAAGACGCTGCACCCGATGGTCCATGGCGGCCTGCTCGCCGTGCGCGACAATCCCGAACATGCCGAGGCGATGGAGACGCACGACATTGGCGCGATCGACCTCGTCGTGGTCAACCTCTATCCCTTCGTGAATACGGTGATGAGCGGCGCGGACCGCGACACGGTGATCGAGAACATCGACATCGGCGGACCCAGCATGGTGCGCTCCGCTGCAAAGAACCACGCCTTCGTCACCATCGTTACCGACCCCGACGACTATGCCGAGCTCTACACCGAACTGGCTGACCACGATGGTTCGACCACGCTTGAATTTCGCAAGCGCATGGCGGCCAAGGCCTTTGCCGCGACGGCGGCTTACGACAGCGCCATCTCCAGCTGGTTCGCCTTTGCCGACCAGGGCAAGATGTTCCCTGATGCGCTGAGCGTTGCCATGAGACTGGGTGATACGCTGCGCTACGGCGAGAACCCGCACCAGCATGCCGCGCTCTACCTGCCCAACGGCCCCGCCGCGCAGGGCGTGCCGCAGGCCGAACAGGTGCAGGGCAAGGCGCTCAGCTACAACAACCTCAACGATGCTGATGCTGCGCTGGGGCTCGTGGCGGAATTCCCTGCTGACAAGCCCGCGATCGTTATCGTCAAGCACGCCAACCCTTGCGGTGTGGCCGTGGCGGACACCCTGCTGGAGGCATGGCAAGCCGCGCTGGCGTGCGATTCGGTCTCGGCCTTCGGCGGCATCGTGGCCAGCAACGTCGCGCTAGACGGGGCGACCGCCAGCGCCATCACCGAGATCTTCACCGAAGTCGTGATCGCACCGGGCGCAGATGAGGCCGCGCGCGAAGCCTTCGCTGCCAAGCCCAACCTGCGCCTGTTGCTGCTGGACAACCTGCCCGATCCGGCGCGTCCGGGCCTCGACATGAAGTCCATCGCGGGCGGCATGCTGCTGCAGTCGCGCGACAACGGCGTGATCGTCGAGGGCGACCTCAAGGTGGTCAGCGAGCGCCAGCCTACCGCGCAGGAGATCGCCGACGCGCTGTTCGCCTGGAAGGTGGCAAAGCACGTTAAGTCGAACGCCATCGTCTATGCCAAGGACGGCGTGACGGCGGGAATCGGTGCGGGCCAGATGAACCGTCGCGATTCTTCCCGTATCGCTGCTGTCCGCGCCCGCGAAGCTGCCGAGGCTGCTGGGTGGGACGCACCGCGCACGGTTGGCAGCGCCGTGGCATCGGATGCCTTCTTCCCCTTTGCTGACGGCTTGCTGAGCGCGATAGAAGCCGGCGCGACCATGGTCATCCAGCCGGGTGGATCGATGCGCGACGACGAAGTGATCGCAGCGGCAGACGAGGCGGGCATTGCCATGGTCTTCACCGGCATGCGCCACTTCCGTCACTAAACGCCGCGTCAACCATGTGCGACGAAACGTGGCCCATGCGCGATGGCTGATAGGTGGGCGGGGCAAAAATTCAGTCCTTTGAAAGTAACCGATCGCTAGTTGAAACGATAAGAAACTGGCTGATTACCGATTTGGACATCCCCCCGATGGAACTTTTCAACGCTGAACTCTACCGCTCCTTCCTTGCAGGTTTCGTGGTAACCGCTGTAATACTTGCAGCGAATATCCTGCCGAACCTCGGAGGAGCCTGATGCAATTGAAATCGCTGTTCGCTGCCTGGGCCCTGGGCCTCGCTGTTCTTGTCACGCCTGTCGCCGCCATGGCGGAAGAGGTGTTCGACGCACCCGACGCCACGCGCCAGGCCAATGAAACAGGCCTGCAGACCGCGATCTTTGCCGGTGGCTGTTTCTGGGGCATCGAAGCCATCTTCAGCCATACGCGCGGTGTGACCAGCGCGGTCTCCGGCTACCACGGCGGCACGGCCAACACCGCCACCTATCGCCAGGTCTCTTCGGGCGTCACCGGCCATGCCGAGGCTGTCCGCGTTACCTATGACCCTTCGGTCGTGCGCTACGATCAGCTGCTGCAGATCCTGTTTTCGGTGGGCGCAGATCCGACCCTGCTCAACCAGCAAGGTCCCGATCACGGGCCGCAGTACCGCAGCGCCATCGTCCCGATGAACGAGGAGCAGCGCGCAGTTGCCGAGGCTTACCTGCGTCAGATGGGCTCCTCGGGTGTCTGGCGGCGGCCGATTGTCGTTGCCATCGAGAACTACCGCCACTTCTACGAGGCCGAGGCCTCGCACCAGGACTTCCTGCTGCGGAACCCCAACAGCGCCTACATCCGCCGCTGGGACCAGCCCAAGGTGGAAGCGCTGGAGGAGAACTTCCCCGGCCTGTGGCGCGCCCGTTTCCGTACGGGCTAAGGCCGCGATTGCCGCCTAGGCCATGCGCTCCTATGTAGGATGCATGGCAACGCATCATCACCATCACGAACATTCGGGCGACAAGCTCGTGGCCGAGGCCGGCAAGGTCCTTGCCGATGCCGGCGAACAGTGGACCGCCATGCGCGAAGACGTGTTCCGCACGCTCGCCGCGCAGGACCGGCCCGCCAGTGCCTATGACATTGCCGAACTGGTCGGCAACCAGCGCGGCAAGCGGGTGGCGGCCAACTCCGTCTACCGCATCCTCGACCTGTTCGTGCGCACCAACCTTGCCAACCGCATCGAAAGCGCCAACGCCTATCTCGCCAATGCCCACCCGGGCTGTCGGCACGATTGCATCTTCCTGATCTGCGACGACTGCGGGCAGGCCGAGCATTTCGACGACGACAAGCTGACTGGTGCCCTGCGCGATGCCGGTACGGCGCACGGCTATACCGGCGTTCGCCCGGTGGTCGAACTGCGCGGCCTATGCAGCGAATGCTCCGCGTGATCTGTCGGATGACAGCGACGAAACGTGCTTTTCTGTCGATGAAGCGTTCATCGACAGGCCAGATTTGAGCGTGTAGACCGAATCGCATGACAGCCACACGCCCCGTCACACCCTTGCTCGATACCGTTGATACGCCGACGGATCTTCGCCAGCTAGAACCCGCGCAACTGCGCCAGCTCTCGGACGAATTGCGGACCGAGATGATCGATGCCGTCGGCTCGACCGGCGGCCACCTCGGTTCGGGTCTTGGCGTGGTCGAATTGACCGTTGCGATCCACTATGTCTTCAATACGCCCGATGACCGGCTGATCTGGGACGTCGGCCACCAGGCCTACCCGCACAAGATCCTCACCGGGCGGCGCGACCGCATCCGCACCCTGCGCCAGGGCGGGGGCCTCTCCGGCTTTACCAAGCGCAGCGAGAGCGAGTATGATCCGTTCGGCGCGGCGCACTCCAGCACCTCCATCTCGGCGGGTATCGGTTTTGCCGTCGCCAACAAGCTGAACGACCAGCCGGGCAAGGCCATTGCCGTGATCGGCGATGGAGCGATGAGCGCGGGCATGGCCTACGAGGCAATGAATAACGCCGAGCAGGCGGGCAACCGTCTGGTGGTGATCCTCAACGACAATGACATGTCGATCGCACCGCCGGTGGGCGGACTGTCGGCCTACCTCGCGCGGATGGTCTCCTCCAGCGAGTACCTCGGACTGCGCTCGCTCGCCTCGAAGGTGGCCAACAAGCTGTCGCGCCGGGTGCACCACGGGCTGCAGAAGGCCGAGGAATATACCCGCGGCATGGCCATGGGCGGTACTCTGTTCGAGGAACTGGGCTTCTACTACGTCGGCCCCATCGACGGGCATAACCTCGACCACCTGATCCCGGTGCTGGAGAACGTACGCGACAGCGAACAGGGCCCGATCCTGGTCCACGTCGTCACCACCAAGGGCAAGGGCTACGCTCCGGCAGAGGAAAGCGCCGACAAGTACCACGGCGTGCCCAAGTTCGACGTGATCACGGGCGAGAAGGCCAAGTCCAAGGCCGGTCCGCCCGCCTACCAGAACGTCTTCGGTGAAACACTGGCCAAGCTGGCCGACACCGACCAGCGCATCTGCGCAATCACCGCCGCCATGCCCAGTGGCACGGGCGTAGACAAGTTCGCCAAGGCCCATCCGGAGCGCGCCTTCGACGTCGGCATTGCCGAGCAGCACGGGGTTACCTTTGCGGCTGGCCTTGCCGCGCAGGGCATGCGGCCGTTCGCGGCGATCTATTCGACCTTCCTGCAGCGCGCCTACGACCAGGTTGTCCACGACGTGGCGATCCAGAACCTGCCGGTGCGCTTCGCCATCGACCGTGCCGGCCTCGTCGGCGCAGACGGCGCGACCCACGCGGGCAGCTTCGACATCACCTATCTCGCCAGCCTGCCCAATTTCGTGGTCATGGCCGCTGCCGACGAAGCCGAACTGGCCCACATGACCTATACCGCTGCGGAATACGACGAGGGCCCGATTGCCTTCCGCTA
>JAUIIG010000042.1 GCA_030431875.1 Alphaproteobacteria bacterium
ACCACCCGTTCCAGTGGGGCTCCAAGCGTACCGGGCCAGACCTGGCGCGCGTGGGCGGACGCTATTCGGACGAATGGCACGTGCAGCACCTGGCCAATCCGCAAAGCGTGGTGCCGGATTCGATCATGCCGCAGTACGGCTTCCTTGCCGATACGACGCTGAGAGTGGCCGATCCCGCCGCCATGCTGGAAGCGCTGGCCATTGTCGGTGTGCCTTATACCGAGGAAGACATCGCCAACGCCGAGCAGGACCTGCTGGCCCAGGCCGATCCGGACGTACCCGTGGGCGATCTTGCCGAACGTTATCCGGGTGCCCAGTCGCGCGACTATGATGGAAACCCGGACCGCGTGACCGAAATGGACGCGCTGGTGGCTTACCTCCAGATGCTTGGCACGCTGGTCGATGTGAACAGCGCCGCTGCGCAGGAAGAACTGGCGACGGAGACGGGCCGATGACCGATCATTCGACCTACGAATTCCTCCGCCACCTGGCTGACAGCTGGGGCCTTCTGGCAATGATGCTGCTGTGGATCGGGTTTGCGCTGTGGGCCTTCCGCCCGAGCGTAAAGAGCCGCCACCACGACGCCGCCAACATGATCTTCAAGGACGAAAACGATGGGTAACAAGCGCATCGACGAGCCAACCGGTACCGAATTTGTCGGCCACGAGTGGGACGGCATCGAGGAACTCAACACGCCCCTGCCGCGCTGGTGGCTGTGGACCTTCTACGCCACCGTGATCTGGGCCATCGGTTACGTGATCCTCTATCCGGCCTGGCCCATGGTCTCGCAGGCAACCGAAGGGTACCTTGGCTGGACCAGCCGCGGCCAGCTGGCAGAGGAAGTTTCCGCTGCCGAGGCCGAACGTGCGCCTCTCATGCGGGCGCTCGCCGAAACGCCGATCGAGCAGCTGCCCGAAGACGCCGCGCTGATGCAGCAAGCGGTTGCCGGTGGCCGTGCCGCCTTCCAGATCCATTGCGTCCAGTGCCACGGCGCCGGGGCGGCAGGCTACGAGGGCTACCCGAACCTCAACGACGATGACTGGCTGTGGGGCGGCAACCTCACCGAGATCGAGCAGACGCTAATCCACGGCATCCGCCATCCGGGTGACAGCACCACACGCACCAGCCTGATGCCGGCCTTCGGCCGTGACGGCCTGCTCGACACCGAACAGGTCCACGAGGTTGGCGATTACATCCTGTCCTTCAGCGGCCGCGCGGATGGGACGGCGGCGGGCGCGGAGCTCTACGCCAACAACTGCGCGATCTGTCACGGATCGGACGGCACTGGCCTCCGCCAGTTCGGCGCGCCCAACCTTGCCGATGCCATCTGGCTCTACGGCAGTGACGAAGCGCAGGTTTACGCACAGATCAGCAACCCGCGGCATGGGGTGATGCCGGCCTGGGGGGAACGGCTTGATCCGGCGACCATCAAGATGCTGGCCGCCTATGTTCACTCGCTCGGGGGAGGCGAAGACTTCGTGGAGGTAGCGGAAGAACCCGCTGCTGAAGTCGATGAACAGTCCTGACCCCGAACTGCACCACAGCCTGCTAGGCACCTACCAGGCGCGCAAGAAAGTCCATCCCAAGCGGATCGACGGCCCGTTCCGCCGCTTCAAGTGGCTGATCATGGCTGTGACACTGGCGATCTATTACGGAACGCCGTGGATCCGCTGGGACCGGGGTGAGTACGCGCCTGACCAGGCCGTGCTGATCGACCTGGCACACCGCCGGTTCTACATGTTCAACATCGAGATCTGGCCGCACGAATTCTATTTCGTGGCCGGATTGCTGATCATGGCCGGTATCGGGCTATTCCTGGTCACCTCGATGGTGGGCCGCGCATGGTGTGGTTACACCTGCCCGCAAACCGTCTGGACCGACCTGTTCCAGCACGTCGACCGCTTCGTGGACGGCGACCGCAACAAGCGCATGAAGCTGGATGCAGCGCCGTGGACCGCCTCCAAGGTCGCCCGCCGGCTGTTCAAGTGGACGATCTACCTCGTCATCGCCTTCTGGACCGGCGGTGCGTGGATCATGTATTTCGCCGACGCGCCCACACTGGTGCGCGAGTTCTGGACGCTGGAAGCGCCCTATGTCGCCTATGCGACAGTCTTCATCCTCACCATGACCACCTTCATCTTCGGCGGCTTCATGCGCGAACAGGTGTGCATCTACATGTGCCCGTGGCCGCGCATCCAGACTGCGATGATGGACGAAAAGTCGCTGACGGTGACTTACAAGGACTGGCGCGGTGAGCCGCGTGGCAGTGTCAAGAAGGCGGAGAAGAACCCCGGCGAGTTCGGCGACTGCATCGACTGCAACCAGTGTGTGGCGGTGTGCCCCACCGGCTGGGACATCCGCAAGGGGCCGGACATTTCCTGCATCACCTGCGCGCTATGCATCGACGCCTGCGACCGGGTGATGAAGGACGTCGGTCGCCCCCGCGGGCTGATCGACTACGTCACGCTGGAAGATTCCGAAGGCGAGATCAAAGGGCAGGACCATCGTCCCACGTGGAAGAAGATCCTGCGGCCGCGCTCGGTGCTCTACTTCCTCGTCTGGAGCGGCATTGGCCTGGGCCTGCTGTTCGCGCTGGGCACCCGCAGCCACCTCGACATTGTCGGCGCAGCGGACCGCAATCCGCCTTACATGCTGATGAGCGACGGCCGTGTGCGCAACAACTACACGATCAAGCTGCGCAACATGGAAAGCCGTCCGCGCGAGGTGCGTATTGCGCTCGAAGGGCTGGAAGGCGCATCGATGTGGTCCGAAACCATGAGCAATGACGACGCCGCCCGCGCAATTAACGTCGACCTGCCGCCTGACGCCACGCAAACCGTGCGCGTTTATGTTATGGCTCCCAGTGGCACCGATCCGCAGGACTTCAGCCTCGGCGCGGTCTCGCTGGACGAAGGAGCGGAGAGCGACGCGGTCGAACTTCGCTTCGTCACACCGGAGGGCAACTGATGGCAAAGCGCTTCACCGGCTGGCACATGACCGGCATCCTCGTCGCATTCTTCGGCACGGTGATTGCCGTCAACGTGACCATGGCCAGCTATGCCACCGGCACTTTCGGCGGCGTGGTAGTGCAGAACTCCTACGTCGCCAGCCAGGAATTCAACGGCTGGCTGGAGCAGGCCGAGGCCAGCGAGGCACTGGGCTGGGAAGCCGTCACCACCTGGCGGCCAGATGGACGACTGGTGCTCGACGTGCGCGGGGCTCCTGACCCGGTCACCGCCAGCGCCACTGCACGCCACCCGGTGGGCCGCCTGCCTGATCAGGAAATGACCTTCACCCGCATCGGCGAAGGCCAGTACCTGTCGGTCGAAGCCTTGCCCGAAGGCCGCTGGACCCTGCGCCTGCAGCTGGACGACGGCACCAACACCTGGCGGAGAGAGGAGCGGTTGTAGTGACCGCGCTGAATTCGCCTCCCGAATTCCAGACCTGTGTCCTCGCTGTGCCCTCGATGCATTGCGCGGGGTGCATGAGCAAGATCGAGCGAGGCCTCGGCACCCTGGACGGTGTTGCCGATGCACGGGTGAACCTGTCCTCGCGCATGGTCACCGTCTCGCACGATGCCTCCCTCAACGACCGGGACCTTGTCGAAGCGCTCGCCGGGATCGGGTTCGAGGCCCAGCCGCGCAAACAGGCCGCCCAAAGGCCGCCCAGCGCCGTTCGCCCCCTGCTCGCGCCACTTGCCGTTGCCGCCTTTGCGGCGATGAACGTAATGCTGTTGTCGGTCAGCGTCTGGTCCGGCGCGGAAGGTTCCACGCGCGAGCTGTTCCACTGGATCACCGCCCTGATCGCCCTGCCAGCCATCGGCTTTGCCGGTCGTCCCTTCTTCAAGTCTGCCTGGGGCGCGGTGAAAAAAGGTACGACCAACATGGACGTGCCGATCTCGCTGGGCGTTATCATCGCCAGCGGGCTGAGCCTCTACGAAGTGATCGTCGGCGGCGAACACGCATGGTTCGACGGCGCATTGATGTTGCTCGCCTTCCTGCTGGCAGGCCGCGTACTCGATGCCATGATGCGCGACAAGGCAGCAAGCGGGGTCGAGGCGCTGGTGAGCCAGGCCGCGCGCGGGGCGCAAGTGGTGAACGACGACGGCAGCACCCGCTACGTCGAATCCGCTGAGCTCCAGCCGGGCATGGTCATGCGCATTGCCGCAGGCGAACGCCTGGCCGCCGATGGCGAGATCATTTCCGGCACCAGCAGCTTCGACCAGTCGTTGCTGACCGGCGAAAGCGCTCCCATCACCCTTGCCACGGGCGAGCAGGCGCTGGCGGGTACGCTGAACCTTTCGGCTCCGGTCGAGGTTCGCGTCAGCCATGCCGGACACGACACGACGCTGGCCGAAATCGCCCGCCTGATGGAGGCGAGTACCCAGAACCGCAGCCGCTATGTCCGCATCGCCGACCGCGCGGCGCGGCTCTATGCCCCGGCAGTGCATTCGCTGGCTGCGCTTACCGTGGTCGGTTGGCTGATTGCAGGCGCGACGGTCTACGAAGCGCTGGTGATCGGCGTCGCCGTGCTGATCATCACCTGTCCCTGCGCACTGGGCCTTGCCGTGCCGGTGGCGCAAGTGGTGGCCAGCGGGGCACTGATTCGGGCAGGCATCATGGTGAAGGACGGCTCCGCGCTGGAGCGTATGGCCACCATCGACCGCGTGCTGCTCGACAAGACCGGCACCCTGACACTCGGCAGGCCGCAGCCCGATGCCGATGTTGTCGCCAGCCTCAGTGAAGACGAAGCCTCGGTTGCCCTCGCCCTCGCCTCGCACAGCCGCCATCCGCTATCGAAGGCGATGGCTACGGTCCTGTCGGGCAAGACGCCAGCCTTGTTGGCCAATGTGACCGAACGCCCCGGCGAAGGTGTCTTCGCTGAATGGAACGGACAGCAAGTGGCGCTGCGTCGTCCGGAAGGCGGCGGCAAGACTGCTGTCCTGCTGCAATTGGGCGATGCTGCGCCCCTCGCAATCCCATTCAGCGACGAATTGCGCCCCGATACTCTTGCAGCGCTGCAACGCCTGCAAGGCGCGGGCATCGAATGCTCGCTGATCTCGGGAGACACCCGATCAGCTGTCGACGAGGTGGCACAGGAGGTGGGCCTCGCCGCAGAGGCGGAAGTTCGCCCCGCGGACAAGCAAGCCATGGTGGCCCGGCTGCGCGAACAAGGACGACAGGTGATGATGGTGGGCGACGGCCTTAACGATGGCCCGGCCCTCGCCGCTGCCAATGCCTCGATGGCGCCGGGATCGGCCAGCGACGTCGGCTTGCAGGCGGCGGACATGGTGTTCGTACAGGATTCGTTGCTGACCGTACCGCGGGCCGTAATAGCTTCGCGCCGCACGATGAGCGTGGTGAAGCAGAACTTCACCCTGGCAATTCTCTATAACGTGTTCGCCGTGCCACTGGCCATTGCCGGCATGGTCACGCCGCTGATTGCCGCAATCGCCATGTCAGGCAGTTCGCTGGTGGTGGTCGCCAATTCGCTGCGTCTTGCGAGGGCTGCCAAGTGAGCATTGTCCTGTTCCTCCTGCCGATTGCGCTGCTGTTGGGCCTCGCCGGCCTTGCCGCTTTTTTCTGGGCGCTGCGCAACGGCCAGTTCGACGATCCCGAGGGCGCCGCGTCGCGCATCCTTATCGACGATGAAGACGAGGAAGAGCGGCCATGATCGGCCTGGGTGAAGCCCTGGCGCTGGTAGCGCTGGTCCCGGCGATGACCGGCCCCGTCAATAGCGCAGACGGTGGCAAAGGTGCTGACAGCGCCTTCATCGCCCTATGCGGCGGCGGGACGCTGGTCATCCCCTTCGACGGCCAGCCGACGCGCGGACCCGCCACCGCGCCGTGTTGCGCCAAGGGGTGCCATTCGCGCGACCGGCGGAAGGCCTTTGATCGAAAGCAATGAGCCCGGGCAATATTTGGTCCACCTAGACTCGCATGTGGCCTTATCACCCAGAACTGCTTGCGACGCCGGTCCCCCGCTACACCAGCTTTCCGACAGCTGCGGAATTCGCTGACGACGTCGGCGAAGCGGACCTGCTCAAGGCCATCGAGACTGCGACGGGCGATGTCTCGCTCTACGTTCACATCCCCTTCTGCGAGAAGATTTGCTGGTACTGCGGCTGTAATACGGCGGCTGCCAACCGTTCCTCCCGCCTCGCCAGCTACATGGATGCACTATTTCGCGAGATCGAGCTGGTTGCCGCGCGCATGCCGCAGACCGCCCGCGTGAGCCGCATCGCCTACGGCGGCGGCAGCCCCAATGCCCTGCCGCCCGCACAGTTCCTGCGCCTCCACGCGCACCTGGCCAAGCACTTCGGCTTCACCGATCCGCTGGTTTCGATTGAGCTCGACCCGCGCAGCCTGACTCGCGACTGGGAAGAGGTCCTGCGCGAAATTGGGGCGAGCAATGCCAGCATGGGCGTGCAGACCTTCGCCCCGCGCCTGCAGGTCGCCATCGGCCGCGTGCAGCCGCTCGACATGATCTCCATGAGCGTGGAGATCCTGCGCAAGGCAGGCGTCACCTCGCTCAACTTCGACCTGATGTACGGCCTGCCGGGCCAGACGATGGACGACCTGTCCCACTCGCTGGACCATGCCGCCGAGTTCGACGCGGACCGCATAGCCCTGTTCGGCTATGCCCACGTCCCGCACATGATCCCGCGCCAGCGACGCATCGACGCGAGTGCCCTGCCGGACGTGGAACAGCGCTTCCACATGGCACAAGATGGCTATCGCCAATTGGTGGACGCTGGATATAGCCCGGTAGGCTTCGATCACTTCGCCTTGCCCGGCGATCCGCTGGTCCAGGCAGCCAACTCCGGCCACCTGCGGCGCAATTTCCAGGGCTTCACCGAAGACCAGGCGCCCGTACTGATTGGACTCGGCGCCTCGGCCATCAGCAGCTTCCCGACCCTGCTGGCGCAGAACGAGAAGAACTCCGGCCGCTATCGCATGCTGCTGTCGCAAGACCAGCTGCCTGCGGCACTGGGCAAGCGCCGTTCGGCAGAAGACCAGCGCCGCGGCGCCGTGATCGAGGCCCTGCTTTGCCGTGGTCGTGCACGGATCGATGCGACGCTGATGCTGGAGGCACAGTTACGCCTGTCGCCTTACATCGAAGCTGGCCTGTGCGGCTTTACCAACGGCGAGCTGACAATTTCGTCAAGCGCCCTGCCCTATGCCCGCAGCATAGCCGCTGCTTTCGATCCTTACCGCCAGCATTCGCCACGCCGGTTCAGCTCCGCCGTCTGACGGCTCCTGCCCCGCCAGTCGGGCATTTCTCCCCGAAACAGGTTTCAGTCCGGCCACAAAAAATGGGCGGCGGGACCGAAGCCGCGCCGCCCAGGTTGGGAAGCTCGTTGGTGTCAGGCTGCCAGCTTGTCTCCAAGCTTGGTCTTGTCAGCCCAGTTGCCGTGCAGGCCCTGCCGCAAGCGGATGGGCAGGCGGGCACGGGCGATCGGTCCCTTGGCCACGTCAGTGGCGTCAAAGACGCACAGGTCCGAGTAGTTGCGGATATGGTCATCCACGAGCGCCACCAGCCAGCCGTCGCCTTCGGGCGCATCGGCACTGCGCGGGATGAAGCAAGGTTCCTGGATCGACCCGTCAGGCCCCATCCACCAGCTCTCTTCTTCACCCGTCTTCAGGTTGAAGTGCGTCAGCGAGTTGATGACGCTGGCAAAAGGTCCGGGAGGGCCGTTGTAGGGCTTGTCGAGATCATAGGTGATCATCCAGCCATGGGTGTAGGGCTTGCCCGCCATGCGATCGTCGATGCGCGGGAATTCGCCCGGGGCATCACCCAGCTTGGTCACGCTTTCGACCACGTCCTCGTTCGAGGTCAGGTCGACGGTGATCCGCGCCAGCTCGGTCATGGCCAGTTCGGGATCGAAGGGCGCACCGTCCTTGTCCGGGAAGAACGGCAAGCTGCCGATCTTCGATATGGGAGTATCGAGATGAACCTTGGTGC
This sequence comes from Alphaproteobacteria bacterium, assembly GCA_030431875.1. Classification (GTDB taxonomy): domain Bacteria; phylum Pseudomonadota; class Alphaproteobacteria; order Sphingomonadales; family Sphingomonadaceae; genus Alteraurantiacibacter. The sequence continues at coordinate 7,965 of JAUIIG010000042.1, forward strand.
CTTCGGCAAAGGCGTTCATCACGTGGCACGAACAGATCCCGACATCATGCTTGAACCAGCGCAGGTCACTGCCGTCACTATCGCGCCGCATGACGCCGAGGTAGGTCGGCAAAGAGCGGTCGTAGTAGAAGTGCGGACGATCCTGCTCCAGCACCGAAGGATCTGAATTATAGGGCGAAACGGGGATAACCACGTAGTCGCCGGCAATGCAGAAATCGTGCAGCATGGTGTAGTACGGCACTTCGAAATCGGCGCGGCGCACGACCTGGCCCTGTTCGTCGATTTCGAAATAGTGCGCGTCCTTCGCCAGGTCGCCGTCGCAGGCATAGGCGATGTTGCACAGGTTGCCGGTATCGACGTCGATCTTGGGATGGGCGCCAAAGGTGCGCAGCGGCAGCTGGCCTTGCCAGTCGGTATAGCCGTCAGTCTGCAGGCTGGACTTGTCCATGACCAGGCACGGACTGTCTTCCTTCATCGCCAGCAGGTCACCGCCGAAAACAAGGACGTTGGTATTGGCCGTACCGCGATGCTGCCCTTCGACCGATGGGTCGTCGGTGCGCGGGTTGCGGTAGGAACCGAACAGCGCCTTGCCGGCGGCATTTTCCAGCTTCCACTTGTCCGTATGCGCATAGCGCTGGCGGAAGGAGACCTTGCCGTCCTTGAAGCGGAACATGGTCACCATGCCATCGCCATTGAAGAACTGGTCCCCGCCCCCGGCCTTGGGTGCGAACTGGGGGTCCGGGTGGACGCGGTAGAAAGCGCCGTCCATTTCGGCGGGGATTTCACCTTCTATCTCGAGATCGGCGATGTCGCCTTCAAGGCGCACCAGCCGCAGTACCTCTGCGTAAAGCGGTTCCTTGGGGAAATGTACCATGTCCTCTCTCCTCTCCTAGGCGCGCACGGTTTCGCTGTTTTCCAGCAGCACCGTGGCGGCTGCCGTGTTCGAAATCGGGATGTGATAGTTGCTGGCCAATTCGCGGACCGATCCGGTCAGCGCGCCGCGCGCAGCGATCCAGTTGATGATCTCGACACCCTGGCTGCCTGCCAGCTCGACGATATCGAGCGAGGAATGCTGCAGCAGCGCCTCCGGATCGGGCGCCAGGTTCTTGAGACAGAACCGGTCGTAATCGGGGTTGAGATGGCCCGCACGCGCTCCTTCCAGCTGGTGCGACAGGCCGCCGGTGCCGAAGATGACGACCTTTTCGTCACCTTCCCATGTTGAAATCGCGCGGCCGACGGCCTGGCCGAGGTTGTAACAACGCTTTGGGCTGGGCAGCGGGTGCTGCACCGTGTTGATGGCGATCGGGATCAGCTTGATCGGGAAGGCTCCCTTGCCCGGCCAGCACAGCTCGAACGGCACGGCCACGGCATGGTCCACCAGCATCGACTGGCAGGTGACGGGATCGAATTCGCTTTCCACCACCTCTTCGATGATGTGCCACGACAGGTCCGGGTGCCCTTCGTAGGGACGCTGGAAGGCAATACCCCAGCCCTCGTCCTCGTGCCGGTATTCCGGTGCCGCGCCGATGGCGAAGGTCGGCATCTTGTCGAGGAAGAAGTTCAGGCCGTGGTCGTTGTAGAACACCACCGCGACATCGGGCTTCTCGCGTTCGAGGAATTCGTGGACCGGATCGAAACCATCGAAAAACGGCTTCCAGTAGGGGTCCTGTTGCAGGCCCTTGGCAATGGCATTACCGATGCCGGGCACGTGGCTGGTGAATACGCCTCCGCAGATCGTGCTCATGCCGCCACACTCCGTTCGGTGGTGCCCTGGTCAAGCAGGCTCTGCTTGAAGGCGTCCAGCTCCATGCCGGTCTGCAGTGCGCCGAGGTCCTGCACGTTGAGGCCGAGGATGCCGGCCAGCTTGGCGAGGTAGTAGACATTGCCCCCGCCGTTCACCATCGCGAGCACGTCGCGGGCGCGGACCATGTCTTTCTGCGCTTCGGTGAGGTTGTAGGCCGTCATGTAGGCCTCTTCATCCGCGACGAACTTGTCGCGGTTGGCCTGGCTGTTGAACGAATAGCACATGGCGTTGAGGGCGTAGCCGTTCTGGGCACTGTCACCGTCAAAAACGGGCGTTCCCGGAATCACGCGCTTCCCCTGTGCGCTGGACTTTGAAAAGGGCAACATCTTGCATCTCCTGTTTGCAGGAGCGCTTGTGACGCGAGGCTGGCGAGCTGTCTTTGCTCTGGGTCAAACCCGCGTTTGCGACCTCTTGAGACAAAAGAGAGTTTGACAATGTCCGCCCTAAACGGCTGTGTAATCGACGGGAGGACTTTCATGTCAGACAACGAGAATACCAACGGATTCGGCCGCCGCGCTTTCCTTGGCGGCAGCGCCCTGGGCACGGGTGCCTTGCTCACCGGAATGGTGGCACCGGGCGCCAGCGCCCAGGCCCACGCGCCCGCACCGCAAGTGGACTTCCCCGAGGACCCGCGCCAGTTCGGCGGCGGCGGAGCAGCGGCTGGCGCGGTCAACCGCACCGAGATGGACCTTGTCGATTGCGAGGTCGAAGGCGACTGGCCGACGGACCTCGACGGTGCCTTCTACCGTGTCGGTCCGGACCCGCAGTATCCCAAGCCTCCCGAATGGGTGGGTGACATTCCCTTCGACGGTGAAGGCCACGTCTCGATGTTCCGCATCAAGGACGGCCACGTAGACTATCGCACGCGCTACGCCCGCAACCAGCGGTTCAAGGCCCAGCGTGAGGCTCGCAAGTCGCTTTTCGGCATGTACCGCAACCCGCCGACCGACGATCCCAGCGTCGAAGGCCTCAGCCGCGGCACGGCCAATACCCAGCTGTTCGTCCACCACGGCAAGCTGCTGGTGTTCAAGGAAGACAGCCCGCCGGTCGCCATGGACCCGCTGACGCTGGAGACGACGGACGATTACTATACCTTCGGCGGCGCGCTGGAGAGCGAGACGCACACCGCCCACCCGAAGATCGACCCGCTGACTGGCGAGTACGTCGGCTTTGGTTACGAGGCGACCGGCTTCCTGTCGAAGGACGTCAACGTCTTCACGGCGGATCGTGACGGGAACATTACCTGGAGCGTTACGGTGGAGGCGCCCTATGCCGGGATGATGCACGATTTCTGCGTCACGCAGGACTATGTCGTGCTCTACCTCACCAACATGGCATCTGATGCGGAGATCATCGCTTCTGGTGGTCCGCACTTCCGCTATGACCCGGACCTACCCTGCTATCTCGGCGTATTGCGGCGCGGCGGCGATGGCAGCGACATTCGCTGGCTGACCGGCCCCAGCCTGTTCTGCACCCACGTGATGGGGGGTTGGAACGAGGGTAGCCGGATCGTGGTCGATATGGACGGCGGGGAAGGCAACCAGTTCCCCTTCTTCCCGTCGAAGGTGCCTTTCAACCCGCAGGCCTCTATCGGCCGTATCCGTCGTTACACGGCGGACCTGTCGGACGGATCGGGCACCTACCAGGCGGAAACGATCTTCCCCGAGATTACCGGCGTGCTGGCGCGGCAGGATGACCGCTATCACACCCTGCCCTATCGCTATGGCTTCCTGCTGGCGACTGGCCCCAATGGCGGCTGGGCAGTGATCGACCACGAAACCGGCACCAGCCGCGTGCTGTCGGTACCGGGCTATTCGCTCAGCGAGATGTGCTTCGTGCCGCGCTCGCCCGACGCACCGGAGGGCGACGGTTACCTGATCGGCATTGGCTCCAGCATGGAGGAATCGGACCGGTCGGACCTGATCCTGTTCGACCTGCAGAGCGGCTCAAGCGAGCCGCGCGCGCGGGTGCGCATGCCGTTCAAGTGCGTGGGCCAGGTGCACGGCTTCTGGGCCGATGCCAGCGCGATTGGAGCCGTCGAGGGATGATTGGCAAGTTCCGGCTCGCCGTCGCGGCGGGCTTGCTGTTGGCCGGCGGGATTGCCGGGGCGCAGAACAGCGCAGGCGTGGAGCCAGGCCAGTGGGTTTCCACCGGGCGCACATGGGACGAACAGCGCTATTCTCCGCTCGAGCAGATCAATGCGGACACGGTCGGGGAGCTTGGTCTTGCCTGGTATGTCGACCTGCAGACCGACCGCGGGCAGGAAGCCACCCCGCTGGTGGTGGGCCGCACGCTCTACAACGTCGAGCCGTGGAACATCGTCACCGCCTATGACGCCACGAACGGGCGGCAGTTGTGGCGCTATGATCCGCAGGTGCCGCTGCGCTTCGGGCGCGAGGCTTGCTGCGATATCGTCTCGCGCGGTCTGGCGGCATGGGACGGAAAGATCTTCGTCGGCACGCTCGACGGGCGGCTGATCGCTATCGACGCGGAGACAGGCGAGCCGGTCTGGAGCGAGCTGACCACCGACCAGTCGCAAGGCTACACCATCACCGGCGCCCCGCGCGTATATTCGATAGGCGATGAAGCCCTCGTCCTGATCGGCAATGCCGGCGCAGAGAACGGCGTGCGCGGCTATGTTTCCGCCTATGACGCCGCCACCGGCGAGATGCGCTGGCGCTGGTACACTGTCCCGGGCAATCCTGCCGACGGGTTCGAGAACGAGGCCATGGAGCGCGCCGCGCGCACATGGACCGGCGAGTGGTGGCGGCGCGGAGGCGGCGGTACCGTTTGGGATTCGATGACCTTCGATCCCGAACTGGGCCTCGTTTACATCGGCACCGGCAACGGCTCACCCTGGGCCTATCGCTATCGCTCTCCCGAAGGCGGCGACAACCTGTTTCTCGCCTCCATCGTCGCGCTGGACCTGGCAACCGGCGAATACCGCTGGCACTACCAGACCACTCCGGCGGAAACCTGGGACTACACCGCCACGCAGAACATGATCCTGGCCGACCTCGAGATCGGCGGGCGCATGCGGCAGGTGATCATGCAGGCGCCCAAGAACGGGTTCTTCTACGTGCTCGACCGCGCCACGGGCGAACTTATCAGCGCCGAAACCATCGCGCCGATCAATTGGGCCACCGGCGTGGACATGGAGACCGGCCGCCCGATCGAGAACCCCGACGCACGCTATAGCACCATTCCGGTCATGGTCAGCCCCGGTGCCGGCGGGGCGCACAACTGGAACCCCATGGCCTTCAGCCCGCAAACCGGCCTTGCCTATATTCCCGTCACCGAAACCTACATGGCCTATGCCGAGGCGGAGAACTATGACCCTGACGGGCGCGGCCTTGGCACCGCCTTCTTCGGGCATGACGATATCCGCCGCGAAATTGCCGAGTATGCCGATGCCCATTCGCGCGGCTGGCTGTCCGCATGGGACCCGGTGACGCAGACCGAACGCTGGCGCGTGCCCTATGCCCAGAAGGGCAGTGGCGGCGTGCTGGTGACGGGTGGCAACCTCGTCTTCCAGGGCACCATCGACACCACTTTTGCCGCTTACCGCGCCGATACCGGAGAGAAGGTGTGGGAGATGCCGGTACAGAACGTGCCGATCGCCGCGCCGATCACCTACATGGTCGACGGGGTGCAATACGTGGCCGTCAACGCTGGTTGGGGCGGCGGCCTCGCCCATGTCGAGCGCAGCCAGTTTTCCGAACTGTTCCTCGGCCCGCCGCGCCTGCTGGTTTTCCGCCTTGGCGGGACCGCGCAGTTGCCGCCCATGCCGGAGGAAAGCTTTGTCGTGCCCGAACTCAGCCCGCCACCGGAACTCTCCGGAACGCCGCAGCAGGTCGCGCTGGGCGAACAGCTTTACGGCGAGAACTGCTCGCTGTGCCACGGCAATGCCGCGCGCGGCGGGGTGAAGGACCTGCGCCACATGTCACCCGATACCCACGCCGCATTTGCCGACATCGTGCTTGGCGGCACGCGGGCACAGAACGGGATGGCCAGCTTTGCCGACCGGCTTTCGCCCGCAGAGACCGAAGCCATCCACCACTATCTTATCGCCCGGGCCAATGCCGACTGGGATGCCGATCAGGGAGAGAATTGATGAAACTGTTGAAGACCTGCGCCCTCGCACTCGCCGCATGGGGCCTCGCCCTCGCCGCCCCTGCTGTAGCCCAGCAGTACGACTATCCTGATACATACGCGGCAGACCGCGCCGAGATCGAAGACCTCATGGCTCGCTACCTGTTCGCCATGGATTACGGCGATCTCGACAGTTACATCGCCACCTTCACCGAAGACGGCTCCATCGAATTCGCCAGCGGCACCTACACCGGGCACGAGGAAATCTACGCTGCCGTTTCGCGCTTCAAGGAAGGCATCGGGCAGTTCTACACGACCGAAGATGGCGAGCCCGCCGCCCTCCGCCACGTCCTGCTGCAGTCCGTAATCCGCGTCGAAGGCGACCGCGCCTGGTCCACCTCGCTATGGATGGAAATGGCCAATGACGGCCCGGGCGACAGCTTCAAGATGGGCACCTTCGGCATCTACGAGGACGAGTTGGAACGCGTCGATGGTCGTTGGCTGTTCAGCCGCCGCGTGGTGCTCAATGAGTTTATCGAAGGGCGCGAGTCCGGCCCCGACAACCCGGTGCACAATGTCGACGCCGCTGCGGCTGCCTATCGGGAATCGACAGGCGAATAATTCGCGCAGCAGCGATACGCTGCGCCGCTCGCCTATGCGGCTAGCGGCGTATCCGGCTGTTCGTCAGCCTTACCCCGCGCAAACCAGCGCTTGAACCGGTCGACCGCGCGCATCTGCAGGATGGCGAGCGCGGGAACGAGCAGCTGCTGCATCAGCGTGCCAAACAGGATGCCGAAGCCGAGGCTCGCTGACATCGGGATCAGGAACTGCGCCTGCAGGTCGGTCTCGAAGGTAATCGGCGCGACACCCAGGAAAGTGGTGATCGCAGTCAGGATGATCGGCCGGAAACGCGACTTGGCCGCATCGATGATCGCTTCCTTGCGTTCCATCCCGGCATCGAGGTTCTCGTTCATGAAGTCGATCATCACCAGCCCGCCGTTGATGACCACGCCAGAAAGGGCGATGACACCGAACAGCGATACCAGCCCCAGCGGGATGCCCAGCAACAGGTGACCGATAAGTGCGCCGATCATGCCGAAGGGGATGGCCGCCATGATGATGAACGGCTGCACGTATGAGCGGAACGGGATCGCCAGCAAGGCATAGATCCCGGCCAGTGCCAGCAGGAAAGCGCCGCCGATATCGCCGAAGCTTTCCTGCTGTTGTTCCTGCTCGCCGCCGAACTCGAATTGCAGCCCCGGATAGTCCGCCGCGATCACGGGCAGGACCTCGTTGGAAAGCAGCGTGGCCATTTCCTGGCTCGTCACCACCTCGGTATCGAGATCAGCGGTTACCGTGTGGATGCGGAAGCCGTCTTCGCGCTGGATGGAGGTCGGCGCATTGGTGATCGACAGGTCGGCGAGGCTCGACAGCGGCACCTGCCCGCCCGGCACGCGGACGCGGTAGTTGCCGATATCGGAAAGCGAATTGCGCTGGTCTTCAGGCAGGCGGACATAGACGCGCACGTCCTCGCGCCCGCGCTGCACACGCACGGCTTCCGCCCCGAAGAAGGCAGCGCGCACCTGTCCGGCGAGATCCTGCAAGGTGATGCCGAGGGTACGGGCGGAAGGCTTCAGGGTGAGGTCGACCTGGCGAACACCGTCATTCTGATCGCTTTCGATATCGAACACGCCTGCTACACGGCCAAGCGATTCCATCAGCCGCGTGGTCGCCTCTTCCAGCACTTCACGGTCGGGATGCGACACGCGGACATTCACCGGCGCCCCTGCCGAAATCAGGCTGGAGCTGATCGAGATCGAGCGCGCTTCGGACACGTCGCCCATTTCCTCACGCCAGGCCTGCTCGAAGTCGGTCGCGGTAAAGTCCCGTTCTGCCGCCGGGATCAGGGATATCTGCACGTTGGCGACGTTGGGTTGCAGCGTCTGGCTGCTGTTGAGCGGGTTGGCATCCGAAGCGATCAGGCCAATGGTCGTATAGGACGCTTCGAAGATATCGGCGTAGCCTTCGTCCTCTGCGGAGAAACGCTCCAGCGCGCGCGAACCCGCCTCCTCGATCCGCTGGGTGACCGCAGCCGTGCGCTCGACCGAGGTGCCGGCAGGCATTTCGATGGAGGCCGATATGACGTCTGCCTCGATTTCCGGGAAGAACTGCGCCTTGATGATGCCGCCCGGCACCAGTGCGCCGATGACGATGAGCAGTGATACTGCCCCGGCCAGTACGAGGTAGGGCATGTCCACGGCGAACTTCAGCCCGCGATCCAGCGGGCCGTCGATGAAAGCCTGCAGGCGCTTGTCGAACCCCTTCTGCACCGCCTCGAACCGGGCAAGGAAGCGGTTCTTGGTCTCGGTCCCGGCGGCAGGCAGGTGACTGAGGTGGTAGGGCAGGATCAACAGGGCTTCGACCAGCGACAGGCTGAGCACCGCGATCACCACCAGCGGAATGTCCGCCAGCACCTTGCCGATGGTGCCGCCTACGGCCAACAGCGGCGAGAAGGCGACGATAGTGGTGGCAACGGCAAAGATCACCGGCACTCTTACACGCTGCGTCCCGGCGATGGCGGCACCCAGGCCGGACCGCCCTCGCTCGCGTTCGGAATAGATGTTCTCGCCGACAACCACGGCATCGTCCACCACCAGGCCAAGGGCGACAATGAAGCCGAACAGCGAGAACATGTTGATGCTCGTTCCCATCAGGTCGATCACGTAGATCGCGCCGACAAAGGTCGCGCCAATGCCAAGCGCCGTCCACGATGCCAGCCGGATATCGAGGAACAGCGTGAGTGCCGCCAGTACCAGCACCAGGCCGATGGCGGCGTTCTTGAGCAGCATTGACAGGCGATCGTTGAACAATTCGGAATTGTCGTCCCAGATCGCGTAGCTCACCCCTTGTGGCAGGACCCGGGCCGAATCCTCAGCCATGTAGGTCTGCACGGCCTCTGCCACGTCGAGCACGCGCTCGTCCGAAGTGCGGAAGACATCCACGAAGGCGACTGGCTGCCCGTTGAATTCGGTGATCAGGTCCGCGTCCTCGAACCCGTCGGTGACGGTGGCAACATCGCCCAGCCGCAGGATGGTGCCATCGGGCCGCGTGCGCAGGACAATACTCTCGAAATCCTGCTGGTCGTAATTCTGCCCAACGGTGCGCACCCGCACCTGCTCCTCGGTGGTTTCCACAGAGCCCGCCGGGCTGTCGAGGCTGCTCTGCGCGACGATGCGGGAAATGTCGGTCAGCGACAGGCCCAGCGCCTGCAGGCGTTCCTGCGGCACGTCGATGAAGACCTGGTATTGCCGCACCGCGCTGGTCTCGACGTAGCTGATCTCGGGCAAGGCGGCGAGTTCGTCTTCCAGCAGGTAGGCGGTTTCCTTCAGCGTCCGCTCGGGCACATCACCGTATAGCGCGATCCGCATTACGCTCTGGCGCGTGGTGCTTTCGCGGATATCGGGCTCTTCCGCGTCGAGCGGGAAGGTCTGGATCTGGTCGATCTCGCTTTTCACATCGTCCAGCGCACGGGCGACGTCGGTACCGGTTTCGAGCTCGATCCGTACGGTGCCGACGCCTTCGGACGCGGTGCCGATCACCTTCTTCACGTCGTCGATCGCCTGGACCGCTTCTTCCACCTTCTGGACGATCGATTCCTCGACCTCTTCCGGCGTTGCACCCGGGTAGACCACGCTGACGGTGATCGCGTCCTGGCTGATTTCCGGAAAAACTTCCTGCGCGATGCGGGTGTAAGCGGCATAGCCTGCGACGAGCATGAAGATCATCAGCAGGTTGGCGGCCACTCCGTTGCGCGCCATGAAGGCAATGATGCCCTTGCGGTCGCGGGCATGGTCGGTCGCCGGTTTGCCAAACCGGTCCAGCGGCCCAGCGCCGCCATCCCCCTCGGCACCCGAAGGAGGCAGGTCAGGCGTCTCGCTCACTCCGCGCCGCCCCCAGTTTCAGCGCGCAGTTCCATGCCCGAAACGGGCGTGCGGAGAGAACTGGTGATCACCTGCCCGCCCTCGCCCAATCCGGCACCGGCAACATAGGCGAAACTGTCCGTCCGTTGCAGAACCTCGACCGGCACGATTTCCAGCTTCCCGCTGCGAAGCACCCAGACGAGGTTGTCCGGCCGCAGGGCGTTGAGGGGGATCCTTGCGAAGGCCTGTTCGCTTCCACCAGTGATCGTCGCGCTGACAAAGCTGCCCAGCAGCAAGGGCGGACCGGCAGCAGCCGAGCCTTCTTCGTCGGCATCCACTGGCACACCGCCTCGCGACGGATCGGGCACGCGCAGGAACACGTCGATGGTTCGCGTCTCGGGGTCGAGGATCGGGTCGACGCGGTCGACGAAGGCGTTCCAGCGATATGTCGTGCCGCCATAGTCCAGCAACACCTGGGCGGGGACACGGCTACCGGCCGCGCGGAAAAGTTCGGGGATCAACGCGGCTTCGGCCTCGGTCAGGGAGACCCGCACTTCGTAGGTGGAACTGGCAACCAGCATGCCCAGCGACTGCCCCGGCTGCACCAGCGTGCCGACCGACGCGTTCTCGCTGCGGACGATGCCCGCGAAGGGTGCGCGAACAACGGTGCGCGACAGGGCCAGTTGCGCGTCGGCCAACTGCGCCTCGGCCCGCTCGCGCGCGGCCTGGGCAGAGCGCAGCTGCGGCTCGCGCGTGGCCAGCACATTCGGTTCGTCGCTGCCGCCTGCCTGCTGCGGTGCCGGGGCCGGACGCAGGCCTTCAGGAGGCAGGATGCGTGCAGCATAGTCATTGCCGCTGATCGAACGATTGAGCTCAGCGCGAGACGATTCTCGCGTCGAGAAGCGATCCAGTTCCGCCCGGGCGATTGCCATCTCTTCCTGTGCCTGCAGCACCGCGACATCCTGCGCGGCAATGTCCGCCTGCGCGCTGCGCACCCGGTTGGCGTAGTCGGAGGCATCGATACGGAACAGCACGGCACCTGCGGGCACCCGCCCGCCCTCCTGGAAGCCCGGATTGACGTAGACCAGCCGACCGGCAACCTCGGCCCCTAGCGTCACTTCCTCGCGCGGCCCGACAGTGCCAGACCCGTGGACCTCGATGGCGCCGGTGGACACCGTGTAAGGAACCACCTGAACCAGCGGCACACCGGCCACTTCCTCGCGCTCTTCGGGCTGGGGGCGTAGCATGATCATCGCTGCCGCAATGGCGACGGCACCGATCAACAGCAGTAGCGACCATCTTGCCTGCTTGCTCATTCCGCCCGGTCCCTTTCGTCCGTATCTTGTCCGTCTTCGCCTGCCGCGGCGAACCAGTCCCCGCCCAGTGCCCGGTGCACACCCAGCCGCGCCAGCGCGACGTCGCGTCCGGCGGCGGAAAGGCTGCTTTCGACCTGATGATAGCTGCGCAGGGCATCGAGGTAGCCGACGTAGTCGCCGACACCCGCTTCATAGCGCTGGGCCTGGAGGTCCACCGAAGCACGCGCCTCGGCCTGTTGTGCCACCAGCAGGCGATAGCGCTGGCGCTGCTCTTCGTATGTATCGATGGCCGTCGAGGCTTCGCGGTAGGCGTTCAGCACCGTGTTGCCATAGGCCGCCGCCGCTTCGTCGTAGCTTGCCCGTGCCGCAGCAATGTTGGCCGAGATACGGCCTCCGTCGAAGATCGGCGCGACAAGGTTGGAGCCGAGCGACAACAGCCAGTTCTGCCCCACGTTGAACACGCTGCCTGGGGATGCGGCTTGCGTTCCAGTGCTGGCCGACAGGCGCAGCGCGGGGAAACGTTCAGCCCGCCGCGCGCCGATGCGCTGGCGCGCCGCTTCCAGCCGTTGCCAGCTCGCGGCGACATCGGGGCGTTGGGCCAGCAGGTCCGCCGGCAAGCCCGCCGGAACAGGGTCGAAGGCCAATTGCGGGAGCAAGGGCTGGTCAAGCATCGGGGAAAGCGCTTCGGGATAGTTAGCCAGCAGCAGGGCCAGCCGCCCCTCTGCATTGGTGAGCGCGATCTCGCGGACTGGCAGGCTCGCCTCGGCGCTGCGCAGCTGTTCACGCACCTGGTACAGTTCGAAACTCTGCGCCAGGCCGCGGAGGTAACGATCTTCGGTACGATTGGTACGCTCCGACAGCACGTCGATGGTTTGCAGCGTCGTCTCGATCTGGAAGCGGGCGTCGACAATGTCGAAATAGGCCGAGATCACTTCCGCCGCTGTCGCCAGTCGCACGGCGCGCAGGTCATATTCGGCGGCTGCGGCATCGGATCGCGCTGCTCCGAAGTCGTTGCGCACCCGTCCGAACAGGTCGAGCTCGTAAGCCGCAGCCAGCCCCAGAGAGTAGGTCTCGTTGGTTATGCGCGACGGCGCGCCGGGGAAATTGGCAAAGGCACCGCCAGCAACCGGGGTATCGGAATAGCTGGAACCGGCGCTGGCTTCGAGCGACGGAAGCAGGCCGGCCCGGGCAACGCGGGCCTGCGCGGCAGCTCGGTCCGCGCGCGCTGCGGCCTGGGCAATGTCCAGGTTGGCATCCAGTGCGCGATCTACCAGCCCGTCCAGCACCGGGTCCTCGAACTCCTGCCACCACGCAGCGGGGCGATAGTCGCCGGCATCCGCGCCTTGGGGATAGGCTTCGGGCATGGCCGCAACGACAGCGGGCGTTTCCGCCTCGGGCGCCAGCGAGACACAGCCGCCCAGCGCCAGCAGCAGGCCTGCCAAGGTCAGGGAAGCGAGCCTCATGGCTGCCCTCCCCCAAGGATGGCACGGGCCGATTGATCGAGCTGTTCAAGCAGCATTGCACGGGTCGCCGCGTCGAAGCTCTCGGATTGCATCAGCAAGCTCAGCGAGGCGCGCGAATGGCGCAGGGTGATGGCCATTCCGAAGAGGAAGACGGTGACCGCCTTGGCCTCCTCCTCGGAAAGTTCCGGGCGCAGGATCGCCACCTGCCCCGCCAGCCCTTCGATCATCGGCATGATCTTCACCTGCATGAGCTTGCGCACTTCCGGCGAGGGGTCCTGCTGTTCGCGTCCGATGAACAGGGCAAACGGGGCGCTGCGCTCGCTCAGCATGAATTCGGCGGCAGTCCGGATCATGGCGCAGATGGCGTCGGTGCGTTCCTGCGGCGAGGCATCGGCTCCCGGCAGGTCGATCCCCTCCATCCCAAGCAGGTCGCGCAGGTGATCAAAGATGTGCTCGGCCGCAGCGTGGTAGAGCCCTTCCTTGCCGCCGAAATGGTATGTGATCGAGGACATGGGCGTGTCCACGGCTGCGGCGATTTCGCGCGTGCCAACAGCATCGAAGCCGCGCTTCCCGAATCGTTCGATCGCCGCATTGATGAGCTTTTGCCGCATGTTGCAGTCGCTATTCGTTCGACCGAACAAATACAACCCCGACCTTAGGCCACCCGTTCAAAGCACCGGATTCTCGGGATGCGCGCCTATTCCAGTTCGAGGATGACCGCGTCGACGACAAGCGTCTCGCCTTCCGCGGCGTTGATGCTGGCGACGGTGCCGCTCTTTTCGGCACGCAGAATGTTTTCCATCTTCATAGCTTCGACCGTGGCGAGCGGCTGGCCCGCCTCCACGGCGTCGCCTTCACCCACGTGCAGCTTCACCAGCAGGCCAGGCATCGGGCAGAGCAGCATCTTCGACGTGTCGGGCGGCACCTTCTCGATCATGTGCTGGGCCAGCGGCGCGATGCGCGCGGGCAGGACGCGGGCGGAATAGGTACGGCCGTGGGTATTGATCAGCCAGCCCGGACGCTGGCGCTTGATCTTGAGGCCCAGTTCCAGTCCATCAGGGCCGGTGGCAGTTGCCGTACGTTGGCCAGGCATCCAGTCGCAGTGGCCTTCGATCCGGTGACCGTCGACCATGGCGTGACCTTCGCCGAGCACTACCTCGTGATCAAATCCGTCAATGCGGACAACCAGCTCGCTGGATACCGGTTGCGGTCCGTCGAGCTGCTCAGATATGCGGCGTTGGCGGCTTTGGTGAGTAAACTCGATGCCCGCCGCGATGGCAGCGATCAAATGGTGCATCTCCGCGCTGGTATCGGCGCCTTCGAAGCCCTCGGGATATTCCTCGGCGATGAAGCCGGTGGTCAGTTCACCGCTGCGGAAACGCGGGTGCTGCATCAGGGCGGAGAGGAAATCGACGTTGTGGCCGAGGCCTTCCAACTCGACCGCATCGAGCGCTTGGATTTGCAGGTCCGCCGCCTCGTCACGGGTCTTGCCCCAGGTCACCAACTTGGCGATCATCGGGTCATAGAAGATCGAAACTTCGCCGCCTTCCTGCACGCCGCTGTCGACACGAACGCCATCGACGCCACGCAGCTCGCCGGCCCAGGCCGGAACCGGGGTGGAGTAGCGCACCAGCCGCCCCGTGCTGGGCAGGAAGCCGCGATAAGGGTCTTCGGCGTAGATACGGTTCTCGATCGCCCAGCCGTCGATGCCGATATCGTCCTGCGTCATGGACAGCTTCTCACCCGCGGCGACGCGGATCATCTGTTCGACCAGGTCGATGCCGGTGATCGCCTCGGTGACGGGGTGTTCCACCTGCAGGCGGGTGTTCATTTCGAGGAAGTAGAAGCTCTCGCCGGTCGGGTCCGCACCGCTGACGATCAGCTCGACCGTGCCCGCCGAGTGGTAGCCCACCGCCTTGGCCAGCGCCACACACTGTTCGCCCATGGCCTTGCGCATCTTGGGCGTGACGAAGGGTGACGGTGCTTCCTCCACCACCTTCTGGTGGCGGCGCTGGATCGAGCATTCGCGCTCGTTGAGGTAGAGCACGTTGCCGTGCTTGTCGCCGAGCACCTGGATCTCGATGTGGCGCGGGTTGAGGATGAATTTTTCGATGAAGACGCGGTCATCGCCGAACGAGTTGAGCCCCTCGCGCTTGGTCGCCTCAAAGCCTTCGCGCACGTCCTTTTCGCTGTAGGCGAGCCGCATGCCCTTGCCGCCGCCGCCCGCGCTGGCCTTCATCATCACCGGGTAGCCGATGTCGTTGGAGATGCGCACCGCGTGTTCGGTATCCTCGATCTCCCCGACGAAGCCGGGGACGACATTGACGCCCGCTTCCATGGCGAGCTTCTTGGATTCGATCTTGTCGCCCATGGCGGCGATGGCATTGGCGGGCGGGCCGATAAAGGCGATGCCCTCGGCCTCCAGCGCCTCGACGAAGCTCGCGCGCTCGGACAGGAAACCATAGCCCGGATGCACCGCCTCGGCGCCGGTCTGCTTGCAGGCGGCGATGATCTTCTCGGGCAGCAGGTAGCTTTCGGACGCAGGCGCGGGGCCGATATGCACCGCCTCGTCGGCCATCTGCACGAACGGCGCGCGGGCATCGGCATCCGAATAGACCGCCACCGTAGCAATACCCATACGTCGGGCCGTCTTGATGACCCGGCAGGCGATTTCACCACGGTTGGCAATAAGGATTTTTGTGAACATGCTTACTCCGCCGCATCCAGTTCTTCGCCCGCAGGCGGCATGTTGTGGCCCAGCAAGCGCAGCACGTCCGCCGCAGCCTCGACCACGTTGGTGCCGGGACCATAGATCCCCTGCACGCCGGCCTTCTTCAGGAAGTCATAGTCCTGTGGCGGGATCACGCCGCCGGCGATCACCTTGATGTCCGCGCGGCCCGCATCGCGCAGGTGGCCGATCAGTTCGGGGATCAGCGTCTTGTGGCCAGCCGCCAGCGAGCTGGCACCCACGGCGTCAACGTCATGGTCCAGCGCCAGTTTCGCGGTCTCTTCCGGCGTCTGGAACAGCGGGCCGCTGATAACTTCAAAGCCCATGTCGGCAAAGGCGCTGGCGATCACGTTGGCACCGCGGTCGTGGCCGTCCTGGCCCATCTTGGCGACCAGCAGGCGCGGTGCATGGCCGAGGCGGCGACCTACGGCCTCTACGCCCTCGACCACGGCCTGGTAGCGCGCGTCACCCTCGTAGGCGGAGGAATAGACGCCCTTCACTGGCGTCGGCACGGTGTCGTAGCGCCCAAAGGCCGCTTCCATCGCGGCTGAAATCTCGCCCAAGGTGGCATCGGCGCGGGCGGCCTCGACGGCGAGTGCCAGCAGGTTGGTCTCGCTGTCGGCAGCGAGCTTTTCCAGCTGCGAGGGCGGCAGCGGCACGCCCTGCTCGTCGCGGCCTTCGCGCAGCAGGGCCTCGTTCTGCGACCGGTCCACCTTGGCTCCGCGCGTCAGGTTGGCGAGCGCCACCTTCACCTGCTCCTCGTCGCGATTGCGGCGAACCTTTTCGATCCGCGCGATCTGGCTGGTGCGCACCGCGTGGTTGTCGATGTCGAGCGTGTCGATGGGGTCTTCGTGATCCTTGCGGTACTTGTTCACGCCAACGATCACCGTCTCGCCCTTGTCGATCTTGGCCTGCTTGGCAGCGGCAGCTTCTTCGATGGCAGCCTTGGGAGCACCGCTGGCCACATAGGCGGTCATCCCGCCCGCCGCGTCGACCTCTGCCAGCAGTTCGCGAGCCTTGTCGGCGATCTCGGCGGTCAGCGCCTCGATGTAGTAGCTTCCGCCCAGCGGATCGGCGACGTTGCACACGCCGCTTTCTTCCTGGATCACCAGCTGGGTGTTGCGGGCGATGCGGGCAGAGAAGTCGGTCGGCAGGGCAATGGCTTCGTCCAGCGCATTGGTGTGCAGCGACTGCGTGCCGCCCAGCACAGCGGACAGTGCCTCCAGCGTGGTACGGATGACGTTGTTGTAGGGGTCCTGCTCCTGCAGCGAGACACCGCTCGTCTGGCAGTGGGTGCGCAGCATCTTCGACTTGGGGTTCTTTGCCCCCAGCCCTTCCATCACTTCGTGCCACAGCGTGCGCGCGGCGCGCATCTTGGCGATCTCCATGAAGAAGTTCATGCCGATGCCCCAGAAGAAACTGAGGCGCGGCGCAAAGGCATCGATATCGAGGCCGGTTTCCATCGCCCGCTTGGCATATTCCTTGCCGTCGGCAATGGTGAAGGCGAGCTCCTGCACAGCGGTCGCCCCGGCTTCGTGCATGTGGTAGCCGGAAATCGAAATAGAGTTGAATTTCGGCATGTTGGCCGAGGTGTAGGCGATGATGTCCGACACGATCCGCATCGAAGGCTCGGGCGGATAGATATAGGTGTTGCGGACCATGAACTCCTTCAGGATGTCGTTCTGGATGGTGCCACTCAGCTTGTCCGCGCTGACGCCCTGCCGCTCCGCCGCGACGATGTAGAAGGCCATCACCGGGATCACCGCGCCGTTCATCGTCATCGACACGGACATGGTGTCGAGCGGGATCTGGTCGAACAGGATCTCCATGTCGCGCACGGTATCGATGGCGACGCCAGCCTTGCCGACATCGCCGACAACGCGCGGGTGATCGCTGTCGTACCCTCGGTGCGTGGCAAGGTCGAAGGCGACCGACAGGCCCTTCTGCCCCATGGCCAGGTTGCGGCGGTAGAAAGCGTTCGATTCCTCGGCGGTCGAGAAGCCCGCATACTGGCGGATCGTCCACGGACGGCCCGTGTACATCGAGGCATAGGGCCCGCGCGTGAATGGCTCGAACCCGGGCAGTCCGGCATCGGCAGGAGCATCCGCCGCCGTGTAGAGCGGCTGCACGGCAATGCCTTCGGGCGTGTGCCAGGTCAGGTCGCGCCCCTTCACTTCCTTGGCGGCGCGTTCCTGCCAGTCTGATTTGGTCGGCTTATCGGTCATAGCGGCAGGTTGTCGTGCTTCTTCCACGGGTTTTCGAGTTGCTTGGTACGCAGCTTGCGCAAACCGGAAGCGATGCGGCGGCGAGTCGAATGCGGGTAGATCACCTCGTCGATATAGCCACGCGAAGCTGCCACGAAAGGATTGGCGAACCGGTCCTCGTATTCCTTCGTCTTTTCGGCGATCTTCTCGGGATCGTCGCGATCCTGGCGGAAGATGATCTCCACCGCGCCCTTGGCTCCCATCACCGCGATCTCGGCCGTGGGCCAGGCGTAGTTGAGGTCACCGCGCAGGTGCTTTGACGCCATCACGTCATAGGCACCGCCATAGGCCTTGCGGGTGATGATGGTGATCTTGGGCACGGTCGCCTCGGCATAGGCGAACAGCAGCTTGGCGCCGTGCTTGATGATGCCGTTGTGCTCCTGCGCCGTGCCGGGCAGGAAGCCGGGAACGTCG
>JAUIIG010000043.1 GCA_030431875.1 Alphaproteobacteria bacterium
GTCGGGCAGCGGAATCCACTTCATCACCCCGCCCGCAAAGGGCGTCCACATGCCCATTTCCACCCCCGCCTCGGCCAGTGTGTCACCCACCCAGGTGTTGCAGGTGTTGGCCAGCGAGTAGCTGCCTTCCGCATCGTAATAGGCATCCTCGACATAGGTTCCGCGCAGGATCTCGCGCGTTTGGCCGGGAGGTACTTCCGGCAGTACCCGCTCGATAGCGCCGACTAGCGTGCGGTACTGCTCCAGCGAGATCGTCAGCGGGCGGTGGTTCTCGCTGGCACCGGGGCGGACATAATGGCTGACCCGCACCAGCGGGTCGCCGCCGACCGTAGCGATCCGCAGCGCCGTGCTGGCTTCAAGATCGCCCCAGGTGGGCACGTTGAGGAAGACCTCGCGTTCGCCCCAGCCAATGGAAAGATGTGTCGGCATGCGCCCGTCGGGGCGCGGCAGGGCGGCGCTGGGAAAGCTTTCGCGCCAGTCCTTGGCGGCGGAAACGATCGGCACGACGATAGAGGTGTGGGTACCGTTGGTCTCCACCATGATCTGCACCGTTTCGGCGTCAGGCGGGGGCGGTGCGGCGCTGCCGCTTTCGGGGATCGAACTGCCCACCCAGGCCGCCAGCGGATAGCCGACCACTAGCAGCGCCAGTACCGCTGCCACGCCTGCGAGCAGGCGCAGGAGGCGGCGCACTACCCCTGGAAGCGGTGCCGCAGCCACAGGATGCTCCAGTCCCCGTTCACCAGCCTCCGGTGCAGCCGGAAGCCCGCCTTGCGATACGCCGCGCGCACCTTGGCTTCCTGCGTTTCCAGCAGGCCTGCCAGCAGGATCGACCCGCGCGGGGATACGGCCTCGGCAAAGTCGAAGGCCATGTCGATCAGCGGCGCGGCGAGGATGTTGGCCACCAGCAGGTCGAATGGTGCGCGCGCCTGCAGGGCGGGATCGTCCATGCCGTCCGCGATTACCATGGCCAGTTGTCCCTGCCCGGTGCCGATCGTCACGCTGTTAAGCTCGCAGTTCTCCACCACGGCGGGGCCGCAGACGGGGTCGATATCGCTCGCGGTGGCCACGGCGCGCGGCCACAGGTCCATCGCGGCAAAGGCGAGCAGGCCGGTGCCGGTGCCGATATCGGCGACGTTCCTCGGACGCAGCCCTGCTGCGTGCATGGCATCCAGCATGGCGAGACACCCGGCAGTCGTTTCGTGCTGGCCTGTGCCGAAGGCCTGGGCGGCGGGGATGACGAATTCGGTGACGCCCGCTTCGCCCAGCGCTGCGTGTTCGGGCGTGCGCACGCGGAAACGCCCGGCGCGGATCGGGTCGACGCCTTTCTGGCTTTCCACCACCCAGTCGAGATCGGGCAGCTGCTCTGCCTTGATCTTCGGTGCCGGGGCTTCGAACAGGGCGGCAACTGCCTTCGTCTCGGCGGCAGTAGGCTTCTCTTCGGTATAGGCGTCGAGCTGCCAGATCGTGCCGTCGTCGGGATCGACCTCGAACCCGGCGAGGACAATGTTCTCGTCCCAGCCGACGGTCACTTCGCGCTTCTCCAGCGCAGCCTCGACGCGTTCCTTGGAGTCGACGGCAGAGAGTTTCCAGCTCATTCGGCGGCTTCCTGTGCAAGGCGGGCTTCGAGGGCCGCCAGCCGGTCCGCAGCATAGGCGGCGCAGTCCATGCCGCTGGTGAGGTCACCCGCCAACAGCTTGTCGCGCATGCGGCTGGCAGAGGGGTGCGGGGTGAGCAGGATATCGCAGTCGAGGTCCGCCAGCCGGGCTATGCCTTCGCGATAGGCCTGCACGTAGTCAGGGTGGTCGGAGAAGCGGTAGTCGTCGCTGCTGACGGGGCTCAGGCTATCGGCATAGGCGATCGTGAGGCACCGCGTGTCGTCGCAGCTTTCCCAGTACCAGGTCAGCGCGCCCGGCGTGTGGCCCGGGGTGGCGATGGCAGCCATGCCGAACCGGTCAAGCACGTCGGAATAGTCGTCACCTGCGCCGTAGACGCCGACACGGCCGACCGACTGCATCGCGTCGTGCATGCCCGTCTGTGGGTCGTCAGCCGAGGCATTGCCGGTGCGCAAGACGGGTGCAGCCGCAGCCGAAGTCAGCACGTCCGCGCCAGAGGCATCCTGCATGATGGCCATGCCGCCGACGTGGTCGAAATGTTCATGGCTGGTCAGCAGCAGGGTGATGTCCTGCGGGTCCACCGCGAGGGCCTGCAGGTTGTCGAGCACGACCTGCGCGCCGCCTTCGGTGCCGCTGTCGATCAGCAGGAACTCGCCGTCACCCGCGATCAGGATAACCGAAATGCCGCAAGTGCCGACGTGCCAGGTGTTGGCAAAGACACGGAACAGCGGCGCGGGTTTGTCCCAGTCGTCCCAGTCCTCGCAGGTCTCGGCCCAGTCGGCTCGCATCTGGGCGTCGTGGTCCTGTGCGTCGTTGTCCTGTGCCCCCGCCGGTATTTGCGGGCTGGTGCACGCGACCAGTGCCAATGCCGCGCCTGCGGCAACAGACTTACCGGACATAGCTTGCCCCGTTGGCGTCGATGGTGGCGCCGGTCATGCTGGGCGGGGCATCGAGCGCGCAGAACACGGCGATATCGGCAATCTCTTCCGGCTCGGCCACGCGGCCCAGCGGGATGTCTGCCAGCAGGCCTTCTCCGCCGCGAGATTCGAGGTAGTCGCCCGCCATGGCCGTGTCGGTGAAGCCGGGGGTGATGGCATAGGAGAGGATGTTCTCCGCCGCATAGGCACGGGCGATGGTCTTGTGCATGGCGAGCATGCCGCCCTTGGCAGCGGCATAGTGCCAGTGACCGGGCGAATCGCCGCGATGGCCCGCGCGGCTGGCAATGTGCACGATGCGTCCGCCCGACTGGCGATCCTGCCAGTGGCGTACGGCAAAGCGGCTGAGCTGCGCGGCAGAGGTGAGGTTGATCCGCAGGGTGTCCTCCCACCGGTCCAGCCACTCGATGTCGCTGGCGTTCAGGGGGATCTGCTCGAACAGGCCGGCATTGTTCACCAGCACGTCGATCCGTCCGTCGAGGCGGTCGAGCGCTTCTTCCCACAGCATCTGCGGGGCGGGCGGATCGGCAAAGTCGGCGGCGATGGTGCGGCTGTCGAGCGCGCGGGTGGCATGGCCCATGACGTTGCAGCCGCGCTCGGCCAGCTGGTCGGCAATCGCCTGGCCAATGCCCCTGCTGCTGCCGGTGACGAGAATATTGGTCATGGATCGCCTCATAGCGGGCAGTGCGACACTGGGGAAGGCTGGCAAAAATAGCCCAAAGTCTACCGCTCCACCGCTTGCCTCGCTCGCCTGATCCGCTAGAGCGGGGGCACACGAGCACTCAACGGGGACACGCCATGGCCAACCGCCCGCTTTCACCGCATCTGCAAATCTGGCGATGGGGACCGCACATGATGGTTTCCATCCTCCACCGCGCCAGCGGGGACGGGATGGCCATTGTCGGCCTGGGCGTGCTGCTGTGGTGGCTTGCCGCGATGGCTGGCGGTCCGGAAAGCTACGAGACCTTCCTCGGCCATGCCGGTGCCTGGTACGGCCAGGTCGTGCTGATCGGCCTGACCTGGGCCTTCTTCACCCACATGTGTTCGGGCCTGCGGCACTTCGTGCTGGATACCGGTGCCGGTTACGAGCTCGATACCAACCGCATGTGGTCAATCATTTCGATGCTTGGCGGGGTGGTGCTGACGGCGGCCACCTGGGCTTACATCCTGCTGCGCTGAGGAGACGACGATGGGCAACGGAACTTCAATCGGGCGCGTGCGCGGACTGGGATCGGCGCACCACGGCGCGCACCACTGGGTCATGCAGCGCTTCACCGCAGTGGGCAACCTCGTCACCCTGCTGTTCCTTGGCGGCTCGCTGCTGCTGATGAACGATTACAGCTATGGCAGCATCACCTCCTGGGCCAGCGCGCCGCTGACCGCATTCATGCTCGCCCTGCTGG
This sequence comes from Alphaproteobacteria bacterium, assembly GCA_030431875.1. GTDB lineage: Bacteria > Pseudomonadota > Alphaproteobacteria > Sphingomonadales > Sphingomonadaceae > Alteraurantiacibacter. The sequence goes on from JAUIIG010000043.1 coordinate 3,952, forward strand.
TGATCTCCACCTTCTGGCACGCCCGCCTTGGCCTGCAGGTGCTGATCGAAGACTACCTGCACGATCACGGCACCAAGTTCGGCGTGATCATGCTGCTTAACCTTGTCGCCTTTGCCGGAACCGCCTTTGGCCTGTTCTGCATTGGCAGCCTCGCCTTCGGAGGAGCCGCCTGATGGCCCGCAACGACACATTCGAGATCAACGGCAAGGCCTACCCGATCACCGATCACACCTATGACGTTGTCGTCGTGGGGGCGGGCGGTTCGGGCCTGCGCGCCACCATGGGTGCAGCAGAGGCCGGCCTGAAGACGGCCAACATCTCCAAGGTCTTCCCCACGCGGTCGCACACCGTGGCGGCGCAGGGCGGCATCGCCGCGTCGCTGGGCAACAACTCGCCCGACCACTGGCAGTGGCACATGTACGACACCGTGAAGGGGTCGGACTGGCTGGGCGACCAGGACGCCATCGAATACATGGTGCGCGAAGCGCCCGCCTCGGTCTACGAGCTGGAGCACGCCGGCGTGCCCTTCAGCCGCAACGAGGACGGCACGATCTACCAGCGTCCGTTCGGCGGCCACATGCAGAACATGGGTGAAGGCCCGCCGGTGCAGCGCACCTGCGCCGCGGCTGACCGGACCGGCCATGCCATGCTCCACGCGCTGTACCAGCAGAGCCTGAAGTACTCGGCGGACTTCTACATCGAATATTTCGCCATCGACCTGATCATGGCGGGCGAGGGCGCTGACCGCCGCTGCGTCGGCGTGATCGCCATGTGTCTCGACGATGGCACGATCCACCGCTTCCGCTCGCACGGCGTGGTGCTGGCGACCGGCGGTTATGGCCGCTGCTACTTCACCGCGACTTCGGCGCACACCTGCACCGGCGACGGTGGCGGCATGGTGCTGCGCGCAGGGCTGCCGCTGCAGGACATGGAATTCGTGCAGTTCCACCCCACCGGCATTTACGGCGCGGGCGTCCTCATCACCGAGGGTGCGCGCGGCGAGGGCGGTTACCTGACCAACTCCGAAGGCGAGCGCTTCATGGAGCGTTACGCACCTAGCGCGAAGGACCTCGCCAGCCGCGACGTCGTCTCGCGTTCGATGGCGCTGGAAATGCGTGAAGGCCGCGGTGTCGGTCCGGACAAGGACCACATCTACCTCCACCTCGACCACATCGATGCCAAGGTGCTGGCCGAGCGCCTGCCGGGCATTACCGAAAGCGGCAAGATCTTCGCCGGTGTCGACCTGACCCGCCAGCCGCTGCCGGTGACGCCGACCGTCCACTACAACATGGGCGGCATCCCCTGTAATTATCACGGCGAAGTCGTGACCCTTGGGCCGGACGGCAATCCCGACCACGTGGTGCCCGGCCTGTTCGCCGTGGGCGAAGCCGCCTGCGTCTCGGTGCACGGGGCCAACCGCCTCGGCTCGAACTCGCTGATCGATCTCGTCGTGTTCGGCCGCGCCACCGGTTTCCGCCTGAAGGAACTGATCACGCCGGGCCAGTCGCACGACGAACTGCCTGCCGACAGCGCCGATATGGCGCTGGGCCGCCTCGACCATTTCCGCCACGCCGACGGCGGCTCGCCCACCGCCGACGTGCGCAAGGAAATGCAGCAGACGATGCAGAAGCACGCCGCCGTGTTCCGCGACAGCGAGTTGATGGCCGAAGGCGTCAAGCAGCTGACCGAAACCAACAAGCGCATGCAGGACGTCAAGGTGTTCGACCGCTCGCTGGTGTGGAACAGCGACCTGATCGAGACGCTGGAGCTGGACAACCTCATGGCCCAGGCCGTGGTGACGATGAACTCCGCCGAAAACCGCAAGGAATCGCGCGGCGCCCACGCGCATGAGGACTTCCCCGATCGCAACGATGCGGAGTGGATGAAGCACACCGTGGCCTGGTTCGAAGGCTGGGGCGGCAACGGTGGCGGCGTGAAGATCGATTACCGCCCGGTGCACGAATACACGCTCACCGACGATGCCGAGTACATCAAGCCGAAGAAGCGGGTATATTGATGAAGGTGTGGGCCGCCTTGCTGCTGGCAGCGGGGCTGTCCACCTCGGCAACTGCGCAGGAAGCAAACGAGAGCCCATCGATCTCGGAAATCCGGGTCCATCTCTATTATACTCTCTCGGGCGTACTGTCCGAGAATGTTCTGGATCCCCGTCGCGAGCGCGAGTTTGCCGGATGGAATGTGATCATCGGAGAAGGCGACGCGCGCGAACCTGCTGATGACCTACTTGTTGACGTGGTGGTGCAGACGGGCGGTCACGACTTCATCGACGTACCACTCGTAATATGGGTCACCAACGGGGAGGGCGAAACGATCGGTTCGCGTACGGTTCGCACCATGCTGACCAGCGACGACGGTGTAGTGCACAATCCGCTGTGGTTGGAGAACGTAGGTTGCGCAGGGACCCTCACATTCAATGCACGGTTTCGCGGACAGCATCGGACAGCGGAACTAGAACTGGCCTGCGGCGAGTAGGGGCTCGCGGCGTCGTAGGAGACTCGCCGGTGGATTGCCGTTTTGACCGATACTGACGCTTTCATCGCCAACTATTCGCGCATCCGGCTGGTCCTGCTGGGACTTGTCGCCGTCGGTGCCGTAGCCGGCGGACTGTGGATGGCGGGCCTGTTCGGCGAAGTGCCGGCCTCGCGCCGGTTGGGGCCGGAGATGACGCAAGCGGTCGGCTGGATTGCCGTCGTGTTCTTCGGCCTCTGCGGATTTGTCATCGTGCGCCAGTTCATGCGCGGCGGGATTGCCTTTCGCATCGACGCCAATGGCATCGAGCACGCCCAGGCGGTGCGGCAGACCTTCACCTGGGACGAGATCATCCGGCTCCAGCCCGTTCGCATGGGGAACCAGCCGATGGTCTGTTACGAGGTGGTGCAGGAGCGGATCGACCAGATGACCGGCATTCGTGCCAAGCTGGCCAGCGCCAACCGTTCGATGACCGGCTGTTCCTTCGCGCTCGCCATGTCCGGCACCGATGCCAAGATGGAAGAGGTCGTGGCCGCGCTGGAGCATTTCGCACCGGAACACCTGCTCGTCCGCGATTGAGGTCGCGCTTGCAGCAGGCGCGCCAGCGTGCAACCTTGCTAGCCATGACAGCACGCGTCCTGACAGGCGTTCTTTCTGCCGCGACCTTGATCCTCGCTGGCCCTGCCGTGGCCCAGAGCGACGGCGCCCCTGCTGCCTTCGAACCGCCCGCGCATGAATCCCCCTGGCCGGACCTCGCCACGGGACAGACCCCGCAGGAGCGCGCGGCAAGCTACCACCATGGCCCGGAAATGCAGCGCGGCATGTCTGCCCGCGACATGCTGGCAGACCGGCGGCGGCTCGACGCGGCACTGGCCGGCCTGGCTCAGCACCGGCGCGGACAGGTCGACGCCTATGTGCTGGTCGCCGCGCTGGATAGCGATCCCGTCTTCGCCCGCGAGGCGCGGGAAGCGGGCAGGGTGCTGTCGCGGCGCTACAACGCAGAGGGGCGCACGCTGGTGCTGGCAGGGCCCGACGGACAGGACGACAGCCTGCCACAAGGCTCGATCTCCTCGCTCACGATTGCCCTGGCGCACCTTGCCGAGGTCATGGACCCGGCGGAGGACGTGCTCGTGCTGTTCACCACCAGCCACGGTGCGCAGCTGGGGCTGGCCTATCACGATGGCGACAACGGCTATGGCATCCTCTCGCCGCAGCGCCTGCGTTCGATCCTCGCCGAACTCGGGCTGGAACGCCGCATCCTCATCATCAATGCCTGCTATTCGGGCGTGTTCGTCCCGCACTTGCAGGGCGATGACACCGCCATTGCCACGGCGGCAGCGCACAACCGGTCCAGCTTTGGCTGCGCGCCAGACAACGACTGGACCTATTTCGGCGATGCGCTGGTCAACCGCGAGCTGCGCCAGCCGCAGACCTTCACCCAGGCGGTACGCGCGGCGCAGGTACATATCGTGGGGTTGGAATTGGCGGACAACCTGGTCCCCTCGCTGCCGCAGCTTTCCATCGGGCAAAACGTCGCGGGCTGGCTGAACCAGCTGGAGGCGCGCATGCCCACGACGGCGACCGAGCCGGTCGGCAGGCCTGCTGTCGCGGATTGACACGCGCCCGGTTCGGGTAGAGCAATCGCCTGCATGAGAACCGCATTCCTGGCCGCCGCCGCGCTGGCCTTCGCAAGTCCTGCCATGGCCCAGCTTTCCGGGGCGGAGCAGGTCATGGTCTCCACTGTCGAGGACAATTTCGAAAGCGACGTTGCGCTGCTGGAGCGGCTGGTGGCGCAGAACAGCGGCACGCATAACCACGAAGGCGTGCGGGCGGTGCGCGAGATGCTGGTGCCCGAGTTCGAGGCGCTCGGCTTCACCGTGGAACTTGTCGACCAGTCACATGCCCAGCGCGCCGGCCACCTGATCGCGCGCCATGCCGGTGCCGAGGGCACCACGCGCATGCTGCTGATCGGGCACATGGATACCGTGTTCGAGCCAAGCTCGCCGTTCCAGGAGGTGTACCGCGAGGGCGATCGGCTGATCGGCCCCGGCGTGGTCGACAACAAGGGCGGTGTAGTCACCATGCTCGCTGCCCTGCGCGCCATGCAGGCGGCGGGGACGCTGGCCGATGCCAATATCGTGGTCGTGCTCACCGGCGACGAGGAAGATGTCGGCAACCCCTTGGCCGATGCCCGCGCCGAACTGATTGCCGAAGGACAATGGGCCGACGTTGCACTCGGTTTCGAATCGATGGCTGCGCGCGATGGTGTGGACATGGGCGTTATCGCGCGCCGGTCTTCCAACCGCTGGACCCTGCGCACCAGCGGCAACACCGGCCACTCCTCGCGCATTTTCAGCGAACGGTCGGGCTACGGCGCGATCTACGAGATGGTGCGCATCCTCGACAGCTTCCGCCGCGACCTGCGTGAAGACGGATTGACCTACAATGTCGGGCTGATGGCTGGCGGCACCCCGGCGGTGCTATCGGAAGACCTGCTCAATGCGACCACCACGGGCAAGGGCAATATCGTGCCAGACAGCGCCGTGGCGCGCGGCGACCTGCGCGCATTGACGGCAGAGCAGACCGAGGCAGCCTTTGCCGCCATGCAGGAGATTGTCGACGATCACCTGCCTGGTACCGATGCCGAGCTGACAGTGGAATTGCGCTATCCCTCGATGGCGGCGACCGACGGCAACCGCGCCCTGCTGGACCGCCTAAATGCGATCAATGCCGACCTTGGTCGTCCGGAAATGCCTGTCTTCCCGCCATCCGAGCGCGGCGCCGCCGATATCAGCTTTGTTGCACCCTACACCGATGCCCTGGCCGGGATGGGGCCGAACGGGCGCGACCTGCACGCCGAAGGCGAATCGCTCGACCTCGCCACCATCGTCAGGCAGGCCCAGCGCGCCGCCATCCTGATGAGCCGCCTGGCCGCCGAGGATTACTAGGCGCGCCGCCACTGGCCATTCCCCATAGCTTCCGATAGTTTGACACCCAGTCGCAGGGCCAAGGGGGAAGCGCCGTGCTGTTTCGTTTCAAGGACTTGGAGTCCGAACGTGCCTATGTGGAGCACGAACGTCGCGCGCGCATCCCGGCGACGCGGTTCCTCTGCGCCATCGCCGTAGTTACGCTGGTCAGCTACATCGGCTTCAACCCCATGCATTTCCCCGCCGAGGGCGTGCTGGAATACAACAAGGCCGCCGGACTGATGATTGCCGTGCTGGCGGGTGTCTACGGCCTCACCTACACGCAGTTTTACGTCCGTCATTCGTGGGTCGATATCGGCATTTTCTCGGTGCTGGCCGTGCCCATGGTCATGCTGCTGGAGGCGCTGGCGGCACAGGCCGCAATCACCGGCATATCGCGCTTCGGCATGGCCATCGTGCAGCTGGGTATCCTTGTGGTTTTCGCCAGCGTCGGTTTCGTCGCCAACTTCCGCAATTTCCTGATCTGGGCAGGTGCGCTGGTGGCGCTCTACCTGCTGTTCCTGCTGGAAGCGGACAGGTCGATCGTGTCGAAGGTCTATACCTTCACCAACTTCACCACCTTCCTGACCTTCGCCACCTTCGTGAACTGGGACATCGACCGGCGCGCGCGCAAGACCTGGGTCGCCAACCGCGCGCTGGAGGAAGAGCGGGCGAAGACCGAGGAGATGCTCCACAATGTCCTGCCGCAGGACGTCGCCACGCGGCTGCGCGAAGGGCAGGCGGTGGCGGACTCGTTCTCCGACGTATCGGTGATTTTCGTCGACATTGTCGGCTTCTCCAGCCTCGCCAAGGTGCTCTCGCCGGGGCGGCTGGTGAAGATGCTCAACGAGATCTTCCTGCTGGCGGACGAAGCGGCGGCGAAATACGGGGTGGAGAAGGTCAAGACCATCGGCGACGCCTACCTCGCGGTGGCGGGCGGCCATGCCTCGTGCGAGAGCGGGGCGCATTGCGCGATCCGGTTCGGCTGTGACCTGATCGACCTGATCGAACCCTATGCCGCGCGCACCAAGATCGATGTGAAGGTGCGGATCGGCATCCACACCGGCCCGGTGGTGGGCGGCGTGATCGGCGCGCAGAAGCTGGCTTACGACTACTGGGGCGACACCATGAACATCGCCAGCCGGATCGAGGGCGTGGCCGAGCCGGGCGGCATCGCCGTGTCCGAAAGCACCTATTACGGCGCCTGCGAGCACGTCGATTTCACCGAGCCCGAACTGGTGACGCTTAAGGGCGTGGGCGAGGTGAAGATCTACCGGGTGATCCGGCCGGAGGAGTAGCTATTCGGCGCTTTCTTCGACGCGGTAGGCTTCGACGATCACCACCGGGTCTGCCAGCATCTGCCCCTGCATCCAGCCTTCGCCCAGTTCCGGATCGACCGGCGCGGCGTGGATCGCTTCGACCACGTCCATGCCGCCCGTCACGTAGCCGAACACCGCATAGCCGTTCTGCCACACCGGGTCGTCGCTTTCGGGATTGGCGTCGAGGCCGGTCTGGTCGCCGAGCATGATCGAGAAATCGCCATTGGCGCTGCCCGGTTCGCCCATGGCCATCGACAGCGCCCCGCGCGTATGGCTGAGGCCGGTCAGCGTGGTTGGCTCGTGCTCGATGCCTGGCAGGATCCGTTCCGGGTCCCACTGGGTGCCGCCCTGGATCAACCCGTTGGGTTGGTCACCCCAGTCGAGCGGCATGGCGCGATAGAAGACAGTGCCATCGAAGCGGCCTTCTTCGACATAGCGCAGGAAGTTGCCCGCCGTGATCGGCGCTCGCTCTGTTTCCAACGCCACGGTGATCGGGCCCATCTCGGTCATCAGCACCACATCCGTGGTCTCGAAAACAGGCGCGGTTTCGGGTTCTGTCACCTCCTGCGCGACGGCGGGCGAGGTGAGGGCAATGGCGGCGAAAAGAGCGAATCGTTTCAACATGCTGGCCATCCTGCCGCGTGAATTTCGAACCGGCAACGCGCGCGCGTGCGGGGCGCGCGCGAGTTCACAAACCATTCAGTTCGTCGCTCACAATGCACGGTTCGTCGCACAACCATGAGGGAGAATAGAGCGATGAAACGTGAACGCAGTCCCGGGATGAAACTATTCATGGCCGGGGTAATCGCGGTGGTGCTGATCGTGCCGTTGATGATGGTCTATGCCCTTGTCTACGACCGCGAGACCCAGTCCGAAGCCGCCGAGCAGCAGATAACGCAGGGCTGGGGCGGGCCGCAGACCTTTACCGGCCCGGTGCTGGTGATCCCCTTCATGGCGGAAACGGTGGAGACCGAAGTGGTCGACGGCGTGAACCGCGAACGCCGCCGGCAGGTGCGCCGCGAACTGTTCGTTTCGCCGCTGGCGCAGAATATCGCGACCACGATGGTGCCGGACCGCAAGGGTTACGCCATCTACGAAAGCGTGGTCTTCTCCGGCGCGCTGGAAGGCACGGCGACCTACCAGCTGAACAGCGAGCTCGACCGGATGGACATCGAGCGCGATGCGCTGATGTTCGACGAGGCCGAGCTGCGCTTCGGCGTGTCCGATACGCGCGGTCTGTCCGACAGCGTCAGCGTGGTCGCCGATGGCGAAAGGCTGGAACTGAGCCCCGGCAACGGACCGCTGGCCACGGGTGGCAATGGCTTCTCCGCCCCCGTCACTGCCTGGACCGGCGAGGCACCGCTGGAAGTGCAGTGGAGCTACGGCCTGCGCGGCACCCGCTCGCTGTCGCTGATCCCGCGTGGCGGCGATACCGAGTGGAGCGTCACCTCCTCCTGGCCGCATCCCAGCTTTACCGGCAACTTCCTGCCCGAACCGACCCTGACCGAAACCGGAGACGAGGGCTTTACCGCCGTCTATCCCGGCATCACCAACCTCGCGCTGGGGCAGGGCCTGCTGTCGATGTCCGACCTGACCGCGGGTGCTGCCGTCCCGGTTGATTCGAGTTATCCAGCCAGTTCTTCCTCGATGATCGAGACTTCGGGCGGCCAGGCGGTGACCATCGGCCTTGTCGATCCGGTCGATCTCTACAGCCAGGTCGATCGCGCGGTGAAATACGGCTTCCTGTTCATCGGCTTCACCTTTGCCGCCCTGCTGATGTTCGACATTGTCGGCGGCGCACGGGTGGCTTCGGCGGAATACATGCTGACCGGCGCGGGCCTCGTGCTGTTCTTCGTCATGCTGCTGGCCTTTGCCGAAATCTGGGGCTTCGTGCTTGCCTATGTCACCGCTTCGGCAGCCATCATCGGCTTGCTGACAGCCTACAATGCGGCGGTATTGGGAAGCTGGAAGCGGGCAAGCTTCATCGGCGGCATGCTCGCGGCGCTCTATGCCGTGCTCTACGTCCTGCTGAACGAGGAAACCTACTCGCTGGTGATCGGCTCGCTGCTGCTCTTCGGGGCGCTGGCCGGGATCATGTTCGCCACCCGCCGAGTGGACTGGGCCGGGCTCGGCCGCGGTGAGGAGCCCGAGACGGAGCATCCGGGCATTCCCGCCTGATCCAACTCAGGGTCGCAATCGAGGGAGCCGGGCCTGCAAAGGTCCGGCTTCTTCCTTATCGGAAGCGCAGGTTGTCGCGCGACAGCTCGCTGACCGAGCGCTTGCCCATAAGCTGCATGGCGCGGGTGATCTCGTCCTTGAGCAGGCCGACGGCACGCTCGACGCCCGGTTCGCCCGCTGCTGCCAGCGCGTAGAGGTAGAGCCGGCCGCCGCTGGCCGCCTTGGCACCCTGCGACAGGGCCTTCACCACGTGGCTGCCGCGCTTGACCCCGCCGTCGAGGATTACCTCGACCCGGTCCCCCACGGCATCGACGATCTCTGCCAGCTGGTCGAACGGGGCGCGGCTGCCGTCGAGCTGGCGCCCGCCGTGGTTGGAAATCATGATGGCATCGACGCCCATGTCCGCCGCGCGGCGCGCGTCGCCCACCGACATGATACCCTTGAGGCAGAACTTGCCGCCCCAGTCATCGCGCAACTGCTCCGCCGCCTGCCAGTTGAGGCCGGGGTCGAGCATCGAGTTGAAATAGTCCTGGATCGAGATCGCCTGTCCGCTGCCCGCCGCCACGTGGGTGGAGAGGTTGGGCAGGTCGAACTTTTCGCGGAACATGAAGTTGAGCGCCCAGGCCGGGTGCATGGCGTAGCTCAGTACATTGCCGGGCGTGAAGCGCGGCGGGGTGGTGAAGCCGGTACGCTTGCAGCGTTCGCGGTTGCCCGAAACGATGGTGTCGACGGTCAGGGTGATGGCATCGAAATTTGCCGCCTTGGCCCGCTCCACCAGCGCTGCGTTCAGTCCGCGATCCTTGTGATAGTAGTATTGCAGCATCTTGGGGCCGCTCCAACGCTCGCCCACTTCCTCGATCGAGACGGTGGAGAGACTGGAAATACCGAACCAGATCCCGAATTTCTCCGCCACGGCGGCCACCGCGCGTTCTCCGTGCCAGTGGAACAGCCGCTGCAATGCCGTCGGGCTGAGCATCAGCGGCAATTCGCTGCGCCTGCCCATGATCTCCACCGACAGGTCCAGCTTCTCCGCACCAACCAGCACATCCGGCACAAGGTCCACTTGGTCGAAGGCGGCGGTATTGCGATCCTTGGTCGCTTCATCGTCCGCCGCGCCGTCAATGTAATTGAACACGGGGTAGGGCAGTCGCCGCCGCGCCAGCGCGCGGAAATCGGCGATCTTGTGGCAGTCCGACAAGCGCCGGACGCTATAATCGTGGCGATCCCTCACCAGCGGAGAAGTCTAGGGCCAAACATCCAGCCAATGCCTGCCATCAGCAGGATCGGCAGGCAATAATAGAGCGTCATGAAGCTCATGCCGAGCTCGGGGCAGAAGGGGGCATAGGCGGTCATCGCCAGCGCGCCGCCGAACATTCCTGCGACCAGTCCCGCGCTGTGCAGGCGGGTAGGAGCCATGGATCGTACTGCCAGTACGGCTCCGGCAAAGCCGATCGGGCTCATGATCGCCATGGCCAGCAGGCAGCGTGGCCAGGTGGGGCCGTCCATCATCGGTCCGATAGTGGAAAGCTCCAGTCCCAGCAGCGCCACGATCGGAGCGAAGGGAAGGGCCAGCAGGGCGAGGAACAGGCTGCCACGCCTCCCAGGCTTGCCAAGCGTGCGCAAGGCGATGACGCAGAACAGGATCAGCGACAGCGAGAAGCCCCACTTCACCACCATCGGACCCGTGCCGTAGAGCTCGACGCTGTAGAAGGCCTCGCTCAGCAGCAACGATACCCCGGCGGCGCAAAGCAGCGCAGCACCCAGCAGCCAGCCGCCAAAGACCAGTCGCGGCTTGCCCGTGGTGGCAGCTCCGTCCGCCGAAAGGCGATCAAGAAGGTCGTCGGTTGTGGTCATTGCTCTTGTTCGTCTACCAGTTCCTTGAGCCGGTTCATGCCCCGGTGCACGCGCAGCTTCATCGCCGATACGCCGACGCCGAGCCGTTCTCCGGCCTCGCGGTTGGTCAGCCCCTCGATATGGGTCAGGCGGATCGCCTGGGCCTGGGCTTCGGGCAGCTGCTCCAGCAGTGCCTCGATATCGGTGGCTGCCATGGTATCCGCCGCCACGGCCATGTCGGCTTCGTCGTCCAGTTCGATCGGACTGCGGCCGCGTTTGCGCCAGTGGTCGATCAGCTTGTAATTGGCGATCGCGTACATCCACGGTGCCACCGGCCGACCGGGGTCGAGCGTGTGGCGCTTGTCATGCACGGCGATCAGGCATTCCTGCACCAGATCCTCCAGCTCGCTATCCCCGCCCATTTTCCGGGCCAGCCGGGCGCGAATTCGCTGCGCTGCCTCGGCCAGGAAATGCCGATAGGCAGCGGAATCCCCTGCGCGGGCCGCTGCCATCAGCTGGTCAAGGGCATCGCCAGTGGAACTCACCTACCCCCCCCGTTCGCCTGGTGCGCGGCATTGGTTACACGAAAAATGGAGCGCGCCGAGTCCGTTTTTCCGGTCGAGGCGGTGTCATATGTCGATAAAACGCCCGTGCCAGCTTGAATTCACCCGGCGTTCAGATTACAAACGTAATCGTAAGCGCCGACAAACGTAGTCGGTCAGGGAGGACGCAGTGGCTGCGAAAGACGAGAACGACGGTGTAGAGCGCATCAGCGACGCTGAGCATGCGGTGATGGAGGCGCTGTGGCAGCGCAGCCCGCAAACCGCTGCCGAAGTTTGCGACGTAGTCTGCAAGCAGCGCGGCTGGTCCATGCCCACGGTGAAGACCCTGCTGTCCCGGCTGGTGCAGAAGGGCGCGCTGGCGACCGAGCCCGATGGCCGCCGCTTCCTCTATTCTCCCCTCATTGCCCGTTCCGCCTATGTCGGCGGGGAATCGCGCCGCCTGGTCGATCGCCTGTTCGGTGGCCGGGCTGCTCCCTTGCTGGCGCACCTCGCCAAGGAAGAGGCGCTGACGCCTGAAGACATCGCCGAGATCGAGCGCCTGCTGCAGGAGATGAAGAAATGAGCGGCCTGATCGGAAGCGGCTGGGAAGACTGGCTGGTCGACACTTTCATCTACACCGGCGTGCTGATCGCGCTGGTACTGGTCTTGCGGAGACCGGTATCGCGGCATTTCGGTCCGCAAGTGGCCTACGCGTTGTGGGCGCTGCCCTTCCTGCGTTTCATCATGCCGCCGCTGGTATTGCCAGCCTGGATGGCGCCCGCTGAGCCGGTGGCAGAGGCTGCCGGAGCCGCGGCAACTGCCGAGCCGCTGCTGTTCATCATTTCCGACCCGGCAACCGCTGCCGGTGCCGCCGGGGCCTTTGCTCCGCCGCCGCCGGTGGGCCTGACCGTGAGCGACCTGCTGTTGCCGCTGTGGCTGGGCGGGGCGCTGGTCTTCCTCGGCTGGCGCGTGCGTGAATACTACCGCATGCGCGCCGAACTGCTGGAGGACTCGGTTCCCGTGGGCGAGGCCGGCAAAGTACGACTGGTGGAAACGCCCGCCGTTTCCGGCCCCGTGGCTTTCGGCGTCTTCGACAAGGTGGTGGCCCTGCCGCCCACCTTCATGGCGCATCATGACATTACCGCCCGCGACATGGCGATTGCGCACGAGCTTGCGCACCATCGCGGGTACGATCTCATCGCCAATATCGCGGCCCAGCCACTGTTGGCTCTGCACTGGTTCAATCCGCTCGCCTGGTGGGGCTGGAGAGCGATGCGCCGGGACCAGGAGGCGGCGTGCGATGCGCGCGTCGTGGCTGGCCGCGGACAGGTGGAACGGGTGGCCTATGCCGAAGTGATCGCGGGCTTTGCCGCTGGCGAACACATGGCCCTGGCTGCTCCGATGGCCTGTCCCGTGCTGGGCGAAAAGTCGATTATTCACCGTTTGAGGAGCCTCACCATGTCCGAAGTATCCAGTCGCAGGCGCCGTTTCGGCATTGCGGCTATCACCACCACCGCGCTGGCCCTGCCGCTGACCGCGTCGATCACCTATGCCCAGGCCGAAGCGCCGCAGGACGGGCAGGTCGACGAGCACGTGATCGAAACCATCGACCCCGACGGCGGAAACGAACGCCGTGTCGTGCGGATCGAGCGCCGTGTCGAGACTGGCGACGAAGCCAGCGAAGACGGCGAACGCCATGTCGAAGTCCACGTCATTCGCGGCGACGGAGACGAAGCGGGCGAAGACGGCCACCGCCGGATCGTTCGCCGTATCCACCGCGATGGCGAACACGAGATGGACGAAGCCGAGTTCGAAGCCTTGATGGCCGAACTGGAAGCCGAGCTCGAGGGCATGGAAGGGCAGTACGAAGCCGCCATCGAGATTGCCATGGAAGCCGCCCGCAACGCCGAAGGCCTTGCCGGTCACCGCATGGTCTGGACCGACGAGGAGGCCGGCCTGCACGAACTCGACATCAACTGCGACGACAGCGGCGAGACGGTGGTCGAACGCGACCTTGGCAATGGCCGCCGCGCCATGGTCATCTGCCGCGCGGCCATCCGCGCTGAAGCTGCTGCCGGACTGCGCGAAGCTCGCGAGCAGATTGCCAACGACCGCGAACTGCCAGCCGAAATCCGCGAAGAAATCCTGCGTTCGCTGGATGAATCGCTCGAGGAAATGAGCGCCCGCGAAGTGACGATGCGCCGCCAGCAGGCCAAGCTGCAGGATCGCGAGCTTGCCCCCAACAGCCGCGCCACCGCTGTTGCCATGCGCTGGTCGGGCCGGATGGTCTCGCCGGTCGCTCCGGTGACCCCGGTCCGCTGGGAAGTGTCTGCTCCGGCAGGCGGTGGCTGGGAGGTCCGCACGGTGGCACCTGTCGCGCCGGTCGCTCCGGTCCCCCCGCTACATCCTGACGCCGACTGTGAAGACGAGACGACCCGGGCCTGACCACATCGTGTAGGGCCGCATAGTCGGTTAGCCGGACGGCGGGACCCGAACCAACCCGGGTTCCGCCGTTCTGTTATGCGCAGGATCAGTCCGTTGCTTCGGCTTCCGCTTCGGCTTCTGCCGCTTGGGCTCGAAGTTCCTCGCGCAGGGCGGCGGGCATGGGCCGCGCCGGATAGTCGCAGCCGCGCGCTTCACCCAGTCCCTTGAGATAGGCCCGGCGCATCAGCCCCGCGGCAATCGCCTGGCGGAACTCGTATTCGTGGCTGTTCGCCCCCGACACTTCGCGGATGATCCCGCGGAAGGGGATGAACATGCCCACCACGCTCTGCGCCACGCTGCCGGGGTTCAGGCGGCCTTCTTCCTCGCTGCCCGCATCGACATCGTCGCCGAGCACGGCATCGAGATCGCCGATGCCCACGCGGATATTCTCGCAGCTGTCCATGCCAGCGCTGTCGTAGGTGTTGTCGCGCGCCCAGACGAGGATGTCGGGAATCGGGTCGCGCGCCAGGTTGAGGTCGGACAGCGGCGTCATCGCCACGTCGCGCACGCCCGGCGAATTATCCGTGACGTCGTCCTGCGCCGCGGCGGGCGCGGCAAGCAAGAGCAAGGGCAGCGCCAGTGCAACGGGCGCAAGCTTGTTCGCCCTAGGGCAGGTAAGTTGCATCGCAGCGGTTGTCATCGGCCGTCTCCATTCCCAGCCGCAGGGCCTGCATGCGCTGCTGGCTGGTGCCATGGGTGAAGTTGTCGCTGCTCACGCGGCCGCCGGTCAGGCGGTCGTCGCCGATGGCGGCGGCAGCGTTCATGCCCTCCTCGAAATCACCCGGTTCGATGAGGTTGCGGTTCCGGCCTGCCCAGACCCCGGCATAGCAGTCCGCATGCAGTTCCATGCGCACCTGGTATTGGTTGGCATTGCGCGGGTCCTGCTGCTGGTAGCTACGGATCTGGTCTGAAACGCCGGTAAGGGTCTGCACGTGGTGGCCATATTCGTGCGCCACCACATAGAGCCGCGCGAAGTCACCACCTTCGCCGGACATGCGCGCCAGCTGGTCGTAGAAACCGGTGTGGATGTAGATGTTCTGGTCAGCCGGGCAGTAGAACGGGCCGACGCCTGCCGAGGTGCGACCGCAGCCCGAATCCACGCTGTTGCCGGAGATGAAGGCGAGGGTCGGCTGGCGGAACCGGTTGCCGAGGCCCGCTTCCTGGAAGCGCGCGGCCCAGGTCTGGTCCAGCGAGGCGAGCGCGTTGCAGGCTTCGCGCGAATACTGGTTGTCGTCGCAGATGTCGGAGGCGCTTTCGTTGCCCGCGGTCTGCTGCTGGGTGGTGGTGGTGCCGCCCATCTGGTCCATGCTGCCCAGCATCTGCGCCGGGTCCACCCCGAAGACGAGCGCGGCGATCAGCACGATCACGATGCCGCCGCAGCCCACCTTGCCGCCCGGCATCCCGCCGCGGCCACCGCCACCGCCTGCACGCCGCACATTGATGCTACCGGGATTGAATGGATTGAGTCTCACGCGGCTTCCCCTTTTGTCGTCCCCAAAGCTCGTCCCGCGACGAAATGGCTGGACCGTGATGTTTAGGGCACTAGGACCCAACAGCAAATCAATTGTACGGAGACCAATATGTTCCTCGCAGGCAAGAACGCTCTTGTTACCGGTTCCACTTCGGGCATCGGCCTTGCCATCGCCCGCGCGCTGCGTGACGAGGGCGCCAGCGTGGTGCTGAACGGCTTTGGCGACGAGGCCGAGATTGCCAAGCTGTGCGAGGAACTGGACGCCAGGTGGATCAACACCGACCTGACGACCGTCGAAGGTGCGGAAGAACTGATGGCGGGGGCTGGCGGGGTCGATATTCTCGTCAACAACGCCGGGATGCAGCACGTTGCTCCGGTTGAGGATTTCCCCGTCGACAAGTGGAACAAGATCATCGCGCTCAACCTGTCGAGTGCCTTCCACACCGCGCGCCTTGCCGTGCCGCACATGAAGGCGGCGGGCTGGGGCCGCATCATCAACACCGCCAGCGCGCACTCGACCACGGCCAGCCCGTTCAAGGCGGCCTATGTCGCTGCCAAGCACGGCATTGCGGGCCTGACGAAGACGCTGGCGCTGGAACTGGCGCGCGAGAACATCACCGCCAACTGCATCTCGCCCGGCTATGTCTGGACCCCGCTGGTGGAGAACCAGATCCCCGACACCATGGCCAGCCGCGGCCTGACCCGCGAACAGGTGATCAACGACGTCCTGCTGGAACGCCAGCCGACCAAGAAATTCGCCCAGCCCGAGGACGTGGCAGCACTGGCTGTCTTCCTCTGCCGCGACGTGGCGCAGAACATTACGGGCGCGAATTACGAGATCGACGGCGGCTGGACGGCGCAGTGAATGCAAGAATTACCATAATTCCCGTCGTAGTCCTGACGCTCGGCTTGGCTGGCTGTGATGCGGCCGGCAACCTCGATGCGAGAATTTCTGAAGCCGAAGCATGTGATGCAGTTAAGGGCGCTGTAGTCTCCACCGGACGTTTTGAAGCCGATGTCATCAACAATTGCGACTTCGGGAGTTCAGATGAGGCACCGGCGTACTACGTGCTGAGGCTAAATGCCCACTGCCGAGAAGAACTTTGCGGCAGTGTCCTGCTTGGCTGGTATGGCGTGGAAAGGGATACGGGAAGGGTGTTCGATTGGGACATTAGTTACATGCGTCCCATCGAGGAAATTGGCTCCTAAGATTGCCGCGAATCCGCTCGCACCAGCTGCTTGTGTCGTAAGGCACTAACCCCGCTTGATCTTCTCCATCGCCTTGCCCTTGGCCAGTTCGTCGACGATCTTGTCGAGCCAGCGCACCTGCTGTGTCAGGGGGTCTTCGATCTCCTCCACCCGGTAACCGCAAATTACGCCCGTGATCTGGTCGGCGGCGGGGTTGAGGGCTGGTGCCTCGGCGAAGAAGGTGGCGAAGTCGTTTTCCTTGGCGATCTGGCCATTCAGCCCCTCCTCGTCATAGCCCGTCAACCAGGCGATGACCTCGTCCAGCTCCTCCTTGGTGCGGCCCTTCTTCTCCACCTTCTGGACGTACATCGGGTAGACCTTGCCGAATTCGATTTCGCCAATCGTCTTGCGTGGCATTGTTCGTCCTCCTGCATTCCGGTTGCGGGCATGCGTTTCGCGCTAACCTGTCGCCTCGACGCCGCAGTTCACAAATAGCGACATTTCCCCCCTTGGCGAATCACCCTGTGATATGACAGGGGGCAGGATGGCTCACACAACCGATATTCAAACCGGCCTGACTTTCGACGACGTGCTGCTCAAGCCCGCCGAAAGCGACATCCTTCCCTCGCAGGCCTCCACCAAAACGCAGCTGACGCGCGGCATCGCGCTCAACATCCCCGTCCTCTCGGCGGCGATGGATACCGTTACCGAAAGCGAGATGGCGATCGTCATGGCGCAGATGGGCGGCATCGGCGTGCTCCACCGCAACCTGACGATCGAGGAACAGTGCGACGCGGTGCGCCGCGTGAAGCGTTTCGAGAGCGGCATGGTGGTCAACCCCATCACCATCACGCCTGACGCCACTTTGGGCGATGCGCAGGCGCTGATGACGCGCCACAACATCAGTGGCATCCCGGTGACCGCGCCTGATGGAAAGCTCGTCGGCATCCTCACCAACCGCGACGTGCGCTTTGCCGACAATCCCGCGCAGCCGGTGAAGGAACTGATGACGAGCGAGAACCTCGCCACGGTCAGCGAAGGCGTGACGCAGGAGCAGGCGCGCAAAATCCTGCACCAGCGCCGCATCGAAAAGCTGCTGGTGGTCGACAACGACAACCGTTGCGTCGGCCTGATCACCGTCAAGGACATCGAAAAGGCCGTGCTCAACCCTGATGCCACCAAGGACTCGGGCGGCCGCCTGCGCGTGGCGGCAGCCTCCACCGTGGGCGACAAGGGTTTCGAGCGCACGGCTGCCCTGATCGAGGCCGAATGCGACGTCGTCATCATCGATACCGCGCACGGCCACAACAAGGCCGTTGGCGAAGCAGTGAAGCGCGCCAAGGCGATCTCCGACAAGGTCCAGATCGTGGCGGGCAACATCGCCACTGCAGAGGCGGCCAAGGCGCTGATCGACGCCGGAGCGGACGCCATCAAGGTGGGCATCGGCCCCGGTTCCATCTGCACCACGCGCATTGTCGCCGGTGTCGGCGTGCCGCAGCTGACCGCGATCATGGATGCCGCCAGCGCCGCTGGTGACGTGCCGGTGATCGCTGACGGCGGCCTGCGTACCTCGGGCGATGCGGCCAAGGCGCTGGCGGCAGGTGCCTCCACCGTGATGATCGGTTCGCTGCTGGCCGGTACGGAAGAGGCTCCGGGTGAAACCTTCCTGTACCAGGGTCGCGCCTACAAGGCCTATCGCGGCATGGGCAGCGTGGGCGCCATGGCGCGTGGTTCGGCAGACCGCTACTTCCAGGCCGATATCAAGGACCAGATGAAGCTGGTGCCCGAAGGCATCGAAGGCCAAGTGCCCTACAAGGGCCCGGCGCGAGACGTGGTGCACCAGCTGGTCGGCGGTATCAAGGCGGCCATGGGCTATACCGGCAGCGCGACGATTGCCGACCTCAAGGAACGCGGCCAGTTCATCCGCATCACCAATGCGGGCCTGAGCGAAAGCCACGTCCACGACGTGTCCATCACTCGCGAGGCGCCGAACTACCCGACGCGCTGACATGGCGCTGGAAGGCCGCCTCGCTGCCCTGTTCGGGCTCGATGACGAGGGCTGGGCGCGCCATGCCAGCCCGTTCAGCGGCTGGAGCCGGGCGATCACCGGCCTGCCCGCCCTGATCCTGCCTGCCGTTGCGCGGGTGTGGATCGGATGGTGGGCCGTGCTGCTGGCGCTGTTGTGCATCGCCTGGCTCGTCCTCAATCCGCGGCTGTTCGCGCCGCCTGCGCATGACCGTGCATGGATGACCCGCGGCGTGCTGGGTGAACGCATGTGGGTGGAGCGGGGCCAGAACGGCTTTCCCGAGGCGCAAGGCAGCCTGCCGACCTGGCTCAATGTCCTTTCCGGACTGGCATTCCTGGTGATGGCCTATGGTCTCGTGGTACTGGACTGGTATGCGATTGTCGGTGGTGCGGCGGTCAGCTGGGCGGCCAAAATGCTGTTCATCGACCGCACGCGCGCCATCTATGACCGGGTAACCGCCCGCGATCCCTCCCAAGCTTACAAGGCTCCTGTATGACCCCCTCCGCCCGTATCCAGGCCGCCATCGAGATTCTCGACGGCGTGATCGCCGCCGCCCGCGGCAATGGCCCTCCGGCAGACCGGCTGGTGGCGGAATGGTTCAGGAACCACCGCTTCGCCGGGTCGAAGGACAAGCGGGCAATTCGCGAGCATGTCTACGACGCTATCCGCGCCTGCGGGCCGGTGCCGGCGACTGGCCGGGTCGCCATGCTGGGGCTGGTCGAGGAACAGCCCGACCTGCGCGAACTGTTCGACGGCTCGCAATACGGCCCTCCGAAGATCGGCAAGAACGAGAAACCAGCCGAAGGCGGCATTGCCCCCGAATGGCTGGAAAACCGCCTGATCGCTTCTGACGTGGGCCAAGACGACGCCGAGGCCCTGCTGGACCGCGCACCGCTGGACGTACGGGTCAACACGCTCAAGGCGAGCCGCGACGAATTGCAATTGCCGGTCGAGGCGGAAGCACTCGCCGTGCCCGGCGCCCTGCGCTTGCCGACCGGCACGCGGGTGGAGGAATGGGATGTCTTTGCCGATGGCACGGTGGAAGTGCAGGACGCGGGTAGCCAGCTTGCCTGTATGGCCGTGGGCGCGCAGCCGGGCGAAACGGTGATCGACCTCTGCGCCGGGGCAGGGGGCAAGACCCTCGCGCTGGCCGCAACCATGGGCAACGAAGGCACGCTGGTCGCCGCAGACACCGACCGCCGCCGCCTGTCGCAACTCGGCCCCCGCGCAGAGCGTGCCGGAGCCGCCATTGCTGCAGAAGTGCTGCTCGATCCGGGCAAGGAGCTGGAAGCGCTGGAAGCATGGCGCGGCAAGGCCGACCGCGTATTGATCGACGCGCCGTGCTCGGGCACCGGCACCTGGCGTCGCAATCCGGAATCGCGCTGGCGGCTGACCGAACGCGAGTTGGCACGGCTTGTCGGTATCCAGTCCCACCTCCTTGATGTTGCAAAGGAACTGGTGAAGCCCGGTGGCTCGATCACCTATGTCACCTGCTCGCTGCTTGACGAGGAAGGGGCGGGGCAGGTCGACAGCTTCCTTGCCGCAAATCCCGACTGGCAGGCGCAGCCGCTCGAGCTGCCGCTGGGCACCCCTCGCGGCGGCGGAATCCGCCTGATGCCGTCCCGTGACGGAACGGACGGATTTTTCATCGCACGTATAGGTAAGCCGTGTTAACACTCCCGATTATGGACGCTTACCCGAAATCTTACCCGTCCATGATCAAGGAGTTTGCCATGCGCTTCGGACCCGCAGCCGCCGCCCTTTCGCTTGTTGTCGCCGTACAGGCCAGCATGGGATATGCGCAGGAGCAGGTCGATCCGCGGGCAGAGGCGCTGGTGGCCGAAGGACAGGCCGCGCTGGCCATGGGCCAGACGCAGGACGCCATCGACGCCTTCGAAGCCGCGCTGGCAGTCGATCCGGGGTACACGCAGGTCTATATCGAGCTGGCCAATGCCGCCCGCGCCGACGGCCTGCAGGGCAAGGCCATCCATTACTACCGCGCCGCACAGGAACGCGATCCCACCAACCTTGCCGCGATCACGGGTGAAGGCGAAGCACTGGTGGAAAAGGGCGCGCTCGCCGCCGCCCGCGAGAACCTCGACCGGTTGACCGACCTTTGCGGCGAAACCTGCGTCGAAACCGTGCAACTGAGCGCCGCCATCGACCGCGGCCCGCCGGTGATGACCGCCGACATGGTGGACCCGGCTGAAGGCGTTACCCAGAACTGATCTTGGTGCGGAACCCTTCGACCACGGTCTGGTAAACCTCGCGCTTGAACGGCACGATCAGCTCCGGCAGCAAGTCGGCATTCACCCATTTCCATTCGCAGAATTCGGGGTGCTTGTGCGCCTCGAGGTCTATGGCGCTGTCCTCGCCGGTGAAGCGGACGAGGTACCAGGCCTGCCGCTGGCCCTTGTACTTGCCCTTCCACAGCTTGCCCTGCAGCTCGGCAGGCAGGTCGTAGTAAAGCTCATCCTCCAGCCGGTGGACGATCTCCAGCAGGTCTGAACCGACGCCGGTTTCTTCGGCCAGTTCGCGGAACATGGCTTCGTCCATGTCCTCGCCATCATCGACGCCGCCCTGCGGCATTTGCCACCAGTCGCCTTCCTTGTTGTCGATGCGCTTGCCGACGAAGACTTCGCCAAGGGCATTGATCATCATCGTGCCCACGCAGGGGCGGTAGAGGTGGCGGTCTGGTCTGCTCATGGCGCGCGGATACGATGGTGGAGATCGGAATGCCAGCTATTGCGACCAAAACAGAAAAACTTGATTGTCTCGCCTGCAAGGTGTCCCTAGGTCGCCAGCCCGGAACACAAAGCCAGAGCTACGGGCCCGGCAGGAAGAACATTTATGGCAACCCAGACGGCCGAAAGCAGGCCTGACCTCTCCACCCAGGACGCAATCACTGTCCGCTTTGCGGGCGATTCCGGCGACG
>JAUIIG010000044.1 GCA_030431875.1 Alphaproteobacteria bacterium
TCACACGGCGGCGGCGGAGGCGGCGGCGGCGGAGGCGGGGGAGGAGGCGGCGGCGGAGGCGGCGGCGGGGGCGGCGGAGGCGGCGGAGGCGGCGGGGGCGGAGCCTCGGCGCCAAGGAAGAACCGCAGGCCCAGCGTACCGCTGTGCTGCGCAAAGTCCGTCGACATCGTCACCGGGAAGTTGCTGGTGCTGTTGAAGTTCGCTTCGTCGAACATGCCACGGTACTTGTACTCGGCGAACAGCTGGGTGTTGTCACCCAGGTTGCCCGAGACACCGAGGATGCCCTGGTAGGCCCAGGTGGTGTCGGCGTCGTGCGCGATGTCGAAGCCGCTCGGCGCGTAGTCGACGTCGACCACGAACAGGCCGGCACCCACACCGATGTAAGGCTGGATCGAACCGCCCTTGTTGAAGTCATACAGCGCGTTCACGAACAGGCCGTAGGTCTCCACGTCGCCGGTTGCGTTGGCGAGGTAGGGAGCGAGGCCATCGTCGATCGGCATCGAAGCCAGCAGCGCGCGGGTCAGCGGGTTGCCTTCCTGGCTGGAGCCGTTCAGCTGCAGGTTCTTGTGCTGCTCGATATCCATCGACTGGTAGTTGCCGTCGAGTTCGAGGCGGAAGCCGTTGTCAAAGGCGTAGCCGATCTGCGCACCGGCAGTCCAACCCACATCAACGTTGGTTTCGAATTCGTAGGGCGTGCCGGCGGGAAGGGCAGAGAAACCCGTGCCCGGGGACGGAAGCGTGGTGGTGAAAACACCTTCGTTGTCGGCATCCTCATTCGTGACAACACCACCGCTGAAGCCGATATAGGCTTGAGCGCTGGCAGTTGCCGGAATGGCGAGTGCAACCAACGAGGCACTTAGAAGAAGGTTTTTCATTTTAGTCCTCATTACGACCTGCAGGGCCTGATACCCCTGCATCCCTAACAGAATGTTGCCTTTACACGATAGTTCCGAAGAGGGAAACAACTCACTGAATCCTGACGGAACTGTTGCGCAAACAACACAAGTTGTGCGGTGCAGCAGGCGAAGCGTGTCAGAATGCCGACAAACCGGTGATTGCCCGCCCCAGGATTAACGCATGGATATCATGCGTTCCTTCGTAGGTGTTGACCGTTTCCAGGTTCAGCATGTGGCGGATTACCTGGTATTCGCCGGAGATGCCGTTGCCGCCGTGCATGTCGCGCGCCAGGCGCGCCACCTGCAGGGCCTTGCCCACGTTGTTGCGCTTGACCACGCTGATCATTTCCGGCGCAAATGCATGGTCGTCCATCAGCCGCCCGACCCGCAGCGAACCTTGCAGGCCCAGCGCAATCTCGGTCGCCATGTCGGCCAGCTTGAGCTGGTAGAGCTGCTTCGAGGCCAGCGGCACGCCGAACTGGTGCCGGTCGAGCCCGTACTGGCGCGCGGCGTGATAGCAGAACTCGGCGGCACCAAGGCTGCCCCAGCTGATGCCGTAGCGGGCCCGGTTGAGACAGCCGAACGGTCCCTTGATCCCTTCGACATTCGGCAGCAGCGCGTTGGCAGGCAGCTTCACCTCGTCCATCTGGATCATGCCGGTGGTGCTGGCGCGCAACGACAACTTGCCTTTGATCTTGGGCGCTTCGAGGCCCTTCATGCCCTTTTCCAGCACGAAGCCGCGGATCTTGCCGCCGTGCGCTTCGGACTTGGCCCAGACCACGAAAACGTCGGCAAAGGGCGAGTTGGAAATCCACGTCTTGGCGCCCGACAACGAATAGCCGTCGCCGTCCTTCTTGGCATAGGTGCGCATGCCGGAAGGGTCGGAACCCGCGTCAGGCTCGGTGAGGCCGAAGCAGCCGATCAGTTCACCCGAGGCGAGGCCCGGCAGGTATTTCTGGTGCTGTTCGGCCGACCCATACGCATGGATCGGGTACATGACGAGCGAGGACTGCACGCTGGCCATCGAACGATAGCCGCTGTCCACCCGCTCGATCTCCCGGGCGACGAGACCGTAGGCGACGTAACTCGCGCCGGCGCCGCCGAACTCTTCGGGGATGGTCACCCCCAGCATGCCGGCGGCACCCATCTGCGGGAATAGCTCGCTGGCGTCGGCTTCCTGCTCGAAGTCCTCGATCACGCGCGGTTGCAGGGTCCCCTGGGCAAAGCCGTGCGCGGCGTCACGGATCATCCGCTCGTCTTCGGTCAGCTGGGCGTCGAGGTTGAAGGGGTCGGCCCAGTCGAAGGGCACCATGTCGGCCATTGCAGGTAGTCTCCTTTGAAACCGCCTCTAGTTTCTCGGGCGGCTCGCGGCAAGGAGCGTGGCAGACTAATGCGACTGTTGGTCGGCCCGGGCCCTGGCTTCCTCGATCATCGCCATCAGCTTGTCGGGCGGGCACGGCTTCGCAGCCGCCTGAGCTGCGGGGTAGCGTTCCTTCAGCTCCGACGGGCGCATATGGCCCGAATGGAAGATGATCGGCACGCCGGCATCGGTCAGGGCGTCTGCCAACGGGAACACTTCGCCATCGCCGGTCATGACGTCGAGTATGGCAACGTCGGGCATTTCCTGGTCGATCGCGATGAAGGCGTGGTCCTTGTTCGCATAGGGGCCTTCGACCCGGAATCCCATGTCGCGCACCGTCTCGGACAGGTCGAGCGCGATGATGAATTCGTCTTCCACCACGAGGACGGTCGTGGCGTGTTCCGGCTGTAGCTTCTGGCCCATGCGACTTCCTTTCCTGTGCTCTCGTCTGGACGCACTGCTAAGGTTTTACGCAGGAACTGGCCTGGAGTTCCCGTTTACGAGGTGCGACCGAACTTCGCTTCGTAGGAGGCAAGGTCGCCGGCGGCGAGCATCTTGGCCTGGTCCACCCAGCTGTCGCGGCGGATACGGCCCTGGAAACGGCCCAGCTGCGCATCGATCCGGTCGATCTCGGCATCGTCCCACGCCGCGATCTGGGCGAAGCTGGTCACGCCGTGCTCGGCGAGCAGGTTGACGAGCTTGGGCCCCACGCCCTTGATCCGCGTCAGGTCGTCCCCGTCGGAGGCGGCGGGCGTGACTGTCGGAGCCGGAGCCGCCGCGGGCGGAGTTGCCGCAGGTGGTGCGTCAATCAGTGCCTGGTTGCGCTTTGCCGGACCATCGGCCGCACTCTTGTCCTCGCGCTCCACCGTGGTCTTGCGCGAAGCGACGAAGATCCACCACGCCACCAGCAGGCCGATCACCAGGGCGACGACCAGCAAGATCCAGTATTCCTGCAGCAATTCGTTCATGTCAGCTGTAAACCCTTATCCGTTCGAGCGGCCCCAGATGGCCCAGCCGAGGGCCAGCCCAACCAGGTAGGCGATCACCATCAGCACCAGCACTTCCATCCAGATCGGCATTGCAACTCCTTTGAAACAGAAGACCTGATTCGGGCAAATCCCCGAGAAATATGCGCCTAGCGCGCGGCGGGCGTGTCGACCGGCGTTGGCACCAGCGCCTGGGTCGAGATCACCCGGAACTCGATGCGGCGGTTGGCGGGGTCACCCGGCTCGAGCCCTTCGACGGGTCGGGCAGAACCTTCGCCGCGCGCGATCAGCGCGTCCGCCGGGATGCCGCGCTGGACCAGCGCCGATTTCACGGCGGCGGCGCGCTCGCTCGACAGGGCGAGGTTGATTTCCTCGGTGCCCGAACTGTCGGTATGGCCGGTAACCTCGATCACCGCGCCGAGGCAGGGGCTGAGGGCACCCGCGACTTCGTCAATCAGGCTGGTGCTGGCGGCGTCGATGGTGGCCGAGCTTTCCTCGAACCGGATCGTGCGCGCGCGCAGCAGGGCCTGCACGTCCTCCTGGCAGTGCAGCGGGCTGTATTGCTGCTCCACCATCATGTCGCCGTCGGACCAGCGGATGCCGCCGACGCCGGGCAGCGCGGCCACGGCATGGGCAATGTCCGAACGGGTCTGCTGATCCAGCGGCTCGCCGCCGGTCAGGACGGGGTGGCGGCTGGGCCAGCCATTGGGCGAGCGGAATTCCGCTACCACCTGGCCGCCGCCGCCCGCCTCCTCGATAGCTGCCGGGGCGCGCGCAGCGAGCCGGTCTGCCAGCTCGGGCGCGGAGGCACCGCCGATGGTATAGGCAATCACGATACAGGCCAGGAGCCCGGCCAGCAGGGGCACGACGGGGTTGCGCAGGACATTCATGCCCTGCGCCTTAACCCGTCAGGTCACTGTGCGTCGAGGCTTTCCGCAAGACTGGCGAGCTGCAGGAACTCTTCGCGCCAGTAGCCGTCCTGTCTGCCCGCCAGAGACACGGCATCATCGAAGTCGAAACTGCCAATCAGCGTGTCGCCGCGCATGCGCTGGCCATAGGCAGCGACGGCAGCAACGAAGGCCATGTCGCCGCGCGGGCGCCCGGCCATGGTCATCAGCCGCGTCGGAATCGGACGTTGGAGCAGCCGCGAGCGATCCTCTCCCGGCAGCTTGTAGCGCAGCTGGACGAAGGCAATCTCGCTGGTCTCGCTGACAACGGCGGGACCGGCAGGCTGGTAGCGCCGCTCGCGCATCCAGCCCGAGGTTCCGGCCGGCACGATCTCGTAAAGCGCGGTGACCTGGTGGCCCGCACCGATATCGCCGGCATCGACCGCGTCGTTGTCGAAATCCTCTTCACGCAGGGCGCGGTTTTCATAGCCGATCAGGCGGTACTGCGAGACCACGGCCGGGTTGAACTCGACCTGGATCTTCACGTCCTGCGCGATGGTGAAGAGGGTGGAGGTCATCTCCTCCGACAACACCTTGTGCGCTTCCAGCGCGCTGTCGATGTAGGCGTAGTTGCCGTTCCCATGATTGGCGATCTGCTCCATCATCGCTTCGTTGTAATTGCCGGTGCCGAAGCCCAGCGTGGTCAGCGTGATGCCGCTATCGCGCTGGCGTTCGATCATCTCGACCAACTGGTCCTGGTCGGAAATGCCGACGTTGAAATCGCCATCGGTGGCCAGGATCACGCGGTTGACGCCGCCTTCGATGAAGCTGCCACGGGCAACGTCGTAGGCCAGCTGCAGGCCTGCACCGCCGGCGGTCGAACCGCCTGCGGACAGCGAGTTCAGCGCGCGGCGGATCTCGCGGGTGTCGTTGGTCGGTTCCAGCACCACGCCCGCCGCACCGGCGTAGACGACGATGGAGACTCGGTCCTGCTCGCCCAGTTCACCGGCGAGCTGGCTGAGCGCGGAGCGGACCAGCGGCAGCTTGTCATCGGCTTCCATCGAGCCGGAGACATCCACCAGGAACACGAGGTTGGCCGACGGGCGCTGTTCGTGCGGCAGATCATAGCCGCGCAGGCCGATCCGCAGTAGGCGGGTCTGCGAATTCCACGGCGTCACCGCCATGTCGGTCGTCACCGAGAAGGGCACCTCGGTGTTTTCCGGCATGGGGTAGTCGTAGCGGAAATAGTTGATCAGCTCTTCGGTGCGCACGGCGTCGGCGCGCGGCATGTAGCCTTCGTTCAGCATGCGCCGGACGTTGGCGTAGGAGCCGGTGTCGACGTCGACCGAGAAGGTAGAAACAGGCGCTTCCTGCACCCACAACGCAGGCGACACCTCTTCGCCATCGTAGCGTTCGTTGTCGGGCTGCTGCGCGACGCGGACGGCAGGGATGTGGACGTAGCGGGTGTTGGCAACCTGGCGCAGTTCGCCGCTCGCATCGGTGGTGTAATTCCCGTCGGCGTCGACAGTAGTGATCGCGATCGGGGTGTCCTGCAGTTCTTGGGAAATGCGGCTGCCGGTGACGATGATCCGCTCACCGGCGTCTGCCGCGCTCTCGCGAGCAAGCGCATTGCCCGCAGTTTGCGAAGCAGTGAATTGTGGCGGCGGGGGCGCAGGTGGTGGGGGTGGGGGAGGCGGGGCCTCGGCGAGTTCAGTTCCCCCGTATCCATCCGGTGCTGCACAAGCGGCTAGCAGGCCCAGCGAAGCGACGGCGACGAATTTTCCCCCAAGGCGCATATTCAACCCTCCCACGCGATTGATCGGCGGTCGAAAAAGTCTGCCTTCGGCGGTGAACCGATTGTGAATGGGGATGAAATGTTCCTGTCAGGAACTAGTCGACGGTTTGCTGCGGCGGTGCTGCCTTGGCCTTGTTGCGCTTGAATAGCACGCGGTCTTCGGGGCCGAAACCGCGGGTCCAGATCACCCAGCCGTAGACCAGCACTATGGCGGGAATGCCAAGGGCCAATTCGAGCCATTCGGGCAGCAGGATGATCAGCTGGCCCGTCAGCACGGCGGCGCCCGTCGCCCAGACCAGCGCCATGCGCAGGTTGCCGACCGGAGCCTTCAGCAGCGTCTTGAGCAGCAGCGCCTTCACCAGGCTCGACGCGCCAAGCGCCAGCAGCAGGGCCATGGCAGCGCCCGCCGCCATGTAGCCTTCGTCTAGGCCGAGGTGCTGGGCCAGCATGATGATGCCGACGGTCAGCAGCGCCTGCAGCGCGATCACGCCAACGGAGATGGCGAGGTTGCGCTTCTTGGCGATGTAGACCAGCACGCCTTCGGACACGACGGCCATCGAGGCCACGGCCTCCGCCACCAGCAGCAGCGCCAGCGCACCGGTACCGCCGACGATGTCCTCGCCGCCAAGCCCCATGACCGCCTGCCCCGGAATGGCCAGCGCCAGGGCAATGCCCAGCTGCAGCGAGATGATCCAGAACCCCACCTGCCGCACCTGCGAGGCAATCGCCGCGTAGTTGCCGGTCTTCAGGTTCTTGGTGATGACAGGCGACAGGATCGGCTCGAAACTGGTCTTCAGCTTTTGCGGCAGGCTGGCGATTTCCTTGCCGAAATAATAGATGCCCACCGCCGTTTCGCTGGTGAACAGGCCCAGCAGGAAGACGTCGATCAGCCGCGTGGCGCGTTCGATCACGTCAGCGCCAGCCAGCGGCAGCGAGCGGGTCGTCAGTCGCCACAGGCCGACCGGACTGGGCCGCCACCCTTTCGGCAAGCCATAGCTGCGCAGGAACGACCAGAGCGCCGTCAGCATCGCCGCATAGATCGCCGCCAGATAGGCCAGGGCCACGCCGCCATCGCGCAGCGCGGGGATGAAGAAGAAGGCCGCCACGGCCAGCGACTTGGTCCACGGCTCGACCACCGCACGGGCGCGCACGGTGGTGGCAATGTCGTAGCGATAGGCTTGTGCGGCCAGCAGCACCTCGGTCAGGGCGAAAGCGGGGATCGCGCCGATGATCAGGATGTCCCACTGTCCGCTCGTCCCGTTGGGGAAGATCGGATAGGGGAATACCACCAGCAAGGCGACAAATGCCGCCGACATCAGCAGCGATGCCAGCATGCCGTCGAAAACCAGGTTGGTCTGCGCCTTACCGTCCTCGTGCGCGCCTTCGGTCAACCGGTGCGCGAGGCCGCGTTTCTCGCCGAGCGCGCAGATCAGCGCGAACAGTTCCACAACCACCACGGCCGAGGCGAAGCGGCCCATCTCCTCGACCCCGTAAAGGCGGTAGCCGATGAACAGGAAGGGGATGCCGCCGATAAGGCGGATCACGAAGCCAAGCGTATTCGTGCGCCCGCCCTTGACGAGCGTCGTCATGTCGTCGCCGTTGTCCGCTGCGGCGGGTGTCGGCTTGGCAGGCGTGGTCAATCCGCGTGACCTTCTGCCTTGAGGGGGCGCGCGAGCAGGGCCTGAACCACGTGCTTGGCGGGCTTGCCGCCCAGCAGTTCGTTCACCGCCTCGGTGATCGGCATGGAGACATCGTGCTTCGCCGCCAGTTCGGCCAGCACCGGTGCGGTATGCGCGCCTTCGGCAACGGTGCGTTTGTCCGACAAGGCTTCCTCGGCGCTCATCCCTTCGCCCAGCGCCTTGCCGAGCGAGAAATTGCGGCTGGAGGTGGAGGAGCAGGTCAGCACGAGGTCACCCAGTCCGCACAACCCGTTGAGGGTCTCCGGCTTGCCGCCCAGCGCCACGCCGAAGCGCAGCATCTCGGTAAAGCCGCGGGTGATGAGGGCGGAGCGGGCGTTCTGGCCCAGTTCCAGCCCTTCGACGACGCCGCAGGCGATGGCGAGCACGTTCTTCACCGCGCCGCCGACCTCGGCGCCGGTAACATCGTCGGAATAGTAGGGACGGAAGTTCGGGCGGGCTATGGCAGGGGCCAGCCGATCCCACTGTTCCTCGCCTCCGCCGCAGGCGAGCGTCACGGCAGCGGGCAGGCCAGCCGCGACTTCATGCGCGAAAGTGGGGCCGGACAGCACGGCGATGTCGCAATCGGGCGCGGCCTCGTGCGCCACCTGGTGCATCATGCGGCCGGTGCTCTGCTCGATGCCCTTTGAACACAGTACGATGTCGCGCGGCAGGCTGCCCATCTTGCCGATGACACTGCCGAGATGCTGTGCGGGCGTGACCAGCAGCAGGGCGTCGCATTGGCTCATGTCGGCAAGGTCGCCGGTTGCCGTGATCGACGGCGCCAGTTCGGCGGATGGCAGGTAGAGCCCGTTGCAATGGGTGGTGTTGATGGCTTCGGCAAGGCCGTCTTCAAGCGCCCATAGCAGTACGTCGCGCCCGTCGCTCGCCAGCATCTGCGCCAGCGCGGTGCCCCATGCGCCTGCTCCGACAACACCGATTGCGGCCTTGGTCATGCTTTCACTCCTGCCCCGCGAGCGGGTGCGGCATCGGGATCGAGCGGCCAGCGTGGCCGTGCCTTGAGGTCGAGCGGATCAGCGGGAAAGCCCGCCGCCAGCCGTTCTATGCCCGCCCAGGCGATCATCGCGGCATTGTCCGTACACAGCGGCAGCGGCGGCGCGGTGAAAGGCAGGGCGAACTCGCCCGCCAATTGCTCGAGACCGGTGCGGATCACCTGGTTGGCCGCCACGCCGCCAGCCACGACCAGCGCGGTCACGCCATCCATCGTACGCAAGGCAATGCGCGTGCGGTCTATGATGCAATCGAGTGCGGCCTGCTGGAAGCTGGCGGCAATGTCGGCGTCCCCGTACTGGCCGCTGTCGTGGGCGCGCAGCACCGCGCTCTTGAGACCGGCAAAGCTGAAATGCGGCTCCCCGCTGCCGACCAGCGGGCGCGGCAGTGGCACGGCCTTCGCGTCGCCTTGCAGCGCCAGCTTCTCCACCGCCGGGCCGCCGGGATAGCCGAGGCCAAGGATCTTGGCGGTCTTGTCGAAGGCTTCGCCCAGCGCGTCGTCGATGGTGGTCGCCAGCCGCTGGTATTTGCCCACACCTTCGACGCGCAGGATCTGGCAGTGGCCGCCGCTCACCAGCAGCAGGGCATAGGGATATTCAAGTTTCGCATCGGCGAGGCGCGGTGACAGGGCGTGCCCTTCGAGATGGTTGATCGCCAGCAGAGGCGTATCGCTCGCCATGGCCAGCGCCTTGGCAGTGACCAGGCCTACCATGACCCCGCCGATCAGGCCGGGGCCGGCCGTGGCGGCAATGGCGTCGCAATCGGCCAGTGTCTTGCCGCCTTCGGCGAGCACTTTCTCCACCAGCGGGGCGAGGCGTTCGGCATGGGCGCGGGCGGCGATTTCGGGCACGACGCCGCCGTATGGCGCGTGTTCCGCCTCCTGGCTGGCAATCGCCTGCGCCAGGATTTCGCGGTCCTCGCTCACCAGGGCGGCGGCGGTCTCGTCGCACGAGCTTTCGATGCCGAGAACTAACCTCATCCCGCTTCCCATTAGACGATGCTGTGTCTAGGGCAAGCTAACCCATGAGTGACCAACCCATTCTGAGACTCGGAACGCGGCGTTCGCCGCTAGCGCTGGCGCAGGCCGAAGAGACCCGCGCGCGCCTCTGCGCGGCCCACGGCTTGGACAGCAACATGGTCGAATTGGTCCCCGTGGTGGCGAGCGGCGACAAGGTGACTGACCGCCCGCTGGCGGAAATCGGCGGCAAGGCACTGTGGACCAAGGAACTGGACCAGTGGCTGGCCGACGGCAGTATCGACGCCGCCGTGCACTCGCTGAAGGACGTCGAGACGATCCGCCCCGACAGCCTGCATATCGCCGCGATCCTGCCCCGCGCGGACAAGCGCGACCGGCTGATCGGCGTCGACAGCTTCGATGATTTGCCGGAAGGCGCGATTGTCGGCACATCTGCCCCGCGCCGCGCGGCCCAGCTGCTCAACCTGCGGCCCGATTGCAGGGTGGTGACCTTCCGCGGCAATGTGGCGACACGCCTCGGCAAACTGGAAGCGGGCGAGGCCGATGCCACCTTCCTAGCCTCTGCGGGTCTCGAACGGCTGGGCCAGGACAGCGTCGGCGTTTCGCTCGATCCGGACCT
The DNA here is from genome assembly GCA_030431875.1 of Alphaproteobacteria bacterium. Taxonomy (GTDB): domain Bacteria; phylum Pseudomonadota; class Alphaproteobacteria; order Sphingomonadales; family Sphingomonadaceae; genus Alteraurantiacibacter. The sequence goes on from JAUIIG010000044.1 coordinate 10,207, forward strand.
GTGGCTACCTGCCCCCGCCCAAGGCGCGATCGCCATCGAGTGCCGCGCTGACGATAGCCGTGCCCGCGAGCTGCTGGCCGTGCTCGACCATGCAGAAAGCCGCGCCGAAGTCATGGCCGAACGCGCACTGCTGCTGGGGCTGGGCGGTACCTGCCAATCGCCCATCGCCGTGCTGTGCGATCATGACGCGGGCGAACTGTCCATGCGCGTCGCGCTGTTCAGCCCCGCCGGACAGGAACGAGTCGAGAGCAAGGCGCGCTTTGCAGTCGGCGACCTGCAAGCACCACGACAGCTGGCCATCGACCTGCTCGAACACGCATCCTCCGGCATCACCGCCGTTTTCGACGGACCGCAATGATCTTCGTCATCCGGCCCGAACCCGGCTTGCAGGCGACCTTGCAGTCCGCCCGCGAGCGGGGGCTGGCCGCCGTCGGCTTGCCGCTGTTCGAAGTCATGCCGCTGAGCTGGGACTTGCCAGATGCGGCAGAGTTCGACGCCCTGCTCGTCGGCAGCGCCAACGCCTTCCGCCTCGCGGGCGCCGGCCTTGCGAGCCTGAAGGGCTTGCCCGTCCATGCCGTGGGCGAAGTGACGGCCAATGCCGCCCGGTCCGCCGGATTTTCTGTCGAACAGGTGGGCGAAGGCGGCTTGCAGGCGGTGCTCGACAAGGTTTCCGCTCCCACGCGGTTCCTGCGCCTTGCCGGTGTCGAACGGGTGCCGCTTGAAGCTTCAGAAGGCAGCACGATCACCACCCGCGAAGTTTACGAGGTGCGCGCCCTGCCGATCACCGGCAGCGCGCAGGTATCCTTGCGCGCGGGCGATCCGCTGGTGCTGCTCCATTCCGCCGCCGCCGCGCGGCATTTCGCTGCCGAAGTCGACCGGCTGGGGCTGGACCGCGCCGCGATCCGCCTCGCCTGCATCGGTCCGCGCGTGGTGCAGACTGCGGGCGAGGGCTGGGCGGCCTGCGAATCGGCTCCACAGCCCAATGACGATGCCTTGTTGGCCTTGGCCAGCGACATGTGCCATTAACGCCGCAACCGATAACCTGGGCGAGGTTAAGCCCGCGAGCGGTCGCCGAAGAGTACTATGACAGACAGCTACAACTACCGGCCAGGAGGTGCGAATTACGGCGCTGCCGAGCGGCAGCCGCGCACCGTGCCCCTGCGTCCGGTGCTGATCGGCCTGGCCGTGGCTTTCGTGCTGGGCATTTCCGCCACGCTCTATTTCACCCGCGGCGGCGACCTGGGGATCGGCAACGTCTTCAGCGTGCGCAACAACGGTGAAGAGACCGCACCGCCAGTAGAAGAGCCGGTAGCCCTGGCGACCGAGGAAGCGGTTACGCCAGAACCCAGCCCCTCGGCCACTACCACGACTGCCGCAACCGAGGAGGCGCGGCAGGCCGTTGAGCGCGCCGAACAGGTGGTGGAACAGGCAGGCGGGCTCGATAGCCGCGTTGCCGCCATGGAACAGCGCCTGACGCGGCTCGATATCCAGGCCCAGTCCGCCGCCGGCAATGCCGCGCGCGCGGAAGGCCTGCTGATCGCCTTCGCCGCCCGCCGCGCCATCGAACGTGGGGCTCCGCTCGGCTACCTCGCAGACCAGCTGCGCCTGCGTTTCGGCGAGGCACGGCCCAATGCCGTGCAGACCGTGATCGACGCAGCGCAGAACCCCGTGACGCTCGATCGCCTGATTGCGCGGCTGGACGGGCTTGCGCCTTCACTCACTGACGCCCCGGCGGACGAAGGCGTCTTCGCCTGGCTTGGTCGCGAGCTTTCCGAGATCTTCGTGGTGCGGCGCGAGGATACCCCTTCGCCGGTAGCAGAACGGCGGCTCGAACGCGCGCGGTTGTTCCTTGAGAGTGGCCGCGTCGAGGCTGCCGTTTCCGAAGTGCGCAACCTGCCCAATGCCGCCGAAGCCGAAGAATGGATCGCCGATGCCGAGCGTTTCGCTGCCGCCCAGCGCGCGCTTGAAATGCTGGAAACTGCTGCCGTGCTCGACCCGCGCGAACTTCGCGACAGTGGTGGCGAGCGAGTGGAACAGGCGAGTCCCGCAACCGATACCGGCGCGATCGACTAGCCCTTCAGCAGCTCCGGAAGCGCGCCACTCATGCCGCGGGCTTCGTCCATGAAGAACCGCTTCAACACTGGCGTGCGCTGGACAGCGGCCATTCCAAAGCGGCGCACCGCGCTGGCGGCCTTGCCGGGAATGCCGAACAGGCGGGTGAGCGTATCGGTCGCGCCCATCACCATCAGCGAATCGAGTGCACGCCACTTCTCGTAACGAGCCAGCAACTGGGCATCGCCGGGGTCCAGCCCCAGCCGCATGCCATCGACCAGCACTTCCACCAGCGCGCCGACATCGCGCAGGCCGAGGTTGAGACCCTGCCCCGCAATCGGGTGCATGCCGTGGGCGGCATCCCCCACCAGCGCCAGCCGTTGGTCGACCAGCTTGGCCGTGTGCTGGAAGCTGAGCGGATAGGACGAGCGCGGCCCTTCCACCGTGATTGCACCCAGCACGCCGTACATGCGCTTTTCGATCTCGTGATGAAAGGCACGGTCACCCAGCGCCAGAACGCCTTCCGCGTCGCCTTCATCGACCGTCCAGACCAGTGCCGAACGGTGGCGGCCTTGATCGTCGTCGAGCAGCGGCAGCAAGGCGAAAGGCCCGTCTGGGTAAAAGATTTCCCAGGCCACGCCGCAATGCGGTTTTGCGTGCGTCAGGCCGACGATGATGGCGCGGTGGCGGTAATCCCACTTGGCCATGGTGAAACCGGCTTCCTCGCGCGTGGGCGACCCGCGCCCCTCGGAGCCGACCAGCAGGCTGGCCTCCAGCACGGTGCCATCGGCCAGCGTTACGGCAACGCCGTGTTCGCCGCGATGGCGTTCGACCACATCGGCCCTGGAATGCCAGGTGATAAGCGGCTCGTCCTTCGCCGCTTCGAACAGCGCGAGGCGCAGCTGGCGGTTGGCGAACATCCGGCCCAGTGTGCCTTCGTGCGGCTCGGGCTGGAAGTCGATCCGGCCCGGCTTCATCCCGTCAGTGACGGCGATGGACTCGATCTTGCAGCCGTGCGGCTCCAGCGCCTCGGCGACACCGATATTGCGGAACAGGTTCCAGCTGGCCGTGGAAATCGCCGAAGCGCGCCCGTCGAAGCCCTCGGCGGTCAGTTCGGCCGGGTCGGCCTTGTCGACCACGTGGCTCGATATTCCCTTGCGGGCCGCAGCGAGGGCCAGGGTCATGCCGACGAGGCCGCCGCCGAGGATGAGGAGTTCGCGCTTGGGATTCGACTTGTCCGCCATGGCTGTGGCTCCTAGATCGCTTGCCACCATGCAGGCAAGCGCGCTGTCCCTTTTCCGCTATTTCGGCGTCCTTCTGGCCCTCCTCGGAGCGGCCCTGGCCGTGCCTGCCATGGCGCAGCGGGACAACCACATCGATGCGGACCTTGTCGCAGAACATGCACCGGTGGCGGGCGAGACGCTTTACGTTGCCCTGCGCTTCCGCCCGAACGAGGGCTGGCACGGCTACTGGGCGAACCCCGGCGATGCGGGGCTTGGGATGGAGCTCGACTGGGACCTGCCCGAAGGCTGGCAGGCAGGCGAACCGCTCTATCCCGTGCCGCACAAGCTCGTGCTGCTGGGGATCATGAACCACGTCTATGAGGACCCTTACGCGGTCCTCGTGCCCATCGAGATCGCGCCTGAAGCAGTCACGGCGAATTTCGGTGTGCCTGCTGTCGATGCCCGCTGGCTCGCCTGTTCGGACCAGCTCTGTGTCACCGAGGGCGCGCGGCTGAGCCTGCGCTTCCCGCAGGAGACCGAGGCGCTGCGGGCTCAGTTCGACGAGGACCGCGCAGCGATCCCGCCGCTGATCGACCAGACCGCCCAGATCGCACTGACCGGAGACCTGCTGCGCCTCGCCATTCCGCTGCCCGCCAGCGTGGACCTGCCCGATCCGCATGTCTTCGTCGTCCAGCAGGATGTGATCGATTACGGCGCGGAGCAGGTGTTCTACCGCGACGGGGACCTGCTGGTGGCGGAGATCCCGCGTGGCGGCCTGCGCGATGAACCGGCCGACATTGAAGGCATGCTCTCGTTCGGCAACGACGGACAGGGCCTGCGCTTCATTGCCGAGACCGGCGAAGTGCCGACGGGCGGCACGCGCATTGCCAGTCGCTCATTGGAAACGCCGCTGGTGCTATTGCTCGGCGGGGCGCTGCTGGGCGGCCTGCTGCTCAACCTCATGCCCTGCGTCTTCCCCATCCTCAGCCTCAAGGCGCTGGCGCTGGCGCGTGCGGGAGGCGAGGAGAAGCAGGCGAAGATCGAGGCACTGGCCTATACCGCTGGCGTGGTGCTTGCCTGCCTTGCGCTGGGTGCGCTGATGCTGGTGCTGCGCGCGGGCGGGGCACAGGTCGGCTGGGCCTTCCAATTGCAGGAGCCGCTGGTGGTCGCCGCGCTGCTGGTGCTGGCCGTGATGATCAGCGCCAACTTTGCCGGGCTGTTCGAACTGCCCAGCCTGCCGATCCGCTCGCGCGGGCAGGGTGGCGCTTTCATGACCGGCTTGCTGGCCGCTGTCGTCGCCACTCCTTGCACCGGGCCGTTCATGGCTGCGGCATTGGGAGCGGCACTGCTGCTGCCTGCACCGCAAGCCATGCTGCTGTTCGCCGCTCTGGGGTTGGGGCTGGCCTTGCCATTCCTGCTGCTCGGCTTCGTGCCGGTTCTGCGCGGCGTGCTGCCCAAGCCGGGGGTCTGGATGGAAACCTTCCGCAAGGTGATGGCCGTGCCCATGGGACTGACCGCGCTGGCGCTGGTCTGGCTGGCATGGCGACTGGGCGGCGCACACTTTGCCTTTGGCGCGCTGGCCATCGGCGTGCTGGTGATCGTTATCGTGGTCTCGCTGCGCCATCGCAGTCTCGTGATGACCGGCCTGGCGAGCCTCGCCTTACTCTATTTCGCCATTTCGCTGCCCTTCCGTGTGGAAGATCAGGTCGCCTCCGCCGAGAGCCTGCTCGATCCCGTGTCCTATTCGGAAACGGCGCTGGCCGAGGCACGGGTCGCAGGGCAGCCGGTATTCCTGTGGTTCACTGCCGACTGGTGCCTCACCTGCAAGGTCAACGAACAGGTTGCCATCGAGCGCGACACGACGCGCGAGGCGTTCGAGGCAGCAGGCGTGGTCGCCATGCGCGGCGACTGGACGCGCAACGATCCGGAGATCACCCGCTACCTTGAAGCGCGCGGTGCGGCAGGCGTCCCGCTCTACATGTGGTATCCGGCAGGCGGCGAAGGCGAGCAATTGCCGCAGGTGCTGACGCCGGACATGCTTGCGGACCTCGCGACTGAGGCAAACTAAACGGCGGGTTCTTCCGCCGGAGTTTGCGGGTCATTCTCGACCTGCGGCGTCCGCCCGCCCACCCGGCACCATTCGAGGAATTCGCCCGGTATCCGGCTGCCCGCGATTTCCAGCGATCCACGTCCCGGCAGTGTCGCCAGCAGGTCGCGCGGTCCGGCGAAGACATCCAGCTGCGGATCGTCCGCAGGCAGGCGTGCTTCCCAGTGCCACTCGTTGTCGCCCAGCGTCGCGTCGACCATGAAGCGGCTGGTCATGCCGTTGCCCAGCACGGGAAACAGCGCGCCTTGTCCGGGCAAGGCGCGGGCGTGGCGGATGATCACCATTTCCGGTGGGTCGCCGTCGATGTTGCAAGCCAGCGTGAGCAGCGGCGGTTCCCCCTCGTTGCCGAAGCGGATTGCCTGTCCGTTGGTCGCCACGCTCCAGCTTGCCGCACTGGTATCGGGCGAGGGATCGGCCTGGGCCTGACGCGGCTCCATGTCCTCTAGCGACACGCGCTGCACGTCGTCGCGCGGCACCTCGGCCTGCCGGTCGCAGGCTGCAAGCAGGAGCAGGAGGATAGGCAGGGCGCGCCGCATGGCCATCCCGATGCGCTGCCGCTCGTCCGGTATCAAGCGGCAGGCGCAGTTTGTCCCGAATTTCCGCTGTTACCGAGGCGGCACCCATGGCTGTGGCAGCCATATCCCTGTCATTGGACGGCGTCGGTTGCCGGCTATTCTCGCCCGGGAATCAGGGAGGCAAGGCGTGGTCGGAACCAGCAACTATGTCGCACATCGCTCGGCAGGCCGGATGGGCCTGCTGATCGGACTTATCGTGGTGTTGGGACTGGTATTCGTGCTGGTCGACTTCTCTGCACTGATGCCGGAGATGGCGACAACGGGCGGCAGGCGCCGGGCTCGCGGCCTCGCGGCAATCGTGCAATTCCTGCCGTGGTTCGGCTGGTTCGCCATCATTGTCGGCCTGGCCTTCGTGCCCAAGGCCCTGCGCAAGGGGGTGGAGATTGAAATCGGTCCCGACGGCATCACCTATCCGTCCGCGCTCAAGGCCGTGCTGCCGTGGGACAGGATCGAACGCGTGGCCGTGCGCAAGATGAGCCTCTACCGCGTCCTCGCCGTGCACATCAGCGATGCCGGCAATTTCCCCATCAAGCCGATGGCGCGCAGGATCAGCCAGTTGAACAAGACTTCCGGCGACTATGGCGACATCAATATCGAGACCCACCGTTCGACCGGCAATTTCGACGAACTGGTCGCCGCAGTGGAACAATATTGCGAGGTGGAGCGGTAGGCTGCGGCAGTTCGGGCTTGATTGTTGGGGTCACTGTCAGAACAATCGGCACCATGTTTCAAAAACTTGGTCTCGCCGCCGCAGCTTTCGCGCTGATCTCGCCTGCTGCCGCACAGGATGTGCAAAGCGAGCGCATTGTTGTCAGCGATTCCGAACAGGTCCTGCGTCAGACCATGGTGCTGGACACCGGCCTCGACCACGCGTGGATGCTGTTCAGTACTGGCGAAGGTGTAAGCAGTTGGATGGCACCCGTTGGCCATGTCGACCTGCGCACCGGCGGCATGATCCGCACCAACTACGACGCTTGCGCCGAACCCGAAGACCATGGCTGGATCGAGAACACCGTGGTCAACTTCGTTCCCCGACGGCTGATCACCCTGCAGGCCAACCTTGAGCCGCAGCGCGAAGCATCCTGGATGAACGAGACGATCTACGCCCGCCGCGAGCACCTCTATTCGGTGATCGAGTTCGACGAGGTTGCACCGGGCCAGACCCGTCTCACCATCTGGGGACTGGGCTATGGCACTGGCCCCGAATGGGAGACCATGCTGGATTTCTTCACGGTCGGCAACGAATGGACCTTCGCCCAGCTGCAACGCGCGATTGCCGGGGAGCAGGTCTATCCCGGGTGCGACGAATAGCCGCCGCCAGGCGCCTTACCGCGAACGGATGAAGGCGCGGATATCTTCCGAAAGCTGGTGCCGGTCCTCGTCGCGGACATACATCATGTGGCCCGCGTCGTAATAGTGGAACTGCACCCGGTCCTGCGGGATGCCAGTGCGATTGAGTGACAGCTCGGCTCCGAAGAACGGCGTGGCAAAGTCGTAATAGCCCTGCGCCACGAAGGTGCGCAGTCCGCTGTTCTGCCGCATGGCCTGCCCGATATAAGGTGCCACGTTGAGATAAGCGTTGCGACCGCGTCCGCTGAGCGACCAGTCCCACATGCCGCCGATACCGCCGATCGACTGGTATTCGCGGCGCGTCTCCCAGCCCAGGCTTTCGCGCGTCCAGGCATTGATTGCGGCGGTATAGCCCGCGTCGATGCCGTAAAAGCTGGGGTCGTTGTCTGGCGTCTCACCGGCATCGTCGAAATCGGTGCCGGTATAGCGCGCGTCGAGGCGGCCAATCGTCAGGCCCTGGTCGCGCAGCAGTTCCTTGTAGAATCGCTGCGAGGTGACGCGCAGGTCTGCCTGTTCGAGGTAGCGCTCGGACAGGCCGGTGAGGCGAGACAGCTCGGCACGCACTTCGGCGCGTTCATCGGCAGGCAGGTCCGCGCCTTGCAGCAGGGCGGTGATGTAGGGGCCGATGGCGAACTGGCGCGCTTCGTCGGCAATCGCCTCGGCGCTCTCGGCCTGGACGCGGCCGTGATACCAGGCGGCGGTGGCCATGTTGGGCAGGGTGACGACATAGGCCATCTCGTTGCCCGGCGTTGGCTCGCGTGCGGCGAAGTCGAGGATGGTCGAAATCAGGATCAGGCCGTTGAGCCCGACGTCGTTGTAGGTGGAGCCTTCCAGCTGGTTGACCACCGTTGCCGTGCGGGTGGTGCCGTAGCTTTCGCCGCCAAGGTACTTGGGGCTGTTCCAGCGCCCGTTCTCGTTCAGCCACAGGCGGATCACCTGCGCCACGGCCTCGGCATCCTGCGTCAGCCCGTAGTAGCGGCCCGGATCGGTACCTTCGAGCAGGTAGGAGAAGCCCGTCCCCGGCGGGTCGATGAAGACGAGGTCGGCCACGTCGAGCAGGCTGTCGGGGTTGGGCAGGATTGGATAGGGCGGGCCGCCATCGTCCTGTGCGTCGGACGGGATCGCCACGCGCACGGGGCCGAAGGCGCCCATCTGCAACCATACCGATCCCGAGCCGGGTCCGCCGTTGAACAGGAAGAACACCGGGCGCGAGGCATCGGCTGGCGTGCGCACATAGGAGGTGGTGACCACCATGGCTTCCGGCGTGCCGTCGTCGGCGGTCAGCAGGTTTTCCTGCATGGTGACGCGGTAATCGATCCGCTGTCCGCCAAAGGTGCCCGACATGTCGACCGTGCGTACTTGTGGCTCCGGCGCGGCCGGGCTGGAGGCTTCACTATCCTGCGACATGGCAGGCGTGGCGGTGGCGGCCAGCGCAAAAGCGGCCGTGGCGGTGAGCAGGTGCGTGAGTCTCATGGGCAATGGATTGGCCGCTGCACGCGCCAAGGTCAATCCGCTGGCGGGTCAGGCCTCCGGTTTCATGAACTTCAGCATGAAACGGTCCGAAAAGCCGTCCAACGCCTCGTCGAACACGCTCAGGGAGTGATCGTCCGCCGGGTTGGCGAGCAGGTCACTCTGGTCCACCAGCACGAAGCCCGCGCGTTCGAAATCGGCGATGACGACGTCGGCGGCGATCCGGTGCATGGCATCGACCGAGGCGCGCGGTTCGCTGCCGGCGTCAGCAGCATGGTCGATCACCACCACGTGGCCGCCAGGGCGGGTGGCGGCGAACAGGCCTGCGACCATCTCGTCCGGGTCGGAGAGCGGGATCTGGTACTGTTCGGACTGCCAGTAGATGTCGTGGTAGCTGTTGTTGATCAACACAAGGTCAAAGCTTTCGGCAGCATAGGCGAACTGGTCGAACGGATAGCGCACGCGGGCCGCACCGGGATTGGCGGCGAGGATCGAATCCCACAGCGCATTGGCGCGCTCCTCGTTGTAGAATTGCGCTGGCTGCAAGGCCGCGACCGAGCCTTCGGGGCCAACGATGGGCGCCATCATCTCGGTCCAGTAGCCAAGCCCCGGCATCACATCGGCAACGTCCATGCCCGCTGCGATGCCGGCCCATGCCAGTACCTCGGCCGGTTTGCGCCCCTCGTCCATCACCAGCGCGCCTTCGAACCGGTCCGGCGAGGCCACGGCCTCGGCAATCGAGACCTGCGCGAAGGCGGGTGTGGAAAGGGTGATGGCGACGGCAAGGCCGAAGCCGGTGAAGAGTGAACTGCGCATGTAGGAGACCCCCGAAGTTACTGGTGGGGATTTTGACCGGGCAGCGACGGAGTGGCAATCGGCGCGCTCGGCGCTTGTCGAACGAAGATCGCCGCTGGTCGAAATGAGCCGTCTTTACCGCATCTTCCGCTGCGTCTTGCCGTAGCGCATCTTGCGTGTGCCCGGCTTGCCCTCGTTGCTGCGGCCCACCATCGGGGCGCGCTTTTCTTCGAGACCCAGTTCCTCGTTCTCGAGTCGGCGGATTTCGTCGCGGAGGCGGCCCGCCTCTTCAAATTCGAGATCGGCAGCAGCCGCACGCATGCGCTTTTCGAGGTCTTCGATGTAGGCGCGCAGGTTGTGGCCCACGAGGTTGTTCACCTCGTCGTCGCCGGTGTCGACGGTGACTCCGTCCTGCGCGGCGGTGTGGGCGACGATATCGGCGATGGCGCGCTTGATCGTCTGCGGGGTGATGCCGTGTTCCTCGTTGTAGGCACGCTGCTTCTCGCGGCGACGCTCGGTCTCCGCCATGGCGCGTTCCATCGAACCCGTGATGCGGTCGGCATAGAGGATCACCTTGCCATCCACATTGCGCGCGGCGCGGCCGATGGTCTGGATCAGCGAGGTCTCCGAACGCAGGAAGCCTTCCTTGTCGGCATCGAGGATGCAGACGAGCCCGCATTCGGGAATGTCGAGGCCTTCGCGCAGCAGGTTGATGCCGACCAGCACGTCATAGACGCCAAGGCGCAGGTCGCGGATCAGCTCGATACGTTCCAGCGTCTCGACGTCGGAGTGCATGTAGCGCACCCGCACGCCCTGTTCGTGCATGAACTCGGTCAGGTCCTCGGCCATGCGCTTGGTTAGTGTGGTGACAAGCGTGCGATAGCCCTTGGCCGCAACAGCCTTGGCCTCGGCAATGCAATCCTGCACCTGGTCCTCGACCGGCTTCACTTCCACCGGCGGATCGATCAGGCCGGTGGGACGGATCACCTGTTCGGCAAAGACGCCGCCGGTCTGCTCCATCTCCCACGATCCCGGCGTTGCCGAGACCGCGAAGGTTTGCGGGCGCATGGCGTCCCATTCGTTGAAGCGCAGCGGCCGGTTGTCGATGCAACTGGGCAGGCGGAAGCCGTATTCGGCCAGCGTCAGCTTGCGGCGATGGTCCCCGCGCGCCATGGCGCCGATCTGCGGCACCGTCTGGTGGCTCTCGTCGACGAACAACAGGGCGTTTTCGGGCAAATATTCGAACAGAGTCGGCGGCGGTTCGCCGGGCAGGCGGCCGGTCAGGAAGCGACTGTAGTTCTCGATGCCCGCACAGGAGCCGGTGGCGGCGATCATCTCGAGGTCGAAATTGGTGCGCTGCTCCAGCCGCTGGGCTTCGAGCAGGCGGCCTTCGGACTGCAATTCTTCCAGCCGGTGCGCCAGCTCGAACTTGATGGCTTCGGAGGCCTGCTTCATCGTCGGACCGGGCGTGACGTAGTGCGAATTCGCATAGACGCGCACCTTGCCGAGGTTCTGGCCCTTCTTGCCGGTCAACGGGTCGAATTCGGCAATGTCCTCAATCTCGTCACCGAAGAAGCTGATGCGCCAGGCGGTGTCCTCCAGGTGGCTGGGGAACAGTTCCAGGTTGTCGCCGCGCACGCGGAAGTTGCCGCGCGCGAAGGCGGCATCGTTGCGCTTGTATTGCAAGGCCACCAGCTTGCGGATCAGCTCGCGCTGGTCGACCGTGTCGCCCGCCTTGATGTCGAAGATCATCGCCGAATAGGTCTCGACCGAACCGATACCGTAAAGGCACGAGACCGAGGCCACGATAAGTACGTCGTCGCGTTCGAGCAAGGCGCGGGTGGCCGAATGGCGCATCCGGTCGATCGCCTCGTTCACCGAGCTTTCCTTCTCGATGTAGGTGTCCGACCGGGGCACGTAGGCCTCCGGCTGGTAATAGTCGTAGTAGGAAACGAAGTACTCGACCGCGTTTTCGGGAAAGAAGCTCTTGAACTCGCCGTACAGCTGCGCGGCGAGGATCTTGTTGGGGGCCAGCACCAGCGCGGGGCGCTGCAATTGCTCGATCACCTTGGCCATGGTGAAGGTCTTGCCGCTGCCGGTCACGCCCAGCAGCACCTGCGTCTGCTCGCCATCCTGAGCACCGGCCACCAGTTCGGCGATGGCCGTGGGCTGGTCGCCAGAAGGTTCGTAATCGGAAACCAGCTTGAACGGCTTGCCGCCCTCAACCTTGTCGGGTCGCGCGGGGCGGTGCGGGGTGAATTCGCCGGACGTATCCGGCTCTTCCAGTCCGCGACGGATGACAAGTTCGGCCATGGCGGGGGATATGGGTCACGCGGAACGAAATGGCAACGCGGTTTGCCCGATCTTTACCACTTTGCCCTATATTCCCGGCACCTGACCATCCGGGCAATCGACGGAGGACCCGATGCGCAAGTCTGTATTCCTGCCGCTGCTGGCCATGCCTGCACTTGCCGGTTGCTTTGGCGACGACCCCGAGAACACGCCGCTTTACGGCCAGTGGGAATTGGCGACAGAGGTCGATAGCGTCACCTTCGACGGGATGATCCTGCCGCTGGAACAGATGCCGCCCGAATTTGCTGCCATCCAGGGCAGCGAAAACCGCTGCGGCGAACCCAAGTTCACCGATGTCGACTGGCAGGAAGACGACATCAACCGGCAGGTCATGGGCCAATGCACCATGGACAGCTACACCGTGACGCCGACGCGGGTGGACGGTACCGGCGTGTGCCAGATCGGGCAGGGCAACATGACCTCAAGCCCGCGCCTGACCGTAGGTATCGACCAAGCGGAGGACAGCTACCGCATGGTGGTGTCGATGGAAGGTTCGGTGGTCGATCCGGCCACCAGCCAGTCGCACACCTACCGGGTCATCGCGGTGCAGGAAGGCACCCGTACCGGCGACTGCTGACAGCTCCCGCGCACCCTGCGCGTTGGCAGGCGGACTTGTGGTTGTTATGATTGCCCAATGTGCCGCCAGGGCGGCGTTCAATTGGGGGGAACTATGCGTCTTGTAATCACTCTGCCGATAATCGCCGGCCTGGCGCTGGCTGCCTGCGGAGACAGCGGCAATGCAGATACCGACGGTGACGGCACCATCACGCAGGAAGAAGCCATGGCCGAAGCCGCAAGCGGCGGCGACATGGCGATGGAGCCGGGCCAGTGGAGCCAGACCGTTACCTTCACTGAAGTCTCCATGCCCGGCGCGCCGGCGGAAGTCGTCGATATGATCCAGGCCCAGATGGGCGAAGGTATTACCACCAGCCAGTGCCTGACACAGGAAGATGTATCGCGCCCCGATGCCAGCTTCTTCGGCAGCGAAGGGCAGGAAAACTGCTCCTACGACGAGTTTGACCGGTCGGGTAACACGATGAACATCCGCATGACCTGCAGCTCGCCCGACGGCAGCACCTCGACGGTGGGCATGAACGGCAGCTTCGGCGCCGACAGCTACACCATGGACATCAACTCGGTCGTCAGCGGTACGCCCATGGGCGACATGACCATGAACGGCACGATCACTGGCACCCGCACCGGGGACTGCTGACAACAGAAATCTGCGCAAGCGCGTTGGCACAATGCCAAGTGCTTGTTATCGATTGCTCCGATAGACGCGTCGGCACGGTGCTGCGCGCCCTCAAGGGGAAATTCACATGCGTATTGTTCTCGCCGCGCCGATTGCTCTCGGCCTGGTCCTTGCCGCCTGCGGCGAAACCGGCAGTGCCGATGCCGATGGCGACGGCGTCATCTCGGCTGAAGAAATGTCGGCTGCCGTGGCAGATCGCGAACCCATGCAGCCGGGCAATTACCAGCTGAGCATGGAAGTGCTGGAACTGGAAGACCCGGATTCCAGCCCCGAAGAGCTGCAGCAGGCACGTGCCTTCTTCGAAATGATGGGCTCGATGGCCCCGCCGCAGTGCATGAGCGAGGAAGACCTCAACGGCGGCATGATGGAAGTTGCCGAATCCATGCAGAACGGTGACTGCGAGATCACCAGCCTGACCACCTCCGGCAACGACATGAATGCCGAGATGACCTGCGAAGCGGGCGGTGGCGGCAGCGCCAATGTCACTGTCGACAGCACCCAGACCGCGACCTCGTCGGAAATGACCATGACCGCAGTCGAAGCAGCCGATGGCGGCGAGCGCCGCCTGTCCATGCGCATCGGCATGGAACGCGTGGGTGACTGCAGCTAGACGAAACGCGGTAACCATAACCGGGCGCACCTGCCCGGTTTTGGGACGCTGCCGCAGGCCGCAATTGGCAGGGTGGCGGCGCACAGGTAACCCTGCAGGCGAAACTCGGCGGGATTTCCGCCACTTGCCTGTAGGGGATTACCGATGCGCCTCACCCATGCCCTGAGCCCGAAGCTGACTCGGGCCTTGCCGCTCATGGCCGCCGTCGCACTGGCTGCCTGCAGCAGCGACGCCGACGAGGAGCTTACCGACGAGGCCCTGGCCATGAACGAGGTCCTGGCCGAAAACGTCGACAACATCGAGCTGCCCATGCCGGGCGAGTATGCCACCAACGTCGAACTGGTCTCGGTCGAAGTGCCGGGCGCTTCCTCCATCGACATGGATGCCCTGCGCGCCGCCGTGGCCGAGGGTGCGGGTGAACAGCCCAGCTTCTGCGTCACCGAAGCCATGGACCGCGAATCGTGGATCTCGGCGATGACCGACAACAGCTGCACCGTCTCGCGCATCAATGCTGACGGCACCGAGATCAACATGACCATGTCCTGCCTCGCCGAAGACGGTCCTCAGGGCAATATCACGATCACCGGGACGCAGGGCGAAACCGGCTCCATCCTGGAGATGCAGTCGGTCCAGCCGATCCCCGGCCACGGCGAGGCCAACATTGTCCTGCGCGTGACCACCGAACGCTCTGGCGACTGCAGCTAAGCATAGCTAAACATGCGGACATGAGCCGCATTGCACTGAATTCGGGTTCGTTCGTTGTCGCGGCGCTTGGCGTTGTGCAACCATGACCCATCCGGACGAAGCACCGCTGCCACTGGGCCGACGAGTTGCTGACCTCGCGCGCGGCGTGAGCACCTCGGTCATGCGCCGCGCGCGGCTGGTGACGGGCACCGCCCCGCAAAACGCTCACACGCCGCCGTTGCGGCTCTTCCTCGCTGAAGCGGGTTTCCTGCTGACCCCGCTGGCCCGCAAGTTCTCCCCGCCGCTGGCGATCGAGCCGGCGGAAAATCCCAAGGTCATTATCCTCCTGCCGGGTTTCGCCACGGCACCGTGGCGGATGAAGTTCATGGCGCGGCAGCTGGAGCGCGCGGGGCACAAGGTGAAGCGCTGGGGGTTGGGCTACAATTATGGGCCCACGCCGCAGAACATCGCCATCCTGGCCGAGCGCGTGCAGTCGGTGCACCAGCGGTACGGGCAGCAGGTGGTCCTGATCGGCTGGAGCCTGGGCGGCATCTTCGCCCGCGAAGTGGCCAAGATGCATCCGGAATGCGTCGCCAAGGTCGTG
>JAUIIG010000088.1 GCA_030431875.1 Alphaproteobacteria bacterium
GAGGCCACCTTGGGAGTGGCCGATGAGGTTCACCTTCTCGGCCCCGGTCGTCTCCAGCACGCCTTCGACGGCGGCCAGCAGCTGAAGGCCGCGGGTGGTGGAGTCGTTGAAGGGGTCGACCGCGGGAGTGAAAACCTCGCCCTCGCCATGCTCGGCCAGGTCTTCGCGAACACCCCAGTAGTAGTCGACGAACCCTGCGCCCGCGAAGTCCTCGAACCCGAAGAACCCATGCGCGAGCACGATGGGGTAGGGCCCCCGGCTCTCGGTGCCCGTGCTGCTCGAGCTCTCGGCATCTGCGGAGGACGAGGACGACGTCTCGGGTGGCGCGGCGCTCGTGCTGCTCGAGGCGTGACCGCTGCCTTCGGCCGACGCTGCGGTGGGGTCGGAGGTGCTCGTGACCGCGGACCCGGTCGAGCTCGAGCCGCCACCGTCGCCGCCGTCGGTGCCCGTCTGTGCGGATGAGAAGCCCGAGCAGCCCAGCAACCCGGCGAACGCAACACTCCAGCCCGCGCGACCCATGCCAAGGCTGTCCCGCGCGCCGAGGAAGTAGCCCACGCGGATGGTCGCCGCCTGGCCGACGCCGAAGGGCACCTGGAAGGCAAAGGCGGCAAGGTTCAGCGCCACGGTGTGCGCGGCCAGCTCCAGCCCGCCGATGCGGCCCATCAGGAAGGCAGCCGACCCGAACACCCCGGCTTCGGCGATCACGGTGATGGCGATCGGCGTGCCGATCTTCACGATCTCGACGAAGCGCGGCCAGTCGGGGCGCCAGAAGTAGCCGAGGATATGGTAGCGGTGCAGTCGCGGATCGAAGCGGATGGCCAGGGCATACATCAACAGGATCGCGACCGAGGTGATGAAGGTCGCCACGGCGGCACCCGGCAGCCCCATTTCGGGCGCGCCCAGGTTGCCGAAGATGAACATGTAGTTCCCCAGCGCGTTCACCCCGATGCCCAGCGCAGTGATCGCGGTGGCGAAGATCGGTCGTCCCAGCGTGGCGACGAAATTGCGCAGCACGCCGGCCATGATCATCAGCGGGGCAGACCACAACAGGACTTCCATGTAGGAGGTGGCGAGCGCGGCAATGTGCGGCTCCTGCCCGGTCGCACGCATCAGCGGGCCGAGCAGGGCGCAGACGCCCATGCCGGCAACCGAAACGATCACCGAGAGCCACATGGCCATGCGCATGGCGCGGCGCACGGGCCGCAGCGCCGGTCCGCGCGCGCCGAGTTCTGCTGCCATGATCGGGGCGACTGCGCCGGTCAGGCTCTGCAATGCCCACAAGACGAGGCCGAACAGCGCCACGGCCAGCGCCGAGGCCGCCAGCTCGTCCGGACCCAGCCGCGCGATGAACATTACGTCGATGGCGTAAGTCAGCATCTGCAGCAGGTTGGCGAGCGCCAGCGGCCCCGCGAGGCGGAGCGTTTCGCGCGTCTCGGCTTTCCAGCCGGGCGTGGGAGGGTGGGCAACGGGCCGCATATGGTTTCTGCCGAAAGCAGCCGGACCGGATAGGCGCGCCCCGTTACGGGGGAAAGGCAAATGCCCCACGTGATGCAGCTTTGCCTCGCCGGTGCGGCCCTGCGGCCACATCGCGCCGCGACACTTGCCGATCAGGGCAGTTCGCGCCTAAAGGGCTGCCAGATTATTTCTCCGGACAAGCCCTTTTTGGAAGGACATCATGCGCATTACCCTAGCTCTCGCCACTTCGACCGCTCTCGCCCTGGCGCTGACCGCCTGCGGCGCGCCCACCGACGAGGAACTGGAAGAGGACGTGGCCTCGGTCGACGCAGAGAACCTGGCCGATTCGCGCGAGATCCATGACGCCGTTGAGGAAGGCGACGAGGAAGAAGCCCTTGAGATCCTCGACGAGGAAGATGGCGAGGAAGAGGCCGCGCCGGCTCCCGCACCCAGCGCCACGCCGAGCGCGACTGCGACGGTCGCGGCCGCTCCGGCAGCGCCGCCCGCAGCCTTTACCACCTGCGGCGTCTGCCACAGCACCACGCCTGGCCAGAACGGAGTCGGCCCCTCGCTCGCAGGTATTGTCGGCAAGCGTGCCGGTACGGTCGCCGGTGCCAATTACAGCCCCGCCATGCAAGGCGCGAACGTGACCTGGACCGAAGCCAACCTGCGCCGCTACCTGGCTGACCCGAACGCCGTGGTCCCCGGCGGCCTGATGCCCGCACCGGGCCTCGACGAGGCCGAGATCAACGCCGTCGTGAACTACCTCAAGACGCTTTGATGGTGTCTGCTCTTGGGTGTCTTGCTCAAGGCATCCAGAGTGCTTCACCAACAAATGGGTAACGAACGCTTGCCGAGAACTTGTGGCCATCTAACTCGATTGCGCCGCGTTCATTGCGCGTGCGCAGAAAGGTCATGAGAGCTTCTCGCTCGGAAGATGGAACATAGATGCTGTAGGAATCTTCCCCCCAGCGCTGAGTGTTTGGATCGTCCAAGCCGGGCCAGTCCTCCGGCCAGATGATCGAGTCCTCCGGCGCATAGCTGTAATCCCACAGCATGACTTCAAGGTAGTCTGGCAGCCAGGGCTCTGCATCGTCGGAGCGATAAGATCGGATTACTCCGATTGCAGTACGAAGGTCTTCCGGGAGCCTTGCTAGAATCGCTTCGCTGTTCAGTGATCCGTAGACCGAGATGTAGACCGGCTCATGCAGGTAGAGCAGCAAGTGATTGGTTGGCTGGTCAGTAATCAGTGCTGCAACATCGTAAAAGCCACTTGAGGCCGGATCGTCGATCTCCGCCACGGCGCGCAGCAAGTCGTCGTAGTCATCCTCGGACAGGGCGACGCTGTGATACCCGCTATCGTCGCGGTAAATGACCGTTCGATCATCATACAACGCGAAACTGGGCGAGTCGGAGCCGATCACCATCAGCCATGGGTTTCTTTCAAGCAGCACCAGCACTGGCCTGGGGGCGTCTGCTTCCCGGATTTCTTCCAGAATTGCAGGGCGATCGAGGAAGGCGACGAAGGAGTCATTGGGTTCAACCTCGCCCTCGGGAAGATACTCGTCGAGATCGAAACGCGCCTGTGCGGTGGCCGGGATGGCAAAAATCACGCAGCAAGCAGCAAGCAAGGCGGACAGTCTTTTCAACAACTTCATGATTGAAGCATGCGCGCTGGACTGAATACAAGCAAACTAAAAGGGCGCCACCATCGCTGGTGACGCCCCCTTGGTGATCCGGTTGGATCAGAAGCTGTAAGCGCCCTTGCGGGCAGTAGCTTACTTCAGCTCGACGGTGCCGC
This sequence comes from Alphaproteobacteria bacterium, assembly GCA_030431875.1. Classification (GTDB taxonomy): domain Bacteria; phylum Pseudomonadota; class Alphaproteobacteria; order Sphingomonadales; family Sphingomonadaceae; genus Alteraurantiacibacter. The sequence continues at coordinate 3,257 of JAUIIG010000088.1, forward strand.
CGGCAGCTTCGATCTTGCCCTTGATCTCTTCGGCTTCGGCCTTGTTCACGCCTTCCTTCAGCGCCTTCGGGGCGCCTTCGACGAGAGCCTTGGCTTCGGTCAGGCCCAGGCCGGTGATGGCGCGGACTTCCTTGATGACCTGGATCTTCTTGCCACCGTCGCCGGTCAGGATGACGTCGAATTCGTCCTTTTCCTCAGCAGCGGCGCCGGCGTCGCCACCACCAGCAGGTGCAGCAACGGCAACAGCAGCAGCGGCGCTAACGCCCCATGCTTCTTCCAGGGCCTTGGCCAGTTCAGCGGCTTCCATGACGGTCAGCGCCGACAGATCTTCAACAAGCTTGGCAATATCAGCCATGATGTATCACTCCAATTTGGGCGGGGCGTTCTATCTGCCCCATGATGTTTCGTCTCGAGTGCGAGAAGACGTCTCTTAGGCAGCGTCCTTGGCGGCATATGCGCCGAAGACACGGGCCAGCTTGGCAGCGGGTGCCGTAACGACCTGGGCAACCTTGGTTGCCGGGGCGTTGACGAGACCCACGATCTTGCCACGCAGTTCGTCGAGGCTGGGCATCGAGGCGAGTGCCTTGATCCCGGCTTCGTCGAGCACCTGCGTGCCCATCGAGCCACCAACGATTTCCAGCTTGTCGTTCGACTTGGCGAAATCGACAGCAGCCTTGGCGGCTGCGACCGGGTCTTCCGACCAGGCCAGCGCGGTGGGACCGGAGAGATACTCTTCGATACCCGCGTAATCGGTGTCCTTCAGGGCGAGCTTGGCGAGACGGTTCTTCGCAACCTTGTAGCTGGCGCCAGCTTCACGCATCTTCGAACGCAGTTCAGTGGACTGGGCCACCGTCATGCCGAGGTTGCGGGTGACAACCACCACGCCAACTTCGTTGAAGACCTTGTTCAGCTCGGCGACCGCATCAGATTTTTGCGAACGATCCATGCCGTACTCCTTCACTGTGGCCGCCCGCGTATTCGTGCGAACGACCGGCTCAAGTTGCCCCACGGCTAATGCCGCAGGGACGAGTCCGTTTGACTAGGGAAGGAGGTGCGTGACGCATCACGCTGTTTGCGCACCGCATGCACGGTGGGCGAAATCTCTTTTCCCCGTCTAGGCTGGAAATTAAGACCGGCAAATTCCGGTCACCAACTGTCTCGGACGGATGACTGCAAAAGCAATCGGGGCGCGCAATTACCTTGCAC
>JAUIIG010000045.1 GCA_030431875.1 Alphaproteobacteria bacterium
GACAACGTGGATGATTTCTTCCTCGTCCAGCTTGCTGGTGACGATCTGCGCCACGGTAACAGCCGAGGTGTCGAGGCTTTCCATCATGTGCGCGACGAGGGTCGACTTACCCGCACCCACTTCACCGGTGATGACGATAAAGCCCTCGCCCTGCGCCAGGCCGTAGCCAAGGTACGACAGCGCCTTGCGATGCGTGATCGAGCGGAAATAGAATTCCGGATCGGGCGTCAGCTGGAAAGGCTTGCCGGTGAGGCCGTAGAAATTGTCAAACATGGGTCTTTCTCCTGTTGACCCCTCAATCGAAGGAATAGCGCAGGCCCAAGAGGGCCGATGCGGTTGAAAAGTCGGGAAGGTCGTCGCGGCTGATGCCATCGAGGCCAACTGCGGCGGTTGCCGTCAGGTTGCGCAGCAGGTCACGGTTGTATGCGAGCGAGGCGGAATAACCCATGCCGTCGCCAAGCGTGGCGTCACCGGCGTTGAACCAGCTGGCAGAGGCTCCGGCGAAAAGGCTGGAATCGCGATCAAGCTGGCGGTTGAAGTTGGCCGCGACAAAGACGCTTTCGTCCACGAGGCCGTCGATGCCTTCAAGCACGGTGTCTTCGCCGCCGATGAAGCTGCGACGGTCGTAACCGGCACCGATACCGAAGGAGCTGCGTCCGCTCACCATCGAATAGCTGGCCACCACGCCGCGATTGCGGAACACCGAGCCACGCAGCGAGCCGAGGCGGCCCAATGCGCAGTTGTCGCCTTCGACACCGACGACGCAGCCGCCAAGGTCACCAGTGATCGGGTTGCGGAAGGCGGCAAAGTCGGTGCCAAGGCCATTCAGTGCAGTGGTAACCTGCCCGCCGAAACCGGTGATGTTGTCGTAAACCGAGACGTTGAAGCTGGAGTTCGAATTGGGCGCGTAGGCCAGTGAGCCGTAATAGGTCGTCGAACCGTAACGGCGGCCGACATGGGCCTCCAGCGAAGTCCGGCGGCTGGGCCGCCACATGACACCCACGTCCCAGATGATGCCGTCGGTCTCGTAGGCAATCGTACGCGGCTGACTGTCATCGGTGATGTAGCGGCCATCCGGGCCGATCACCGGCAGGTTGTTGGCGTCGCGCACGGCATCACGGCTGGAAATCTGCACGTCTTCGTAGCCGACACCGCCGACCAGGGCGACGTTGGGCGAGACCGGCACGGTCACGTCGGCGCGCACGTACTTGTCGTCGATGCGCTGGTCGAGGTTGGAGATGTCCTGCCGGTTCCAGCCTGCCCCCACGCCGAGGCCAACCGGCGCAACGGTGCCGGGGGCAACGCCGAAGCGGACCGCCGCATTGTGGGTGACGCTGTCATCGAAGATGTCGACCGGGTCAGCTCCCGGCGTCAAGACCACGGCATCGGGCGATTCCACGCGGGTGTAGCCGAGGCGGTAGGAACCGCTGATCTCGACCGGACCAGTACGCGATTGGACCGACGGACCGGCATAGACCGAGTAGATCTGGCTGGTGGAAGCGGCGTTGCCACCAAATCCGCCGATCGTGGAAAAGCCGTTGCCCTCCACCCGCGTCCGCGAAGCAAGTCCGCCCGCTTCCAATGTCAGGCCGCGACCGGCGACTGCCAGCGATGCGCGGGCGATGCCGGACAGCGTATCGACGTCCGAGGCATCGCCATAGCCGATGGTGTGTTCGTAGCGCACCGATGCCGATGCGGCACTGTTGCGCCCGACGATGGTGGTGTCGACGCCAGCGGCCAGCTGGGTGTAGGTCAGCACGTCATCGCCCGGCGAAAGCTGCGCGGTAACAACCTGCGCGGCCTCGATATAGGGCACGACTTCGGTGCGCGAGGTGCGCACGCCTTCGCTGGATTCTTCGCCGCCTTGCTCACCGCGTTCTTGCGCCAGTGCCACCTGCGGCAGAGCCGCAAGGGCAATCGCCAGGCTCAGCGGGAATGTCCGGTTAATGCGCATGATCACGCCTCCTCCCCGTAGTAGGCGCCAAAGCGGCGGCCACTGGGGCTGAAATGGGCTGCATTGAGCAGCAGCTTGAGATCGGGGCAGGCCGACAGCAGCGTGAGCGCGTCTTCGAGGGCGCTCTGGCCGGTGCGGTCAGCTCGGGCCACCACGATGGCTTGTCCGACATGGTTGGCCAGTTCGGCAGCAGGCGACGCGGCGAGCGCGGGCGGGCTGTCGAAGATGACAATGCGGTTGGGCGCGGCGCGGGTCAGCCGGTCCAGCACCTCGGCGGTGCGGTGGCTGGCAAGGAATTCACTGTCTGCCGTCGTGTGATTGCCCGCGGGCAGCACGAAGAGGCCGTCAACATCGGTCGCCATCACGCAGTCTTCAACCTGCATGTCTTCACGGGCGAGAACGTCCATGAAGCCGGGGCCCTTGGGCAGGCCCAGCATCTTCAGGACCGAGGGCTTCGCAAAATCGGCATCGACCAGCAGCACTTCACTGTCGCGTTCAGCCGCCATGGCCAGCGCGAGGTTGGCCGCGCAATAGCTCTTGCCCTCGTCAGGCAGCGGCGAACAGACAAGCACGCGCTGTGCAAGTGCGCCGTTGCCCGCCTCCTGCGCCTTGCGGACTGACTGCAACACCTTACGCTTCACGATGCGGAATTCTTCCAGCAAGCCGGTGACCTGGCCTTCAGGCTGGATCAGGCCATAGCGGGCAAGGCATTCGCGATCTATCGGGTGCACTTCCTTGGAGAACTCGACATCCTCGTAGACCGGCTCCGGCACCGGAGCGGGTTCCGGCATAGGCTGTGGCGCCGCGACCGGCGGCGCAGCCACCTGCGGCGCTACAACAGGAGCGACAGGCACGTGTGCAGGAGCCGCAACCGGCTCCACTTCACCCTTGCGCTTCACGATCCGGCGATTGACCGGCTTCTTCAGTTCCTTCGGAACCGGCGCAGGCTTGTAGCCGCCCAGGCCGAACATGCCCTCGGCACGTTCGAGCAGCGTCTTGGGGGCTTCGGGTGGATTGCTCTGGTCAGTCATAGCTATCCCCTCACGCCATCATGCCGCGCTGGACGAGTTCGACACCCATCAGCACCACGAACATGACGCCAAGGCCACCGACCCCGGCTGCGAAATACTTTAGGCGCTTGGCGCGCAGTTCGCGGCCGGCCTCGGTGAAAGTGTGCGAGATCGTACCGATTACCGGCAGTCCCAGGTTGCGTTCCAGCTGGCTGGCGGTGGCGAAGGTCGAACCCAGCTTGCTGAGCGCGTAGGCCGTGCCGGCACCCGCACCGAGGCCGACGATAAGCACGCCGATCAGCAGCAGCGGACGATTGGGCGCAGCGGGCACGCGCGGGGTGGTGGGCGGATCGACCACCTCGAACTGCACGGCGCTGCGTTCGCTCTCCACCTGCCCGCGCAGGCGCAGCTCTTCGCGGTCCTGCAGCAACTGGTCGTACTGCTGGCGCAGCACTTCATAGTCGCGGCTGATGCGCGTTGCCTCTGCGGCAGCACCCGGTTCACGCGCCTGGCTGGCGGTGATCGAAGCGATTTCCGAACGCAGGGCAGCCGCGCGCGACTGCAGCGACAGGACATTCGACTGCCGCTCCACGCGCATGGTCTGCAGCGTGGTGTAAGCCGGATTGTTGGTGCCGTTTGGCGCGCTGGCACCTTGGGCGGCTTCGCGCATGTTGGCGACAGTACGCTCGGCAGCGACGATGTCCGGATGTTCGCTTGTCAGGCCACGCGCGCGCAAGGCAGCAAGGTTTGCTTCGGCTTGTGCAAGATTGGCCTGCGGACCGCCACTGCCCGGCGTCACGAGGACGCGCGGCGTGCTGGCGATCTGCCCGTCGAGCCCTGCCAGCGCGCTCTGCGCGGCAGCAAGATCAGCCTCGACACTGCGCAGTTCGGAACGCGTTGCAGCAAGCTGCGCTGCGATGGCCTGGGCCCCGCCGATCAGTTCCGGGTTCTCCGCCTCGAAAGCGAGACGGCGCTCTTCCGCCGCTGCGAGTTCGGCTTCGCGGTCGGCCAGCTGCTGGTTCAGGAATTCGATCGAATCCTGCATGTCACCGCGCGCACCGCCAAGGTTCTCCTCGCGGAAGATATCGATCATCTGCTGGGCGATAACCTGAGCCAGTTCGGCGTTCTCGCTGTCGGACAGGTCCCCACGGCCACTGGCGGCGGTGATTTCAAAGATGTTCTCGCCTTCGCTGACGACCTCGATATCGCGGGTCAGCTGCTCGATGGCGGCTTCCATGTCCGTCGGCGTAGTCACGCTGTCACCGATACGCGTGGCGCGCACCACCTTCTCGAGGTTGACCGAGCTGATCAGCGTCTGGCGGATACGGTCGATATCGCGGGCACGACTGGCCGCGCCGATGCCGATCTGTTCGGCCAGCACGTCGTCCAGCTGCACGAAGATGCGGGTTTCGCTCTCGTACTTGTTCGGGGTGAGCGCGACGGCCAGCCAGCCCAGCAGGCAGACGCCCCAGGCGGTGCCAAGCGCAAGCCAGCGGCGGTTCCAGACCGCCCAGATGCCAGCGCGCAGCTCTTCAAGAAGTTGGTTCAATGCCCCGCCCCTCGCTTAGAACATGCTCTCGGGGATGATGATCACGTCGCCCGGACGCAGCATCACGTTGGCGTCGCTCTCGCCGCGGCGGAGCAAGTCCGACAGGCGCAGGTCGTATTCGCGCTGCTGGCCACTTTCGCGATCGAAGCGGATCAGCTTCGCGCGGTTGCCTGCCGCATATTCGGACAGGCCGCCGACCGAAATCATCGCGTCGAGCAGGGTCATGTTGGCGCGGTATGGCAGCGAGGCCGGCTCGGCCGTGGCGCCGATAATGCGGACCTGCTGGCTGAAGGTGCCAGCGAACTCGTTCACGATGACGGTCACCAGCGGATCTTCGATGTACTGCGACAGCTGCAGCCGGATATCCTCGGCCAGCATGGTCGGCGTCTTGCCCACGGCGGGCATGTCAGCCACCAGCGGCGTGGTGATGCGGCCATCGGGGCGCACCTGCACCTCGGCGCCGAGTTCGTCGTTACGCCAGACGTGGATGGTAAGCTTGTCGAGCGGGCCGATGATGTATTCCTCGCCCGGCTCTTCTTGCATGGAAACGAAGCGTGCGGGCTCCAGCTGGGCTCCACCACTGCTGGTGGCGCAACCGGCAAGGCTGAGCGTCATGCCAACGGAGGCTATGAGGAGGTGAACCGGCTTTGACGTGCGCATTAAAGCGTCCTTCGCGAATTTTCGGGGAAGTCGCTGCCACGCCCTTGCTGGCTATGGACGCAACTCACCCCTTTGGATCCGCCTTCGCTTCTCGCGAAAAAGGGTGAACATTGCGTTAGCCTTTCGGCCCAAAACGCCTGTTTCGCGGGGGTTTGTGAGGGGGTGTCCTGAAACGGGACGGGTTTTCAGATGCCTAGCAGGCCTCGCGTCAGACGAGCATTTCGCGGGCCGGCCCCTGCCCCAGGAAGGCTGCCGGGCTGGCGCTGGCACCATAGGCCCCGGCGCAGAACACCGCGACGAGGTCGCCGACTTCTGCGCGCGGCAGGTGAGCGGCATCTGCCAGTCGATCCAGCGGGGTGCACAGGCAACCCACCACGTAGACTTCTTCCGCTGGTTCCTCATCGAAGCGCGTGGCGATGGCCACAGGGTAATTGCGGCGCACGACCGTGCCGAAATTGCCCGAGGCGGCCAATTGGTGGTGCAAGCCGCCGTCGGTAACCAGATAGGTGGTATCGTGACTTACCTTCCGGTCAACGATTTCAGTCAGATAAACACCTGCTTCGCCTACGAGGTAACGGCCGAGTTCTATGGCGAATTGTGTATCCTTCAGCACGTCCGGGAGGTCGTCGAACCGCGCCTGCAAGGCCGCGCCGATGGCCGCGACGTCAAGCCGCTCGTCCTTGTCGAAATAGGGGATGCCAAAGCCGCCACCCATGTTGAGATGCGGCACGTCGACGCCAGCTTCAACGGCCAGTTGCGCTGCAAGGTCGAGCACGTGGCCCTGCGCCTCGATGATCGCTTCTGCATCCAGTGCCTGGCTGCCCGAATAGATATGGAATCCCCGCCAAGTGGCACCGGCATCGACGATCTTGCGCGCCATGGCAGGCACGCGCTCGGCATCGACGCCAAATGGCTTGGCGCCGCCGCCCATCTTCATGCCCGAACCGCGCAGTTCGAAGCTGGGGTTCACCCTGATGGCCAGGCGCGGGGCCACGCCCAGTTCCTTGCCCATCTGCAAGGCGCGGTCCGCCTCGTTCTCGGATTCGAGGTTTAGCGTCACCCCTGCTCGAATGGCGGCAAACAGTTCGCTGTCACGCTTTCCGGGACCTGCAAAACTGATCTCGCGCGGCAGGTATCCTGCCTCTCGCGCCATCTCCAGCTCACCGGAAGAAGCGATATCGAGCCCGTCCACGAGGTCTGCCATGAATTCGAGCAATGGCCCATAGGGGTTTGCTTTCATCGCATAATGAATGTTCAGCCGATCCGGCATGGCCTTGCGCAATTCGTCCATGCGCTGCACCAGCATGTCGCGCGAATAGACGAACAGCGGGGTTCCGCCAGCCTCCTTCACCAGTGCGCTGGCTGTGCGGCCGCCGATGGCCAATTCACCGTCCTTGGCGGTGTATTCCGGCGGGATTGGGCCTAGCGCCTTCATGCTGCTTCCCTCGCCAGCAATGCCCGGTCGATCTTGCCGTTGGGATTGAGCGGCATGGCCTCCACCCAGCGGATCACCGCCGGTTGCATGAAATTGGGCAGCTCGCGCCGCAAGGCATCGCGCAGGCCCTCCTCGTCACCACTGCCGCGCACCACGAGGTGGATTGCATGACCCAGCTTCACGTCGGGAACGCCGAAAGCCACGGCTTCGTCTGCCAATCCTGTCGCGATTACCGCCTCCTCGATCTCCTGCGGACTTATGCGGTTGCCCGCGCTCTTGATCATGGCATCGCTGCGCCCGAGGAAATAGAGCAAACCGTTGTCCGCACGGCGCACACTGTCGCCCGACCAGACGGCCATGCCGCCATATTGTGAGGCTGCGGGTGCGGGTTTGAAGCGTTCAGCGGTGCGCTCCGGGTCCTGCCAGTATCCTTGCGCCACCAGTGGCCCGCAATGGACCAGCTCACCTTCGCTGGCGATTTCGCCTGCCTCGTCGACCACCAGGATTTCGGCAAAGGGTATGGCCTTGCCCATCGAGGTCGGGTGCTCGTCGACCAATGCGGGATCAAGAAAAGTCGAGCGAAATGCTTCGGTTAGTCCGTACATCGGGAACAGCCGCGCATCGGGAAAGATACCGCGCAAATCGCGCACAAGGTCTTCGGTCAGGGCCCCGCCACTATTGGTCATCCGCCGCATGCGCGCGACTGCCTCTGCGGGCCATTCCTGGTCAACCAGTTGCACCCAAAGCGGTGGAACCGCAGCCAGCGTCGTCACCCCGTGTCGGCTGCACGCCTTGATGACATCGCGCGGCGTCAGGTAGTCGAGCGGCGCGACCGAGCCACCGGCATACCAGGTGCTGAGCAGCTGGTTCTGCCCGTAATCGAAGCTCAGCGGCAGAACCGCCAGCGTCACGTCGTCCTGCGCCATGCCAAGGTAGTACGCCACACTGACTGCACCGAGCCACAGGTTGGCGTGGCTCAGCATCACGCCCTTGGGACGCCCCGTGGAGCCGCTCGTGTAAAGGATCGCGACGAGATCCTGCGGGTCGTGTCCAGAGGGGTCTGAAAGGGACCGAGCGGCACTGACAGCCGCCAGAACCGCCCTTTCTTCGACCTGCGGGCAACCGACATCGCCGACTTCCAGCGAAACAAGCCGCGCGGCGTTGGCAAGCAGCAGGCTTGCCGAACAGTCTTCAAGGATATGTTTAACCTGCGCCCGTTTGAGCAGCGGATTGATCGGCACGTGGACCAGCCCTGCCCGCGCTGCGGCCAGCGGCATCAGGCAAGTCAGTTCCCCCTTCGCCGCCCAGGTCGCGACCCGCGCGCCTTTTTCCGGCACCTGCTGCGAAAGCCAACCCGCGAGTTGGCTGACACGGGTTCTTAAGTCCTTCCAGCTAAGCACTTGGCCGCGCAGGACCAGCGCCGCATCGTCATCAGCCCCGCGCATCGCGAGGTGATCGAGCGGATAGGGCGTTGGATCAGGCGAGATGGACATCGGGCTCCGGGAGCAAGCGAGTAAAGTGACAGCGGTCAGCTATCACGACACGGTTAACGATCTGCAAGACCATGACTGGGCTTGTGCAGGACCTTTTGCACGTCCCGAATGGTTTGCCCTGCTCGAACAGAGCGGGATGCAGCCGCTGTTCGTTACCGCCAGCGAAGGCACGCAGGCGATCACCCTGCCCCTGCGCCAGTCGGAAGGCGGGCTGGAGGCGCTGACCAACTGGTATGCCTTCACCTGGAGCGACCTGCGCACCTCCGGCCTGACCAGTCCCGCACTGCTAGAAGATCTCGCTCGTGACCTCGCCACCCGCGCGGATCGTGTGACGCTGTCAAAGCTGCCCGACGAAGACGGCACCTTGCAGCGCCTGATGCTGGCTTTCCAGAAGAGCGGCTGGGTAGTCTTCGCCGAACCCTGCGACACCAACCATGTGCTGCCTGTCGCCGGGCGCACCTACGCCGAATTCCTCGCTGACCGCCCCGGTCAGCTGCGCACAACGCTGAAGCGCAAGGCCAAGAAGGTCGAGACCACTCTGCGGACATCTTTCGATGCTGACGACTGGGCCGCCTACGAGGATATCTACGCCGACAGCTGGAAGCCCGAGGAAGGCGATCCTGCCATGCTGCGTGCCTTTGCCGAAGCCGAGAGCAAGGCGGGCCGCTTCCGGTTCGCCATTGCCCGTCACGAGGGGCAGGCGATCGCTGCGCAATTCTGGACCGTGGACGGCGAGACCGCTTACATCCACAAACTCGCGCACCGCCAGGGCGCGCAAAAACTGTCTCCCGGCACCACGCTGACCGCCGCCCTGTTCGAGCACGTCATAGACACCGACCACGTCGAATGGGTCGATTTCGGCACGGGAGACGATCCCTACAAGCGCGACTGGATGGAGCAGGTCCGAACCCGCTGGCAGATCACCTGCCTGCGCTCCGGCGCACCGAGCAATTGGCCTGCAATCGCCAAGGCCATGCTACGCAAGCTTGTCTCGGGCCTTCGCCGTGGCTAGGGCGCGGTTATGTCGACCAATCTCCCCGTCCCGCTCGAACTGGAAGGCGATACCGACCTCATCCTGCGACAGGTGTTGTCGGATGTCCTCGGCCTTTCGGCAGAACGCATCGCCGACCTCGATCACGACGCCGGCCTGTTCGGTCACTTGCCCGAACTCGATTCGATGGCCGTCGCGGGCCTGCTCACCGAGCTGGAAGACCGCCTCGACATCATCATCGAGGACGACGAGGTCGACGGCGAGATGCTGGAAACCTACGGCGGCCTGCTCTCCTACCTCACCGCAAAGCGCAACGAAGGCTGACAGCCGATGCTGACCGGCAGCTGGCCCAGCCCTGCCGGTGGCGAGCAATACGCGCTGAGCTTCGACCAGCAGCGTTCCGCGCGCGTGCTGGTGATTCCCGCGCTGTTCGACGAAGCCAACAAGCTGCGGCACTTCACCGTCGAAGTCATGCGGCGGCTGGATGCTGGCGGCGTCGATTCGATCCTGCCTGACCTGCCGGGGACCAACGAGAGCCTCGCGCCTCTCGCCGAACAGACACTGACCGGTTGGCGCGCGGCCGTCGAAGCTGCTGCCGATCATTTCGGGGCGACCCACGTCCTGACCTTGCGTGGCGGTGCCTTGCTCGATCCCGGCACCCTGTCAGGGGTGCACTATGCCAGCGTTGCGGGCGCATCGCTGCTGCGCGGGCTGATCCGTGTGCAGCTGCTGAGCGACAAGGAAGCGGGCCTGCCCACCACGCGCGATGACCTGGTAGCGCGAGTCGGGACCGAAGGAGCCGCGCTGGCAGGATATCACCTCGGTCCTGCCATGGTGCAGAAACTGGGGTCTGCCACCGCGCCGGAAGGCCCGACGATCGAGGTGAAGCAGGCAGATATTGGCGGCCCGGGCCTGTGGCTGCGCGCCGAACCCGCCTTCGACCCGGATCAAGCGGACAAGCTTGCCGCCTTGGTGTTGGAGCAGGTGCGATGACACGGCAGCACCTGACACTTGTTTGCGAAGGCGACACACTGGTCGGCACCGTCGACCACGGCGGTGCGAGCACGGGACTGCTGATTGTCAGCGGTGGCAACGAGATACGTTCCGGCACCTTTGCCGGACAAGCAGCCCTTGCCGCCCATATTGCTGAAGAGGGTTTCCCGGTGTTCCGCTTCGATCGCCGCGGCGTCGGCGACAGCGAGGGAGAAAACCGCGGTTTTCGTGAGAGCCGCGCGGACATTCTCGCCGCCCTCACTGCCTTTCGCGCGCACTGTCCGCAGGTGCAGCGCGTGGTCGCCTTTGGCAATTGCGACGCCGCCAGCGCGCTGATGCTGATGCAAGGCGAAGGCTGCGATGCCCTTGTGCTCTCCAACCCGTGGACCTTTGACGAAGACGAAGGCGGCGATGCCCTGCCTCCGCCATCGGCAATCCGGTCACGCTATCTTGCCAAGCTGCGCAGTCCGCGCGAGGTGCTGCGACTGCTGCGCGGTCAGGTCGACTTCCGCAAACTGTTCAGGGGGCTGACGTCAGCAACCGGGAAAGTCGCTGCTCCGACATCGCTGGCACGGGAATTGGCCGAGGGGCTTGCTGCGTCTGGCAAGCAGCATGTCATTCTCATCGCGGGTGACGATCGCACCGGACAGGCCTTTGCCGCCGGGTGGCAAGGAGAAACGAAGGTCTGCAAGGGTGCCAGCCACGCTTACGTCGAACCGCACGCGCGCGAATGGTTGCACGAGCAGCTGCTGGAGGCCTTGCGCGGTTAGCGGACGAACAAGCTGGCCAGCTCGACGTGGGTAGACCAGCGGAACTGCCCCACCGGGCGCAGCTCGACGAGGCGAAAACCGGCCTCCTTCAACTGCACGCAATCGCGCGACCAGCTGGACGGGTTACAGCTGATATAGACCACGCGGCTCACCTTGCTGTGCGCCACCTGCTCCACCTGCGTGCGCGCACCGGCGCGCGGTGGATCGAGCAGGACGGCGTCGTAGTCCGCCAGTTCCTCAGCGCGCACGGGATTGCGGAACAGGTCGCGGTGGAGGCAGTCGACCGGCATGTGGGCGCGGTTCGCCGCTTGGCGACAGGCTACATAAGCTGCACCATCGGCTTCGGCTGCCAGTACCTGCGCGTTGGTAGCCAATGCCAGGGCAAAGGTCCCCAGTCCGGAGAACAGGTCGGCCACCAGCGGGCAATCGGCCAGCCATTCCTGCGCCGCGCCAAGCAAGGCCGCTTCGCCATGGGCTGTTGCTTGCAGGAAGGCGCCTGCAGGGAAGGCCACCGGCACGCCGCCCAAAGTTACTGTCGCGGGTTCGGGCTCCCAGAAGCCTTCCGCCCCGTAACCGTGATCCAGTGTCAACCGTGCCAGTCCCTGGTCGCGGCAGAAATCGAGCAGGTCTTCCGTCTGGTCCAAGCCTTCGGGCGTGAAACCGCTAAGGCCAAGGTCGACGCCCTGGTCGATGCGGGTCAGTTCGATGCCGATCGAATACTTGCCCTTCAGGCGCGAAAGATAGCCGCGCAGGCCTTCGATTACGGAGAACAGTTCGGGCAGCAGGACATGGCACTCGCGCATGTCGACGACCTTGTGTGATCCAGCCTGCGTAAAGCCGATCAGCGGGCGGCCGCCGCCATTGATCGCCCGCAGGCTGGCGCGCCGACGCGTGCGCGGCGGGGACAGTGTTGCAGGAGTGACCAGTTCCGGTTCCAGCCCCTGCGATTGCGCCGCATAGGCCACGCGGTTGCTGACGAATTCAGCCAGCGCCGCCTCGTCGCAGTGTTGCAGCTGGCAAGCGCCGCAGGTGCCGAAGTGGCGGCAGGCCGGCTCGACGTGGTGCGGACCGGGCCGCAGCGTTCCGTCTGTCAGCAACAGGTCTCCCGGTGCAGATAGCGGCACGTGCTTGCCCTCTGCGGTGACGCCATCGCCCTTGGCGGCAAGGCGGATGATCTCGGTGGGTTCGCTCACATCAACTCCGCATAGGCAGCAGGCACCCGCTCAATCAGTTGTCCTGCGGTAAAGGTCGGCCCTGCCTTGCGCGCTGCGAGAGCGTGGAGCCAGCAACCCTGCTCTGCCGACTTGCGCGGGTTCACACCACAGGCCAGCCGACTGGCGACAAGGCCAGCGAGCACATCGCCGGTTCCTGCCGTACTCAGCCAGCTGGTGGCGGGTGGCATTATGGCGAGCGGCGAACCCTGCGCCGCGATCAGCGTATCGGGTCCCTTGGCTACCATGACGCCCTCGATACCCTCGGCCAGTTCAATGGCCTGTTCGATCCGGTCGAGCCCCGCCACACCAAAGGCGTTGGCCATCGCGTCCAGTTCGCCCGCATGCGGGGTCGCTACAATCGGCCATTCGCGCTCTTCCAGCATCTGTGGCTCAAGCAAGGCCAGCGCGTCCGCATCGACAACGGTCGGCAAGTCGCAGGCAAGCACCCAGTCGAGCCGCGCTTGGGCTTCGTCGCTGCGGCCAAGGCCGGGGCCAACGAGGAATGCGTCGATACGGTGATCGCGCACCAGGTCGAACAGCGATCCATGGTCCACGACGAGGTCTGGCGGCACCGGAAAGCGCTCGTCCTCCTCGCCCGCAAACACCTTCACATAACCTGCGCCGCCGTGCTGGGCCGCGCGAGCAGCGAGGACAGCTGCGCCCGGCATTTCCCCTGCCAGGACCACCAGCAGCCCGCGCGTATATTTGTGCGCGTCGGGTGCCGGCGCCAACAATTGCGGCGGGGAGGATAGCCGGGCAGCTTCGTGCACCCGCCTGACGCCGATATCGACGAGCCGCCTTTCGCCCATCGCGGCCATGGCGGGCATCATCCAGTGGGCATATTTCCACGCGCCGAGCGAAATGGTCAGCTGGTAGTGCGGCAGGCCTTCATTGAGCGCTTCGCCATTGTCGCTGTCGATCCCGCTGGGAAGGTCCACCGCGATCCGGATCGGGTGCGCAGCCGCCAGCGTGTTGAGATGCGCCAGAAGGCTGTCGTCGAGGGGCCGACCGAGGCCGGTGCCGAACAGGCAATCGACCAGCACTTCACCAGAAGCGTCGGACACAGGTTCACCGCCCCACTTCGCCCGCGCTGTCTTGGCGGCATCGGTCTTCGGCAAGATGGGCGCAACGACCTGCACCGGCACACCACGCTCGGCGAGGACGCGGGCAATGACGTATCCGTCGCCGCCGTTATTGCCGGGGCCGCAAAGGACGGTCACCGAACGATGTGCCGCCACGCGCCAGACCCAGTCGGCCGCGCCTGCCCCGGCGCGTTCCATCAGGCTCTCGATGGTTTCGCCGCCATCGAGCAATAACTGCTCGGCGGCCTGCATCTGTGATGCCGTCAGGATCTGCTGGGGATAGGCGGCGGTCATTCCGCAATCGGCAAGTGATAGCGGTCGGACCCGACGCGCACTTCGACATAGCCGCCCATGTCGGTGATTTCCGCCTCTTCGGCGCCGTCAGCGGTGATGAGACCGCGGCCCGGCACGCCAAGTTCAAAGCGGCGGAAAGCCCCGTCGGGATGGCGGACGATCAGGAAGTTCTCGCCCTCCTGCTCGTGCCGTTCCATCGTACAGTCGTGCCCGAAGCCGCCCGCACCGTTTAGCGAGCAATCGATATTTCCCTGCCCCCATGCGGAGTCCTCAGGCGTTTCGCCAACCTCGCCATTCTCGCCACAGGCCGCGAGCAGCAGTACCAGCGCGACCGGGGCAAGCCTCACTTCTGCGAACCTCGCGTAATCTGGCTGACGTCGCGCACCGCACCGCGTGCGGCGCTGGTGGTCATGGCGGCATAGGCTTCCAGCGCCGGCGAAACGCGGCGTCCGCGCGGCTGCGCAGGCAGCCATGCGGCATCGCCCTTGGCTTCCATCGTCTCGCGGCGAGCGGCCAGTTCGGCATCGTCGATCATCAGGTTGATCGTGCGGCCCGGAATGTCGATTTCGATCACGTCGCCGGTTTCCACCAGCGCAATCGCCCCGCCCTCCCCTGCTTCGGGGCTGGCGTGGCCGATCGACAGGCCCGAAGTCCCACCGGAGAAGCGACCATCGGTCAGCAGCGCGCACTTCGCGCCGAGGCCCTTCGATTTGAGGTAGCTGGTCGGGTAGAGCATTTCCTGCATGCCGGGGCCGCCCTTGGGGCCTTCGTAGCGGATCACCACGACTTCGCCCGCCTGCACTTCATCACCCAGGATGCCTTCGACCGCCGCGTCCTGGCTTTCATAGACGCGCGCGGGGCCGGTGAACTTGAGGATGGAATCGTCCACGCCGGCCGTTTTCACGATGCAGCCTTCCAGCGCGATATTTCCGTAGAGCACGGCCAGCCCGCCATCCTGTGAGAAGGCGTTTTCGGCATTGCGGATGACGCCGCCTACGCGGTCGAGGTCCAGCTCTTCCCAGCGGCGCGACTGGCTGAAAGCAGTTTGCGTCGGCACACCGCCGGGGGCCGCCTTGTAGAATTCATGCACCTTGGGATTGCCGTTGCGCACCACGTCCCAGTCGTCCAACGCATCGGCCATCGTCGGGCTATGCACGGTCGGCAAAGCGGTATGCAGCAGGCCCGCACGGTCCAGTTCGCCGAGGATCGCCATGATCCCGCCAGCGCGATGGACGTCTTCCATGTGCACGTCGGCCTTCGCCGGTGCGACCTTGGAGAGACACGGCACCTTACGGCTCAGCCGGTCGATATCCTGCATGGTGAAATCGACACCCGCTTCGTGCGCGGCGGCGAGCAGGTGGAGCACGGTGTTGGTCGAACCACCCATGGCGATGTCGAGGCTCATGGCGTTCTCGAAAGCCTCGAAACTGGCGATGGAGCGCGGCAGGACGCTGGCATCGTCTTCCTCGTAATACCGCTTGGCCAAAGCCACGACAAGGCGACCGGCGCGCTCGAACAAGCCCTGCCGGTCCGAGTGCGTGGCCAGCTGCGAGCCATTGCCCGGCAGCGACAGGCCCAATGCCTCGGTCAGGCAGTTCATCGAGTTGGCGGTGAACATGCCCGAGCATGAACCGCAGGTCGGGCAAGCCGACCGCTCGATGGCGGTCACTTCCTCGTCGGTGTAGCTCTCGTCCGCTGCGGCAACCATGGCATCGACCAGGTCAAGCGCTACTTCCTTGCCCTTCAGCACCACCTTGCCCGCTTCCATCGGCCCGCCGCTGACGAAGACGCAAGGCACGTTGATCCGCATGGCGGCCATCAGCATGCCCGGCGTGATCTTGTCGCAGTTGGAGATGCAGACCATGGCATCGGCGCAGTGCGCGTTGACCATGTATTCGACAGAGTCGGCGATCAGGTCGCGTGAAGGCAGCGAATAGAGCATGCCATCATGGCCCATGGCGATGCCATCGTCCACCGCGATGGTGTTGAATTCCTTGGCAACACCGCCCGCAGCCTCGATCTCGCGCGCGACCAGCTGGCCTAGGTCCTTCAGATGGACGTGGCCCGGCACGAACTGGGTGAAGGAGTTCACCACGGCAATAATCGGCTTGCCGAAATCGCCATCCTTCATGCCGGTCGCGCGCCACAGGCCGCGGGCACCGGCCATGTTGCGGCCATGGGTCGAGGTACGGGAACGATAAGCGGGCATTTTCAGTCCTGATCAGATTTGCGCTCCCGCCTTAGAGGAAGGCAGGGCCCATCCGAAAGAGGAAATGCTTTCCCGCCTGCAAGCGGTTCCCAGGGCGAAGGGCCTAGGCTTCGGTGTCGAGCGCCAGCTTCACCCGGCCTGCCACGTCAGCGATGATAGCGGCATAGCGCGCCTGCCCGGTTTCCGTGGCGATCAGGTCGTTGCGGATCTCGATCGCACAATAAGGACGCCCCTTGGCTTCCGCATGGCGATTCATGGTCGCGTTGAGCTGCTTGCCCGAATAGGGCTCGTTGTCGCCCACGGTAACGCCGAGCTCGCCGAACAGCCGGATGGCGTGCTGCGCGGCGCGGTCGTCCTCGTTGTAGAGCAGGCCGATTTCCCACAGGCGCTCCTCGGCAGGATTGCTTTCCAGCTGCGGCGTGAAGCTGTGGATCGACAGGATCAGCCCCGGCTCGACCGCGTCGAGCCACTTGCCGAGCATGTCGTGGTAGGGACGATGATAGCTGTCGAGCCGCGCATCACGGTTGGCGCCGATATTGCCGGGAACGAGGATACCGTCGCTGGTGGTCGGAATCAGGCCGGGAGACTCCTCCTCCCGGTGCATGTCGATCACCAGGCGGCTGATGTCGCAGAGCATGGCCGGGATGTGGTGCCGCCGCGCCAGCCGCTCGCAAACGCCGCCTGCGCCGATGTCCCAGGCAATGTGCTTTTCCAGCGCATCGGGCGGAACACCAAGCTCGATGCCTTCGGGCACGCGGTTGGAGGCATGGTCGCAAACAGCGACAATACCGCCCTTGCTGGCCTCGCCGATCAGGCGACAGACCGTCTCGCTCATCGCAATCTTCCCTTCATCTGCCACCATTCGGGATGGGCAGAATGTATTCTTTGCGCGGCGTTATCGCGCACTTCTGCGGTTTCATAAAGGGCGAAGCAGGTCGCGCCCGATCCGGACATACGTGCCAGCCACGGAGCGTCCTTGCGTAATTCTCCGAGAACATCGGCGATTTCCGGGCAGAGCGCGATGGCAGGCGCTTCGAGATCGTTCCGGCCTTCGCGCGCAATGCGGCTGACTTCGCGGGTGTCCGGCAACGGACCTCGGTCCACAGTATCCCAGCCCTTGAACACCGGACCGGTAGGCAAAGGCACGCGGGGATTGACCAGAAGCACGGGCATACCAGTCAAATCGCTTTCAAGCGGAACAAGTTCCGTACCGGTACCGGTGCCGATGCAGGTGTCGCTATCGACGCAAGCCGGAACGTCAGCCCCCAACCGCGCCGCACGTTCGCGCCAATCGTCCGGAAGGCCGTGGGCTTCCCGCACCATGCGGAAAACCGCCCCGGCATCGGCAGAGCCGCCACCCAGCCCGGCTGCGACGGGCAGGTTCTTTTCCAGCGTGATGGCAATGCCGCCCGGGCGCGGGAGCGCACCCAGCGCCTGCATGACGATGTTGTCGAACGGGTCCGTCAGCGCCGAGCCGAATTCTCCTGTGGTGTGCAGACTGTCTGCTTGCGCCAACGTCGCAACCAGCTCATCACCCGCATCGACGAAGGCGAACACGGTTTCCAGTTCGTGATACCCGTCATCTCGTCGCTTGCGGACATGCAGCGCGAGGTTGATCTTGGCGTAGGCGGTTTCGTGCATTTCTATCCGAAGAACGACGTACCCGTGGCGAACTTGGTCACGGTCACGGTGAACAAAAGGGCGATCAATGGCGAAAGAAGCGCAATGGACAATGCCAGCCTGTGTCGCTTCAAATGCAGCACGGTTGCAAATGCAAAACCCGCAAGCACGCTGGCAGGATAGAACCGACTCTCGATGCTCTTGCTTTGGTCACATACCAACATGGCAGCACTGCCATCCCGCGGCAGACATTCCCCAATTGCCATAAAGACATACAGGATCGCCGCGAGAAGGAACCCGAAACACAGGCCTAAAAGCAGTGTCGGCAGCGATACGCGAGATTTTCGTTCGATGACGGGTGCCTCCAAGACGCATCACATATTCGGATAGTTCGGCCCGCCGCCGCCTTCGGGCGTGGTCCAGGTGATGTTCTGGTTGGGATCCTTGATGTCGCAGGTCTTGCAGTGGACGCAGTTCTGCGAGTTGATCTGGAACTTTGGCTCCTGCCCTTCCTCGATCAGCCATTCGTAGACGCCCGCCGGGCAGTACCGCGTCGAGGGGCCCGCAAAGACGCCAAGCTCGCTCGTCCGCTGCAGTTCCGGGTCCGCCACCTTGAGGTGGTTTGGCTGGTCCTCGGCGTGGTTGGTGAACGAGTAGGACACGCTGGTCAGCCGGTCGAAGCTGATCTCGCCATCTGGCTTGGGATAGTCGATCGGCTTGTGCAGGTCGGCGCGTTGCAGTTCCTCGTAGTCGCGGTGGTGCTTCATCGACAGCGGCAGGCCGATCTTCAGCGTACGCATCCACATGTCCGCACCTGCAAGCACTGTACCGATGTCACCGCCAAACTTGGCGACCAGCGGCTGCGCGTTCTTCACCTTCTTCAGTTCGTCAGCAATCCAGCTGCTGCGTACGGCATCGTCGTAATCTGCCAGTTCGGTATGTTCCGAACCTGCGCCAATCGCCGCGGCAATGCTCTCGGCGGCCAGCATGCCGCTCTTCATCGCGGTATGGCTGCCCTTGATGCGCGGCACGTTGACGAAGCCCGCAGCGCAGCCGACCAGAGCGCCGCCGGGGAAAGCCAGCTTCGGCACCGACTGCCACCCGCCCTCGTTGATCGCGCGCGCGCCATAAGCGATGCGCTTGCCGCCTTCGAGGTACTCGCGGATCGCCGGGTGTTGCTTCCAGCGCTGGAATTCCTGGAACGGCGAGACGTAGGGGTTCTTGTAGTCGAGCGCGGTGACGAAGCCGAGCGCCACCTGCCCGTCGGCCTGGTGGTAGAGGAAGCCGCCGCCCCAGGTGTCGCTTTCCGACAGGGGCCAGCCTTGCGTGTGGATCACCCGCCCCGGCACGTGCTTGGCGGGGTCAATCTCCCACAATTCCTTGATGCCAAGGCCATAGACCTGCGGCTCGCAATCGGCCTCAAGGTCGAACTTCGCCTTCATCTGCTTGGTCAGGTTGCCGCGCGCACCCTCTGCGAACAGGGTGTACTTGGCGTGGATTTCCATGCCGGGCTGGAAATCGGGCTTGTGGCTGCCGTCTGCCGCAACGCCCATGTCCTGCGTGATGACGCCGGTGACTGCGCCCGCTTCGTTGAACATGACTTCGGCAGCGGGGAAGCCGGGGAAGACCATGACGCCCAGCGCTTCGGCCTGCTCGGCCAGCCAGCGGCAGAGGTTGCCCAGTGAACCGGTGTAGCAGCCGTGATTGCTCATCAGTGGCGGCATGAAGGCGTGCGGCATGTTCCAGCTGCCGCCCTTGGTGAGCATCCAGTGCCAGTTGTCGGTCACCGGCGTCTGCACCATCGGGCAGTCCATCGTCCGCCAGTCGGGCAACAGTTCGTCGAGGGCCTTGGGATCGACCACGGCGCCCGACAGGATGTGCGCACCGATCTCGCTGCCCTTTTCCAGGACGACGACTTCGAGTTCCTCGTTCAACTGCTTCAGCCGGATCGCCGCGGACAGGCCGGCAGGGCCGCCGCCAACGATCACCACATCTACGGGCATAGATTCCCGTTCAACCATCACTTTATCCCGAATTGCGGATGTTCCATCGGAGGGGACTTGATCGCTGGCGTGCGGCAGGTCAAGACCGGCACAAGTCCACCTATGGAAAATCGCTCCCCCATGACGCTTGGCGAACAGTTCGCCGCTGCCCAGGATTGGTGGCGCGATGCGGGCGTGGACCAGGACTTCATGGACGAAGTGCAGGTGATGCTCGCGGATGAAGAGGAAGCCGCGCCTCAACCTGCTCCCGCTGCGACTGTCACCAAACCGGCCGAACCCGAGCCGCCGAAACTTGCCGCTGCCGATTTGCCGGACAGTCTGGAAGCCTTCCACGACTGGTGGACCAGCGAAACCAATCCCTTTGCCGAGGGCCTCAACCGCGCCATCGCGCCGCGCGGGGTTACCGGGGCCTCCGTCATGGTGCTGGCCCCCATGCCCGAGGCTGGCGATTCCGAAACGCTGCTCTCAGGCCCGCAAGGCCGGTTCGTCGCAAATGTCCTGCACGCGGCAGGCGTCGAGGTCGACAAGGCCTATTTCGCCAGCGCCCTGCCCGGCCATATGCCGCTCCCCGACTGGGATCGCCATGGCGGCGAAGGACTGGGCACCGCCCTCCTGCGCCATATTGAACTGGTGAAGCCGGAACGGCTCCTCCTGTTCGGCAGCAAGCTTCCCGCCCTGTTCGGCCATGATGCCGCAGCGCCGCCTGAAGCCTTCAACCGGCTGGCTCAAGCCAGCGTGCTTACTACCTTTGCCCCCGACCGCTTGCTCGACCATGCCCGCCAACGGGCACGGTTGTGGAAGCGGTTGCTCGAATGGACCTGACTACCATGAGATTGCTTGCCCCCCTGGCAATCGCTGCGACCATGTTTGCCGCGCCCGCGCACCTCGCGGCGCAGGAACAGCACAGCGATTCCCGCACCTATTTCACCGCGCGCATTACCGAACGCACCACACCGCAACAGCTGTCGCGCGAAGATCGCGAATATTACGACCAGGTCTTCACCGCCATTGGCCGCTCGCAATGGGCGGAGGCCGAGCGCCTGCTGAACGAGCGTCAACCCGGATTGCTCCACGATGTCGCGCGGGCCGAACTCTACATCGCTCCAAACTCCCCGCGCGTCGAAGCCGAACAGATCGCTGCGTGGTTGCAGACCGGCTACGAATTGCCGCAGGCCCCGCAACTGGTGCGCCTCGGCCAGACCCGCGGCCTGACCGGCGAGCCAAACCTGCCCTATGCGCGGGACATGGTCTCGCAAGGCTCGATCCCGCGCCGCACGCGGCCGCGCCCAGTCGAGGATGGAACCATGCCCTCCGACGTGCGGGCTGCGATCCTTGATCGCATTTCCAACGACGACCCGACAGGAGCGCGCGTCCTGCTCGACGGCGTCGATGCCTCGCTCAGCGCGGAGGCGCGGGCCGAATGGCGCCAGCGCGTGGCCTGGAGCTATTTCATCGAGAACATGGACGGCCAGGCGCTGGGCATGGCGCAGACCGTGGCGGAAGGGCGCGGGCACTGGGTGGCCGAGGGCGACTGGGTTGCCGGCCTCGCCGCATGGCGGCTCGAGGACTGCGAGACTTCGGGCGCTGCCTTCCAGCGTGCCGCCCAGGGCGCGATCAATCCTACCTTGCGCGCTGCCGCCCTGTTCTGGGCCTCGCGCGCTGCGCTGCGATGCCGCCAGCCCGGTCTCAGCACGCAGTTGCTCAACGAGGCCGCCCGGCTCGACCAGACCCTTTACGGCATGCTCGCCAGCGAACAACTGGGCCGCTCCCTGCCGGACCAGGACGGCGGCGCAGAGTTCTCCGCCGACGACTGGCGACAGGTCGGCAACTACCGCAACGTGCAGGTTGCCGTCGCCCTCGACGAGATCGGCCGCGACGTGCTCGCCAGCCAGGTGCTGCTGCACCAGGCGCGCATCAGCGATCCGCGCGAATATGCCGCCTACTCGCGCCTCGCCCGCGAACTTGGATTCCCGCAGACGCAAATCTACATGTCACTGTACGCTCCCGCCGGGGCCGAGGCCGATCCATCAGCGCGGCAGCCAGCACCCAAGGTCGCGCCCTACAACGGCTGGCAGGTCGATCCGGCGCTGGCCTTCGCGCACATCCTGCAGGAAAGCGCTTTCCGCCCCAACGCCACAAGCCCGGCAAACGCGCAGGGCCTGATGCAGATCACCCCGATCACGGTGCGCCAGCACGCGCCAACGCTGGGCCTGAACGCGGGCAGCGTCGATATCTACGATCCGGAGACCAACCTCGCTTTCGGCCAGCAGAACCTGATCATGCTGCGCGATCACCCGGTAACACGCGGACGCCTGCCGGTGATCATGGCCGCTTACAACGCTGGCATGACCCCGATCACGCGTTGGGAAACCGAGGTCGACGACCGAAACGATCCGCTGCTTTACATGGAAGCCATCCCCTATTGGGAGACGCGCGAATATGTCGCCATCGTGATGCGTCATTACTGGATGTATGAGCGGCAGGCGAACGTCGCTTCGCCTTCGCGCATGGCGCTGGCGCAGAACGGCTGGCCGCTGTTCCCCGATGGCAGCGCCCCCACCAGCGGGCGCGTCTACATGTCTACAGGAGGCCAATAGTGGCTATCGACGAGAGCCGGACCTTCCGGCCGATCAACATCGCCCTGCTCACCGTATCGGACACGCGCGGTCCGGACGAGGACACTTCGGGGGATATCCTGGCCGAACGCATCACCGACGCGGGCCACACCCTCGCCGCGCGCACGATCCTGAAGGACGATGCCGACGCGATCGTCGCGCAGCTGCGCGAATGGATCGCTGACGAACAGATCGACGCGGTGATCTCCACTGGCGGAACCGGGCTGACCGGCCGCGACGTGACGCCCGAAGCGCTCGACCGCATCAAGGACAAGGAAATCCCCGGTTTCGGCGAGCTGTTCCGCTGGGTCAGCTACCAGACCATAGGCACCTCGACCGTGCAGTCCCGTGCCCTGGCAGTGCTGGCGGACGCCACATACATCTTCGCCCTGCCCGGCTCCAATGGCGCAGTGAAGGATGGCTGGGACAAGATCCTGTCCGAACAGCTCGACAGCCGCAACCGCCCCTGCAACTTCGTCGAGTTGATGCCCCGCCTACGCGAGAAGTAGGACTAGTCCGGCTGGTAGCAGCCCAGCTCCAGCGCCGCCGGATCGGCAAACAGGAATCGCTTGCCGCCAGGATATTCAAGCGTTTCCAGCGTGATCGTGCCGCCTGCTGCGAGAACGGCCTCATGCGCTGCCTCGATATCGTCCACGCGGATCAGCGGCAGGATCGTTCTGGTCGGGCTGTCCGTGCCATTGAGACCCAGCTGCGTCGCCTGTTGCTCGTGCGCCGCATATTCCGCCCCGTAATCGGTGAAGGTCCACCCGAAGGCGCTCTCGTAGAAGGCTTTCGTTCCCGCCACGTCCGAGACGGGCAATTCCACATAGTCCAGCTTGGCCACGGCAATTCTCCTGCTTGTCCGGATTGCGCTTATGTTCTATTTATGTTCCGTGAGCAAGAAGGTAGATATCGTGCGCGGCCGGGGAGCGCAATCGGCGGCAGTCCCCCATCGCTTCGGCCTGGCTGAGCGACAGGTCGACGACGACTGGCGTGAACAAGCAGAACGCGTCGATGGCCCTGCCGCGCCCCTGCGCACGACCGTGACGGAAGAATTCCCCAAGTCCATCGTCACCTTCAACCAGTCGCCAGACATCGCCTTCGACCGCTCGATCAACGCCTATCGCGGCTGCGAACACGGGTGCGTCTATTGTTATGCAAGGCCGACGCACGCCTACCACGACCTGTCGCCCGGCCTCGATTTCGAAACCAGGCTATTCGCCAAGCCGGACGCCGCCCGCCTGCTGCGCGAAACGCTGTCGCGCCCTAAATATGTGCCGAAGCCCATCGCCTTGGGGACCAATACCGATCCCTACCAACCGATAGAGGGTCGCTATCAAATCACCCGGCAGGTGCTCGAAGTCTGCCTGGAGGCGCGCCACCCCGTAACCATTACCACCAAGTCCGACCGCGTGCTGCGCGATCTGGACTTGCTGGAGGAGCTGGCCCGGCACCAGCTGGTTGCCGTGGCCCTGTCGGTCACCAGTCTCGACCCGGAATTGTCCGGCAAGCTCGAACCACGCGCAGCTTCGCCGCAGAAGCGCTTGCTTGCACTGGGAAAGCTGTCTGCGGCAGGCGTGCCTACGCACTGTTCGGTGGCTCCGGTCATTCCTGCCGTCACGGATGAATTTATGGAGCGGATCGTCGAGGCAGCCGCCAGGGCAGGTGTGCAGAGTTGCGGCTGGATCATGTTGCGGCTGCCGCACGAGGTCGCCCCGCTGTTTCGCGAATGGCTCGACGCGCATTTCCCCGATCGCGCCGACAAGGTGATGGCCATCGTGCGGTCAGTGCGCAATGGGCGCGTTAACGACCCGCAGTTCTTCAGTCGCATGCGGCCCAGCGGCGTCTGGGCAGACCTGTTCCGGACGCGTTTTCGCATCGCTTGCCGCCGTGCCGGGCTTGGGAGAGCGAGTTTTCCACTAAAAACCGATGCATTTCGGCAACCCCAAAGCAGTTCACAACTCAGATTGTTATGAAAAGCTTCGCATTGCGCGTGGTTTGCGATAACAGACGGCTTGGAATTTTGGACCTCGTGGCCTAGTGCTGCGACTGCAAGAGATGCCTGTCCTTTGAATAGGGGAATACAGATGAAGAAGTTCACAGTCGGTTTGATGACGGCCACGGCCTTTATCGCCACGCCGGCCATGGCCGGTGACGGCCAGTGGTACCTGGGCCTTGGCTCGGGTGTCGGCATTGCCGAAGACACCGACCTGACCGAAGTGGCCAGCCAGGACGACATCGTGTTGGACACGGATTTCGGCTGGGAAGGCGAAGCCCTGATCGGTTACGATGCCGGCCCGGTTCGCATCGAAGTTGAAGGCGCCTATCGCAACTTCAACGTCGACACGCTTGACGCCGGAACGGTTGGCGTTCCCTTCCAGAACCTGCCCGACCCTGTGTTCCTCGCCAACGGTCCGCACGATCCTGTCTCGGGTGAAATCACCACCTGGAGCGCCATGTTCAATGCGCTGCTCGATTTCGGCGGCGAAGACGGCTTTGGTGCATCTGTCGGTGGCGGCATCGGTTTCAGCGATGTCGATTTCGACGGCGTGACCGCCTATTCGTCGGGCCCCGGCTTCCTCAATGACAGTGACACGCACTTCGCCTGGCAGGCGATTGCCCAGCTGCGCGCTCCGGTGACCGACAGCATCGACGCATCGCTGAAGTACAAGTTCCACCAGGTGTCCGGCCTCGACTATGTCGATGGCGTCGGCCGCGCGTTCGAGACGGATGTGAGCACGCACACGCTGCTTGGCACGTTCATCTTCAACTTCGGTGGCGAGGCTCCGCCCCCGCCGCCTCCGCCGCCGCCCCCGCCGCCCCCGCCGCCGCCTCCGCCGCCGCCTCCTCCCCCGCCTCCGCCGCCGCCGCCTCCGCCGCCGCCGTGTGAGCAGGGACCCTACATCGTGTTCTTCGACTGGGATCAGTCGGACATCACGCCCGAGGCTGCGACCGTGCTCAACAGCGCAATCACCGCTTACGGCAACTGCGGCATGGCCCGCGTTATGCTCGCCGGTCACGCTGACCGCTCGGGTTCGGCCACCTACAACGTCGGCCTGTCCGAACGTCGTAACGCTTCGGTCGAAGCTTACCTGACCGCTCGCGGCATCCCGGCGGCTCGCATCAC
>JAUIIG010000046.1 GCA_030431875.1 Alphaproteobacteria bacterium
GAAAATGGCGGTGCTGCCCAAGGATTCCTCGCGCGGCAAACACGCGGTTACGCACTACAAGACTATCGAGCGGCTGGATCACTGCACCCTTGTGGAGTGCCGCCTCGAGACCGGACGCACACACCAGGTGCGGGTTCACCTTGCGTCAATCGGTCATTCGCTATTGGGAGACCCAGTATATGGACGCGATCCCGCACCGTTACGGCCGATTCTCAAGGCCCTGGATTTCAAGCGCCAGGCCCTGCACGCCGCGCGAATCGGCTTCATTCACCCCGTCACGGGTAACTTTTTGGCCTTCGACAGCGAATTACCTGCAGATATGCGGGAACTTATCGACGAAACAGGTCATTCCAATCGATGAAATGCACCCTATATCCACCCGCGGTGCGTTATAAGACATATGCACCCAATGTGGCCGCCAAAAGCGGGTGCCCAGCAGGGGCCCGCATCGAGTGGTCGACGCAAAGAAAGGTTTGGGACTAGTGAGTAACAATCGACCATCAGTACCGGCGCTGGGCGGTGAGCAGGGGCTCAACCGCTATCTGTCGGAAATCAAGAAGTTTCCCGTGCTGACGCCCGAGCAGGAATACATGCTCGCGGTGCGTTACCGGGAACATGACGATCCTGACGCTGCGGCGCAGCTCGTCACCTCGCACCTGCGCCTCGTGGCGAAGATCGCCATGGGCTATCGCGGCTACGGCCTGCCCGTTTCGGACCTCATTTCCGAAGGCAATGTCGGCCTGATGCAGGGCGTGAAGAAGTTCGAGCCGGAACGCGGCTTCCGCCTGGCGACCTATGCCATGTGGTGGATCAAGGCGAGCATCCAGGAATTCATCCTGCGCTCCTGGTCCCTCGTGAAGATGGGAACCACCGCCGCGCAGAAGAAGCTTTTCTTCAACCTGCGCCGGATGAAGAAGCAGCTGGAAGCCTACGAGGACACCGACCTGACGCCGGAAGACGTCGCCAAGATCGCTACTGATCTGGGCGTGCCGGAGCAGGAAGTGATCAACATGAACCGTCGCATGATGATGGGCGGTGACGGATCGCTCAACACGCCCATGCGTAACGGCGAGGAAGGCTCGGGCGAATGGCAGGACTGGCTGACCGATGACCGTCCGCTGCAGGACGTGGTCGTGGCCGACGCCGAAGAGGCCGAGGTGCGCCGCGAAATGCTGGTGGAGGCGATGGAAGCGCTCAACGAGCGTGAGCAGCACATCCTCACCGAACGCCGCCTGACCGAGAACCCGCAGACGCTCGAAGAGCTGTCGCAGGTCTACGACGTCAGCCGCGAACGCATCCGCCAGATCGAGGTGCGCGCCTTCGAGAAGCTGCAGAAGGCCATGCAGCGCATCGCCGGCGAACGGCTGATGCCTGTCGCGGCGTAAGCGCGCTCGACGATAGAGACACAAGGAGGCCGGGCGGAAACGTCCGGCCCTTTTTGTTTGTGACCGATCCTACTCGGTAGCAGCAAGTTCCAGCACTGCTGCGATCATCGCCCGTGTTCCCATCGTCACCGTCCCCCGTGGGTCGATGCGGAACAGGGGGGAGTGGTGTCCGGCCACGGGAGGGCCGCCATTGGCTGCTGCTTCGATGTCTTCCGGCAAGGTTGCGCCGACCCCGAAGTAATATCCCGGCACGCCCTGTTCGGCGGTGGTGAAATAGGCGAAGTCCTCTCCTGCCATGTGGGTTTGCTGGAAAGGAACCACGGCTTGCTCGCCGAATGCATCGCGCATGGCGGTGTTCAGCCGCCGCGCCAGGGCGGGATCGTTGAAAGTAACCGGTGTGCCGCCGCCATAGGTGATCTGCGGCAGGCGATCTTCCGGCATGCCGTGTGCGCGTGCCACATTGACCACGATCCGTTCGATTGCCTGCAATGCCTGTGCGCGAACCGCTTCGTCATTGGCGCGAACCGTCAGTTGCAGCTGTGCGCTGTCGGGAATGATGTTGTGGTTCGAACCGGCGTGGAAGGAGCCGACAGACACGACCACCGGGGCTAGCGGCATTACTTCGCGGCTGTCGATTGATTGCAAGGCGACGACGATTTGCGAAGTGATGTAGATCGGGTCACGGCCAAGATGCGGCTGCGCCCCGTGCGTGCCGATTCCGGGCACGACAATGGTCATGAAATCCGAGCTGGACGCCTGGATGCCCTCAGCTGCCGAGAGCGTGCCCACGGGCATCCCGGCGGCGGCGTGATAGGCGAGGGCGTAATCCGGTTTGCCGAAACGTTCGTACAGCCCGTCTTCCAGCATGGCGGGCGCGCCGCTGATGATTTCTTCCGCCGGCTGGGCCACGAACATGATCGTCCCGCTCCACTGGTCGCGCATGGCGTTCAGCTGTCGCGCGGTGCCGACCAGCGACGTCATGTGCGCATCATGGCCGCAAGCGTGCATGACGGGCACCTCAGAGCCATCTTCGCGCACCTGCCTGACGGTGGAGGCGTAGGACAAGCCGGAACGTTCTTCCAACGGGAGTGCATCCATGTCGGCGCGCAGCATGACCAGCGGCCCTTCGCCGTTGCGCATGATGCCGACCACACCGGTCCCGCCGACGCCTTCCGTCACTTCAAGACCGGCAGCCCGGAATTCCTCTGCCATGCGCGCAGCAGTGTTGGTTTCGAGGAAGGACAGTTCGGGGTTCTGGTGGAAGTGAAGGAACAGCTCCTCGAGGTGTGCCTCGTAGTCGGCCGCAACCGCGCCTTCGACGCCAGGCGAATCTGCTTGGGCGTGTGCGGGAAGGGCGCTGGCGGTAAGCAATGCGCCCGAGCCGAGCGCGAGGCCAAGTGATGTTCGAAAGGTCATGGGGTCCCCCCGCAAAGTCATCCGCACTCAACCAGACGCCCGCGCCATGTGCAAGCGGGCAGCGGCTTGACACCGGCAGGTGATTTCTACCTAATCCGGGCATGGGCCAAACGGGGGACTTGGCATGACATCATCAGACGTCGGCGCGGCAGCGGGGCGGTCGCGAGTCGGCAAGCTGCGCGGACTGTTCGCCAAGTCGGGCAGCCGCGGATTCGGCATGTGGTCGGTGATCACGCTGATCGCCGGGACGGCATCGGACTTTGCCGAGCCACTGGCACCCGTCGCCACCAACTTCCTGGTCGTTGCCATCCTTTGCCTGCTCTTCTCGCTCGCAGCGATGTTGCAGCCTCGCTGGCGCGGCTGGGCGGGCACCACCACGGTGTTCTCCGGCATTGCCACGGTAATCTTCGGCATGATCGTCATTGGCCAGAACTACTGGACGGTGGCGGGCGAGGGGCGCCAGCGCGGCGTGATCGCGGCACACGTGGATCCCGTGGCCTCGCTGCAGATGCGGGTGTTGCCGCTGACCGAGGACCAGGAAGCACTGCTCGAATTCACCAGCGCCGTTACCACCGGCTCCAGCACGCAGAACCTGGTGGCCGCCCGCGATCTCGTCACCGAAACGCGCGATGACCTGCTGCGGCGCGGGATGATCGAGACGCTCTACGAGGCCGACGACGAAAGCCTGCGTTACCTTTCGGTGGCGCTCGCGCTGCGCGAACGCCAGGGCGACGAGCTGCAGGTGATCGTGCAGGACGCGAGCCCCGGATTCGAGCGCACGCTGTTCGGTTCGACGCTCTACCTGAGCCGCGTGGAATTGGCGACGGGTGACTTGCGCGTAAATTTCAACCGGCGAAACGGGCAGGGAACCGTGGGTCGAAACCAGATCAACCTGCGCCTTGAACTTCGCGATGGTGACCTGGGGGATATCGTGCCCATGGAGTTGCAGCTTGTCCCGCAGGATGATTTCCGCCTGACCGGCCGGGTCGAACTAGCCGACGGCCGGTGGGCAGACGTCGAAGTGCCGCTCTTCTAGGTCGGGCGCATCATCGGCGCGATTGAGCGGCGACGGCAATCCCGCTAGATCGGCGCCATGGTTCTCCGCATCGCCAAATGGGTCGCCAAGGCCGTCTTGTGGTTCGTCGCGATCAGCGTGGCGCTGGTGCTCGTCCTGCGGTTCCTGCCGGTCACCTACACCGCCACCATGCTGATGGACGAACGATCGGTGACGCGCGACTGGGAATCGCTCAGCAATATCGACCGCAACATGGTGTCTGCCGTGATCGCGGCAGAGGACAGCCGGTTCTGCGAACACGACGGCTTCGATGTCGAGGCGATCGAGCAGGCGCTGGAGGAGCGCGCTGCGGGCGGACGCCAGCGCGGGGCCTCTACCATCAGCCAGCAGACCGCCAAGAACGTCTTCCTGTGGCAAGGCGGGGGCTGGTTCCGCAAGGGGTTGGAAGCCTACTTCACCGTGCTGATCGAGACGCTGTGGACCAAGCGGCGGATCATGGAAGTCTACCTCAACGTTGCCGAGACGGGGCTGGGCGCCTATGGCGTGGAGAGCGGAGCGCAGCGCTATTTCGGCCATTCCGCTGCCCGCTTGAGCGCGGACGAAGCGAGCCGGATCGCCGCCGTCCTGCCCAGCCCGAAGACGCGGGAGGCCGTGAACCCCACCGGCTTCACCCGCCGTTATGGCAATACCATCGAGGCGCGGATCGCCCAGGTGCGCCGCGACGGACTGGACAACTGCGTTTACGAATAGGGCCTTCGCTTTGGCGGGGGGCAAACATCAGCAGCGAAAACAAGCGCTTGCCAATTCACATATATGATATACCATTACATACATGATATTTCATAACACATTGATAGTTATGTATTTTTCTTGCGGGTCGGCGCGAAGTCGATAAGACGGACCACGAACGGCAGGCCAACAGGGGGCCACTTGGGTATCGCACACGACCACAGTCATCACGGACATGACCGCGGGCATAGCCACGGGTTGGGCCACGGTCACAGCCACGCGCCCGCTGATTTCGGCCGCGCCTTTGCCGTGGGGATCGTGCTCAACACCGGCTTCGTTATCGTCGAGGCGGTCTACGGGATCATCTCGGGGTCGATGGCACTGGTGGCAGACGCAGGCCACAACCTCTCGGACGTGCTCGGCCTGCTGATCGCCTGGGGTGCCAGCGTGGCGGCGAAGAAGCCGCCGTCAGCGCGCTTCACCTACGGCCTCAAGAGCTCCACCATCCTCGCCGCTTTTGCCAACGCCATGCTGCTGCTGATTGCCATCGGCGCGATCCTGTTCGAGACGGTGCACCGCTTCATCGAGCCGGTCGAGCCCGAAGGCTGGACCATGATCTGGGTGGCGGGGATCGGCATCGTCATCAACACCGCCACCGCGCTGATGTTCGTGCGCGGGCGCAAGCACGACCTCAACATTCGCGGTGCCTTCCTGCACATGGCGGCAGACGCACTGGTAAGCGTAGGCGTGGTGATTGCCGGTGTTGCCATCCTGCTGACGGGACAGGTGCTGATCGACCCGGTCGTCAGCCTGGTTATCGTCGCCGTCATCGCATGGGGCACCTGGGGCCTGCTGAAAGACAGCGTAAGGATGGGCCTGCACGCCGTGCCCGATGGCGTCGACGAGGACAGCGTCCGCGATTACCTTTCGTCCCGGCCCGGGGTAACCGAGGTCTGCGACCTGCATATCTGGCCCATGTCGACCACCGAGACGGCACTGACCGCGCACCTCGTCATGCCTGACGGCCACCCGGGCGATGAGTTCCTGCACGAAATCGCCAGCGAGCTTGAGCATCACCATGCCATCGGGCACGTTACCATGCAGGTGGTGCGCAAACGCACGAGGACGGGGTGCTGCTCATGAGTGACACGGTGACACGCGAAGGCGGCTGTGCCTGCGGCGCGGTGCGCTATCGTATCAACGGCGAGCCGATGATGGTGCACAACTGCCATTGCCGTCAGTGCCAGCAGCAGACCGGCTCCACCAGCGTGGTCAACGCCTTCTGGGAAAGCGACAATGTCGCGATCAGCGGCGATCTGGCTGAGGCTGAATTTGCAGGCGGCAGCGGCAATTCGCATGTCATTGCGCGCTGCGCAGCCTGCGGCACGGCGATTGTCAGCTACTATGGCCGCATGGGCCGCCTGATGAGCGGCGTGCGCGTCGGGACGCTCGACGAGCCTCACAGCGTGACGCCAGACGTGGCGATCTTCACCGCCGAGAAGATGCCCTGGGTCACCCTGCCCGAAGGCGTGGCTGCATTCGAGGGCTACTACGACGCGCGAGAAGTCCTGCCCGAGGCCAGCCTCGACCGGCTGCGGGCCTTGGGTGAGCGTCGCAAGGCGGGCGAGGGCTAGCGCTCGGCCAATGCCCCCCGCGCCGCGGGAGGGCCTATTCCTGCGGCTCGCCGCCCGGTTCCTGCCCCGGATCCTGCATGGGCACTTCGCCCATGGGATCGCTTTCGACGAGCTGGGCCACCTGCTGGTAGACAGCGGCGTTCTGGTTCATCTGGTCAGCGACGGGCGGATTCTGCTCGCCTACCTGCTGGAAGAACATGGATGCGTCGCGCAGCATCTTGGCGGCGAGTTGGGCGTTGGTCGGCATAGCTAATTCCTTCTTGGCCCTCGCGCCTGCGGCGCAAGGGAGTGGCTGCGCGCCAGCGTCAGGCGCGCGGATAGGAGGCCCGGCGGGGCCTGGTGAAATTTCCGGAAAGGTGAAGAGACCGGGTGGGAGGCAGATCGCGGCAGGCGATCAGGCTGCCTCTTCCTTCTTGCCCTTGCCATTGTCGTTGGCGAGCACGCGGACCGGTTCCTTGCGACCGGCAACCACGTCGGCATCGACCACCACCTCGGAAACGTCCTCCATGCTGGGCAGGTCGAACATGGTATCGAGCAGCAGGCCTTCGACGATCGACCGCAGGCCGCGGGCGCCGGTCTTGCGCTTGATCGCCTTCTCGGCAATCGCGGCAAGTGCCTCGTCGGTGAAGGTGAGCTCCACGTCCTCCAGCTCGAACAGCTTGTGGTACTGCTTCACCAGCGCGTTCTTCGGCTCCTTGAGGATCGTCACCAGCGCATCGGCATCGAGGTCGTGCAGCGTGGCGATCACCGGCAGGCGGCCGACGAATTCGGGGATCAGTCCGAACTTCAGCAGGTCTTCCGGTTCGCACTTCTCCAGCATTTCGCCGATGCGGGCCTTGCTCGGGTCCTCGACATTGGCGCCGAAACCGATCGACCGCTTCTGCAGGCGGTCACCGATGATCTTTTCAAGTCCGGCGAAAGCACCGCCGACGATGAACAGGATGTTGGTCGTGTCGACCTGCAGGAATTCCTGCTGCGGGTGCTTGCGGCCGCCCTGCGGCGGAACCGAGGCGGTGGTGCCTTCCATCAGCTTGAGCAGCGCCTGCTGCACGCCTTCGCCCGACACGTCGCGGGTGATGGAGGGGTTTTCCGCCTTGCGGGTGATCTTGTCGATTTCGTCGATGTAGACGATGCCGTGCTGCGCCTTCTCGACGTTGTAGTCCGAGCTCTGGAGCAGCTTGAGGATGATGTTCTCCACGTCCTCGCCCACGTAACCGGCTTCGGTCAGCGTGGTGGCGTCGGCCATGGTGAAGGGCACGTCGAAAGTGCGTGCCAGCGTCTGCGCCAGCAGCGTCTTGCCCGAGCCGGTCGGGCCGACGAGCAGGATGTTCGACTTCGCCAGTTCCACATCGCCGGTCTTGGCCGAGTACTTCAGGCGCTTGTAGTGGTTGTGCACGGCGACCGATAGGACGCGCTTGGCGCGGTCCTGGCCGATGACATAGTCGTTCAGCGTGTCGCAGATTTCGATCGGGGCGGGAATGCCGCCGTCCTTGCGACCGGCAAGGCCGCTCTTGGCCTCTTCGCGGATGATGTCGTTGCACAGCTCCACGCATTCGTCGCAGATGAACACGGTGGGACCCGCGATCAGCTTGCGTACCTCGTGCTGGCTCTTCCCGCAGAAGCTGCAGTAGAGGGTGCTCTTGCTATCGGTTCCGCTCAACTTGGTCATGTCTTTCGTCCTGTGCGCCCTTGCCGGCAGCCTTGTAAAGGGCACGAGCGCGGGATTCGGCCCACCAATCTAGGGCAGGCACGATGAATATCAATCAAATGAAAGCCTAGCATCCACCACTTGCGCCAGCCTGAAGGTACAGGGTTGCCAAAATGCTACAACTCTGGCGCGAGCGGTTAAGGATGCGAGGCCGCCCGGGCACTTACTCCGGCGCGCCGCCCGAACCCGTGGCTTCACCGGCCGGGTCATCCTTCGGGCGGTGGGCGAAGACGGCGTCAACGATGCCGAACTTCTTGGCTTCTTCCGCTTCGAGGAAGGTATCGCGGTCCATGGCCTTCTCGATGTCAGACAGGCTCTGGCCGGTGTATTGCACGTAAAGGTCGTTCATCCGTTCGCGAATGCGCAGGATCTCGCGAGCCTGGATCTCGATGTCGCTGGCCATGCCGCGCGCACCGCCCGACGGCTGGTGCACCATGACGCGGGCATTGGGCAGGGCCACGCGCATGCCCGGCTCACCGGCGGCGAGCAGGAACGAACCCATCGAGGCTGCCTGGCCGATCACGACGGTGCGTACCTTGGGCTTGATGTACTGCATGGTGTCGTGGATCGCCATGCCGGCCGTTACCACGCCGCCCGGCGAGTTGATGTACATCGAGATGTCGTTGGAGTTCTCGCTTTCGAGGAACAGCAACTGCGCCACGATCACGCTGGCCATGTTGTCTTCCACCTGGCCGCTGACGAAAACGATGCGCTCGCGCAGCAGGCGGCTGAAAATGTCGAAGGCACGCTCGCCGCGGCTGGTGCTTTCCACCACGGTCGGCACCAGGGCGCCGGTAATGGGATCGGTGTGGAAACGGTCTCGGTTGTCGCCGAACAGGTCGAACATGCGTGGTCCTCTTTCTTGAAATTCGCCAAGCCTATGTCGCGTGTGCCGCGCCAAGGTTCAAGGGCCATGGCGTGGCAGTCTTCAGAATCCGTTTATTTGCGGTTAGTCGGTTGCCGGTCCTGTTGCGCAATCGAAAGTCTGCCAGATCTGGAAGAAGCGATATTCGCTGTCGCGGAAGAACCACTCTTCTGCCGCGTAGGAAGGGAAGTACTGTCGTTCGCCCGGGCTTAGCGCAACCTCCCCGAAATAGGTTGAGGCGTAAACCCCATAGACAATCACCAGGTTCTCGTCGGTGTTGTTCTTCACCCGAAAGCCGAAGGGGTTGCAATAATAGGCATTATCAAGCTCGAGATCGGAGCGATCCAGCATTTCGTCGTAAGCCTGCTGCATAAGCGCGTTAGCCTCGAGCGAGTTGGGATCCAGCGGTTCGCGGTCGATCATCGCTTGCGTGATGATGATGTCGTCGGTTCCACTCTGGTTGAGTTCGGGCCGTTCCTCTCCCGGCGTTTCCTCCATAGCAGGTTCGATTTCAGCAATGCCATCGGCCTCGGAGTGCGAGGCAGCGTCTGGGAAAAAAGCTAGATAGCCAGCGTAGGCGCCAATCAGTGCAACGATCGGCAAGGCCCACGCCGCAGTTCGTCTTGTCCGCCACCGGTTGATGCCCAAGGTGTCGGGCAGGTCTGACCCAGATCGACTCGTCTCCCGAGCCTTCCGACGTGGCGTTTCGACGCCTGCCAAGATCGACACCTGCTCGACCACCCGCGCCACTACCTCGTCGCGACGGTCCATCCAGTCGACCCACTGGTTGGTCTTGAGTAGGTAACGCAACCTGTCGGGTTCGATTGCTTCCAGTCGAAGGGGCAAGACTGCAACGCCCTCGTCATCGGCCAGCATAATTTCCCGCTTGATATGGGTCGACTTGTCGGCAGCGGCCGAAAACAGAAGGATCATCGCATCCGATTGCGGAATCTGCTCGGCGATGGCTTCGTCAAATGGCTTGCGAAGAGGAACGTCGTCTGGTGCCATCCAAGCGTCGACGCCTCTCGCGTGCAGCACCTGCTTCAGGTGGCGCGCGACGTCGTGGTGAGACGAGTGATGGCTAATAAAGGCAACCGGCCGCCGTTCACCTGCATTCTCACTGTCTTCGCTCACCAGCAGCCCCCCTGCGCCCAAGCAGAGCAATAGTGCCTTAGCCGCGCCAATTTGCAACCTCGACGCCGGTCGATGCAGGTCGCAGCCCTGACTCCCTTCGTCGGACCCAAATTGCCGCTGGTCGATAGGCGGAGGCCTTGCCCGCCGGTTTCCCCTGTAACCGCCTGCGATTACGTCTGTCGACGATGGAGGGGACTGACTTGCCGCGCTTTTTTCTTGCCACCACAGCGCTTGCCGGAATGCTGATTGTCAATCCTGCCCTCGCGCAGGACATGGAAGAACCGTTTGATCCTGACACTGCCGATGCTGCCACTGCGGAGCCCGCGAGCGAGGAGCGCAGCGGTGTGCGCACCTACACGCCGGCAGACTTTACGCGTTTCGGTGCGCGCAACGCGCTCGACATGCTGGGCGAGATACCGGGTTTTACCGTGCGCGGGGAAGACAGCGAGCGCGGGCTGGGCCAGGCCAGCGCCAATGTCCTGATCAATGGCGAGCGCATCACCAACAAGAGCGACGGCGTCACCAGCCAGCTGCAACGCATCGTCACCGACCGCGTCGAACGGATCGAGATCGTCGACGGCGCGACGCTGGGCATTGCCGGGCTTTCCGGACAGGTTGCCAACGTCATCACCAAGCCGGGCGAAATCAGCGGGCGCTTCACCTATCGCGCCAGCTTCCGTCCGCGCTATGCCGAACCGGCCTATTATGGCGGCGAGGTATCGCTCAGCGGGTCCGACGACAGCCTCGAATGGACAGTCGCAGCTTCCAACGGCATCGGCCGCGGTGCGGCTGGCGGAAACAATGCCTTCATCTACGATGCCGACGGCAACGTGCTCGAACAGCGCGACATCCGCATGCAGTTCGTCGGTGATTTCCCGCGCGTGTCGGGGACCATCAAGTGGACCAGCCCCGGCGGTACCATCGTAAACGCCAATGCCAACTACAGCCGCAACTACCAGGATTTCCGCGAGTACCAGGACCGTGACCTGACCACGGGCGTCGACCTGTTCCGCAGCTTCGAGAACCGCAATCGCGGGTGGGGCTACGAATTTGGCGGCAACGTGGAGTTCGACCTTGCCGGTGGCCGCCTGAAGCTGATCGGGCTGGAACGCTACAACCGCAGCCGCTCGCGCGCGGATTCGATCTTCGAGCCTGCCGACGGCAGCACCGACTTCGGCAGCCGCTTTGCTGCGCGTAGCGAATCCGGCGAACGGATCGGCCGGGCCGAGTACAGCTGGGACATGCTGGGCGGCGACTGGCAGCTGGATGCCGAAGCCGCCTTCAACCGGCTGGACCAGGCCGCGCAGCTGTTCGACCTCGATTCCACCGGCACCTTTGTTGAAATACCGTTCCCCAACGGCACCGGCGGCGTGACCGAGGACCGCTACGAATCCATACTCACCCACAGCCGTCCGCTGGCGGACAACCTGAGCCTGCAGATCGGGCTGGGCGGCGAGTATTCGACCATTTCACAGAGCGGCGCCAACGGCCTGACGCGGAGCTTCTGGCGACCCAAGGGCTCGCTCAACCTGGCCTGGCAACCCGAGGAAGGGCTGGACCTGTCGCTGGAGATCGCGCGCACCGTCGGCCAGCTGTCGTTCGGCGACTTCCTTGCCAGTGTCTCGCTCAACCAGAACCAGCAGAATGCCGGCAACGTCGAACTGGTGCCTCCGCAGAACTGGGAGCTGGAACTGGAGGCGACCAAGACGCTGGGGCGCTGGGGCAGCACCAACCTGCGCCTCTATGCGCGGCTGATCGAGGACTACATCGAATTCATTCCCGTGCCCGGCGGGTTGGAGACACGCGGCAATATCGACGAAGCCAGCCTGATCGGCATGCGCTGGAATTCCACTTTCCAGCTGGCTCCGATCGGCTTCAACGGCGCGCAGCTGGACTTGACGCTGGTGCTGGAAAAGACCCGGCTTGACGATCCGCTGACGGGTGAAAGCCGCAGTTTCGGTGGCCACCAGAACCGTCGCCTCGAGGCCGAACTGCGCCACGACGTTCCGGGCAGCGACTGGGCCTGGGGCCTGGGCGTGCAGTACAACCACACCTTGCCTTACTACCGGCTGGGCGAGACCGGCTTCAACTACGAGGGCCCCGCCTACACCTATGCCTTCATCGAGCATAAGGACGTGTTCGGGATGACGGCCAACCTCTCGATCTTCAACCTGACAGACGGCCGCGCGATCCAGGATCGCTACGTCTACGCGGGCTATCGCGACAGCTCGCCGCTGCTGTTCCGCGAAACGCAGGACCTGTCCGTGCAGCCGATCTTCAACTTCCGCCTGACTGGGGACTTCTAGAGGTATTGCAGTGCAGGGGGCGGGCGAGCTAGAGGCGCGCCGCGTCCCTTGATTCTCCGCACATTTTTGGCGGCGATCGGGGCCGTGACACATTGCGACAATGTGTTGCTTGTCGGCAGGGAGGAAACTCTCTACCGCCCGGACAAAGTCAAATTGGGGAAGATCTGCGTGAATTCTCGCCGCCCGCAATGGGCACCCCCGGTGCTCGCCGCGGCCATTCTTGCGGCGGCGACGCCGGCCTATGCCGAAGAAGAGAATCCGGCTCCCGCTCCTCGGCAAACCGGTGAGTTAGAGGGGGAAGGCGCGAGTGCGCGCGAGGTGTATACGCCGGAAGACTTCGCCCGCTTTGCACCACGTACTGCGGCCGACCTGCTGGAGGAAATCCCCGGCTTCCAGTCGAGTGGCGGCGGCGGTGGTGGCGGCAACGGCGGCGGTAGTCGTGGTTTCGGCCAGGCTGACGAGAACGTGCTGATCAACGGCAACCGCCTGTCGAGCAAGTCGACCAGCACAACCGAACAACTTTCCCGCATCCCGGTTGCCAATGTCATCCGCATCGAGGTTGTCGACGGGGCAACGCTGGACATTCCCGGCCTGACCGGCCGCGTGGCCAATATCATCGTGGTGCAGGGGAGCATGTCCGGCCAGTTCGAGTGGCGGCCGCAGTGGTCGACCGGTGTGGCGGACCCCAACTGGCTCGAAGGCGAGATATCGGTATCGGGCAGCAGCGGCTCGCTCGAATACACCGTGGCGCTGCAGAACGGCGGCTTCATGCGCGGATCGTCGGGACCGGCGATTTTCACCGATGCCTTTGGCGTGGTGGACGAGCGTTTCAACACCAGCAAGGGCTCATTCAACCGGCCGACGATCGAAGGACAGTTCCGCTTCGACGTGGCGCCGGAGGTTGTTGCCAACCTCAACGTAAGCATCGGGCTGACCATCTTCCGCAGCAACGAGTCGGAAGTGCGCATTCCCGGCAACCCGCTCGATCCGTTCGAGGAACGCTTCCGTTCGACCAACGACGAATGGCGTTACGAGATCGGCGGCGACATCGAATTTCCGCTCGGCCCGGGCCGGCTGAAGCTGATTGCGCTGGAGAGCTACGAGGATGGCGACTTCGCCACCCGTTCGCTGCTGGAACTCGGCGCGTTCCCGGCAACGGGCTCGCGCTTTGCCCGTTCGCAGCAGGAGGGGGAACGGATCGGCCGCGCGGAATACTCGTGGTCCATGCTGGGCGCCGACTGGCAGCTATCGGGCGAGGCCGCTTTCAACCGGCTGGACCAGGATGGTCGCTTGTTTGCCTACGACGACGGCCTCTCGGACTATATACAGGTGCCGTTCCCTTCGGGCGTCGGTGGTGTGCGAGAGGATCGCTACGAAGGCCTGCTCAGCGTGGGCTTCCCGATCACGAGCAACCTCTCGGTCCAGCTGATCGCGGGCGGTGAATATTCGCAGATCTCGCAGACCGGCACCAATGCCAACGCGCGAACCTTCCAACGGCCCAAGGGGTCGCTCAGCCTCGCCTGGGCTCCTGCACCCGGACTCGACATCAACCTGCTGGTGGCGCGCCGTGTGGGACAGCTCAATTTTGGTGACTTCCTGGCCAGTGTGAACCTGTCGGAAGACAATTCCAACGCGGGCAACAACGACCTGCGTCCGCAACAGAACTGGGATATCGAACTGCAGGTGGCCAAGAACTTCGGCCAGTACGGCTCGGCCACGCTGACATTGTTCGACGAGTCCATCGAGGACCTCGTACTGATCGTGCCGGTTGCCGGCGGTGGTGAAGCACGCGGCAACATTGCCAGCGCGCACCGGCGTGGTGCCCGCTTTGTCGGGACGCTGGAGCTCGGACCGCTCGGCTGGCGCGGGGCGCAGCTGGACCTGCGGATGGAGATCGAGGATTCCTCGCTGACCGACCCCGTCACCGGCGTGGATCGTCGCTTTGACGGCAACGACCCGTTCCAGATCCGCGTCGACTTCCGGCATGACGTGCCGGACACGGACTGGGCCTGGGGGATCGAGTTCCGCGACACCGAACGGCGGCCGTCCTACCGCGTACGCGAGGTCATCTTCGACCACAATCCCAGCACCTTCGGTGCCGTCTTCGTCGAGCACAAGGACCTGCTGGGGGCTACCGTGCGGCTGCGCGTGGGCAACGTGTTCAGCGCCAACTCCACCTTGTTGCGCACGGTCTATGACGGTTCGCGCGATGTCGCGCCGATCCTGTTCACCGAGGAACGCCGCACCGAGATCGGGCAGGTCTTCAACCTCACGGTTTCGGGCAGCTTCTAGCTTCCGGCGGTAACCTGCGGGTAGGCAAAGAAAAGGGCGGCTGGACCAATCGGTCCGCCGCCCTCTTTCGTGTGACTGGCAGCTGCCGGCCTACTTCTTGGCCGGAGCCTTCTTCGCAGCGGGCTTCTTGGCCGGTGCCTTCTTCGCCGGGGCTTTCTTGGCAGCGGGCTTGGCTTCGCTGGCAGTGGCCTTCTTGGCGGCAGGCTTCTTTGCCGGGGCCTTCTTTTCCGCCGGAGCCTTCTTTGCCGCCGGCTTCTTGGCGGCAGCCTTCTTGGCCGGGGCCTTCTTCTTCGGTGCTTCGGCCGGGGTTTCCTCGGCTTCGATGGCAGCTTCCAGCTCTTCGCGGGTCACTTCACGCTCGGTGACTTCGGCCTTGTCGAACAGGAAGTCGACGACCTTGTCTTCGTACAGCGGGGCGCGCAGCTGGGCCTGGGCCATGGCGTCGCCGCGGACATATTCCACGAACCGTTCACGGTCTTCCGGACGGTACTGCTGGGCAGCCTGCTGGATCAGCATCTGCATTTCCTGGCTGCTGATTTCCACGCCGTTGGCCTGGCCGATTTCGCTGAGCAGCAGGCCCAGGCGCACACGGCGTTCGGCGATGCGCTTGTAATCGTCCTTCTCGGCTTCGATTTCCTTCAGCGCTGCTGCCGGGTCTTCCTCGCGGGCGGCTTCCTGCTGCAGCTGGTTCCAGATCTGCTCGAATTCGGCTTCCACCATGGTCGGCGGCACGTCGAAATCGTGGTCGGCAGCCAGCTTGTCGAGCAGCTGGCGCTTCATCTGGGTGCGGGTGAGACCGGCCGATTCCTGCTCGATCTGGCCCTTCATCAGCTCCTTCAGCTTGTCGAGGCCTTCGAGACCGAAGTTCTTGGCGAACTCGTCGTCGATCTTGGTTTCCGTTTCGACCTTCACCTGCTTCACGGTGATGTCGAATTCGGCTTCCTTACCGGCTAGGTGCTCGGCCTGGTAATCGGCCGGGAAAGTGACCTTGATGGTCTTCTCGTCGCCGGTCTTCACGCCGGTCAGCTGCTCTTCGAAGCCGGGGATGAACTGGCCCGAACCGATCACCAGCGGGGCATCCTGCGCCGCGCCGTTCTCGAACTCCACGCCGTCCAGCTTGCCGACGAAGTCGATGATCAGCTGGTCGCCAGCGGCAGCCTTCTTGGTCTTGGCGGCATCCTTGTAGCTCTTCTGGCCTTCAGCCAGGCGGCCCAGGGCTTCGTCGATCTGCGCGTCGCTCACCGGCACGGTCAGGCGTTCCAGCTGCAGGCCATCGATCGAGGGCGCGGTGATTTCCGGCAGCACTTCGACTTCGACGGTCAGTTCGGCATCCTTGCCCTGTTCATAGCCGTCAGCCATTTCGACCTTCGGCTGCAACGCGGGGCGCAGCTGCTTGTCGCGGATCAGGCCATCAACCGATTCGCGCAGCGTGTTGTTGAGCACGTCGGCGTGCAGCGCTTCACCGTGCATCTTGCGCACGAGGTTAGCGGGCACCTTGCCGGGACGGAAACCGGGCATGCGCACCTGCGGGGCGACCTTCTTCACCTCGGCATCGATCTTGGCTTCGATGTCCTTGGCGGGAATGGTCAGGGTGTAGGCGCGCTTGAGGCCTTCGTTGGTGGTTTCGACGATCTGCATGATAAGCCTTTACTCAAATCTCTCCGGCACTTCGGCAGGGCCTGCGATTCAGCCAGCGGAACTGGTGCGGGCGAAGGGACTCGAACCCCCACATCTTGCGATACTGGTACCTAAAACCAGCGCGTCTACCAATTCCGCCACGCCCGCGGCCCGACGAAGTTTGCAGGCATTGCGCCTGCGAAACGAAGCGGTGCCCTTATAAGGGAGTCAGGCAAAGGGCAAGGCGGACTTGCGCTAGCGCGCCAAGCCGATTGATTTTTTGCGCCGCACAGCTATCGGGCTTGGCCCATGAGCGACGAAAACACCACTCCGCCCGCTGGCGATACCCCGCCCGATCACCTCTCGGTTCACCCGCATAGCGAGCACTTCGATGCCGACAAGCTGCAGCGCGGTATCGGCATCCGGTTCAAGGGCCGGGTGCGCACCGATATCGAGGAATATTGCATCTCCGAAGGCTGGGTGCGCGTGCAGGCCGGCAAGACGGTGGACCGCAAGGGTCGCCCGCTGACGATCAAGCTCAACGGCCCGGTCGAAGCCTGGTACGAAGACCTGGGCGAAGACGCGCCGGTGGCGAAGGCCAAATAGGGCAGGGGCAGG
Organism: Alphaproteobacteria bacterium; assembly: GCA_030431875.1. Taxonomy (GTDB): domain Bacteria; phylum Pseudomonadota; class Alphaproteobacteria; order Sphingomonadales; family Sphingomonadaceae; genus Alteraurantiacibacter. Next base: position 16,720 of record JAUIIG010000046.1, read on the forward strand.
GGCCGCAGCGGCCCCTGTAATCTCAGACTACCGGATCGTTCGGGTCGTCCACCAGCGCATCGGGGTGCGTGGTGGTCATCCGCAGGATTGCGTAGCCGAGCAGCGCCGAGATCAGCGACCCCATCAGGATCCCGATCTTGGCCTCGTCGCGCAACAGCGCCGAGCCCGGGAAGGCCAGCTCGCCGATAAACAGGCTCATCGTGAAGCCGATCCCGCACAGGATTGCCACGCCCCAGACCTCGGCCCAGGAACAGCCTTCCGGCTTCTTGACGATGCCGAGTTTCACCGAGCCCCAGACAGCGGTGAAAATGCCCACCTGCTTGCCGATGACAAGGCCCGCGGCGACGGCCAGCGGCAGCGGGTCGAGCAGGTTGTTCAGCCCGATGCCTTCCAGGCTGACACCGGCATTGGCGAAGCCGAAGATCGGCACCACCAGGTAAGCACTCCATGGCACCAGCGCGTGTTCGGCGTCTTCCACCATGGAATTGCCGTCCTTGGTGCGCATGGGAATGGTGAAGGCGGCCAGAACGCCGGCAATCGTGGCATGCACGCCCGAGTTGAGCACGCAGTACCACAGGATCACGGTGCCGATGATGAAAGGCCACATGCGCGAGACGCCGTAGCGGTTCATGGCGAACATGCCGACCAGCACGACCAGCGAGATAATCAGCCACATCATCTTCGGGTCCGAATAGAAAATGGCGATGATCGCCACCGCACCGATATCGTCGACGATGGCCACGGTTAGCAGGAACAGGCGCAGCGCCTTGGGTACACGGCTGCCCAGCAGGCCGATCACGCCCATGGCAAAGGCAATGTCGGTAGCGGCCGGGATAGCCATGCCCGCCCGGTACTGGGCATCACCGCCCGTAACGCCGAAGAAGACCAGGATCGGCACGGCCATGCCGGCGATAGCGGCGATGACCGGCAGGTTGCGCTGCTGCGGATCGGACAGGTTGCCCGCGATCAGCTCGCGCTTCACTTCCAGACCGACGACGAAGAAGAAGATCACCATCAACCCGTCGTTGATCCACAGGTGCAGCGTGTTGAGATAGAAGGATTCCTTCGGCCAGAGATAGCCGTTGAACAATTCGAAATAGGAACCCGCAACCCCGGAATTGGCGACGATCATGGCGATGATCGCCACGGCAATCAGCAGGATTCCCTCGAAAGCATCAGCCTTGAACAGGGCCTTGAAGGGACGGACGGCGACGGTGAGGAAACTGGGTTGGGCCATGCTGCAAGCCCTTTTCGCAATTGCAGCACTTTTGCAAGTCCGAAGGCGAGCCGGGGTCAGCAGGCGGCCACACCGTTGCCTTTTCCCGGATAAGGGTTAACCCTGTGACTCGGAAGGACAACAGGGGAATTCCGCGATGAGCGACGAGGGCTGGACAGCGCTGCAATGGCTCGCGCTTGTCGAGCACGAGCTGCTGCTGTTCGCAGCGGTGTTCTTCCTGCTCGGCGCTATCGACGAACTGGCGATGGACGCGGCCTGGTTGTGGCTGCGCTTCACCGGCAGGGCGAAGACGCGCTCGGTATCGCGGTCCGACATGCGCCATCGCCGCCTGGGGGGACGCGCTGCCGTGTTGTTGCCCGCCTGGCAGGAAGCCACGGTCATCGCCGATACCCTGCGCCACGCGCTGGAAGCCTGGCCGCAACAGGACCTGCGCATTTACGTCGGCGTATACCGCAACGATCCTGCCACGCTGGAAGCGGCTGCACGCGGTGCCGGTGGCGATCCGCGCGTGCGCATCGTGGTGCATGACCGCGAAGGCCCATCGACCAAGGCCGATTGCCTCAATCGCCTGTTCCGCGCCCTGCAACAGGACGAACTGCGCGAGGGGCGGCTGGCGCGCATGGTTGTGCTGCACGATGCCGAGGACATGGTCGATCCTGCTGCGCTGGCCCTGCTCGACAGTTCGATCGACCGGAACCAGTTCGTGCAATTGCCGGTGCTGCCGCTGGCGCAAGAGAATTCGCGCTGGATCGGTAGCCACTATTGCGAGGAATTTGCCGAGGCGCACGGCAAGGCGATGGTGGTGCGCGGTGCCCTTGGCACCAGCCTGCCTGCCGCCGGTGTCGGTTGCGCCTTCGACCGGCAAGTGCTGGCGGACATGGCGCGGGACAGCGGCAAGGATTCACCCTTCGACGAGGATTCGCTGACCGAAGATTACGAACTGGGCGTCAAGGTCGCGGCCCTGGGCGGCAAGTCCTGCTTCCTGCGCCTGCGCGGCGAAGACGGGCAGTTGATCGCCACGCGTGCCTACTTCCCTTCGCGGCTGGACGAATCCGTTCGCCAGAAGGCGCGTTGGATGCACGGGATCGCCCTGCAGGGATGGGACCGGCTCGGCTGGACCGGCGGCCTTGCCGAGCGGTGGATGCGTCTGCGTGACCGGCGTGGCCCGCTCAGCGCTCTCGTCTTGCTGACCGGTTATACGCTATTGGCCGTAACCCTGGTGCTGGTCGGTTTCGAACTGGCCGGCATCGGTCCGGCGTGGCAGCCGAGCCAATTGCTGCTGACGCTGGTCGGGCTCAACCTTGCCAGCTTCGCCTGGCGCGCATTCATGCGCTTCACTTTCACCCGCGCCGAATACGGCTGGCGCGAGGGTGTGCGGGCGGTATTGCGCATACCGGTGACCAACGTGATCTCGATCATGGCCGGTTACCGCGCCCTGTTTGCCTATGTGCGCAGCCTGCGCGGCGCACCGCCGAAGTGGGAAAAGACCGCGCACGACAGCCATCCCGCTCGCAAGATCGAGCTGGAGTGGGCATCGTGAGTGCCCGCAGTTCCATGCGCGGCGTGCCGCTGGTGTCGCTGGTACTCCTGCTGGGCGGCTGGGTCGCCCTGCGCGCAGCAGTGTGGGAATCGCCGTTCCCCGAAGTCCTGCCGCTGGCAAGCGTCACAGCAGTCGAGGACGAGCTTCCGCCTGTCACCATTGCGCCGGTAATCCCGGCCGCAGCGACTGCGGCTGATGAACCGGCCGCCGTCGATCCGGCGTGGATCGAACGGTCCGTTCCCGAGCCGATCCTGCGGCCCAGTTTCGAACGTGAGGCGGCGCAGCAGGGTACCGGTCGCGGTCCAATCAACCGAGGCGGCATGCGCGGGGCAGACCGGCTGGTGGCCCATGCCATGCTGCTCGCCGCTGGTTATGGGATGGGCGCGCAGCCTTCGGACAATGCGCCTTACCAGCGCGGCGTCGGCCCGATTGCTCCGGGCGTGACCTACGCCCCGGAGGCCGCGCGCGACATGGCCGCCACCTCTTCGGGGCAACGCTGGTCGATGGACCTGTGGGCGCTGTGGCGTGACGATACCACGACGCAGCTGACCTCGGGCCGCCCCAGCTATGGTCGCAGCCAGATCGGAGCGGTGCTGCGCTACCGGCTCGATCCGTCAAGTGGTCACGCACCCGAAGCGCACCTGCGTGCCACCCGCGCGCTGGAAGGCGAGCAGGAAACCGACCTGGCCGCCGGTCTCTCGGCAAGGCCGTTCCCCTCCGTCCCCGTACGCCTCGCAGCCGAGGCGCGCGTGACCGAAACCGATCGCGGCACCGAATTGCGTGGCGCGGCCTATGCCGTCAGCGAACTGCCCCCGGTGGCCTTGCCCGGTGGTTTCACTGGAGAAGCCTATGTCCAGGGCGGATATGTGACCGGTGAGTTCGCAACTCCCTTCGTCGACGGGCAGGCCCGCATCACGCGCGAGCTGGCCGGGACAGACCAGTTCCGCTTGACCGCCGGTGCGGGCGCATGGGGCGGGGCACAGGAAGACGCCAGCCGGCTGGATGTCGGGCCCAGTGCTGGCGTGAGCTTCGACCTTGGTGCAGCGCGCGGCCGCGTTTCGGCAGACTACCGTTTCCGCATTGCCGGTGATGCCGAACCGTCTAGTGGCCCTGCGCTCACACTCACGGCAGGATTTTAGCAGCGCGGCGCCATTCAGCTTCAATCCATCGCGCCAATGGATTAGGCGCGGGTCATGGATGTCTACCTTCCCATTGCCAACCTTGCAGTCGACGGTTTCGTAATCGTCGGGCTGGGGCTGGTAACGGGCATGCTGTCCGGCCTGTTCGGCGTGGGCGGGGGCTTCCTCACCACGCCGCTGCTGATCTTTTACGGCATCCCGCCAACGGTCGCCGCTGCCAGCGCGGCGACGCAGGTGACCGGCGCCAGCGTTTCGGGCGTCTTCGCGCACAGCCGCAACGACGGGGTCGACTACCAGATGGGCGTGGTCACCGTGGCCGGCGGCATGCTGGGCGCGCTGATCGGCGCGGTGATCTTCAACCTGCTGCGCAACATCGGCCAGATCGACGTGGTCATCAACGTGCTCTACGTCATCCTGCTCAGTTCGATCGGCGGGCTGATGGCGCGCGAAGCGCTGCAATCCCTCTGGCCGGAGCGGTTCGGGGGCAGCAGCCAGCGCAGCACCAAGCGCCGGCACCACCCGATGGTGGCCAGCCTGCCCTACCGCTGGCGCTTCTATCGCTCGGGCCTCTATATTTCGCCGCTCGGCCCGCTGATCCTGGGCGTGGTCGTGGGCATCCTGACCATGCTGATGGGCGTGGGTGGCGGCTTCATCATGGTGCCCGCCATGCTCTACATCCTCGGCATGAGCGCCAAGGTCGTGGTCGGTACCAGCCTATTCAACATCCTCTTCATCACCATGCTGGTGACCATGGTGCACGCCTTCACCACCCGCGCGGTCGATATCGTGCTGGCAGGCATGCTGCTGGTCGGCTCGGTCACCGGCGCGCAACTGGGTACCAAGGTCGCGCAGTTCGCCAAGCCCGAACACCTGCGACTGGTGCTGGCCATGGTGGTGCTCACCATCGCGCTCTACATGGCCTTCGGCCTCGGCGTGCGGCCCAGCGAAGTCTACTCCGTGGTGCCGCTATGAGGTGGCTTTCGCGCATCTTGCTGGCGCTCCTCGCCGCCGCGTTCGTTTTCCCTGCCACAGCGCAGACCCGTGACCCGATCCTGGTGCCGGACATCTCGCAGCACGAAATCGTCCTGCGCCAAGGCTTCACCGGCGAGACGCTGCTGCTCTACGGTGCCGTCCTCGATCCGCGCGACCGCGATATCCAGTATGACGTGGTGGTGGTGCTGAAAGGCCCCAGCGAGCCCATCCGCCTGCGCGAGAAGCAGCGGGTGCTGGGCGTCTGGGTCAACGCCGACAGCACCGACTTCCGCTCGGTTCCCTCGTTCTATGCCATGGCCAGCTCGCGCCCGATCGACCAGATCCTCGACGACGAGCGAGAGGCGGCGATTTACGAGCTGGGCCTCGAATACCTGCAGCTTTCCCCGTCGGGCCAGATCGACCCCGAGGAACAGGCGCGCTTTTCGCGCGGGCTTGTCGACCTGCGCCAGCGGCAAGGCCTGTATGAACAGTTCGACCAGGGCGTGGAGATCACCGAGGGCGTGCTCTACCGCGCCGAAATTCCCATTCCCTCCAACGTGATTTCCGGACGTTATGTGGCCGAGACCTTCGCCATCGCCGATGGCCGGGTGATTTCCTCCGCCACGTCAGAGGTGCAGGTGGTGAAAGAAGGGTTCGAACGCGGCGTCGAAAACGCGGCAAACGAATATGCGCTGTTCTACGGCCTGTTTGCTGTCGGCCTGTCACTCGCCATGGGTTGGGCGGCCGGGCGGCTGTTCATGCTACTCTAGCGGCCAAGCCCTCAATTTCCTTGGGGTTTATGCGATCTTAACCTCGTTGGGGGTATTCGCGCAGGCTGAAATCCACTGCCGCGAAAGCAATGATCCATGACTGAGATGCCCGGGAAGCAGTTTTCGAGTTTCAATTCGGTGCCCGCCGCCGATGCCGGCGTGCCGGTTCCGCCGTCTGCGCAGGCAGCTGCGGCAGCGGCCCCGGCACCAGCCCATGCACCGGCCCAGGCTTCGGCCAATGCTCCCGCCCCGCAGTCGGAAAGGCCGCGCGCGAAGGCACCCCAAATGGATGACGAGGCGCTGGAATGCGCCCGCCAGCCGATCGGCGTGGTGCTGGATATCGCTGGTTCCGGCTCGCAGATCGCGCTGGACCTCGAACGCCTCAACGAATGCATGGACAGCCCCGATCCCTCGATCGCGCTGGCTGGCCAGGTCGGCAGCCAGATCAAGATCCGCACCAAGGATGGCTGGCTGCTCGCCAACGTGCGCGACCAGAAGCAGGACCGGCGCGGCGGTGGCAATTCCATCGTCGCCCACATCGACTTCATGGGTGAGGGCAAGGAAGAAAAGCTGACCGGCAAGATCCATGGGTTCCGCCGTGGTGTGACGCGCTATCCGATCCCGGGCGCACTGGTCTATCCCGCCACCACCGAAGACCTTCGCCAGATCTACGCCAGTGACGGCCGTAGCGCGATCCAGATCGGCACCGTCTATCCCACCAACGATATCCGCGCCGGCATGTATATCGACGCCATGCTGGGCAAGCACTTCGCCCTGCTCGGCTCGACCGGTACCGGTAAGTCGACCAGCGCGGCGCTGATCCTGCACCGCATTTGCGAGGCCGCCCCGGAAGGCCACGTGCTGATGATCGACCCGCACGGCGAATATTCCGCCGCGTTCAAGAACTACGGGATGATCTTCGACGTCTCGAACCTGCAGATGCCGTACTGGTTGATGAACTTCGAGGAGCATTGCGAAGTTCTGCTGAAGTCGAGCGGCAACGACCTGCAGAACGACAAGGACATCCTCGCCAAGTGCCTGCTCGCCGCGCGCAGCAAGAACCGCCTGGCGCAGAGCATGGGCAAGATCACCGTGGATTCGCCCATCCCCTACCTGCTGTCCGACCTGAGCAATTTCATCCAGGACGAGATGGGCAAGCTGGACAAGGCCACCAACACGGCACCCTACATGCGCATCAAGACCAAGATCGAAGAGATCAAGGCTGATCCGCGTTACCAGTTCATGTTCTCTGGCATGCTGGTGGGCGATACCATGGGTGAATTCCTGTCCAAGATCTTCCGCATGCCGGGCAGCGGCAAGCCGATCTCGATCATCGACGTGTCGGGCGTACCGTCCGACATTACCAGCACCGTGGTTGCCGTGCTCAGCCGCCTCGTCTTCGACTTCGCCATCTGGGGCCGGAACGAGAAGACCAGCCCGATCCTGCTGGTCTGCGAAGAGGCGCACCGATACGTCCCGAACGAGAAGAACGCGGATGGCAACTCGGTGGGCCGCGTGCTCAGCCGTATCGCCAAGGAAGGCCGTAAGTACGGCATTTCGCTGGGCTTGATCACCCAGCGTCCGTCGGACCTTGCCGAAGGCGTGCTGTCACAGTGCGGCACGATCATTTCGATGCGTCTCAACAACGACCGCGACCAGGCTTTCGTGAAGGCCGCCATGCCCGAAGGCGCGCGCGGTTTCCTCGATTCCATCCCGGCACTGCGCAACCGCGAATGCATCATCTGCGGCGAAGGCGTGTCGATCCCGATCCGCGTGAGCTTCGACAATCTCGAAGAGTCCAAGCGCCCTGCGTCGGAAGACCCGAGCTTCGTCGAGCTGTGGAGCCGCGGCGGGGGCGAGGAAGAAGTCGTCCACCGCACCGTCACCCGCTGGCGCGCGCAGGGTACCTGACCCTTTGTCTTTCGATCCGGCCTCCGCCGGATCGTCCTCGCTAGATGCGCTCCGCTTCGCTGCGCGCCCGCTGCGGGCGGGCGGTCGCCCTTGCCTTCGCTTCGCTCGGTTCAAGTGCTCCATGTCCAATCAGCACTAGGTTCGGTCGCGACCAGCGACCGACCGAGCGCACGCGCGCGACCCGCAGGTGCCGCGTAGTCCGAAGGACGGAGCGAACAGCACCGAGGACGAGGCCGCGGAGGCGGCCTCGCGACTACAAATCCGGCGTCATCCGACCGGCGGGCATGCCGTCGGCATGGCTGCCTTCGCTGGCCTCGGCAGGGCCCAGCGGCAGTTCGCTGCGCCAGTCCCAGTAGTGGTAGAACCACCAGCCCATGCCCAGGCCCGCCACGGCCGCCACCGGGAAGGATAGCCAGATCGCGTCCGCGCCCAGCCAGTCGTAGGTGGCGTAGTAGAAGCCCAGGCGCACGGGGAACAGCGCCACGCCGACAACCATCAGCGGCACCCACACTGCGCCGGCAGCGCGCATGGTCGAGGTGTAGATCATGGTCACACCGAAGATGATGAAGTTCCAACTTGCCAGCCACTGGATGTGCCG
>JAUIIG010000047.1 GCA_030431875.1 Alphaproteobacteria bacterium
GTAGAAGGTGCCCGACAGCAGGCTGAGCGGGGCGACGATGAAGTTGGTGATCGCCGCGTTGTGATCGAACTTTTCCGCCCAGATGCTGGCCAGCAATCCGACGATGGCGAGCATGGCCGCGCCCATCAGTCCGAACCACACGATGGCCCAGGGGTGCGCCATGTGCAGGTCCACCCCCGGATAGAGCCACATGGCTAGGCCCACGGCACCGCCCACCATCACCGCTCGGGTGATCGCCGCCATGACAATGCCGATCATCAGCTCGGCTTCGGACAGCGGCGGCATCAGCAGGTCGATGATGGTGCCCTGCAGCTTGCCCGCCAGCAGGCTGAAGCTGGAATTGGCAAAGGCGTTCTGCATCATGCCCATCATGATCAGGCCCGGCGCCACGAAAGTGCCGAAGTTCACGCCCAGGATCATGCGGTCGCCGCGCCCCATGGCCACCGTAAAGATCACCAGGAACAGCAGGGTCGTAACCGCCGGGGCCCAGACCGTCTGCGTCTGCACCTTGAGAAAACGGCGACACTCCTTAATATAGAGGCTCCACAGACCGATCCGGTTGATCCCGGTGATCTGCGGCTCTCCCTTGGGCGCGAATTGCCGTGCCGGTGCGGCGGTTGCAGGTGCTTGATCAGCCATACCGGCGCGCCTATCTGGCCAATGTCCTGCTGACAAGAGGCCGGTCGGGCAAGAACACGAATGACGGAATTTCATTACCCATGAGCTGGACCGAAGAACGCATCGCCACCCTTACCAAGATGTGGGAGGGCGGCGCGACCGCGAGCGAGATCGCTACCGAACTGGGCGGCGTGTCGCGCAATGCGGTAATCGGCAAGGCGCACCGCCTCGGCCTCAAGGCCCGCCCCAGCCCGGTAAAGGCCAACGAGAAGAAGAAGGCCGCCAAGAAGAAGGCAGCTCCGGCGAAGGCGCCACCAGCCAAGGCCAAGGCACCCGCGCCCGCGAAGAAGGCCAAGGAGGCCCCTGCCGCCGCGCCCAAGGCCGAAGCCAGGCCCGCCACAGCAACGCCTGCCAACCAGAGCCAGCCCATTCCCAACCGGCAGGAAGACCTGCCCAAGATCGTTTCCTACGGCCCCGGCGGCTTCCTGCGCCAGGGTCCGGGTGACCAGCAGGCCCCGATCCCGCCGGCTCCGCCGCGCCGCCTGGTGCCGGCCAAGCCCGACCCCTCGATTGCCGACAAGACCAGCCTGCTGGACCTGAACGACCGCGTCTGCCGCTGGCCGATGGGCCACCCGGGTGAACCCGACTTCCACTTCTGCGGCGAGAAGGTGAACCCCGGTTTCCCTTACTGCGTCGAACACTGCGGCCGGGCCTACCAGGCCCAGCTGCCGCGCGGTGCGCGTCGCCCCCCTCCGCCGCTGCCTTTCGGCGGTCCGCGCGTGCGCTAAACCGCCCGGGCTATCATTGACACCCAAGAGGCCCGTCTTCCGGCAACGGAGGGCGGGCCTCTTGCTATCCGGCCTTGGAACCAGCGCCGAAAGAGTTGACGAAGTTGACACTTGCCCGCGCCTGAAAAACATCATTTTCTCGCTATCTATCAAATAATTGGCACTACCTTGTGAAGTTGACACTCGGGCCCGGAAAACGCCCCGCAAGACCACACCGGCGAACCGCCGGGATTGTCGCAATTGGGGCTCGGTGGAGCACGTCCGTCCCTTGTAGGAAAGCCTGCGCCACCTGCGCAGCCCGGCGATACGGAATCAAAAAAAACGCCCCCCGACCACGAGGATCGGAGGGCGTTTCTACTTTGCGATCCGGTCCGGGGGGTAAGGGGGGTGGACCGGCCCACAAGGAGGAAGTTCGGCGCTCCGGACGATGGGTGTCCGGAGCGCCCGGACGCAGGGGCACTCTACGGTGCGACCCGAAGGATGCCTGCGCCTCGATGGGCGCGGTTAGGTGAGCCATGACAGAAGGTCATGTCACGCAATCGCTTGAATTTGCTTTTCAGCCCGGAAAGTTGTCGCGCTTGATCTGCTCGGCCCGCTCGACGCGCTTTTCGACCTCTTCGGAAACGACAAGGCCGCGCGTATAGGCGCGCATGCAGGCGGCAGTTCGATCGGTTACGTCGAGCTTGGCGAAGATGCGGCGGATATAGGTGTCTATCGAACTGCGAGACACCCCGATGATCTCGGCAATCACCGGGTTGCTCTTGCCCCGGCACATCCACGCCAGCACTTCCAGCTCGCGGTTCGACAACGGCGGCACGTCGAAATCGTCACGCATGATCTGGCAATAGCGCACGAACGACACCTGACAGATCTGGTGGAATGCCATCAGGTCCTCGTCCGAAGGTCGCTCCGGCCTAGGCCAGATGCCGCCAAGGAAGCCCATGCGTCCACTTGGGCCGTAGCCGATCGTGGCAATCCCCGCGGCCAGGCCATGCTGCGCCGCAATCGCGAGATAGCGCTGTTCGCCGTGGCTCAACCTGTCCATGTCGATGTCCCACGGCCAGGTGAAAGCCATGGGCTGTTCCAGCGCGATGCGCGGCAAGGGATCGACCAGGTGCAACCGGGCGCGGTAATGCCGCTCCCACACCCGCGACATGCCGACGGTCAGGATGACACGGCCCACGCGGGGGTCTCGCGTCAGCGGCGCGAGGAAGAAGGCCGACTCGATGCCGAGCAGGCCCAGGGCGTGCATGACAGCCTTCCGCCCCGCCCATACGTCGGGTACCTCCCCTAATGCCTGGAGAGCGGCCAGCATGGCTTTTCGGTCGTTCGGCATCCCGGTCCCCCCATCAAGGAACGATGCTCGCGGCCACTTCTTGTTGTCCCACGATGGCCTTCATGCGGCAGGAAAAATGCCACGACTGCGCCTGTGGCGCAAGTTTGCCCCGGGCGGGCGGGCTAGCGCTTGAGCGGCGGCACGTGACGATCGACCACGAAGGCTGCTGCAGCAACCAGTACCGAAGCTGCCGCCAGCGTGCCGAAGAACGGCCAGGTACTGCCCGCGCCAAGGTCCAGCAGCCAGCCGCCAAAGCCGGTGGCCGAGACAGCGCCGATGCGGCTCATGAAGATGCCGAAACCGATCCCGGCCGAGCGGCAGCTGGGCGGATAGCCCGCCGTCATCATCACGTAGAAGCCGGCAATCGAGGCGCTGAAGGCAAAGCCCGACATGCCCACCAGCCACGTCACCATGGTGCGCGTGCCGTCGTCCAGCACCTCTGGCAGGCCTTCCATGACATAGCCGATGGCCAGCATCCACACCACCAGGATCGCGCTGAGCATGGCCATGACCAGTTTGGACCCAAGCCGGCGCATGACTTCGCCGACCATGACCGAACCGATCATGGAACTGATCCCGGCCAGGGCCACGGCATTGCCTGCCTGGTCCAGCGTGAAGTCCTGCGCAGTAAGGAAGGTCGTGCCCCAGCTGAGGATGCCATAGGCCACCAGCGTAGCTGCCGCGAAGGCGATGCCGATGCCCACGTTCATACGCAGGTTGGACCGATGCAGCACACCGATCTGCGGCCCTTCGGCGGTGTCGGTATGGTGCGTATCGGGCAGCAGGGTCACTTCCACGTCCAGCACCACGCGCGAATTGCGCTGCGCAGCCTCTGCCTTGCCGCGTGCCAGCAGGAAGGACGGGCTGTCGCGCAGCACCAGGATGATCGGAATCAGCACGACGAGCGTCGCTATGCCGAAGACCACAAAGGTGCCGTCCCAGCCGCGCGATTCGACGAGGTTGGGCCCGATCCAGCCAACAATGGTGCCGCCGATGGGCGTGCCCACGGCCAGCGTGCTGACCACGACCGGACGCCAGCGGTCCGGCAACCATTCGCCCGCCATCGACAGGGCATTGGCATAGGCCGCGCCGAAGCCGAGGCCGCCGACCAGTCGCCAACCGGCCATTTCCCACACCGCCAGCGGTGCCGAGAGCGGGCCGAGCGAGACGATATCGGAACCTTGTGAGGTGGAGGCGCCGATGGTCGCAAGCGAGAAGACAATGGCGGAAAGCGCAAGCGTCCAGCGTCGGCCAAGCTTGTCACCCAGCCAGCCGCCGCCCCAACCGCCGAGGCCGAAACCGATCAGCGCGGCCATCATGGCGATGCCGAAGACCGTGCGCGAAACCGCGAAGGATTCCATAACGGCCGGCGCCACGGTGCCGAGCAATTGCAGGTCGATGCCGTCGCAGACCAGCACCAGCATGCAGGTGGCCGCAATCGCCCACTGCACGGGCTTCATCTTCTGCGCGTTGAGGGCGTCAACGAATGTCGTGCTGTCGCGAGGTGTGCTCGCCATCATGCTTCTCCTGCTGGCGGGATCACCATCGCGCCGTCTTTCCAATGGACCAGCCCCACGCGATTGCCTGCGGGGTCGATGGCAAGACCAAGGGTGATCATGCCGGGAATGGACATCGGACCGAAATCCACGCCGCCGCCAAGTTCCTTGGCCTTCTCCAGCGCCGCGCCAACGTCCTCCACGCCGAAGTAGAGCACGCATTCGCGGATCGGGACGTCGTGTTCCGCCTCGACCCGCAGCAGCGCCTGCATGGGCGCCTGGGCATCGATGGAAAAGCGCATGTCATCGCCGATCTGCCAGTCGAACATGCCGGCGTAGAAGGCACGCTGCTGCTCGCCTTCGCTGGCGGCGATGTGGAAGAATACCAGCGGGGCCGGTCCACTCATTTGCTTTCTCCCTGGTAGGGTCCCGGAGCCATGATCCGGCGGACCATCTCCGAGCGGGTCTTCTCGAACCTGATGCGCGCCTCGGTCGGCTCGTCATCGGGGAAGGCAGCCTCGATCTCGCGATGGCGCTGCTCGACTTCGGGCAAGAACTCGCGGTTGGTGAAGATGTAGAAGCGGTTCTCGCGGATCGCCTCGACCACGGCGCGGCCGGTGTCGAGCGGGTCGATCGCGCCGCGCATGGCTTCCCACAGGTCCTTCAGGAACTGCGGGGCGTTCTCCGCGTCGATCGAGGGGTCGTCTTCGGGCAGCGGGACGATGGCCGTGCGGGTGGCACCGGGGAACAGGCAGGACACGCCGATCCCCTCGCGCGCCAGTTGCAGGCGCAGGCTCTCCGAAAAGCCGCGGATGGCATACTTGCTGGTGGAATAGGCACCGAGGTTGGGCAGCGGCACCATGCCCGCCATCGAACTGGTGTTGACCACGTGGCCACCCTCGCCCGCTGCGCGCATCATCGGGACGATTATCTTGGTGCCGTTGATGACGCCGCCGAGGTTGACCGCCATGGCGCGGTCCCAGGCCTCGAAATCGGGGTCTGCCGCCTTGCCGCCGCCGTTCACCCCGGCATTGTTGCAGAGCACGTGGATATTGCCGAACTGCGCCACGGCAGCTTCGGCGGCAGCGCGCACGGAATCGCGGTCAGCCACGTCGCACTTGACGAAGAACACCCCGTCCTGCCCCGCCAGCAATTCTTCGGCGCTGGCGATGTGATCGTCGCTGAAATCGGCCAGGGCGACCCGCATTCCCTGTTCCAGGAAGGCGCGCGCCATGCCGAGCCCGATACCGCTGGCACCACCGGTAATGAACGCCGTGCGTCCCGCGAGCTCTTGCATCTGTTACCCTTCTCCCTGTGCACACCATGCCAGCGCCACAGCGAATGTCACTACCAAAGCGGCAAGAGTTGCAAAGCTTTCAGCGCGCTGGCAGCCACGGACTCACGCCACTTGGAGGAGCTTGCCATGATCTTTTCGCTTTACGAAGCCACCGTCCCCTCGATGATCCAGCTGCTTGCCGCCGGCCAGGGGTGGATCGACAAGGCCAAGGCCAGCGACCTTGCCGAGGAAGATATTGCAGGCGCCCGGTTGGCCGATGACATGGCGCCGTTCGCCACCCAGGTGAAATGGATGGTCACCCACTCGCTCGGCGCGATCGAGGCCGTGCGCAACGGATCGATGTCGCCTGACATGAGCGATGCGGAGCAATCCCTCGATGGCATGAAGGCCAATCTTGGTGCGGCGGAGAATGCCCTGCGCGCCGTGGCCAAGGCGGAAATCGACAGCTTCGTAGGCGGAGAGACGCACTTCGTCTTCCCGCCGCGCGAGATCGACCTGCCCTTCACCAGCGAGGACTTCCTGCTCAGCTTCAGCCAGCCGAATTTCTATTTCCACGCCACGACGGCTTACGCGATCCTGCGCAACCTCGGCATCGACGTCGGCAAGCTCGACTACCTCGGCCAGGTGCGCGTGAAGACGTAAGCCAGCGCTGCGCGAGCCGTTTCCGGCTAGGCCGTCACCTCCAGCACCATGTTCGTCGGCGTGGTGTGCGCACGGCGGACATTGGCGAACCCGGCATCGTTGAGCACGGCGGTGAGGCGCTTCTCGCCCGCCTGCGCGCCAAGGCCCATGCCCACTGGCTGCGCCAGCGATGCGGGCACGCAGCCCATGCAGCTGAAGCCGTAGAAAATCTGCCCCAGCGGGTGCATGTTCTCGGCCATGGTGTCGCCCGCCAGCGGCTCCACCAGCATGAAGGTGCCGTCCTCGTTCAGCGTCTCGCGGATGTGCTTCGCGGCTCCCTCCGGATCGCCCATGTCGTGCAGGGCGTCGAAAATACAGGCAAAATCAAAGCCTTCGCCCGGATAGTCCTGCGCCGTCGCCACCTGGAACTCGACGTTGGTGACGCCCGCTTCCTTGGCCTTCTCGCGCGCAGCCTCGATGCTCGGTTCGTGGAAGTCGATGCCGACGAAATGCGAGTTGGGATAGGCCTGCGCCATCAGCACGGTGGAGGAGCCATAGCCGCAGCCGATGTCCGCCACCTTGGCGCCTGCTTCCAGCTTGTCGGTCACGCCTTCCAGCGCGGGTAGCCATTCGGACACCAGGTGCGCGGCATAGCCTGGGCGGAAGAAGCGGTCGGTCGAGCAGAACAGGCACGGCGAATGTTCCGACCAGTCGCGCCCGCGCCCGGTCTTGAACACTTCCACGGCCTTTTCGTGCATCTCGTACTGGGCGATCACCGCCTGGAAGAAGCCCTGCATGCAGGCCGGCTGGCCTTCGCGGGCGAAAACCAGCGCCTGTTCGGGCGTCAGTTCGAACGTCTCGCCTTCGGGATTGAAAGTGACGTAACCAGCGGCGGAAACCGATCCCAGCCATTCGCGCAGGTACTTGGGTTCCATGCCGGTCTTGGCTGCCAGCTGGTCCAGCGTCATCGGCCCTTCGCCGTCCATGGCGTTAAACACGCCCGCCTGGTCGCCCATATAGGCCATCATGATACTTACGGCGCCCGCGACATCGCCGATGGCCTTGCCCGCCAGCGCCTGCACCTTTTCGAAATCGATCTGTTCTTCGCTCATCCTGTCCTCTCCAAGATTAGATTTGCCTAATACACTAGCAGCAGGACACGAGGAGGGAAGCGCGGAAAGCTAGCCTTTCCTGCGGGCGAACCAAATGGTGTGCTGCGGGCCCTTGTTGTTCGGGCGCGCCCGCACAGTGCGCACGTCCACGTCGAGTCCGGCATCTTTCAGACGGCGGGTGAACTTGTGATCGGGCGCGGCGGACCAGACGGCCAGCACCCCGCCCGGGTTCAGCGCATCGCGCATGCGGGCAATGCCAGTGCGGGTGTAGAGCCGCTCGTTCCCGTCGCGCACGATGCCGTCGGGCCCGTTGTCGACGTCCATCAGGATCGCATCGTAGCGCGCCGTCGTGCCGTCGACGGCATCGTCAACCAAGGCAGCGACATCTGCCAGCACTACCTCGCCGCGCGGATCGTCCAACGTGTCACCCGTCAGGTGCGCCAGCGGTCCCTTCGCCCAGTCGAGGATTTCGGGCACCACTTCGGCTACTACGACCTCTCCGCCAGCCTCGGGCAGCCCTGCAAGCGCGGCACGGAAGGTAAAGCCCATGCCATAGCCGCCGATCAGTACACGCGGGGCAGGCGCGGAAAGCCGCTCCAGCGTCAGCACGGCGAGTTGTTCCTCGCTGTACTGCATGCGCGTGCCCATCAACTCGTCACGCCCCAGCATGATGATGAAATCACGCCCGTGGCTGATCAGGGTCAGGCTGTCTCCGCCGGGGATCCTGGCTGTGGCAATTTCTTCGCGCGGTAGCATGGCCAGCCTCCTAGGCGCGGTTCGCGCCGGTGGGAAGGCCAGTCGACCAAGCAGCCCGTCAGCGGCTGCAGGTGAAGCTGTCGGCGGAGTCGGGATCGCCGCCGGTGTAACGCGCCACCTGCGGATAGGGACACAGCGGGCGCGACACGCCGGGGAACATGCTGCCAGTGGCGACGATGCGATCGGGCGCGCGGTCATGCTCCACCCAGTCGACGATGGCATCGAGCATCTCGAACTGGTCGGTTGCTTCGCCACCGCCGCAATGGGTCATGCCCGGCACGCCGAAAAAGCGCACCGCCTCGCGTCCCGGTTCGCCGGTGGCGGCAACCATGTCCTCATACCAGCGGACAATGTGGGGGGTCGACATGCCCTGGTCGGACATGCCGTTATAGACGATCATCTTGCTGTCGAGCGCGAAGGTGGACAGGAACGGGCTGTCGGCATCGCCGATGCCGCCCTGGTAACGGATCAGCCGCAACAGCTCGTCCACGTCATAGGGTGCCAGCGGGTCCCAGTCGGGATCGGGCGGAGTCAGCTGCAGCAGCGTGAACATGCCCAGTCCCAGCGTGGCATCGCCGGAATTGGGCTCACCTGTTTCCGACGATCCCATGCGGATGCTGCGCCATGCAGCAGAGGCGATGCCGGTGTCCCAGGTGAACGGGCCGTAGAGATATTCGCCGGAGGAGCTGCGCGGCCCTTCCATCAGCGTCTCCAGCACCTCGACCTTCTCCTCCGACAGGCAATGTTCGCCGCTGTCTGCCGAGCACATGAGCGAGGCCGGACTGAAACCGCAGCCCTGCCAGTCGTTGATCATGCCGTCTGCCAGCCCGTCCAGCGCATCGCACTGGTCGAGCACGGCGCTGCGCACAAGTTGCAGGTCGCCAGGCGAGAAGGCCTGCGAGTAGATCGGCCGCCCTTGCTCGTCGCGCGGGGCGATACGGGCCAGCTGCTGCATGTTCCACACCTGCCCCAATCCCAGCCGGGAAAAGCTCATGGCCGGATCGCCAGCCACGACGCCGTCGTATTCCAGCGGCAGCCGCTGCGAGGCCATCAGCGCCTGTCGCCCGCCGTTGGAACAACCGATAAAATAGGAATAATCGGGCGGCGCGCCGTAGAAGGTAGCGATCATGGCCTTGGCCTCTCGCGTCACCTCGGCAAGGGCGTTGTAGGCGTAATCGACGCGCGCCTGTTGGTCGACGCCGAAGCTGGAATCGATCGGGGAGCCGCTGTGGCCGCTATCGGTCGAGACGACAGCAAAGCCGCGCGTCAGTGCCGGTGGCTGCGTGGAATTGGCGACCGTACCAACGGCCGGGCCGATCACCCCGTCGAGTCCGCCGCCGCCCTGGAACATGAAGCGCCCGCTCCATTCCAGCGGCAGGCGAAGCTCGTAACCGATGCCGAATTCGCGCCCGCCCACCCCGGTACGCGGGTTGATCGTTGCGCGTACCTTGCAGTGTGCAGGCAGCAGGCGCTCGGGCGCGCCGGGCGGCCCCGGAGCAGGCCCTGCGGCCACAAGCTCGGCGCTGGCGATCACGAGGTTGGGACGGGCCAGTGCGGCCAGCGCCTGGCACCGCGCAGCAGCATTATCGCCCTGCTGCGGCCCGGCGGCCAGCGGCGCAGTCTCGCCAGAAAGCATGAAAGCGGCGAGGCCGAGGCCCGCCGCTGCCGTAGTTGCCAGTAAACGCACGGTTATGCCTGTCATGTCCATCCCCTTGTTCCGGCGGCACTCTGCCCGAACTGGACCGATCACGGCAAGCAGCAAGCCGCGCGGGATCGCTCCCGCGCGGCCAGCCTTGTTACATCTCCGCCGAAACCTGCAGGTACCAGGTGCGCGGCCGGGCGTAGATGCGCTCGGCATAGCCCAGCGTACCCAGCGAGGCATTGCCCTGGATGAGGTATTCGGAATCGAACAGGTTGGTCACGCCAGCCTGCACGGCGAAGTTTTCGTTGAGGTCAACGTTCAGCGACAGGTTGCCGACGAAGTAGCCGTCTTCCTCGATCTCGGCGACGCTACCGGTGATGAAGGTGACGCTCGACGAATAACTGCCGTCGAAGCGCGGCGTCACCGAGACACCACCAAGGTCGAACTCGTAGCCGAGGCCGAAGTTCATCGTGAACGACGGGGTCAGCGGCAGTTCGTCGCCCGGTGCCACCGTGGCCGTTGCTCCCGGAACCGCCGTGATCGACAGGATCTCGTCGTTCAGGAAGCTGAAGCCGGCATCGATGGTGATGCCAGTGCCCCACGGCTGGATGCTGGCCTCGCCTTCGAAGCCGCGGATGCGGGCCTCACCGGCGTTGAACAGCAGCGGCACCACGCCCTGGCGGAAGATCAGCTGGATATCGGCATAGTCAGCCTGGAACGCGGCCAGGTTGATGCGGATATCGCCCCAGTCGGCCTTCAGGCCCGCTTCGTAGCTGTCCACCGATTCCTCGTCGAACGAGACCGGGCGGAAACCCGGAGGCGGCGCGTTGTAGCGAGTATTGAAACCGCCCGACTTGAAGCTGCGCGAATAGGACAGGTAGCCGTTCAGCCACGGCGCGAACTCGTAGCTGATGCTCGCCGAACCGGTCAGCGCGTCATAGGTGTCGCGGTTCAGGTCCGGGTAGATGAACAGTGGTCCGCCGTCGGGAATGGCCATGGTCGGCAGCGGCGACGGATCGGGCTGGTCGCCCGGGAACAGGTTCATCACGATACCGGTGTAGCTCTTGCGGTCCTCGGTATAGCGCAGGCCGCCGCTGATGCTCAGGGCGTCGGTCAGGGCCACGTCAACCTCGCCGAAAATCGCCCACGAACGGGTTTCCAGCGTGGAGAACTGCAGGTCGCGCGAGCCGGGGCCTCCAGCCAGGATCGAGGCGATCACCGGCGGCGACGGCGGGAACGACAGCGGCACGCTGGCTCGTTCCACGGTGTCCTCGTCGAAGTAATAGCCGCCAAGGATCGCATCCACCGAAGTGCCCGAATACTGCAGCTGCAGTTCCTGGCTGAACTGTTCGGCTTCCGAACCCACGTCCGTGGTGATGATCAGGAACGGCGTGTTGTCGGCATCGCGGATACCGCGCGATTCGGTCGAACGGTAAGCGGTGATGCTCTTCAGCGTGAAGGCATCGCTCAGCCGCAGCTCGGCCGTGCCCGAAACACCCCAGACTTCCGAGGTGCTGAGCACGTCAGCCGTACCGCCGTTGGTGAAGTTGCCCAGGGCCTGGAAATCGTTGGCGCAGCGAGCGTCGTCGATGTTGGGCACGAAGGGCGCACCCGGGGCCGGCGTGCCGGGGAACGGCATGGTCGCACCGGGGCAGCCGGCAGCAACGCTGACGATGGCCGGGACCGGGGCGTTCTCGTTGATACCGGCGAAGGTGAACGGCGCACCGTTTTCGTCGCGGTTGGTATAGTCGGCGCGCAGCTGGATCTCGAAGTCCGGCGTGGCTTCCCACAGGAAGGCACCGTTGAGGGTGTAGACATCCTCGTTCCCCAGATCGAGCCCGTCGAAGGCACGGATCACATAGCCGTCACGCTGGCGGAAGCCGCCCGACACGCGGGCTGCGGCATTTCCGCCCAGCGGCACGTTGAGCGCGGCAAAGCCTTCGACCAGGTCATCCGAACCGACGCGGACGCGGCCACGGGCCGAGAATTCGCCCAGCTCGGGCTCACGAGTGCGGACCAGGATGGCACCGCCAATGGTGTTGCGCCCGAACAGCGTACCCTGCGGGCCACGCAGCACTTCAACGCTGGCGATGTCGCCGAACTCGATGGTGCCGCCGACCGAACGGCCAACATAGACTTCATCGATGTAGACGCCGACGCCGGGATCGACAGCGGCCGTCGGGTCAAGCTGGCCGATACCGCGAATGAAGACGACGGAGGCGGAGCTGTTACCCGACAGCTGGCCGGCGGGCTTGAATTGCAGGCTCGGCGTGATCCGCTCGAGGTCCTGCGTCTGCGCGATCTGGCGCGTTTCCAGCGTCTCCGCGCTGAAGGCCGAGACCGCGACCGGGATATCCTGCAGGGATTCCTCGCGGCGGCGGGCCGAGACGACGATGGTGTTCTGCTGAGTGCCCTCTTCAACGCCGGTTTCCTCGTCGGCAGCATCCTGCGCGGCGACCGGGTTGGCGACAACGGTGGCGGTGGCGGCAAGGCCGAAAAGCGCGGTGCGGCTCATCAGCGTCGCCCTCCGGAGCGAAGTCCGAACGGTCATAATGTTTCTCCCAGTATGCGCAGCTACTCCCACAGACTGCGCAAGAGGCCGCCTAGATCGACAGATTGTTATCGTCAATAACTGATATTGCCGATAACACACCGCTTGCACATTCGTTCAACAGCATACAGGTTCGCCAAATGGGCAATTCGAAGAATCGCGCCGAGACACTGGCCAAGCCGGGGGATGCCGCACCGATCACCGCCGAAGCAGTGCGCAGACGGGCGCCTAAGCTGCAAAGCGGCCCGCTCGACTACGGCTTGCTGAAGAGCACCACCGGCTTCCCGCTAAAGGTGGTGTGGATTATCGGTTACACACTGCTGGTAAAACACCTCGGCGACGCTGCGATTACCCCGCAACGATTTTCGATGCTCGAACTCATCGGGGTCAATCCCGGCGCATCGCAGTCCCAACTGGGCACGGCCTTGGGCCTGTCACGCCCGGCGACAACGCTAACGATCGATTTCTGGCAGGAACGCGGCTGCGTTGACCGTCGCACGGAACCCAACGATCGCCGTTCCTTCGGCATTTACCTGACCGAGGAGGGCGAGCGCCAGCTCGAGGACTTGCGCAAGCGGATGCTGACGTCGGACAAGGCCCTGACGGCCAATCTGACCGACGACGAGATCGCCCAGCTGCGCGGCCTACTCGCCAAGATTCATCAGTAGGGCAGTTCCGGAACCCCTCAGTACCTTACCTTGCCGCTCGCGCTGGAGCGCGGGTGCGCCTTGCGCTGTTCGTGCGCTGCCCCCGCGTGCTTGCCCAGCGACCAGCCGACATCGCTCAGGTGCGCCGAGGCAAAATCGACCGATTCCTGGTCCGTCACCGTGGCGATGGAATTGTTCCAGCGGTTATACCAGCCGGCCAGGCTGATCACCGCCAACAACTCAACGATCTGGCGGTTGGAATAGTGCTGGCGCAGCTCGCTGAAATGCTCCGGCCCGACGAGATTGGGCACCTGCGCCCCGTCGCGTGCCAGCCGCAGCGCGGCCTTGTCCGCAGCCGAGAAGTCATCGCTCTGCTCGAAAGTCCAGATGTCGCGGATGCGTTCCGGCGCGACGCCAAGGAGGTTGAGCGTGAATGCACCGTGCGCCTGGCAGTGCTGGCACCCGCCGGCAATGCTGGCCATGGTGAAGACCTCGCCGCGCAATTGCCGCGACAGCCCGTTCTCGGCCACCATCACCAGCTCCGCCAGCGGCACGAAGGCCTCTTTCAGCTCGGGCCACTGGAAGAACTCCAGCTCCTGCCGGTCCGTAAACTCGCTCTCGGCCATAGCTGCCCTTCCCTCCTGCTTGCACCTTACGTCCGCAGCCAACTGTGTGGCCGCGCCGCTGTCAACTTTACAGCACCTGCCAATCGTGGTTCCTGCGCTCCGGAACAGGGGAGGACGGATTGGACCAGCGGGATCGGGAAGCCATGCAGCAGCGCGTCTGGATGAAGCTGGCGCTGTGGCTGATCCTGCCGATCGCCATGCTCACCTTTGTCAACTCGATCGACCGCGTGAACGTCAGCTATGCCGGATCCGCCCTGTCGGCAGAGCTGGGCCTGACGCGCGACCAGTTCGGGCAAGGCGTCAGCATGTTCTTCATCGCTTACCTGCTGTTCCAGTACCCGCACGTCCGGCTGCTGCGCATGTGGGGCATCAAGCTGTGGTTGCTCGGCTCGATGCTGCTGTGGGGCGTTTCGGGCTTCTGGATGGCGCATATCCGCAGTGTCGAGGAATTCTACGCCGCGCGCTTCCTGCTGGGCATGGCCGAGGCCGGCTTTGCGCCGGGCATGACCTGGCTGATCGCGCAGTGGGCCCCGCCCTCGCTACGCGCCCGCGCCATGGCCGGGGCGCTGGTGGCCGTGCCACTGTCGATGGTGCTGGGCGGCCCGCTGTGTGGCTGGCTGCTGGGGATCGAGAACAACCTCGACATGGCATCATGGCGTTACATGTTCCTGGTCATTGCCATTCCCAATGTCATCCTGGCGGTGATCGCGGCGCTCTATTTCGTCGACAGCCCGGACAAGGCCCGCTGGCTGGGCGATGACGAGCGGAAGTGGCTCACCGACGAATTCGTGCGGCAGGAGCAGACTGAACAGCCCGTTCCGGCCTGGACCGAGATCGCCCGCGATCCGTGGCTCTGGCGTTGCTGCGTCACCTGGCTGCTGGTGATGACCGGGTCCTACGCGCTCGTCTTCTGGCTGCCGCAGCTGGTGCGCCAACTGGCCGTGGCTGACAGCGAGTTCATGATCGGCACGCTCAGCGCCTTGCCCATGGCCGGGCTGGCGCTGGGGCTGATGCTCAACGGCCGCCATTCGGACCGCGCGGGCGAGCGCCTGCTCCACGTCGGTATTCCCAGTGCGCTCGCAGGCCTGGCCATGATGGTGGCAGCCTTCCTCGATCCCGGTTGGCCGGTGCTTGCCCTGCTGACACTGACCGGCTTTGGCGTGGGCGCCGCGCAGGGCGTGTTCTGGACCATTCCCGGCGCGGTGCGGCTGGGCGGCGACAAGGTGCCGGTGGGAGCCATCGCGCTCATCAGCATGTTCGGCACGGCGGGCGGGATCGTAGGCCCATGGCTGACTGGCGAACTGGTGGAGAACACCGGCAATTTCTCGCTCGCCATTGGCGTGCTGGCGGCATTGCTGGTGGTGGCGCTGGCCGTGATCGGCTTCGATCGCTCGGGCCGCGCCCGGTCGCGCGCCTAACCCGCCGCTATCAGCTCCGCTGCCTTCTCTGCGATCATTACCGTCGGCGCATGGGTGTTCCCGCGAATGAGCGCGGGCATGACCGAGGCATCGGCCACCCTGAGCCCGCGCACGCCCTGCACCCGCAATTCGCTGTCGACCACGCTGCCCATGGCACAGGTACAGGCCGGGTGCCCCGCCGAGATCAGCGAGGACCGCAGCCATGCGTCGATGGCATCGTCGCCTTGTGCATCGGGTCCGGGTGCCAGCTCGAAGGCAGCAAGATTGCTGGCCGGAGCCGTGTCGAAGAAGCGGCGGATGAAGCGGAAACCACGGCGCAGGCGGTCGCGATCACCCTCGGCGCTCATGAAGTTGAACTGCACCTTGGGCAAAGCCTGCGGGTCCGCGCTCGCCAGCGTCACCTCACCCCGGCTTTCCGGATTGAGCAGGATCGCGCCGCAGCTGAACATGTCCGTCGGCCTCTTGCGCCAGCCGGGGAACCATGGCTGCGCGTCGTATCCAGAATGCACCACCTGGAACTGGATATCGGGCCGGTCCTGCTCCTCGCTGGAGCGGACGAAGCCCTGCACCGACATGGGGCTCTGGGCGAAGAGGCCAGTGCCGTTCCACTCCCAGCGCAGCAGGTTCAGCGCCAGCCGGTCGAGCCGGATCTGGTCGTTGAAGTCGATCGGCACAGCGGACTTGTAGAGCGCCATGGCGATGGGATGGTCCTGCAGGTCCTGACCCACGCCGGGAAGGTCCACCGCAACCGCGATACCATGCTCGCGCAGGTGCTCCGCCGAACCAATGCCCGACAGCATTAGCAATTGCGGGCTGCCAAAAGCACCCGCGCTGAGCACGACCTCACCGCGGCACGCGATCTGCCGCATCTGGCCGCCACGCTCAACCTCGACGCCAACAGCCCGCCCGTCCTCCAGCAGCACCCGGCGCACCGTGCAGCCAGACAGGACCGACAGGTTGTGACGCCCCGCCACCGGATCGACAAAGGCGCGCATGGTGCTGGCGCGGCGGCCCTTGCGGATGGTGCAGTCCGGAATACCGAAGCCTTCCGGCGCATCGACGTTGAAGTCGGGACATTCATCAAGGCCCAGCGCCCGCGCGGTGGCAAGGAAGGCCGGTGTCAGCAGCGGATCGGGCAGCATGGGGGAGACGGCCATCTCGCCCTCTTCGCCATGGTAATCGCCCGCGCCTCGCCAATTGGCTTCGCTGCGACGGAACAACGGCAGGACATCATCGTAACCCCAGCCCGCGTGGCCCATGTCACGCCATGCGTCATAGTCCGCCGCCGCACCGCGAATGTACATGGTGCCGTTGATCGCCGAGCACCCACCCAGCATCCGCCCACGCGGTATTGGCTGGGTCCGTTCTTCGAGGTGGGGATCGGGCTCGGCCATGAAGCCCCAGCCAAAGCGCGGATCGGCGGCGGCCTGCATCCATGTCAGCGGGCTGTCGATCAGCAGGTTGCGGCTGTCTTCCCCTGCCTCCACCAGCGCCACGCGCTTGGTCGGGTCCGCGCTCAGACGGTTGGCCAGCACGCAGCCCGCGCTGCCCGCGCCGACGACAATAAAGTCAAACTCTTCCACTCGAGCCGCCCCTCCGTTACTCGTGCCACTAGGCCTAGCCGAAAGGCAGGCGCAAGAGGAAGGGGAGGATCGCTTGCACCAACCAACGCTGGAACTGGCGTTCCACGTCCGGCTGGACTTCCCGGAGGGGCCGCGCACGCGCTTTACCCCCGACGGCACCAGCTTCACGCGCGGCTTTGTCGGGCTGGCGGGCGGCGAGGTTTCCGGGCCGATGCTGGCAGGTCGCGTGGTGCCCAATTCCGGCGGCGACTGGCCGCGCTTCTGGCAGGGCGGCCTCGTAGAATTCAACGCGCACTACATGCTGGAAGCGGACGACGGCACGCCGATCTATGTTCGCAACAGCGGCCTCGCCTGGTCCAGTCCGGAGGCTTTCGCCCGTATCGAAGCCGGCGAGACCGTGGGACCGGAAGAAAACTACGTCCGCTGCACCCCGCGTTTCGAGGCTCCTGCCGGGCCGCACGAATGGCTTACGCGCACGGTCTTCGTCGGCGTGGCGGAACGGCGCGGCGATTCCACCCACTTCGACTATTACCGAGTAACCTGATGACAGAAATTACTCTCGACACGGCGGACCGGCTGGCCATCCGCGAGCGCCTGTCGCAATGCGCCTGGGCGCTCGATACTGGCGATGTGGAGGCATTCGTCGCCAGCTTCTGCAAGCAGGGCGTGCTCGAATGGGATGCCTTCGAGGAGCCGCTGGAATGGCGTGGGCATGACGCACTGCGCCACTTCGTCACCGTGCTGCGCGACCTGCCCAGCTCTGCCGGGCGGCAGCACCACGTCAGCAACACCGTCATCACCCAGGGCGACGGCCATGCCTTGGCGAAGAGCTACGTCACTGTCGCGCTGCGGCAGGGTGACGGGCCGCACCTGCTTTACGTCATGG
Organism: Alphaproteobacteria bacterium; assembly: GCA_030431875.1. Lineage (GTDB taxonomy): Bacteria > Pseudomonadota > Alphaproteobacteria > Sphingomonadales > Sphingomonadaceae > Alteraurantiacibacter. Next base: position 17,378 of record JAUIIG010000047.1, read on the forward strand.
GCTGGTATCACGATGAATTGCAGCACGAGGATGGCGACTGGCGCCTCTCGCGCCGGGTGATCCGCGATTGGTCCGGACCCGTGCTCGGCAATTTCGCCGGACAGGATGGCCAGCGCGTGGCCCGCCCCATGCCGCCGCCGCTGGAGCCGCTGCTCTACCGTCCGGACGAGGCCTGATGGACCAGTTCGACTACGTGGTTGTTGGAGCAGGCAGTTCTGGCTGCGTCGTCGCCGCCCGGCTGAGCGAGGACCCGGACGTGTCCGTCCTGCTGCTGGAAGCCGGCGGCAGTGACCGCAAGCTGAGCATTTCCATGCCGCTGGGCTTCCTCAAGACCGTGTTCGACCCCACGCTGAGCTGGGGCGACATGGGCGAACCTGAACCCAACTTGGGCGGGCGGCCGCTGTGGCTGCCGCGCGGCAAGGTGATGGGCGGATCCGGCTCGATCAACGGCATGTTCTACATGCGCGGCCACCCCAACGACTATGACACCTGGGCGCAGATGGGCGCGCGCGGGTGGAGTTATGACGACGTCCTCCCCTACTTCCGCAAGATGGAAGACAGCTGGCGCGGCGACAACGAATTCCACGGCACAGGCGGCCCCCTGCGGGTCGAACCGATCCAGACCGAGCACCTGCTGCACCAGCCGCTCCGCGATGCCGTGCTGGCAGCTGGCTATCCGGCTACCGACGACATCAGCGGTAAGCACGCCGAAGGCCCTGCCCTCGGCGAAGTCACGATCGACAAGCGCGGACGGCGCGCGAGCACGGCGGCGGCCTATATCCGCCCTGCCCTGTCGCGGCCCAACCTCGAAGTCCGGAAGCAGGCGCTGGCCCACCGCATCCTGTTCGAGGACGGACGCGCGGTCGGTGTCGAATACGAACGTGGCGGCGCGGTCACGCAGGTGCGCGCGCGGCGCGAGGTGATCCTGTGCGGCGGGGTCTACAACTCGCCGCAACTGCTGCTGCTGTCAGGCGTGGGCCCGGCGCAGGACCTCGCCGAACAGGGCATCAAGGTACAGGCAGACCTGCCCGGCGTGGGCCGCAACATCTCCGAACACCCCAACTGCTGGCTGGAATGGCAGGCGACCAAGCCCGTCACCTTCGTGCGCGAACTGCGGATGGACCGCGCCGCGCGCCATGTCCTGCAATGGCTGCTGTTCGGGACCGGCAAGTTTGCCACCCAGCTCAACAGCTGCAACGTGATCCTGCAAACCGACCCGGAGCTTGCCCAGCCCGACATCCAGCTGATGGCCAACCCCGTCGCCTTCGGGGTCAAGCCGTGGCTGCCGCCCTTCGTGCCCGAGCCGGAGCACAAGTTCGCCTGCGGCGTCGTCGTGCTCAACCAGCGCAGCCGCGGCTGGCTGAAACTGCGCAGCACCGACCCGCACGACCGGCCTGCGATCACGCTCAACATCCTCGACGATCCGTGGGACGTGCAGACGATGATCCGCGGCGTGCGCGAGGCACGGCGGATCTACCGCACCAGCCCGCAGGCCGAACTGACCGGCACCGAGCTGATGCCCGGTGAACAGGTCGACAGCGACGAGGAACTGGAAGCATGGATCCGCGAGGTCGCCGTGATCGGCCAGCACGCGGTCGGCTCCTGCCGCATGGGCACCGATCCGCAAGCGGTGGTCGACCCTGAACTGCGCGTGCGCGGCGTGGACGGGCTGCGCGTCATCGACGCCTCGGTCATGCCCACGGTTCCGGGCGCCAACACCAATGCGAGCGCGATCATGATCGGCGAGAAGGGCGCGGACCTGGTGAAGGCCGCCCACGCCTAGAAGGTCGAGGTGGTTGCCCCGCCGTCGATCACCAGGCTCTGTCCGGTGATGTAGTTGGCCTGCTGGCTGCAGAACATGGCCGTCAAGTCGCCCACGTCGTCGCAGTCGCCAAAGCGCTCGGCAGCGATGCGCCAGAGCTTCGAGAACTCGGCGACTTCCTCGTCGTAGGTGATGCCCTTGGCCGCGGCGCGTTCGTTGAACTGCTTCTCCACGAAGGCGCTGTGGTGCATCCCCGGCAGCAGGTTGTTGATGATGACATTGTGCTTGGCCACCACCTTCGACACGGCGACGGTGTAGTTGGTCAGCGCCGCGCGAGTTGCGCCGGAAAGCACGCGGATTTCGCCCGGATACTTGGCCGCCACCGTGGCAATGTTGACGATCCGGCCCCACTTGCGCTCGACCATGCCGTCCAGCACTTCGCGCATGAAGGCAACGGGAGAGAGCAGCGAAATGTCGATCGCCTCGCGCCACTGTTCCTCGGTGATCTTGGAATAGTCCGGCGTCATCGGCGGCGGCGAGCAGGTGCCGACAAGGATATCGGGATCGGGACAGGCAGCGAGGATCTTTGCGCGGCCTTCGTCGGTGGAGTGGTCGGTGGCGATGGGCGTAACCTTCACGCCGGTTTCGGCAGCGATCTGCTCACAAGCCGCAACCAGTCGCTCTTTGCCGCGCGCGGAAACAAAGCATTCCACGCCCTCGCGCGCCAAAGACAGCACCGCGCTGCGTCCCATCCCGGCGCTGCCGCCATTGACGATCGCCTTGCGGCCGCGAATTCCCAAATCCATCGACTAATCCCCTCTCGCAGGCCGGAATAGTCAGGCGCCACGCCAGCCGCAACCGGCTTTGCGGCCTAGCGCGAGGTGAGGAAGATGACGTAGCCACGAAACTCGGGATCGCCCGGAAGCCAGTCGGGCTCCTGCCACTCGCCGCCCTCGACCAGTCCCACCTTGTAGGGCACTTCCAGCCGCTCGAGCGAAGGCAGGTAGGCCTCGTAGCCGGGCACGGTAGAGCGGCCCTGGTAGGTCTGGACCACGACCTCGTCGAGCACCTCGGCCAGTGCTGCAAGATCATCGCCTGCCGCGCCGGTGGTCCAGTCCATCAAGCCGGTTGCCGACAGCTTGAGGTCGTCCGGCAAGCGCTGGCGCAGGTCGCGCAGGAATTGGGCATAGGTGCCGAGGCGCAAGGTGGCGGAGTCGAAGTCCACCTGCACGCCCGCCAGCGGGTTGCCCGCCGCCCGCCAGCGTTCGGCCTGCGCCAGCAGTTCGGCGTAGGCAGGTTCACCCCAGTCGAGCCGCTCGGCGCGCACCACCAGCCACAGCTCGGGGCCGGGATCGCGTGGCACCTCGCGCCGCAAGGCCACGATATGTTCGGGATCACCCATGCGCAGCTCGCCCCAGAGCAGGTAGACGCTTTCGGCTTCGGACAGGTAGTCGGGCGGCGCGACGCCGCTCCACAGAAAGAAACTGTCGTATTGCTGCGCGTCGACCGGCGCGGATGCAGGATCGTCCCGCGAACCGCAGGCTGCCAGCAGGAGCAGCGCCAGAGCTGCCGTGAACAGCCTACCAGTAATATTCGGCCTCCTGCCCCCAGCGGGTGTCGCCGAACTCGCCCTTCAGCCGGCGGAACCACGCCGCGCGCTGTTCTTCAGGCACCTGCTCGCCGCCGCAGCTGGAATAGCCTGACGGGGCGTAGCAGCGGATGGCGCGGTAGAGTGCATAGGCACGATCCTCGCGCGAGACGCCGCGTTCGGAGATGATATCGCTGTAGAACTGGCTGCGCGGGATCGCCTCACCGGGATAACTGGCGTAGCTGCCCAGTGCGCCCTCCTGTCGCGGCCAGTCGAGATAGCTCTGGTCGAACCCGTTGAGGCGATAAAACTCGCCAAGGCACAGACGGCCCTGTACGTCGCGCGCGTTGCGGGAGAGGCGCTGCACTGTCTCGCGCAAGGTCGGGCAGGTGTAGGCGCCAGAGAAATTGCCTGACGTGAAGGCACCCACCGCAATTTGCGGCGCATAGGTTTCCTCGTTGTAGTTCGTGGTTGGCGCATCTGCGCGCGCAACTGACAGGTCTCGCAAGGCGGACGCATAGTCGCCGTGGGTCAGCTCGCGGTAAAGGAGGACATAGGCGGCGCGGTCGCGTTCTTCCTGCGTGCGTCCGGCACCGCTCGCGAGCGACCGCAGTACTTCGGGGCCAGCAGAATACTCGATCAGGAGTTCGCGTACCCGCGCATCCTCGATCGGCGAATCCGGCCCGAGCGCGCGGTCCACCTGCCCGGCCCGCTCCCACGCCAAGGCCAGAGCCAGCTCGACCGTCGGGCGTTGGTAGAGACGGTCGGTCCCCTCGATCAGCTCTCGCCAGAAGCCCACCTCGTTGCGGTCTTCCAGTTGCGCCAGCGCCATGCCGCGCAGCACCTGGCGGCTGAACTGCAAGGGAGAGTATTCGTCGCGCCTCGCATCATCGGGCAGCAGTTGCAGGACGCGGCGGTAATCATGGTCGATGTAGTAAGCGTGGTTGGCCTGCAGGAAGCTGTATAGCTCTGGATGATCGGCAAAGACCGCTTCATGGCTCGCCAAAGCAGCGGCGGTCAGCAGCGGCTCGTTATGCCGCTCGTAGTTGAATTCGGGATCGCCATCATCCCGCATGCGCATCAGGTCACGCGTCGCCAGCAGGACGGGGCCGCGCATGGCCTCCGCGGCTCCGTCCTTGAAGAAGAACTTGTGCTCCACCTCGTCGATAAGTTGCACTGCTTCGCGCGAGTCCGGATCGACACCGGCGAGCAGGCGCGCATAGCTCTCGCCTTGCTGGCTTGCGTCACCGGCAATCCAGCGCGCGCGGCGTTGCAGGCCGCGTGCCGAGGAGGAGAAGCGGCCCGAGGGATAGGCTTCGAGATAGGCAGCCAGCGCCTGCGAGGCTTCGTCCGCCTTGCCGCTGTCGACATCGTCAGCGTCGAAATAGCCCCATTCGCCCAGCCCGCTGTCGTTGGCTTCGGCCAGCGCGGTGCGGGCTTCCATGTAGCGTGCGGCCTCGCGCACCCATTCGTCGCGGGCTCCGCGCAGCGAGGCGAAGCGCGCCTTGGCACCGCGCCATTCGCCGGAATAGAATGCTGCAGCCCCCATGATGTAGGTGCCGAAGTCACGCGCCTCGCGAGAGGAGTAGTTGCGCGGCATGTCCAGGCTGTCGAATTCGGCGGGGGTATTGCGTGAGGACCAGCCGGAAATGCTGTCGCAGAACTCGAACAGCGCCGCGCGTCCTTCGGCCAGCCGTTCGCGATCGGCCGCGCCGATGGCACGGTTGCGGGCAACGGCCGCCATGAATTGCTCGCCGCCCTGCTCCACGCTTTGGCACCGCGTGCCGTTGAAGCGTGGATAGTCGCCGGTATCTTCCACCGGGTAGAGTGTGTTGGTCAGTAACTGCCAGTCAAAGAAGCTGTAGCCGTATTCCTGATACTGCCACTCTTCCATGGAATGGTCTTCCGGGGTCGTCTCCGCGCCATTCAGCTCGCGCAGGAGGAGCAGCATGTTGACGCGGGTGTCGTTGCCGGGGCTGATGACCACCGTACTATCGCAGCCATGGTCGCCCGCCTCCAGCGTCCAGCTACCGGCGCATCCGTAGCCGCCGCTGGCACCGGCTGAAGCGGGCCAGAGTGCCAGCCCCGCCAGTACACCTGCCGCTGCCAACACCTTGCGCATCGCACATCTCCCACCTGTTTGCCCGCAGGAGGATATTTCACGCCGACCCTGAACGAACAATGGCCGCAGAAGCGAAATGCTTCCGCGGCCACTATTTCTTTGGCATTTTTCCAGAGCTGAAGCGGACTTCAGCTCTGAAATGTCAGGATCAGTCGTCCTTCAGGAAGGCGGGCATGTGGTCATCGCCACTCTTGTCGCCACCACCGTCACGACGCGGGCCACGGTCGCCGCCACGGCCACCACGGTCACGACCGCCACCACGGGGACCACGACGGTCACCGCCACGGCCACCTTCGCGCTTCTCGCGGGGTTCGCGCGGCGGACGGGTGTCTTCCAGCTCTTCGCCGGTTTCCTGGTCAACGACGCGCATCGACAGGCGGACCTTGCCGCGGTTGTCGATCTCGAGGACCTTGACCTTCACTTCCTGGCCTTCCGACACGACGT
>JAUIIG010000048.1 GCA_030431875.1 Alphaproteobacteria bacterium
CCCTGGTGCAGCCGGCCGCGCGCACCAACGACTTCGTCAATTCGCTGCTCGCCTCGCGCCGCCAGAGCCCCTACGGCATGCTGCCGGTGTGGTCGTTCCACGGCCAGGAGACGTGGTGCATGATCGGCTACCACGCCGTGCCGGTGATCGCCGACGCCTACATGAAGGGCATCCGCGGCTACGACGCCGACGAGGCGCTCGAGGCCATGGTCGCCACTGCCAGCTACGGCCCCTACGACGGCATCGCCCAGTACATGGAGCTGGGCTACGTGCCGATCGACGAGGAAGGCGAGGCCGCCTCCAAGACCCTGGAATACGCCTACGACGACTGGACCATCGCGCGCATGGCCGAGGCGATGGGCCGCGACGACATCGCCGCGCGCTTCGAGCAGCGCGCCGGCAATTGGCGCCACGCCTTCGACCCGGCCACCGGCTTCATGCGCGCGCGCAAGCGCGACGGCAGCTTCCGCGAGCCCTTCGACCCGACCGCCAGCGGCTACGGCACCGACTACACCGAAGGCAACGCCTGGCAGTACTCCTGGTACGTGCCGCAGGACGTCGCCGGCCTGATCGAGGCCCATGGCGGCGATGACGCCCTCGTCGGCAAGCTCGACCAGGTCTTCGACGCCCAGGTCGACCCCTCGATCTTCGAGCACATGGAAGACATCACCGGCCTGATCGGCTGGTACGCGCATGGCAACGAGCCCAGCCACCACGTCGCCTACCTCTACGCCTATGCCGGCCAGCCCTGGCGCAGCCAGGCACGCCTGGCCCGGATCATGTCCACCCAGTACAAGCCCACCCCCGACGGCCTCGCCGGCAACGACGACCTCGGCCAGATGTCGGCCTGGTACCTGTTCACCGCGCTGGGCTTCTACCCCGTCGCCCCCGGCAGCAACGAATACGTCATCGGCCGCCCCTTCCTGCCCGAAGCCACCCTCAACCTGCCCAACGGCAAACGCTTCCGCATCGTCGCCGAAGGCCTGTCCGACGCGAACCCCTACGTCGGCCGCGTCACCCTCGACGGTGAACCGCTGGACCGCGCCTACCTCCGCCACGAAGAGATCATGGCCGGCGGCGAACTGCGCTTCGTCATGCAGGCGACGCCGAACAAGGACTGGGCCAGCGCCCCCGACCAGCGGCCGTACTCGATGTCGCGGTGAGGGCGCGGGCGGGCGGCCCCGAAACCGGAGTGACCGCTCCCCGGCGGGATTGAGTAAACTCCCCGCCAAGGGCCTATAGCTCAACGGTTAGAGCAGGGGACTCATCGAAAGGTGCCGCCGCGCAGGAATGCGCGGACGGGAACGGGATGAATTCAGGGAAACCTCAGCGGCGCGCACGACGCGGCCGGTGGCAACCCTGAGCCAAGCCGGCGGTACACCGCCGGAAGGTGCAGAGACTACCTGGGGGCTTCAGCGCCCTTGATCACAGGCTCGAGCGTCCCGCACCCCATCCGTCGAACGTCAACGACGCACGACGAAGGGTGAAGAGATAGTCCGCGCCGAGGGGAAACCCCCGGACCACGCGAATCCCTTGGTTCCAGGTTCGAATCCTGGTGGGCCCACCATTTTCAAGTCCAAGATCGTCCTTAAGCGTCCGGAATTCTGCAAAGAATGGCTTGAAATAAGAGTTCTGGCGTCCACATGTGTCCAGCCTGGTTCGCTTGAATCCGGTTGCAATGTGAGTCAGGCTGTGAGTCACGAGCTGGCGCCTCCCGCCGCTGACTCACTATCGACTGACTCACAGATGCTTACCGATACCAAACTGCGCGCCCTCAAGCCACGTACGAGCGCCTACCGTCTCGCTGACGGCAATGGCCTTTGCATCGAAGTTCGCCCGAGCGGTGCCAAGGCGTGGCGGTACCGATATCGCTATGCCGGTAAGCCCAGCATCATTACCTTGGCTGAGTACCCAGTGATGGGCTTGGCAGAAGCGCGTGCCGAACGGGATCGCCTTCGAGCGCTCGTGCGAGGGGGCGGCAATCCAGCAATCGTCGCCAGGGTCGAACGAGCTGCAAAGGTTGAGCGCGCGGAGGCCACCTTTGGTGAGATCGCGACCGAGTTCTTGAGCAAGCGAGCGAAGGAAGGGCTCAGCCACGGATCAGTGAAGCGCGAGCGTCGCCTCATCGAGAAGGACATGGCTGCCATTAGCATGCTCCCTATTACGGACGTGACGGCGCCCCTCTTGTTAGCGGTACTGCGGAAGCTTGAAAAGCGGGGTGTGGTAGAGACGGCGCATCGGGCTCGGTCCTTCGCAGGTCGCGTCTTCCGATACGCCATCGCCACAGGACGGGCGCAGAGCAATCCGGCGAACGATTTGGTTGGCGCGCTCGAGCACCCCCAGGTCAAGCACCTTGCCACCGTTACCGACCCCAACAAGATCGGGGACCTGTTGCGGTCCATGTACTCCTACAACGGTTCGCCCGTCACGCAGGCAGCCTTGAAGTTGGCACCGATGTTGTTCGTGCGTCCAGGGGAGCTTCGGAAGGCTCGCTGGGCTGACATTGACCTTCCTGCAGCCGAATGGCGCTTCACCACGAGCAAGACGGGGACTCCGCACATCGTCCCGCTTGCAACACAAGCCAAGGAGATCCTCGAGGACCTTCAACCGCTCACCAAGCGAAGTGAGTTTGTCTTCCCGGGAGTGAGGAGCGCGGGCCGACCCATGAGCGAAAACACAATCACCGCTGCGCTACGCTACTTGGGATACGACGGCGACACCATTACCGGGCACGGGTTTCGAGCGATGGCTCGTACCGTGCTTGATGAGGTGCTGGGTTTCCGACCCGACTACATTGAGCACCAGTTGGCCCACGCGGTTCGTGACCCACTTGGCCGCGCCTACAATCGCACTACCCACCTCGCCGAGCGTAAGAAGATGATGCAGGCGTGGGCGGACTACTTGGATGGCCTAAGGCAAGCTGCAGTCCCGTAGTGCGACCGGCAGGACTCGACCCGAAGCGGTCGTTGAGACGGATGGGCTCCGTCCGAATTGCCCCATCACGATGCAGGGGAACTAGGCCGGCACGCTCAGCGTGAAGTCACTTCGCGAACTGCCGCCACGAATTCCGGGTCCGGCTTGCTGCCGATGGTTTCGGTACGCGCGATGATGCGACCTTCCGCATCCAGAAGGATGAGTGCGCTGGTGTGGTTGAACTCGCCGTCCGCCAGCAAACGATAGCGGATGCCGAGCACCCCGGCGACCTTGCGCACATCGTCCTTGCGCGGGCTGGCCAATGTCCAGCGCGCGGCATCCAGCTTGCGTTTGGTGGCTACTGCCGACAGCGCCGCCGGACCATCGCGAGCGGGATCCATGCTGATTAGCAGCACGCCCAGCCTGGCCTGTTGCGCCGGCGTGAGCTGGCGTTCCACCGCCTTGCCGGATTCCACGATCAGCGGGCAGATGTACTGGCAGGACGTGTAGAACATCGAGACCAGCCGCACCTTGCCGCGCAGGCTGCGCCAGTCGACAGTGCGGGCGTCCTGCGTAGTCAGCGGCAACGCCAGCTGGTAGACAGAATCACCGGGGAGGGGCCTTGCCTTCGGTGGCTGCGCGATGGCAAGCGCGCTGCAGGCGAGTGCGGCGAGCAGGAACAGGGATCGCAGGCTCATGGTGCGCTCCTTGCACAGCGGAAGCCCATGTTCGCGGTGGCATCGCTGGCCTGCAGCGACGACAGCATCGCCACCCGCATCAGCACCGCGTAGTTCTCGCGGTCATCCATCGACAGGGCGCCCGCGCCACAGAATCTGGCCGTTTCCGGGTCACCCTGTTTGCGGTTGTCGGCATCGACCAGCATCGAGGCATGGTCGTCGGTCCATTCCCATACCAGACCGTGCAGGTCGTGCACGCCATAGGCATTGGCGGCCTGCAGGCCCGCGCGTGGCAACCCTTCATTCGACGGGCGCGAATACCAGGTCAGGATGCGTTCGCGCCAGGCCGGGTCCTTGCGGGCGTCGGTGCGGGTTTCGTCGGCTGCGGCGGCGTATTCCCATTCGTTCCAGCGCGGCAGGCGTGCGCCCAGAGATTCGCAGTAGGCGCTGGCCGCGAACCAGCTCACCCACACCACCGGCTGGCCCGGTTGTGCGTTCTTGCCAAGCCCGGTCGGTGATGCCCAATGCGACAGATAGCGTGGTTCGGCGAATACCTTGGGCACCTTGTCACGTTGCCACTGCGGGTGGCGCTTTAAGAAGGCGAGGAACTCCACATTGGTGACCGGCTTGCGCATCATTGCGAAGGGTTCGACCTTCACGCCACCCTTCGCGTCCTCGTAGCGCAGCGCCGACTGGAAGGTGCCACCGGGCAGTCCCGCGTAGCGTGCCGGACGATCACCGGCCAGGCCCGCGATCGGCAATGCCACCAGCAGGATGGCGGCGAGCGAGCGCATGTTAGTGGCCCTCGGAGGCGTTGCCAGGCTTCTGCTGGCGGATGGCGGCCGCCTCGGCCTTGGTCACGCGCCCACCCGGATTGCCCCAGCTGTTGAGCACGTAGGTCGAGATGTTGGCGACTTCGTCGTCGGTCAGCTGGCTCATCGGCGGCATGTTGGAGTTGTAGTCCTGGCCGTTGACCTTCACCGGGCCGACCAGGCCGTGCAGGATCACCGATGGCACGCGCTTGGGATCGGCGGCGATGTAGTCGGACTTCGCCAGCGGCGGGAATACGCCAGGCATGCCCTGGCCTTCGGCCTGGTGGCAGGTCGAGCAGGTACCTGCGAACAGCGCCTTGCCCGCGGCGACCTGCTGCTCCACGGTCAGGTCGCCGGTGCTGGCCGCGGCCGCCGCGGTACTGACCGCCTTCATGTTGGGCTGGCCACGGTCGCCCAGGTAGACGTAGTCGACCTCCTTGCCGGAATAGATGGTCTTGTCTTCCGGCCCCTCGGCCTTGAGGATGGCCAGCGCGCCCTTGTTGAAGGCGCGGAAGATCGAGTGGTCGACCAGCACGTAGCTGCCGGGCACTTCCAGGTGAAAGTCCATGATCGCGGCGCCGCCGGCGGGGATCATCGTGGTCTGCACGTTCTCCTGGAAGCGGGTGCCGCCCTCGAACCAGACCTTGTCGAAGATCTCGCCGATCACATGGAAGCTCGACACCAGGTTCGGGCCGCCGTTGCCCACGAACAGGCGCACGTTCTGGCCGACGTTTGCGGTCAGCGCCTGGTCGCCTGTCAGCGCGCCTTCGCGGCCGTTGAACAGCACGTAGGTCGGGTTCTCGTCGATTGCCCGTTCCATGTCGAAGGGCGCATGGCCCTTCTCGCGATACTTGGTGGTCGTGTAGAAGTCGCCCTGCATCACGTAGTACTCCTTGTCGACCGGGGGCAGGCCCTCCGGCGGTTCGACCAGGATCAGGCCGTACATGCCGTTGGCGATGTGCATGCCTACCGGCGCGGTGGCGCAGTGGTAGACGTACAGGCCGGCATTGAGCGCCTTGAAGGTGAACTGCGAGCTGTGCCCGGGCGCGGTGAACGTTGCCGAGGCGCCGCCACCGGGGCCGGTGACCCCGTGCAGATCGATGTTGTGCGGCATCTTCGACTCCGGCAGGTTGCGCAGGTGGAATTCCACCGTGTCGCCCTGGCGCACGCGGATGAAGCTGCCCGGCACGGTGCCGCCGAAGGTCCAGAAGGTGTAGGTCACGCCCTCGGAGATCGGCATGTCCTTCTCGACCACGTCGAGCTTGACGATCACCTTGGCCGGTGCGGTACGCCCGGTCGGCGGCGGCACGTTCGGCGGCGCGGTCAGCACAGCGTCGATAGGGGTGCCCTGCGCCGGGCCGAAGTCGCCCTTCGCGGAGCCGCCGGAATCGGCGGATGCGGCCGGCGCATCGGTGGACTTTGCTTCATCGCGGCTGCATCCCGCGACGGTCAGGGAAGCCAGCACTGCGGCCAGCAGCAACGAGCAGGTGGGCAGCATGGTGCGCATCTCCGACTCCTTGTGGCGAGGATCAGAAGCGATCAGAAGGGAACATACATCGAGGCCCTGGGCGCGGCCGGGACGTCCTGCGCATCGGGCATTCCGGCATTGGCGATGAAGGTGGCGGCGATGATGCCGAACACGACCGCGAGCGGGACCCAGATCACCTTGTGGGTGGCGGAGGTTTTCATCTTTTCGCTTCCTGGCATGCGTGGAGGATTCCAGCGCATGCAGTGTGCGTCCTTGCATGCAAGTCCAACCTGATCTGCGTCAAGTGGTCGTGAAGCGTGCGCCCCGCGGCTCTGCGGCCTTGATCCATGTCAAGCACAGCTGGCGGGCGTTCCCTGCAGCGCTGTGTGCGGCGGCCGCGCGGAGCGCGCACAAGAAAACGGCGGGCCCCGCAGGACCCGCCGCGCGGACGACGGTCGAGTTCCAGTCAACCGGCGAGCGACGCCGGCACTCCCCGTGCCGGGCGCAATTCGTCCGCAAAGCCATGGTTGACGTCGCGATGGCCGGCCTCGTCGGCACGTACCGCCAGCACCACCTCGCGCAGGCGCGCATCGGCCGGCAGCTGCCAATAGTCGATGGCGATCCTCGGTGCCGGCACGTTCTCGACGCGGCCGGCGTCGATCTCCTGCAGGTACTGGGTGTAGCTGACCACGGCCTGTTCCTCGAAGTAACCGACCAGGCGATGCGCGGTACGCGCCGAGGCGATGTAGAGCAGCAGGAAGAAGGTGAAGAACGCCGCCTGCGCGACCAGTACCAGCGCGCGTTCCAGCCAGCTGGGGCGGGCGATCTCGACGAAGGTCATCAGATGCATGCGCTCGTTCTCGGCCTCCTCCATCAGCGCATGGATCCAGCCGCGGTCGTGTTTCATCCAGCGCAGGCAGCGCAGGTGGATCAGCGCGGCGCCCACCAGCCCGGGCACGGCGGCCACGGTTTCCAGCACGATCGCGCGGTTGCCGTAGCGCTTGGCGAAGAAGGTGTCGGCCAGGAAGCGCAGGCTACGGGTGATACCGTAGGCAAGGCGGTCCGACCAGTCGCCGGTGGCGTGGTGGGTATCCAGGTCGATGTCGGCCGGGGTCTGGACGGTGGGGGTGATCAGGGCGTTCATGGGGAATCCTTCGCTTGGGGAGTTCGCGTGGACCGTGCGGTCCGGATGCGGGACATGCTCCGCCCGCAGGCAAATCCGCGCCTTGACCTGGATCAGGTCCGCCGCATGCGGGATGCCTGGCGCTTGACCGGGATCAGGGCGGGCCGCCATCGATCGCCGCAAGCTGCGAGCCAGATCCCGCAGGAGTCGAAGACATGGACCCGATGCATGCCGAACTGGGCGAACTGGAGTGCTGCCCGCAGTGCGCCGGCAGGCTGGCGGAAGTGCTGGATGCCGCAGGCATGGAGGATCGGGCGCCCGCGGCCCATCGACGCGAGGACGACCTCGATGCGGATTGCGACCGCCTTTGATCCGCGGCGGGTCAGGCGGCCTGCAGGCGCGTCAGCAGCGCATCGCCTCCGGGCCCCGGATCGAACCGGTGCGCGGCCAGCCATTCGCGGTCGAACAGGGTCTGCGCATAGCGTTCGCCGCGGTCGCAGAGCAGGGTGACGATGCTGCCGACTTGGCCGTCGTTGCGCATTGCTGCCGCCAGCTGCACGCAGACCGCCAGGTTGGTGCCGGAGGAACCGCCATAGCGCCGCCCGAGCAGGCGCTCCAGCAGCCACATCGCGGCGACCGAATCGGTGTCTTCCACCTCGATCACCTCGTCGACGACCTCGAACAGGAAACCCGGTTCCACCCGCGCACGACCGATGCCCTCGACCACGGTCGGCCGGCTGGCGACGGCGGTGCGGTCGTCGCTGTGCCAGCCCTTCGCGAAGGCGCCGCCGGCGGGTTCCGCCACGCAGAGGCGGGTGGCGAGTCCACGATAGCGCAGGTAGCGGCCGATGGTGGCCGAGGTGCCGCCGGTGCCGGCGCCGCACACGATCCAGGCCGGTTGCGGATGCGGTTCGCGCGCCATTTGGTCGATGATGGATTCGGCGATGTTGTTGTTGCCGCGCCAGTCGGTGGCGCGTTCCGCAAGTCCGAACTGGTCCAGGAAGCAGGCGCCGCCCGCGGCGATGGCGCGGGCACGCACTTGCGTGTCCATGCCGGGTGGGGTGAGTTCGCAATGGCCGCCCAGCGCCTGCACTGCCTGGATCTTGGCCGGCGCGGTGCTGGCCGGCATCACCGCCACGAACGGCAGACCGAGCAGGCGCGCGAACCAGGCCTCGGAAATCGCGGTGCTGCCGGACGATGCATCGACCACGGTCTGACCTTCGTGCAGGCGCCCGTTGCACAGCGCGTACAGGAACAGCGAGCGCGCCAGCCGATGCTTGAGGCTTCCGGTCGGATGTGCGGCCTCGTCCTTGAAGTAGAAGTCGATGCCGGCAAACGCCGGGAAGCGCATGTGCAGCAGGTGGGTGTCGGCGGAGCGCGCCGCCTCCCGATGCAGGGCACCGATCGCGCCCGCGCTCCAGGCCCGCGATGCCCGTGCGGCGCTCACCCCAGCCACCGCAGCAGCCAGCCCAGCGGATGGTGCGCGCGGGCGATGCCGTAGATCGCCGCGAACACCAGCAGGGCAAGCGCATAGAAGACCGCACGCGTACGGCGGGTCCGCCCGGGCCGCATCGCGTACACGCCCAGCACCACGTACACCGCCACCAGCGCCAGCTTCGCCAGCAGCCAGCCATTGGCGAACATCGCCCATGGCAGGATGGTGAGCAGCATCAACGCGGCGGTCAGCAGCGCGGTATCCACCGCGTAGCTCAACCACTTCACCGGCAATGCCTGCGGCCACTTCGCTCCTGCCAGCGCGAACGCGCCGCGCAGCGCAAAGATGGAACCGCTCAGCAGTGCGACGAAGATGTGGAACTGCTTGATCTGCGGATAGAACTCGATCATAGCGCGCTCATCCCGGCTTGCCGTCGATGCGAGGCGTCAGGTAGATGCGCCCGATCCTGGCCACCCAGGGTGCGAGTGCGACCAGCCAGCCCAGTGCCGCCAGCGCCTGCCAGGCCGGCCCGTCGGGCAGCACCTCGGCGAACAGCCGCATCAATGCCACCACCTGGATGGCGACGAACGCGAACCAGGCCGCCTTCGGCATGTCCAGCTTCCTGCCCGAATGGCCCTGGGTGACGCGCGTCACCATCGCCACCAGCACGCTGCCGAAGAAACCGACAAACAGCGCATGCGCCGGCGCGCGCCCCAGCGCAAAGGTCCCGGTCAGTTCATAGAGGATGCTCTGGAACGCATACAGGGCGATCGCCAGCGGCAGCCAGGCCAGGCCGATGAACAGCACCAGCAGGATCCCGGGCGTGCTGCCACGCGGCCACCACTTCCACAGCGTGAATAGCAGCAACGCCAGCAATGGAAGATCCGCCAGCCAGAGCGAGCCATAGGCATGCGCCAGTTCCAGTCCCAGGTGCGCCAGCGAAAGCGCGAACACCGCGGCGAGCAGCCACAGCGGCCGCCACGCCACGTAGCCCGGCACCACGTTGCCGGCGAAGAACGGGAACATCCGGTGCGCCACCGCGAAGTACACCGGCAACAGCAGGCCGAAGGTGCCCAGCTTGATGCTGGCGAAGGCGAAGCGCGCATCCAGTCCGTGCAGGAAGCCGCCCCACGCGGCCAGCCCGATCACACCGACGACCAACCCCGCGAAGCAGGCGCGCGCATGCCAGGTGGTGCCGCGCTCGCGTAGCAGCATCGGGCCCAGGGTGGCGACGCCGGCGAGCCAGCCGGCCAGGGTCATCCAGTAGCCGACGATCATGCCGGCCTCGAAGCCGAAGGCGCCCGCAAGCGTGGCCAGCTGGCCACCGAACAGGCCGGCGCCGACCGGCAGGTAACGCTTGCGCGCGAGATCCGGCAAGCCCATCCAGCGCGGAAACACGGTGAGCAGGAAGCCGAAGATGAAGCTCGGCAGCATCTGGTACTGCATCACGAAGGCATGCAGCCAGCCGGCCCAGGGATGCGGCTGGCGCAGGCCGAACAGTTGCCAGCGCGCATCGGCCAGCCACATCGCCCACCACGTCATCGCCAGCAGCAGGTTGGTCGCGCCGATGAAGAACATCAGCCGGTGCGGCGCCTGCGCGAGCAGCCGCGGCGACAGTGCGTCCGCGGGTCGTTCAGCCACCACAGCCTCCGCAGCATTCCGAGGGCAGCTGGAACAGGACGCCGGCGTCCGCCTGCATGCCGATGCCGGTCAGGCAGGCCCGCAGTTCCGAATGGGTGGCGGCGGTGGCGATACGGATCGCATGCCCGGCAGGATCGCGGTCGCAGAACGCAGCCGGATCGATCTCGACCAGAGCGTGGGCGATCCGTGCGAGGTCATGATCGTCGCGCGTGCGCAGGATGAATTGCATGGAATCGGTTCCTTGTTGATGGGGCTGCACGACCCGGAACGTCCCGGGTCGTGCGCCTTCACCGTCAGCGTCCGCTCTCGGTTTCGCCTTCCAGCACGGGATCGCGCCTGGGTGCGATCCACAACCGCAGCATGAACCAGGCCAGGGCCACCGCACCCACGCTGAAGATGGTGTCACCGGGGACGCGCATCCAGACCAGCATGTCGACGATGGGCTGCTGCATGAACTCGGCCGAACGGGCGTACCAGTAGCCGTGTTCGATCGCTGCCAGCAGCTGCATGGTGCCCAGCGGCAGCAGGGTCAGCAGGGCCATCAGCGCCAGGCCGATGTTGAGGCACCAGAACGCAATCTTCAGTGCCCGCACATCCCACTGGAACTGGCCACGCAGGCCGCGCATGCAGAACAGCACCAGCGCGATCCCGAGCATGCCGTACACGCCGAACAGTGCGGTGTGGCCGTGCAGCGGGGTCAGGTTGAGGCCCTGCATGAAGTACAGCGACAGCGGCGGGTTGATCAGGAAGCCGAACAGGCCGGCACCCACCAGGTTCCAGAACGAGACCGAGATGAAGAACAGGATCGGCCAGCGATAGCGGGTCATCCACGGCGTGGCCTTGCCGAGCTTGTAGGTGTGGTAGGCCTCGAAGCCGATGTAGGCCAGCGGCACCACTTCCAGCGCACTGAAGCTCGCTCCCAGCGCCACTACTGCGGTCGGCGTGCCGACGAAGTACAGATGGTGCAAGGTGCCCAGCACGCCACCGGCCATGAAGATGATGGTCGCGAACAGCACGGCCACCGATGCCACCGAACCCTTGATCAGCCCGAGCCTGGTGAAGATCAGTGCCATCACCGCGGTGGCGAACACTTCGAAGAAGCCTTCCACCCACAGGTGCACCAGCCACCAACGCCAGTACTCGACTTCGGAAATGTGGGTGTGTTCACCCCACATCAGCGCCGAGGCGAAGAACAGCCCGATGCAGACGGTGGACAGGAACAGCAGGCCCACGATCGCCTTGGTCTCGGTCTGCGGGCCACGCAGCACCGGCCACAGCGCACGCCCCACCAGGGTCAGCCACAACAGCAGGCCGATGAACAGGAACCACTGCCAGAAGCGGCCCATGTCCGCGTATTCCCAGCCCTGGTGACCCCACCAGAAGTTGTGCTCCAGGCCCAGCTTCTGCATGACCGCCAGCCACTGGCCCGCGAACGAACCCACCACGATCAGCAACAGGCAGACGAACAGGACGTTCACCCCCAGTCGCTGGAACCTGGGCTCATGCCCTGACATGGCCGGTGCGATGTACAGGCCGGTCCCCAGCCAGGCCACCGCGATCCACAACACCGCAAGCTGGGTATGCCAGGTGCGGGTGATCGAGTAGGGCAACACTTCCGACAGCGCGAAGCCGTAGGCTTCCTGGCCTTCGACCTGGTAGTGCGCGGTGATCGCGCCCAGCAGGATCTGCACCAGAAACAGCGCCAGCACCACCCAGAAGTACTTGGCGGTGGCGCGCATCGATGGCGTCACCTTGAGGTTGGCCAGCGGGTCGCTCTTCGGCAACACCGGCGATTCGTCGTGCTGGCGCGCATGGTGCCAGCCCAGCAGGGCGATACCGGCGATCAGGAACAGCACGCTGAAGGCCGACCACACCCACATCGACGGCGGCGGCGTGTTGTCGATCAACGGTTCGCTGGGCCAGTTGTTGGTGTAGGTCACCTGCTTGGCCACCACGCCGCTGCGATCCGGCGCCAGGGTTTCCCCCGCGACAGGACGCTCGGTGCCGGCCGCCCAAGCGGTCCACCAGAAGAACGCGGTCAGTGCCCTCCGATGCGTGGCATCCGGCACCGTGTTGTTCTTCATCGCGTAGCCTTCGCGCAGCTCCGCGGTGGTGGGATCGTTGCCGAACAGGCTCTCGTAATGCGCCGCCACGTTCGACACCGCGGCCACCCGGTCACGCGACAGGGTGATCGTGCCGGTCGAGGCATCGTACGTATTGCGGCGCATTTCCGCCTTCAGGCGTCCGCGCAACGCGGCCTGCTGCTCTTCCGGGAGTTGCGCGTAGGTGGCCATGCCACCGTCGGCCCGTGCCCACAGGTCCAGCATCTGCACCGCTTCGCGATGCAACCAGTCGGCGCTCCAGTCGGGGGCGACATAGCCGCCGTGGCCCCAGATCGAGCCCAGCTGCATTCCACCCATGGATTGCCAGACCTGGCGTCCGCGTTCGATATCGGCGCGGGTATAGACCACCCGTCCGCTGTCATCGACGACCTGTTCCGGGATCGGGGGTGCAGCGCGGAAAATCTCGCCCCCGGCCCACAACAGGACGCCGAATGAAACGACCAGCAGGGCGGTCAAGCCCAGCCATAACTTGCGTGTCGTACTCATCAGCATGCGCTCCCATTGGATGGCGAAATGGTCGGCTCCCGCGCATGGGGGCGCCTTGATGCAGGTCAAGCAGCTGAATGGACCTTAGTCGGGACAAGTTCGGATCATGTGAAGACGGCATGAAACGGCCCGGCCACAGGCCAGTCCGTGATCACCGTCATGAATGCGCGTCAGTCGCGCAGGATGGGGGCAGCCAGCGCTTCCAGCCTGTCCGGTTGCAGCAGTTCCAGCTCGCGCCGTTCGACGCTGAGGATGCCGTCCTCCTGGAGCCGTCGCAGTACCCGGCTGACGGTCTCAGGGGCCAGCCGCAGGTAGTTGGCGATGTCGGTGCGCGGCATGGTCAGCTGGAACCGGGTCGCGGAGAACCCGCGCGCAGCCAGCCGGCGCGAGATGCCGACCAGGAACGCGGCCATCCGCTGGTCCGCCGACCAGTCGCCGGCCAGCAGGGCGGCGCGGCCGATGTCGCGGCTGAGCAGGCGGAACAGCTGGCGCTGCAGGCCAGGCAGGCGGGTCGCCAATACCGAGATCTTCGGGAACGAGAACCGGCACAGCATCACCGTGTCCAGCGCGATGGCGTTGCAGGGGTAGCGATCGCCATCGATCGCATTGAGGCCGATCACCTCGCCCGGCAAGTGGAAGCCGTGCACGTGCTCGTGGCCATCGCGGTCAACCACGTAGGTCTTGACCGTGCCCGCACGCACCGCGGCGATCGCCTCGAACGGGTCGCCTTCGCGGAAGATGTGATCCCCGGCGCGGAACGGGCCCACGTGCTCGACCAGCACGTGCAGTTCGCCCAGCGCGGCCTTGTCCATGCCCTGGTCCAGGCAGGCCTGCGAGAACGCGCAAGTGGAGCAGAAGCGCAGCTCGTTGCCGTCGTCGGCGAGGACGCGCGTGTCCAGGCGCGGGAACGCCACGTCGCTCATGGTCGGCTCCGCGGCGGTGAGGCCTGCGACGTCGTCAGATCGCACGCGAAAAGCGCGGTGCGGATGGCTCTGCGGTCGGGGCGAGGTAGCGATCGAAGCACATCGCGATGTTACGCAACAGCAGCCGCCCGCGCGAGCTTGCGACGATGCGGTCGGATTCGATCCTGACCAGGCCGTCATCGGCCAGCGGTCGCAGGCGTGCCAGCGCCTCCGCGAAGTAGTCAGCGAACACGACTGCATGCCGGCGCTCCAGCGCGCGCACCGGGATCTCGGCGCTGCACATCAACGCCTGGATCAGGTCCGCCCGCAGCACGTCGTCCGCATCCATCCGCATGCCGCGGAACACCGGCAGGCGGCCCTCGTCCAGCGCCGCCTGCCAGGACGGCAGGTCGCGCGGGTTCTGGCTGAAGCTGTCGCCGATGTGGCTGATCGCGGAAACGCCCAGGCCCAGCAGGTCGCTTTCGGCATGGGTGGTGTAGCCCATGAAGTTGCGGTGCAGGCTGCCGCGTGCCTGGGCCAGCGCCAGTTCGTCGTCGGGCAGGGCGAAGTGGTCCATGCCGATGTAGAGGCAGCCGGCGGCAGTCAGGCGTTCGATCGCCAGTTGCAGCAGGGCGAGTCGCATGTCCGGGCTGGGCAGCAGGCTGGCGTCCAGCTGCTTCTGCGGCTTGAACAGGTGCGGCATGTGCGCGTAGCCGTACACCGCGACCCGGTCGGGCCGCATGTCGGCGACGATGTCGAGGGTGCGCGCGAAGCCGGCAGGATTCTGGTTCGGCAGGCCGTAGATCAGGTCGACGTTGACCGAGCGGAACCCGCCGGCGCGGCATGCGTCGACCACCGTGCGGGTCTGTTCGACCGACTGGATGCGGTTGACCGCGCGCTGCACGTCCGGATCGAAATCCTGCACGCCGAAGCTGGCGCGATTGAAGCCGATGCTGCCCAGCGCCGTGATGTCGTCCGCATCCACGAAGCGCGGGTCGAGTTCGATCGAGATGTCGCGGTCGGCGGCGTCGGAGAAGCGGAAATGGCCGCGCAGCGTGTCCACGACTTCGCCCAGTTGCGCCGGCGACAGGAAATTGGGGGTGCCGCCGCCGAAGTGGAGCTGGATCACCTCCCGGTCGCGGTCGAACAACGGCGCCGCCAGCGCGATCTCACGGTACAGCCGCGCGAGATAGGCATCGCCACGGGCCTTGTCGCGGGTGATGATGCGGTTGCAGCCACAGTAGAAGCAGGGGCTTTCGCAGAACGGTACATGCACGTACAGCGAAAGCCGGCGCGGAATCGGATCGCCGTTGCTTGCCGCGGCCACCTCACGTAGCTCGCGCTCGCCGAAGCCGGTGTGGAACTGCGGCGCGGTCGGGTACGAGGTATAGCGAGGGCCCGGCTGGTCGTAACGACGCAGCAGCTCGGCATCGAAGGCGATGGATTGCGGCTCCATGCCGCGCACACTAGGGCGGTACTCCCCTAGGCGCCTTGACTTGAGTCAATCTCTGACACAAGTGGTGTTCTGGCGGATGGATCCAAAGAAGCGAGCCGATTCAGCTTGCCTGAACACTTGTGGCGTTAAGGCGGTAGCCGACCCGAAGCAGACATCTATACTTCGGACAATGCCCAAGATCCGGCGAGCGCCTAAATGGATAGAACTAGAGCGGAGGAATTGCTTGGCCATTTGGCTGACTTGGTCGATCTAACAACCTTCGAGTTGTCCGATCGTCACAGTCTCAGTCGAACTCTAGCGATTACCTCGCTCCACTTCGCCGCATCCGTTCGAATTCTATGCGATTCAGGCTTGGTGCTTGGTTCGGCAGCGGTTCTCCGTAGCCAGTTCGAAGCGTTGTTACGGGGCATCTGGTCTTTGCACTGCGCGAGCGACCTCCAGGTTGACAAGCTCTCATCGCACCTGTCCGTCGAATCCCAGCAGACAGCCAAAAACATTCCTCTGACAGCCGAGATGCTTGGTGCAATCAACGAAGTGCCAAACCTGGCCAATCTCATGGTTTCACTCCGCGAGTTCAAGGATAGCTCATGGCTTCCGCTCAACTCATTTGTGCACTCGGGAATTCACGCAGTTCACTGGACGAAGTTCGAACCACCGCAGGCGCTCCTCGACCAGATTTTCCGTAGCAGCAACGGCCTCTCTGTTCTCGCGTTTCAGCACCTAGCCATCCTTACGGGTGTCCCAAGACTGCAAGGTGAAGTCGTCTCTGTTTGCGCGGCCTACTCAAGCTGCCTGCCAGCCCCTAGATAGGATCGGTACGCTCCCGACCCGAAGCGGACGCTGGTACTAACGTCCACGACTGATCGAGCTCAAGGTTTCGCGCGACACGTGAAGCGCGGGGGGCTATCCTCTTTCCGAAAAAGCTGCATTCGGGGGCTGAAGTTGGAGTTGAAGCACCCGCGGTGCGCACTATCAGCATTGCGACCAACGAAGCACTAAGGAGGATGCATGGCCGATTCTCAAACGCCGGGTGAGCAGTTCTCATTCTTCAAAGGTAGCGACGACATAGTCGCACCGAGGAGCGGCGAAGATTTCGACTGGGAGAAGGCCGCGCTGCGTGTGCGCGAGAGCCTGCACGACGCCCTCAATGCAAAGAACCTAGCTTTCCTGTTCGGGTCGGGATGCTCTTCGCTGGTGGTTGATGGCGCGCAGCGGGGTATCGACACGATGGCGCCGCTGGCCCAGGAGTTCCTGGGAGCTGTGCCGGGCATCGATGACGTGCGGTTTCCCAGTGCTGCCGAGCGCGAGGCATTAACGAAGCACCTCGGCTTCGATCTTGAAGCGGAAGAGTTCGCATCGAACCTCGAACGGCTCATGGAGGTGCTGTACAGCTTCCAGTTCATCCTCAAACGAAGCACCAGCGAGGAGATGACAAAGGGCAAGACTGCGGTCGATTCGCTTATCGAAAAGGTGACTGTGTTTGTCACCCAGAAGTGTTCGGAAGCGCCCTTCTCCAAAGGCGACCCAGCGATCGTGGATCTGTATCAGGCCTTCTACCGAAAGTTGGTCTACAGGGACCGGACGCTGCCGCGGCCATGGATCTTCACTACGAACTATGACCTCCTAACCGAAACCGCGCTAGACCGGCTCGGGATGCCGTACTGCAATGGCTTCTCAGGGACCATTGAGCGCAGATTCAATCCGACGACCTACCGGTACGCGCTTGCCGAGCAACTTGATCTCACAAGTCGCAAGTGGGCGGCGGTCGACAACTTCATTTACCTATGCAAGCTGCACGGTTCCATCAACTGGATCGAAGAGGGCGGAAGCCTATTTCCGATTCGGGAGGTTCCCGCGGTTGCAGCTGCCGAAGGCAGCCGGGTCATGATCTATCCGACGCCCATGAAGCAGAACACAAGCTTCGGGTCACCCTATTCGGACCTATTTCGGGAGTTCCAGGGACGAATCGTGCGAGACCAGAGCGTTCTTTTCGTTATTGGATACAGTTTCAGTGACGAGCACGTCAACAACCTGATCTTCCAGGCGCTCACCATACCGACATTCCGATTGGTGGCGTTACTGCCGCCCGACGCCTCCGGGGTAGCGCAGAAGCTTCGTTCACTACACGACCCGAGGATCTGGCTTATAGGCGGGTCTGGTCCAAAGGTTGGGACGAATGCGCACTATTTCGACACCTTCGTCGAGAAGTTTATGCCCGAGGCTCCCGCCGACAAGGTCGACACCGCCGTGAAGAAAGTACTGCGGGAGCTGATCGGAAAGGGAGTCACGGCGGGGCCGAACGAGGCAAGCTTCCATGACAACTGACGACCGGCGACGAGCAATTGGCAAGGTGGTGTCGGTGGCGGCCGATCGCCTAGTGGTGGAGCTACATGGTGGGACTGCCAACTTCACTATTGTGGGCTTTGATGATGTCCATTACGTCGCACGGCTCGGCTCATTCGTCGTAATACCAGCACAGGCGGAGTACGTGGTCGCGGAGGTCGTTGGGTTGCGGGAGAAGGACTCTCCGTCCTCTCGGAGTGTGCAAGGTGAATCGACAGAGTTAGACAAGGCAGGTTCAGCCAAGTATTTGGACCTTGTTCCAGTGGGCATGCTCCCCCAGCGACGCGATGGTGTATTTAGGTTCGGCGTTTCGACGTTTCCGTCCCTATATGCCGATGCGCTCTACGTGCTCGATGAGGAGCTGGACAGAATTTTCGAAGTGCAAAGCGCCACGGAGATCGTTCCGTCGCCGATGGGCAACGGCAAGGCGACCCGATACAACGCGCTATCGATCGGCACCTCGGTGGTCTTCCAAGACTACGCCGTCAAAGTCAGAGTCGATGAGTTCTTCGGCGGCCACTCCGCAGTTCTGGGCAACACGGGCAGCGGGAAGTCATGCACTGTGGCCACACTACTGCAGTCGTTGTTCGAGAAGAGAGATGAGTTCTTCGCGAGAGGTGCCACGTTCTTTCTCCTGGACATCAACGGTGAGTACCGTTCGGCATTCAGCGAACTGCCTCAATCTGTGAACCGGCGATATCTGAAGCTAGAAGCTGATCCAAGTTCTCCAGCCACCACACCAGCGGACGACGCAGAGACGACCGCTGTTTTCCGACTGCCTCACTGGTTCATGACGGTCGAGGAGTGGGAGCTCCTGCTGCGTGCCAGCGAGCGCACCCAACAGCCGGTCCTGCGATCGGCGCTCGGGCTTGTGACCCTGTTCTCGGCGGAAGGGGGCAATCAAGAAGCGCTCGAGAAGCTCAAGAACCACTTTCTCGCGAAGTGCCTGCTCTTCGTCTTGAATTCGGGTGATAGCCCTGCAGCGAAGGGTGATCGTGTACGAGCATTGCTTTCCACCTTTCAAACGGAAAGCCTGAAGCTTGATGACCTTGGTCCTTTGGCGACCACCAGTTATGGGGAGATGAAGCAGCTGCCGCAGCTGATGCAGAAGTTAACCGAGCAACTGGACGACGACGCCAAGGTTCCCAATTACTCGAATAGAAGCTTTCGGTTCGAGGACCTTGAGCAGGCACTTGACTTGGCGCTACTGTACGAGGAAGCGCACGGAAACATGCAGATCAGAGACTATTGCTCCCAGATGATCACGCGGTTCAAGTGGATTCGGGAGCGCGACGAGTTTGCGTTCCTGCGGGTGCCGCCTGACCAGCTTCAGGAGCACGAGCGGGACGTGGCGCAGTTTGTCGAGCGATGTATTGGTCTTTCACGGCTGGATGGCAAGTTCCAGAAGTCCGGTCAAGTGATCGTGCTCGACATGAACGAAGCAGGGGATGAGGTTGTCGAGGTAGCTTCGGCTGTCATCGCAAGGCTGATCTTCGACCGGCTGCGCCGAGCGGAGCCGAGGAACCGGGTGCCGATCAACCTTGTCCTGGAAGAGGCCCACCGATATGTTGCGGAGCGGCCGTCGGGATATCCGATTGACGCGAGTCGAATATTTCAGCGAATTGCCAAGGAGGGCCGGAAATACGGCTTGTTCCTGATGGTGGCTTCGCAACGACCGAGCGAACTCTCAAAAACGGTCCTGTCGCAGTGTTCGAACTTCGTCGTGCACCGCATCCAGAATCCCGACGATCTTCAGCACATCAGACAGATGACGCCTTTCGTTTCCGACAGCGTGATGAAGCGTCTGCCATCGTTGCCGAAGCAGCATGCGTTGATCTTCGGCAACGCTGTCAATCTGCCCACCACGTTTAGGGTTCGAGACGTGAAGCCAAAGCCCAAGAGTGACGATGCCGCTATCCGTGATCTGTGGTTCAGAGCTGCTGGTTTTGAGGTGGAACTCGTGCTCCCACACTGACCCAATTGACGGCTGCAATCGTTTTGATTGGTTTCGGCTCGCCGACCGAACCTTGACTGTGTGCTAAGCGCTAGAAGCTGACACTCGCCTATGGTCTTGAAGGTCTGGTCGTGGCCGGATCCGGCCGTTCGCGATCGATCGCTTTGCCCTTTTGGGACGGCGCCATGCGATTGAAACGAATTTCAAACCCATATCACCCACTCGAAGCCGGCGGAGGACCGCTTCGCGCTTGGACGCTGCGCCCGAGGCGTCCCAACCGGGTGACTGACGTGACACGAGGCAAGTTCGACGCGATCTATTGCGTGCTGGTGGTGGCCGCCGCGGTGCTGGTCGGCATCGTCAAATGCACGACCTGCGGCCCGCGCGGCCCCTGATCCCATCCCTATTGGCATTCCCGCAAGGCCCGGCAGCGCGTCCGGGCCTTGTGCGTTTATGCCCCCAACGAATGAGGTACCCCAATGCATTTGGTAGAAACCATGGCGTACACGGGCGAGCGCCCGTGGCACGGGCTCGGCAACAAGCTGGCCCCGCAGCAACCGATCGAGGTCTGGAAACGGCAGGCCGGGATGGACTGGACGGTCGAGGCGTCCGAGGTGCGCTACATCACCGGCGGCAGCGGGGTGGGCGTCATCAACGCCTTCCCCGAGCAGAAGGTGTTGTACCGCTCCGACACCAAGGCCCCGCTGGCGGTGGTCTCGCGCCGCTTCCAGGTGGTCCAGCCGGGCGAGATCCTGGAGTTCTACCGCGACCTGACCGCCGGCAACGGCTTCGAGCTGGAGACCGCCGGGGTGCTGCGCGAGGGCCGCAAGTTCTGGGCACTGGCCCGCACCGGCCAGAGCACGACCCTGCGCGGTCGCGACAAGGTCGACGGCTACCTGCTGCTGGCCACGGCCTGCGATGGGACCCTGGCCACCACCGCCCAGTTCACCTCAGTGCGGGTGGTCTGCAACAACACCCTGGCGATCGCGCTGGGCGAGGCCCGCAGTGCGATCAAGGTCCCGCACCGCAGCCAGTTCGACCCGGAAACGGTCAAGCGCCAGCTGGGGATCACCGTTGCCTCGTGGGACGGCTTCGTGGCCCGGATGCGGGCGCTGGCGGAATGCCCGGTGGATCCGGACACCGTCGAGGGCTTGTTGCGGCGGGTGCTGACCTACGGGACGGCGGACGGCAAGCGCCAGGTGGTCAACCAACAGGCGCTGGCCAACGTCCACTCGCTGTACGAGGGCGGCGGCCGCGGCGCGCTGCTGGCTTCCAGCCGCGGCACCGCCTGGGGCCTGCTCAACAGCGTGACCGAGTATGTCGACCACCACCGCCGGGCCCGCAGTGACGGTCATCGCCGGGACGCGGCCTGGTTCGGTCAGGGCGCCCATATCAAGCAGCGCGCCTGGGACGAGGTGATGGCGCTGGTCGCCTGATCCGCATCGAGGCAACCCATCTACCGCCCGGCCCCTGGCCGGGCGTTTTCTTTGGAGGACACGCAGATGAAAAAGCAGGCGGCGTTGCGACTGGCGGACACCCGTTCGCTGGATCGTAAGCAGTGGTTGGACGTGCGAAAGGGCGGGATCGGCAGTTCCGACGCGGCAGCCGCAGTGGGGCTGAGCCCCTACAAGAGCCAGCTGGAGCTGTGGATGGAGAAAACCGGGCGTGCAAGCGCCCATGAAGCGGTGAACAGCATGGACTCGCCGATGTATTGGGGGACGTTACTTGAACCGTACGTCGCAGTGGCCTACATGCAGAAGACGGATCGTAAGGTGCGAAAGGTCAATGCCGTCCTCCAACACCCGACCTTCCCGTTCATGCTGGCCAACATCGACCGAGAAGTGATCGGCAGCCCCGACGTGCAGATTCTGGAGTGCAAGACGGCAGGGGAATACGGCTCGCGCTTGTGGAAGGACGGCGTTCCCGAATACGTCCAGTTGCAGGTTCAGCACCAGTTGGCAGTGACGGGTAAACAAGCGGCCGACGTGGCCGTGCTGCTATGCGGGCAGGAGTTGGAGATCCACCGCATCGATCGGGACGAGGAGGTGATTGCGCGTCTGATCGTGCTGGAAACCCGGTTCTGGGAATGCGTCGAAACCGATACGCCACCGCCTGCTGATGGCAGCGAATCGGCCGCCAAGGCCTTGCGTCAGCTCTACCCGGGCAACGGCGCCACGCTGTATTTCAGCGAAGACAGATCACTCTCCGGTGCCTTTGCCGAATTGGTGGCCCTCCGGGATGAACTGGACGCAAAGGAAAAGCGGGTTGAAGCCCTCAAGCAGACGTTGCAACAGGCCATGGGCGATGCATCGCAGGCTGTCTTTGCCAGCGGCAAGGTGACCTACAGGCGATCGAAGAATGGCACCCGCCTGGATACGCAACGACTGGCGGCCGATCACCCCGACCTCGTCGCAGCCTATACCGTTCCCAAGCCCGGCTCGCGACGGTTCGTGATCGTGGACTGATCCAGTACACCAATAGGAGTTCGACATGTTGAAAGGCTTAGCGATTACGCCGCCCGTGATCGGGCGGATTTCCATTGGCCGCGTGGTAGAGCGCAACGGCAAGCGGCTGCCGGGAAAGGACGACCAGTTCACACTGACCAGCCAGGTGCAGAACCGCGACGGCTGGCTGCTCCATCCATTGGACGATGTGCTCAAAAAGGATTCCGGTGGGAAGCTGCGAACGATTCCTGTACGTGTTTTGTTCAACGAGCCGGCGCTAAACCTGCGGGCTGACTACTCGCTGTTCGACCGCAGCACAGGTAGGCCCGTGTGCGTGGGCAACGGTGACACCTGCCGGCGCTCCGGCAGCGACGGCATTGAGGCGTTGCCCTGCGCCGGTCCGGACGCGTGCAAATTTGCTGACGGCGAATGCAAGGCCTACGCCCGCTTCAACGTACTGATCGGCGATGGCGAAGACGACGCACTGGGCAGCTTCGTGCTGCGCACGACCTCGTTCAACACCATCCGCACTCTGGCGGCGAGGTTGCAGTACTTCAGCGCCGTCTCTGGCGGGCGACTGGCCTGCATGCCGCTGGAGCTAAAGCTGCGCGGTAAGTCCACGACGATGAGTCACCGGTCCGCAATCTACTACGTCGATCTGGTGGTGCGGGCTGGCCTGACGGTGGAGCAGGCCATCGAGGAGGCGCGGGAGAGGGACATGCGACGAAAAGAGAGCGGCTTCGACCAGGCTGCGTTGGACGAGGCGGCGCGCCAGGGGTTCGCCAACGGCGCTTTCGAGGAACTGGAGGAAGACGTGCCAGCGGTGGTCGAGGAGTTCTATCCGCCGACAGGTGAAACCGGTACCGAAAACGGCAAGCCGATGGAATCGCCCGTCAGTCTACGTGGCCGGCTTCAGGAGAAGGTCGCCCGTGCGGGCGCCGCTTGATCAACAACGACGAGGTGACGAAATGATGTTTCGTGTGATTGGTGGGGTCGTGGTGTATGGGCTCGCCCTGTATGGCGTGGCGAAGCTCCTGGAGCGCCGGAAGCTGGGGGAGGCAGTCGAAGCGGCCAATAGGCAGGACGGCCAGCCTCGCAGCGCCTTGGCAGAGCCCATGCACAAGCCGACGAGTGAGCAGTTGGCCAGCGTGGATGTCGATAGCACCCAAGTAGGTGGCTAGGATGTGGTCAGAGTCGCGGTCCGGTTGCTCGCTGTATGTTCGCAGCCGCCGTTCTCGCTACGAGCTAGCGACCGCTGATCAAATCCTGTCGGCTGCGAGGAGTGTGATTGACCAGCGGATGCAACGGGGGGAGTCATTCGTGGATCCGAACGTATCGTG
>JAUIIG010000049.1 GCA_030431875.1 Alphaproteobacteria bacterium
CGATGACGTGGCCGGTGCCGCCTGCCGTGCCGATCACGCCGATGATGTGCATGATCAGGTCCTTGGCGGTGACGCCGGGGCCAAGATCGCCTTCGACGCGCACTTCCATGGTCTTCGACTGGCGCAGCAGCAGCGTCTGGGTGGCGAGCACGTGCTCGACCTCGCTGGTGCCGATGCCGAAGGCCCAGGCGCCAAGGCCGCCGTGGCAGGCCGTGTGGCTGTCACCGCAGACGATAGTGGTGCCGGGCAGCGAGAAACCCTGTTCGGGGCCGACGACGTGGACGATACCCTGCTGGCGCGAGGTCGCGTCGAAATAGCGCACGCCGTTCTCGGGCGCATTGCGCTCCAGCGCAGCCAGCTGGTCGGCGCTTTCCTTGTCAGCAATGGGAACGCGGTTGCCGTTCGCGTCGATACGCGCCGTCGTCGGCAGGTTGTGATCGGGCACGGCCAGCGTCAGCTCAGGGTGGCGAACTTTGCGGCCCTTCATGCGCAGCGCTTCGAAAGCCTGCGGGCTGGTGACTTCGTGGACGAGGTGCCGGTCGATGAACACCAGGCAGGTGCCGTCGTCGCGTCGTTCGATGACGTGGGCGTCGAAGATTTTTTCGTAAAGGGTGCGGGGTCGGCTAGCCATGGAGGGCGCTTAGGATGGCCGACCCCGCGGGACAAGAGAGGAAAAGTTCTCGCCTCTCAACTTTTGCCGCGATCAGTAGCGACCGCGATAACCGCGGCGATCGTCACGATAGCGGTCGCGGCTGAAGCGCGCACGATCTAGCGCGGCATAGGCCTGGTCGATACGCCAGTTGAGCGTTCCGACATCATGGCGCGAAAGGCCGTTGCGGGCGAATGCGCTATAGGCGCGCTCGACGGTGTTCAGCTGATGGCGCAGCGAACGGACATCGCGGCGGTCCAGTTCGCCATTGCGACGAGCGTACTGGATATCTCGCGCGAGCTGGTCGATGCGGTTCTGCACGACGGCATGGCCTCGGTGGCCGCGGCGTTCGCGGCGATCATAGCGGTCGTACCCGCCGGAGCGTGCGTCCTGGCGATATTCCGACCAGCCGCGATCCTGCGCGGAGGCGGCAGGGGCGGTGAGACCAAGTGCGAGTGGCAGCGCCAATGCAGGTGCCAGAAGTTTCAGGGTCTTGTTCATGGCGACTCCTTTCAATTGTCTGCCTTTAGTCCGTTCAGGTTTAAAGGCATGAATATGAACGAAGGCGGTATGAGGAGTTCGCCATATTGTTATCTTGGGAGCGCCTGCGGGCGCGCAGGCAGCCTTTTTTGCAGCGGCGGCGAATTGGTCATGGAAAAGTCACACCAAGTCGCTTAACTTACACCCATGTCAGCCAATCACGAATCCCGACTGTTCAAGATCCCGATCCGCATCCTGCCCGATGACATCGACTTCATGGGGCACGTGAACAATTCGC
Organism: Alphaproteobacteria bacterium; assembly: GCA_030431875.1. Classification (GTDB taxonomy): domain Bacteria; phylum Pseudomonadota; class Alphaproteobacteria; order Sphingomonadales; family Sphingomonadaceae; genus Alteraurantiacibacter. The sequence continues at coordinate 1,428 of JAUIIG010000049.1, forward strand.
GGTACCTCAACTGGGTGCAGGACGTAGTGCTGCAGCACTGGCAGAAACTTGCCCCGGCAGAAGAGGTTGCGAGCAAGGCCTGGGTCGCGCTGAAGCACGAGATAACCTACCGCCGCCCGGCATTCCTCAACGATGACGTGATTGCTGAAACCGTGCTGGAAAAGATCGCCGGTGCGCGCAGCTTCTACAACACGGTGATTCGCCGCGGCGAAGAAGTGCTGGCCGAGGTGCAAAGCATGTGGTGCTGCATCGACAGCACGACCCTGCGCCCCGCGCGCATCGACCGCGAAGTGGCGGAACGCTGTTTCGGCCTGCCGAAGAAGCAGGAACGCTTCACCGGCGAGTGATCCCCTTTGCGGGATGAGCCGCGCGGGCCTATAACAGCGTCATGAATTTCCTCGTTCCCCTGTTGATCGTGATCGCCACCATTGCGGCCATGGAATGGGTCGCCTGGGCCAGCCACAAGTACATCATGCACGGCTGGGGCTGGGGCTGGCACCGCGACCATCACGAACCGCACGACAACACCTTCGAGAAGAACGATCTTTACGCCATTGTCGGCGCAGCGATGAGCATCTCGATGTTTGCCGTGGGCAGCCCGCTGGTGCTGGGCGAGGCTGCCTGGTGGCCAGGCACGTGGATCGGTCTTGGTATCCTGGGTTACGGCATCATCTACACGCTGGTGCACGACGGGCTGGTCCATCAGCGCTATTTCAAATGGGTGCCCAAGCGCGGCTATGCCAAACGGCTGGTGCAAGCACACAAGCTGCACCATGCGACCATCGGCAAGGAAGGCGGGGTCAGCTTCGGCTTCGTCTGGGCGCGCGATCCGGCCAAGCTGAAGGCCGAACTGAAGGCGCAGCGCGAAGCGGGCATTGCCGTGGTGCGCGACAGCGCGGGTGCCTGACGGGCCGAGCTACTCGTTGCGGGTGGCGATCCACAGGCTGACGCAAGCGATACAGCCGACACCCAGCATGGCCCAAGGGTAACCGACCGCAAGCCAGGTCGCCACGCCGCTGAGCGCCAAGGCAACCAGCGCCGATACCTTGGCCCGGCGCGAGATTGCGCGGCGTTCGCGCCAGTCGACCAGTGGCGGTCCAATAACCGGGTGAGCCAGTAGCCGCTCCGCCCATTCGGGCTTGCTGCGGCCGAAGCAATAGATCGCGGCGAGGAAGAACACGGTCCCCGGCATCATCGGCATGGCCAGGCCCAGCCAGCCAAGGCCGACACAGATTACGCCTGCGCCGATCCACAGCGCGCGCGCCATGATCAGCCCTGCGCGATCCGCGCCGCGTGCTCTTGCACCAGCGCGATCATGTTGGGCACGCCTTGCGTGCGATTGGATGAAAGCTGGTTGCGCAGGTCAAACGGTGCGAGCGCGGCCGTGATGTCCATGGCGGCGACTTCGGCAGCGGGCTGGTCCTGCACGGCAGAGATCACCAACGCGACGATGCCCTTGGTGATGGCGGCATTGCTGTCCGCCAGAAAATGCAGCTTGCCCGCTTCACCCCCTGAGTCCGAAACTGTCGGATAGACCCAGACCTGGGCCGAACAGCCACGGACCAGCGTGGCGTCGGTCTTGAGGGCGGCGGGCATGGGGTCCAGCTCGCGGCCCAGTTCGATCAGCAGGCGATAGCGTTCGTCGCCTTCGAGGAATTCGTATTCTTCGCGGATGTCATCGAGCGTGCGCATGGCCCGCATCTAGTGACTGCGCGTCAGAGGTCCACCCCATTTGCGATGGCTTCCAGCTTGCGGATGCGTTCCTTGAGGTCGGCGATCTCGATCCGCGCCATGCCTTCGCGCGATCCGCCTTCCATTTCGGCAGGCATGCGGTGCATTTCCAGCTCGCGGTTCTTGAGGGCGAGCCAGCCCTGCCAGGCGGTGAGCACCGCCGCGGCCAGAATTACCAGCGCAAGCAGGGTGCTGGCGGCGATCAACAGGTCGATTTGCGTCATTTACTCCTCCCTGCCGCTCGACGATGTCTCGTCGCGCAGATTCTCGATTTCACGGGCGGTTCGGGCCGCCGGATCGGTGGCGATGCGTTCCAGCACCTTCACCCGTTCGCGCAGTTCCTGCACTTCGCTCTGCAGGCGCAATTTCTCTTCGTCATCCTGCGGCTGGTGGCGCATTTCATTGCCCAGCCAGTCGCGGGTGATTCCATGCTTGCGGCGGTCGCGTTCCACCAGCACCCAGCCGACCGTGACGATCGCGGCTATGATGATGAAGACGCTCCACCCGCCCATCACTGTACCTTCTCCTCGCGGCGGTCGGACCGGTCGCGCAGGTTTTCGATCTGGTGGGCCAGGTCCGCACCGCGATCGGTAGCGATGCGTTCGAGCACCCGGACACGGTCTTCCAGCAGGTTATCGGCTTGCTGCACGGTCCGTTGCTGGGCCGCCTTGGCTTCTTCGATCCTGGCCTCGATCTCCAGCTTTGCCAGCTTGTGCTGGCGGCTGCGCTGGCCGGCAATGGTGCCGAAGGTCAGGATAACGGTGAGGACCGTCAGCACGAATGCGAAGATAACGAGCAGTTCGATGTCCATCAGCTTGCCTTTCCGTTCTGCCGCAGGGCTTCGATTTCGTCAGCCAGTCCGATCGACTGGTCGGTGGCAATGCGTTCGAGCACGCGCACCCGTTCCTCCAGCGGGCCGGGGCCGGCAGCACGGGGCGAGCCTTCGGCTGCCTCCCGCTTGCGCCGACCGCGCATGAGCCAGGCGGTCAAAGCGGCACCTGCGCCCAGCGCGAGGGCGGCGATGACCAGGGCGTCCTGTACCAGTGGCCAGTCGGCTCCCATCAGTTGGCCTCCTGTTCATGCCGCAGGCGCTCGATGTCGTGCGTCAGGCGATAGCCGCTGTCGGTGACGATACGCTCGACATTGCCAAGCCTGTCTTTCAGCGAGCTGACTTCGGCGCGCAGCTGGGCGTTTTCCTGCGTCAGCAGGGCCACGCGTTCCTGCGCTTCGTTGGTCAGCTGCGGGTGCAACGGCTTGCCCCACATGCTTTCCAGCGGATAGCCGTTCTTGATCTTGATCCTGGTGGTGTGGATCCAGCCGAGGATTCCGCCGAGGGCGACAACGCCGGTGGCGATGATGCCGGTGACGGCGAGGATCATGACTTCTTCGGGCATCAGACTTCTTCCCGCTTGGACATGTTCAGCGGCACACCATTGTCGGTGGTGCTGCGGGCAGGGCGATCACGCAGGGCCTCGATTTCCTCGGCAACGGTGTAGCCCTTGTCGGTGACGATGCGTTCGAGGACGACCATGCGATCCTCCATCCGCTCCATCACGTCGCGCAACTGCTGGTTCTGTTCGCGCAGGCGCTTGGTCTCGTCGCTGTCGGTGGGGTCGGTCATGCCGCCCCATTCGTTTTCGAGAGAGTAGCCGTGCTTGGCGCGAATCCAGTTGTTCACCAGCCAGCCAACAGTGCTGATGGCCACCAGCAGGACAACAAAACTTGGTCCACCCCAATCCATTAAACTTCCTCCCTCTTGGCAAATTCGAGCCGGGTGCCGGCGTCAGCTTCGTCGACGCGGCGTTGGTCGCGAAGGGCTTCGATCTGTGATGCGACGTTGTAGCCCTTGTCGGTGACGATGCGTTCGAGCACGCGGACGCGGTCTTCGAGCATCTGTACCTGGCTGGCATATTGCGCCGCCCGTTCGGCGGTGCTGGCTGCGGTCGCATCAACCGACATCTGCGCCACCTTCTCCTTGTGCTTGGCCCAGATCGCAATCATCGGAATGCCGCAGCCGAAGATGATGGCGATTATCGGGATCAGTTCTCCTGGCATTGGTGCGTCCCCTTACCTTGGTTTGTTGGTGCGCCCCTCAGCGCAGTTGTTCGATTTCCTGCGACAGGCGCGGGTTGGCCGAGACGTAGAAGGTTTCCACTTCGGCCAGGCGCCGGTCGATATCCTTCATCTGCGCGCGGATTTCGCGGGCGGTCCGGCGCGGGCTCTGGCGCACGCGCTGCCAGTACTTGTTCTCTTCGGGCGCGCCGTACATGTGCGGCGGCTTGGCCGAGAGCAGCAGGCCGGCGATGAAGTAGGCCGGGATGACAAAGCCGCTGGTCATCGGGATCAGGACCAGGGCACCCAGCCGAACCCACAGGGCGTTGATGCCGGTATAGTCAGCGATGCCTGCGCAGACGCCCATCAGCTTGCCGTGGAGCTTGTCCTTGTAAAGCGTGGTGCGGGGGCTGTTCATGCGCGGTCTCCCTTCTTCTCGGCGAGCAGTTCTTCCAGCTCGCGCAGCGGTACGTTGTCGACGGCCTTGTCGTGGCGCAGGCGCGCCGGCTGGAAGTCGTCATTGTCGGCGGCCACGAGGCGTTCGACGGTGTCCATCCGTTCGTCGAGGCGCTTGGCGAGCTGGTAGAGCTCTTCCAACAGGGCCTCGTCATCGGTGGTGATGGTGGCCGCGGTCTTCCACTTGGTAATGTAGTGCAACACTACCCAGGGCAGGCCGATGAAAATGGCCGGGATGATGAAAATCTCTTCCACGTTCTATTCCCCTTCGTTCTTGTCGGCGCTGCTGCCCTTGCCGAGCGCGCGCTTCATTTCCTCCAGCTCGTCGTCGATCTTGTCGCTGCCTTCGAGCGCGGCAAATTCGTCGGCGAGGGTCTTCGGGCCGTCCTGGGCGATGTTCAGCGCATCGGCACGGCCTTCGGCATAGTCCACGCGGCGTTCGAGCTGGTCGAAACGGGAGTGGGCGTCTTCCACCCGGTCGCTGGTCAGCAGGCTGCGCAGCTTGACCCGGTTTTCCGCGCTTTCGAGACGCGCGGCGATCTGGCTCTGGCGGCTGCGGGCTTCGCGCAGGCGGTTTTGCAGCTTGGCAATGTCCTGCTCGTAAGCGCGCAGGGCGTCGTCCAGCACCTTGATTTCCTGCTTTAGCTGGTCGGCCATGTCGGCAGCCTTGCGCTTTTCCACCAGGGCGGCACGGGCCAGGTCTTCGCGATCCTTGCTCAGGGCCAGCTGGGCCTTCTCGGCCCAGTCGGCCTGCAGGCGGTCCAGCTTCACCGTGTGGCGGTGCATTTCCTTCTGGTCGGCAATCGTACGTGCGGCGCTGGCCCGGACTTCGACCAGGGTTTCTTCCATTTCGAGGATGATCATGCGGATCATCTTCGACGGGTCGTCTGCCTGGTCGAGCAGTTCGTTGAAGTTGGCTGCAATGATGTCGCGGGTACGAGAGAAAATGCCCATCAAGGGTCCTCCAAGCTTAAGCGAATTGGCCGTCGGGGTGGGGCTGGTGCGCAGGCGCTCGATCTCGCGATCGAGACGGTTGCCATCACGCGCCTGCCCGCCGCCCAGCGGCATTAACGGATTGCGATTCTCGCCGCTCACGCCAGTTCCACCAGCGGAGCACCGACAAGCATCGACTGCGCATCGGCGGTCGGCAGCATGCCAGCGAAAATCGTGAAGGCAACCATCGCTGCGATGCTGACAAGCGCGGCGTGGCCGAGCTTGCTATCGAAAAAGCGTTGATTGAACATCGGTAAGTCCTCCTGATCCTTTCACCGACATGAATAGCAAGGGGTGTGCCAGTTTGCGGGATCGGCGGATTTCTGCGGTTTTTTGACCAGAAGTGGATGAAGTTACCGGTGGGTATTGCCAAGTGTTGGGAAAAATCACTATATCTTGGCGGTGGAACGCGAAAACCAGTTTATCGGCCAGTCTGGCGCCTTTCTCGACGCGGTCGAACGGGCCAGTCGTGCGGCGCCCATGGCGCGCCCCGTCCTGGTCATTGGCGAACGCGGTACCGGCAAGGAACTGATCGCCGAACGCCTGCACCGCCTGTCAGACCGTTGGGAAGAGCCGCTGATCGTGATGAACTGCGCGGCACTACCCGAAACCCTGATCGAAGCTGAACTGTTCGGCCATGAACAGGGTGCCTTTACCGGTGCTACCAGGGCGCGCGCCGGACGTTTCGAGGAAGCCGACCGAGGTACGCTATTCCTCGACGAACTGGGTACTCTGTCGATGAGCGCACAGGAGCGCCTGCTCCGCGCCGTCGAATATGGCGAGGTGACCCGCATCGGGGCCAGCCGTCCGACCCGTGTCGATGTGCGCATCGTGGCCGCTACCAACGAGGACCTGCCCAAGAAGGCCGAAGATGGCACCTTCCGCGCCGACCTGCTCGACCGTCTCAGCTTCGAAGTCATCACCTTGCCGCCCCTGCGCGTGCGCGAGGGGGACATTGAAGTGCTGGCAGACTATTTCGGCAGGCGGATGGCGGCCGAGCTGGGCTGGGAGGAATGGCCCGGCTTCTCGAGCGAGGTTGCCGAAGCCCTGGAAGACCATCCCTGGCCCGGGAACGTGCGCGAACTGCGCAACGTGGTGGAACGCGCCGTCTACCGCTGGGATTCCTGGGAGCAGCCGATTGGCGAGGTTGTGTTCGATCCGTTCGATTCGCCGTGGCAACCGCTGCCCGGACCCAAACCGAGAACCCCGGTGGAGCCCGGACAGCCTGCTGCAACAGCGGCCCCGGTCACGCCTGACTTCGCCGAGGTCGATGACCTGCGCGCTGCGGTCGACGCCCACGAAAGGTCGATCGTGGAACATGCCTTGCAAGCGAACCGCTGGAACCAGCGCCAGACGGCGAAAGCCCTTGGCCTGTCGTATGACCAACTGCGCCATTGCATAAAGAAGCACGGACTAAGCCAGTCGAATTAGGGGCTTATGGTCAACCTGCGCGGCAGGGCCGGTGTAATTAACAAGAGGTTAGGACCTGTCGCCTATTCTCTCCGACGACACCCGCCTCCGTGTAGAAACAGACAAACAAGTCGGAAACGCCATGTCGAACCGTGACCACCTTACCATTGACCAGCTCACCGGGCCGCGCCGTGTTCGCACACGGCCGGAAAAGATCGGCCTGGCGATCAGCGTCATTGCCTTCTTTGGCGCGATCGGGGTGGTCGGCTGGTTCGGCCTTAGCGGCTACCAGGCGGAGGACGGACCGGACACCTCCGGCCCGCGCGTCCTTTTTGAGGGCGGCGAATACCGTGCCGAGACACCGACGGGCTCCGACAGCGCTGCTGTTGCCGAGGATGACTATGTCGTTGGCAACTTCGGAGATCCCGTCGAGGAGCTTTACGCCGACGATTCCGATGGCGGCTGGGGGGCAACGGCCCTCGAACGTTCGGCACCTGATACCGGCGCAGAACGGTCCGGACCACCGCGCACCGGCCGCATCAGCCGCGGACGTGGCGGCAGCAACTAGGCTGGCGCCAGCCCCTTTCATAAAAGGCATATTGCTTTCGGCGACATCTGCGCCTAGATAGCCGCCATCCCGACATTGTCGTGACAATCAAGGATGCTGGCGCCGCAAGGGGCCGGCCCCGAGGCTTTTGTCCGCATGGCGGTTATGAATTGGAGACCCGATGGCCGATCTGGCACGCCTGACTGAAGTGTTCGAACCCCTCGCCGCGGCGCTGGGTTTTGAACTCGTGCGCGTGAAGATGACCGGTTCGGGTGACGAGCGCACGCTGCAGGTCATGGCGGAGGACCCGGCGACGGGCCAGCTGGTGGTCGATCAGTGCGCTGCCCTGTCGCGCGCCATTTCCGACCGCATCGACGAAATCGAGGAAGGCGGCGAAGAACTGGTCGAAGGGGCCTATAACCTCGAGGTTTCCAGTCCCGGTATCGACCGTCCGCTGACCCGTCCGAAGGATTTTGCCAACTGGGCAGGGCACGAGGCGAAGATCGCGCTCAGCGAGAAGATCGACGGCCACCGCAAGCTTGTCGGCGAGCTGGTCGGCATCGAAGGTGACGTGGTCACGATTGCGGACAAGCAGGCCGGCACGGTTGCCGTGCCGCTGTCAAAGGTTCACTCGGCACAGCTCGTCTATACGGACAAGCTGGTCGCCGCCACACAGCCGCTCGACATTTCGGGCGTCGAAGACATCGAAGAACTCAACGAGGAAGAAGAGGCTAACACCTAATGGCCAGTCCCATTTCCGCCAACAAGGCAGAGCTGCTCGCGATTGCCAATTCCGTCGCATCGGAAAAGATGATCGACAAGTCGATCGTCATCGAAGCCATGGAAGAGGCGATCCAGAAGGCCGCGCGCGCGCGCTTCGGCCAGGAAAACGACATCCGTGCCAAGCTCGACCCGGTTACCGGCGACCTGCGCCTTTGGCGCGTTGTCGAGGTGGTGGAAGAGGTCGAGGACTACTTCAAGCAGGTCGACCTGGCCCAGGCCGAAAAGCTGGAGCCGGGCAGCCAGGTGGGTGACTTCATCGTTGATCCGTTGCCCGCCATGGACGATCTCGGTCGCATCGACGCACAGAGCGCCAAGCAGGTGATCTTCCAGAAGGTCCGCGATGCCGAGCGCGAGCGCCAGTACGAAGAATTCAAGGACCGCGCTGGCGAAGTCATCACCGGCGTCATCAAGTCGGTCGAATTCGGCCACGTGATCGTCAACCTCGGCCGCGCCGAAGGCGTGATCCGCCGTGACCAGCAGATCCCTCGCGAAGCCGCCCGTGTCGGCGAACGCGTCCGCGCGCTGATCATGAAGGTGGAACGCAACAACCGCGGCCCGCAGATCTTCCTCTCCCGTGCGCACCCCGAATTCATGAAGAAGCTGTTCGCGCAGGAAGTGCCCGAAATCTACGACGGCATCATCGAGATCAAGGCCGCCGCCCGCGATCCGGGCAGCCGCGCCAAGATCGGCGTGATCTCGCACGATTCCAGCATCGACCCGGTCGGTGCCTGCGTCGGCATGAAGGGTTCGCGCGTGCAGGCCGTCGTGCAGGAACTGCAGGGCGAGAAGATCGACATCATCCCGTGGTCGGAAGATACCGCCACCTTCGTCGTCAACGCCCTTCAGCCCGCCACCGTTTCGCGCGTGGTGTTGGATGAAGACGAAGCGCGCATCGAAGTTGTAGTGCCGGACGACCAGCTGTCGCTGGCCATCGGTCGCCGCGGGCAGAACGTGCGCCTCGCCAGCCAGCTGACCGACAGCCAGATCGACATCATGACCGAGGAAGAAGCCTCGGAGAAGCGCAGCGCCGAATTCGCCGCCCGCTCGAAGATGTTCGAAGACGAACTCGACGTCGACGAAACGCTGTCGCAGTTGCTGGTTGCCGAAGGCTTCGTGGAGCTGGAAGAAGTGGCCTATGTGTCGCTTGAAGAGCTTGCCACGATCGAAGGCTTCGACGAGGAGCTGGCCGAAGAACTGCAGAGCCGTGCGCAGGAAGCGCTCGAGCGGCAGGAAGCGGCTTTCCGCGAAGCTCGCCGCGAGCTGGGTGTCGACGATGCTCTCGCCGAAATCCCGCACCTTACCGAGCAGATGCTGGTGGTGCTGGGCAAGGCCGGCATCAAGGATCTCGACGACCTCGCCGATCTCGCCACCGATGAACTGATCGCCAAGCGCCGTGAAGCGCCGCGTCGTCGCCAGTCGGCTGACGGCCCGCCGATGCGTCGCCCGCAGCGCCAGGAAGACAAGGGTGGTGTGCTGGGTGCCTTCGGCCTGACCGAAGAGCAGGGCAACGAGATCATCATGGCTGCCCGCGCGCACTGGTTCGACGATGAAGAGGAAGCGGCCCCGGCTGCAACCGACTCCGTAACAGAGGAGGCCGCCGATGCGGAATCCTCGCAATGACCCATTAGGTTCGCCTCAAACTGAGGGCGCTGCCTCCCCGGAAGCTTGTGACGAGCTGAAGGGGAGCGAGCGGCGCTGTGTGCTCACCGGTCGCAAGGCTGCGCGGGACGATCTCGTGCGGCTGGCGCTTTCCCCTGATGGCGACGTGCTGCCCGATGCCCAGGCAAAGGCGCCGGGGCGGGGCGCGTGGATCGGCGTGTCGCGGGATGAACTGGCGGCGGCGGTTGCCTCTGGCCAGCTGAAGGGCGCGCTGTCGCGGGCGTTCAAGACCGGTGACATTTCGATCCCCGAAGACTTGCCTACAAAGGTCGAAACCGCCCTGAAGCGGGCCATGCTGGATCGGCTGGGGCTCGAAATGCGCAGCGGACGCCTTATCTTGGGGTCTGACCGCATCGCGAACGAAGCGCGGATGGGTGCCGTTGCGGCGCTTTACCACGCCGCCGATGCGAAAGAGGACGGGCGCCGCAAGCTGGACCAGGCCTGGCGTGTCGGCCTCGACGAAGAAGGGTCCGGAATGCAGGGCGAAGTCCTGCCACTGGACCGCGAGGCCCTGTCTGTGGCATTGGGCCGCGAAAATGTTGTCCACCTGGCGCTTGCCGATGCGAAATCGGCGCAGCGGATCGCACAGCCGCTGGGGCGTCTGCAAACCTTTATGGGTGTCGCTGACGCGACATTGTCACGAACCACGCCGGGTGGCGGATAGCCGCTCCGGAAGGGGCGTGAATATTTGATTTTGAAGGATTAGTACGAGCTTATGAGCGAAGATAACGAAACCCCGAAGCGCACCCGCAAGCCGCTTGGCCTGAAGCGCTCGGTCGATGCTGGGGAGGTCAAGCAGACCTTCAGCCACGGTCGCACCAACAAGGTCGCGGTCGAGGTCAAGCGTCGTCGCAAGCTCGTCAAGCCGGGCGAGGAACCTGCGGCTGCACCGCCTTCTCCTCCGCCGCCCCCTCCTCCGCCCCCGGTCGAGGAAAAGAAGGCTCCGGCCAAGAAGGCCCCTGCTGGTGAGACCCCGCAGGAAAAGGTCAAGCGCATGCAGCGCGAGGCCGAGGAAGAGCGCCTGCGCCTTGCCGAAGAAGCGCGCAAGCGTGAGGAAGAGCAGGCCAAGAAGGCTGCCGAAGACGAGAAGAAGCGCGCCGAGGACAACCGCAAGGCGGAAGAAGAAGCTGCCAAGCGCGCCGAGGAAGAAGCCAAGGCCGCTGTCGAGGCCGAAGCGAATGCCGCCGAAGCTGCGGCCAATGCCCCGGCTGACGATGGCACGCCGGCCCCGGCTGCACGCAAGTTTACCCCCGTCGCGCGTCCGGAACCCAAGCGTCCGGAAAAGAAGCGCGAGGAGAAGCCCAAGCGTGGTGCCAGCAGCGGCGGTGGCGGCGACAAGCGTCGCTCCGGCAAGCTGACGGTCAACAAGGCCCTCAACGAGGACGAAGGCCGCCGGGCCCGCTCGCTCGCCGCGCTCAAGCGTGCGCGCGAGAAGGAACGCCGTGCCCAGGGCGGCGGCTCCAGCGCGCCGCGTGAAAAGCAGGTTCGCGACGTCGTCGTGCCCGAAGCCATTACCGTGCAGGAACTGGCCAAGCGCATGGGCGAAAAGGGCGCCGACCTGGTCAAGGAGCTGTTCAACCTCGACATGATGGTGACGGTCAACCAGACCATCGACCAGGACACGGCAGAGCTGCTGGTCGAACAGTTCGGCCACAACATCCAGAAGGTCTCCGAGAGCGACGTCGATATCGACACCTCCGAAGAGCAGGATCCGGAAGAAACCCTGCAGCCGCGTCCACCGGTCGTGGCGGTCATGGGTCACGTCGATCACGGCAAGACCTCGCTGCTCGACGCCCTGCGCAAGACCAATGTGACCAAGGGCGAGGCCGGTGGCATCACCCAGCACATCGGTGCCTACCAGGTGACCACCAAGGACAAGTCGAAGCTGACTTTCCTCGATACGCCGGGCCACGCGGCCTTCACCGAAATGCGTGCGCGCGGTGCCAATGTCACCGACATCGTGGTGCTGGTGGTGGCTGCCGATGATGGCATCATGCCGCAGACGATCGAGGCGATCAGCCATGCCAAGGCGGCGGGCGTGCCGCTGATCGTGGCGATCAACAAGTGCGACAAGCCCGAAGCCAACCCCCAGAAGGTGCGCGAGCGCCTGCTGGAACATGAAGTGATCGTGGAAGAGATGTCGGGCGACGTGCTCGACGTCGAAGTCTCGGCCAAGACCGGCAAGGGCATCGATGAGCTGATCGAGAAGATCAACCTGCAGGCCGAACTGCTGGAGCTGAAGGCCCGCCCGGATCGCGATGCCGAAGCCACCGTGATCGAGGCACAGCTGGACAAGGGCCGCGGCCCGGTGGCCACCGTGCTGATCAACCGCGGTACGCTGAAGCGCGGCGACACCTTCGTGGTCGGCACCGAAAGCGGCCGTGTGCGCGCGCTGGTCGACGACCAGGGCAAGCAGGTCAAGGAAGCCGGCCCCTCAATGCCGGTCGAAGTCCTCGGCCTGGGCGGCGTGCCGTCAGCCGGTGACGTGCTGACCGTTGTCGAAAACGAAGCGCGTGCCCGCGAAGTGGCGGCCTACCGTCAGGAAAAGGCTACCGAAAAGCGCACTGCGCTGGCCCCGACCAGCTTCGACACCATGTTCAACAAGTCGAACGTGATCGAATGGCCGGTGGTGGTGAAGGCCGACGTACAGGGTTCGGTCGAGGCGATCACCACGGCGCTGCACAACCTGTCGAACGACGACATCAAGGTGCGCGTGCTGCACGCGGGCGTCGGTGCCATCACCGAAAGCGACGTGACCCTGGCCAACGCATCGAAGGCGCCGATCATCGGCTTCAACGTGCGTCCCAATGCCAAGGCGCGTGACCTGGTGAAGCGCGATGGCGTGCGGATGATGTATCACGATGTGATCTATCACCTGACCGACGAGATCACCAAGGAACTGCTCGGCGAGCTGGGTCCGCTCAAGGTGGAGAACGTGGTCGGCCGTGCAGAGGTCAAGGAAGTGTTCAAGTCCGGCAAGAAGGACAAGGCCGCCGGCCTGCTGGTCGAGGAAGGCGTCATCCGCAAGGGCCTGCATGCCCGTCTCACGCGCGACGATGTCATCGTTTCGGCCACGACCATCGCCAGCCTGCGCCGGTTCAAGGACGACGTGGACGAAGTCCGCTCGGGCCTCGAATGCGGCGTGGTCTTGGAAGACACCAACGACATCAAGCCGGGCGACCAGCTTGAAGTGTTCGAGGTGACCGAGGAAGAACGGACACTTTGAGTGTAGAGGTCGAGGAAGAGCAGCCGAAGAAGGACCGGTGGTATCACCACCTGTTCGACGGATGCTTTGGTTGCTCTTTCGGCCTCTTCGTTATCGGACTCGTCTTTGTTGGTGTCCCATTCTGGTGGTTTAGCTGATGACCGAAATGCCCCCCATGCTGCAATGGCCCTCGGCGAAGCTGATGGGCGCGGAATTCGTATCCTTCGACCATGACGCCCTGACGGCGGAGATGGCCTTCACGCCGCCCGCCGAATTCGCCAACATGCGTGGCCACGTGCAGGGCGGCCTGCTGGCCGGGCCCATGGACGAGGCCATGGGCGCGGCGGTCTTCCTGGCCACGCAGGGCAAGCTGCAACTGACGCTGGACATCAACCTGTCGCTGCTGCGTCCGGTGGCGCAGGGCCGGATCACGGTGAAGGCGCGCGCGGTGAAGGCCGGCCGCCGGGTGAGCTTTGTCGAGGCCGAGCTGTTCGACACCGAAGGCAAGCTCTGTGCCCGCGCCACGGGCACGGTGATGACAACCGAATGGCCCAACATGAAGCAGGGACCTGACGCCTGATGGCCAAGCATTCGCGCCCCGAAGACCAGTCCGTCCGCCTGCTCAAGGTGGGCGAGCGCGTACGCCACATCCTCAGCGAACTGCTGGCGCGCGGCGAGGCGCATGACGACGTGCTCTCGGCGCACAACATCTCCGTTACCGAAGTGCGCATGTCGCCCGACCTGCGCAATGCCAAGGTCTACGTGAAGCCGTTGTTGGGCGAGGACGAGGCCGTCGTGGTCAAGGCCCTGCGCACCAACACCGCCTTCTTCCAGCGCGAGGTCGCCCAGCGCCTCGGCCTGAAATTCGCCCCAAAGTTGCAGTTCCGCGCGGACGAAAGCTTCGACGAAGCCAGCCGGATCGAGAGCCTGCTCGACGATCCCAAGGTGCGGCGGGACATCGACGGGGACGAGTAATCCCCAGTCGCGCTGGCCCCGAGCTTGTCGAAGGGCCGCAATCCACCTTAGCCATGTGCCCATGGCCAAGCTCTATTTCTACTACGCCAGCATGAACGCGGGGAAGTCGACCACGCTGTTGCAGGCCGATTTCAACTATCGCGAACGCGGGATGGACACGATGCTGTGGACCGCCGCGATCGACAACCGCTCGGAGAGCGCGATCGCCAGTCGCATCGGGCTGGGTGCAGACGCGCGGCGCTTTACCCCAGGCACCAACCTGCACACCGAAGTGATGGATCGGCATGCGGATACTCCGCTGTCATGCGTGCTGATCGACGAGGCGCAGTTCCTCACCGCGACCCAGGTATGGCAATGTGCGCGGCTGGCCGACGAGGGCGGCATCCCGGTGCTCTGCTACGGCTTGCGCACGGATTTCCGGGGCGACCTGTTTCCCGGCTCCGCCGTGCTGCTGGGCATTGCCGATGCGTTGGTCGAGCTGAAGGCCGTGTGCCACTGCGGCCGCAAGGCGACGATGAACCTGCGCGTTTCCGAAAGCGGGGAGGCCGTGGGCGAGGGCCAGCAGACCGAGATCGGCGGCAACGAGCGCTACGTTGCCCTGTGCCGCAAGCACTTTGCCGAGCAGTTGAACATGTACAGTTAGGGCGTCAGAACACGCCCATTTCGAGGCCTGCTGCCAGCGTGGCGCCGGTCTCGCGGGCCTTTGCCAGTTCGGCTTCTTCGATCACCTTCTCGGCCATGATCTCCTCCGGCGTCTGCGCGCCGACGTTGGTGATCTGCGTCTCGACCACGCGCTTCAGCCGCCAGCCCGTGGCGATGCGTTCAAGCTGGCGCTGCGCGTTCTCGCCATCCGATCCGGCGCAGATCAGCGCGGCATAGGGGCGACCCTCGACCTTGCCGAGCACGTCGTAATAGGTGCGGTCGAACATGGCCTTCATCACCCCGGCAATGGCGGCGAGGTTCTCCGGGCAGGCGAACAGGTAACCGTCGGCAGACAGCAGGTCATCGGCTTCGGTCTCGGCAGCGGTCAGGAAGCGGACGTCGACGTCCCCGGCCGCCAGCGCGCCGTCACGCGCGGCTTCGGCCAGTTGGCGGCTGCCGCCGGTGCGCGAATAACAGATTATTGCCAGCCGTTTCATTCTGCCGGGGAAGATTGGGGCAGGGCATCCATGAACACGCTCGCGCCAGGACCCAGCGGCAGATCAAGCACGACCCAGCCCACGGTCAGCAGCACGCCGGTGGCGAGGATGCCGATGGCATAGGGCATCATGGCCGCCGTCAGGCTGCCAATTCCGAAATCCTTGTTCCAGCGGCGGCAGAATACCAGCACCAGAGGGAAATAGGGCATCAGCGGGGTGATGATATTGGTCGCGCTGTCACCAACGCGGTAAGCAGCCGTGGTCATTTCCGGTGACAGGCCCAGCAGCATCAGCATCGGCACCATCACCGGGCCGAGTACGGCCCACTTGGCGCTCGCGGAGCCGATCAGCAGGTTGAGCGCCGCCCCGAAAGCGAGCACGCCGATCAGCATGGCCCAGCTCGGCAGGCCGCTGGCGCGCAGGGCGTCTGCCCCGTCCACTGCCAGCACCAGCCCCATGTTGGACCAGGAGAACATGGCGACGAAGTGCGCGGCGGCAAAGGCCAGCACCATGTAATAGCCCATGTCCTTCATTGCTTCGGCCATCATCTCCACCAGGTCTTTCTGGCTCTTGATCGTGCCCGCCGCGCGGCCATAGGCCCAGCCGGGCAGCAGGAAGACCAGCAGGAAGAAGGGCAGCAGGCTGCGATAGAACGGCGTCAGGCGGCCCTCTGGCGGAGCGTCAGGGTCCACGAGCGGTGCATTGGGCATCAGCACCAGCACTGCCCATAATGCCACCAGTGCCAGCACCACCAATCCGGCGTTGCGCAGGCCCTTGCGTTGTTCGGCCGTGGTCGTGGTCTGCTCGGCCACGTCACCCTCTGCCTTTACGGCTGATCCATCCAGCGCATAAGCGGACAGGCGCGGCTCGATCATCTTGTCGGTGACATACCAGATCACCGGAAGGTACAGCACCGTCATTGCCGCGATGAAGAACCAGTTGCCGGCAATGTTGGCGGTCCAGTCCGTGAAGACGGTCTGCACGCTGGCTTCGGTTATGCCGAGCAGTAGGGCGTCGAGCTGGCCGGGGGTGAGATTGGCGGAGAACCCGCCCGAAACACCCGCAAAGCTGGCCGCGATGCCGACGAGCGGATGCCGTCCGGCAGCGTGGTAGATGACGCCCGCCAGCGGGATCATCACCACGAAAGCGGCATCGGCCGCGTGGTTGCCCAGCATGGAGACCAGCACCACGGCGGGCGTGAGCATCGCGTGAGGCACCTTGGCCATGCTGGCGCGCATGGCCGTGGCAAACAGGCCCGACCGCTCGGCCACGCCCGCCCCCAGCATTACGGTGAGCACGTATCCCAGCGGCGGGAAGTGGGTGAAGGTCTCGGGCATTTGCGTCAGCAGGCGGCGCACATTGTCCGCAGACAGCAGGCTCTCGACTGCGATGATACGGTAGGTGCCAGTTTCCGGGTCTATTTCCACCGGGTGCGGCGCAGACCAGCCTGACCAGGCGGCGACTACCGAAATCGCCACCAGCGCGAGGATGAACCACAGGAACAGGAAGACCGGGTCTGGCAGCTTGTTGCCGGTCCGCTCGACCCAGCCGAGGAAACCGGTCTGTGATGGTGCCGCTGTTGCCTGTGTCATCGAACCCCCGTGCGAAAGCAGGCAGACTGTCACGCTGGACGCAGGTGGTCCAGCCCCTTTACCGGGAGGGACAACGTCCCCATCTAGAGCCGCAATGACCGACACCATCCTGCTGGCAGTGATCCTGATCCCGTGCCTGATCGTTGCCATCGTGTTCCACGAGGTCGCCCATGGCTGGGTGGCGCTGATGCTGGGCGATCCAACCGCGCAGGAACGCAGGCGCCTCAGCCTCAATCCCCTGCGGCATGTCGACCCCGTTGGCACCCTGCTGGTGCCGGGTTTCCTGGCGGTGGTGGGTGGCCCGATCTTCGGCTGGGCAAAGCCGGTGCCGGTGATCAAGCAACGGCTGGACAACCCGCGCTTCGGCATGATGGCCGTCGCGGCGGCGGGACCGGCCACCAATTTCATCCTCGCCGTCGTGGGCGCCGTGCTGCTTGGCTTCGCCCTGCCAACGGGTGCAGGAATGACGGTAACCGATACCGGCATGTCGCTGATCGCGGGCATGGACGGCGAGGTCGCGCCCTTCGCCAGCGGCATGTTCTACTTCATCCTGATCAACGTCTTCCTCGCGGTCTTCAACCTGCTGCCGATCCCGCCGTTCGACGGTTCGCACATCGTCGAAGGCGCGATGCCGCGCCGCTGGGTGCACCATTTTGAGAAACTGCGGCCCTTCGGGATGCTGCTGTTCTTCGGCCTTGTCGCGCTGACATGGTTTGCGCCGGGCCTTGGCGTGCTGGAGAATACCATCGGTCCGCCGGTTGCCTGGACGCTGGATCACTATCTCTTCCTGGCAGACTGGATTGCCGGTGTCTGATCCCAAGCAGCAACCCAGTGGCTGGATCGTGCTGGACAAGCCGCGCGGGCTTGGCTCGACGCAGGCCGTGGGCGCGGTGAAGCGCAACCTGCGCGAAGGGGGCTATCCCAAGACCAAGGTCGGCCATGGGGGCACGCTCGATCCCGAAGCCGAGGGCGTTCTGCCCATCGCGCTGGGGGAGGCGACCAAGCTTTCCGGCCGTATGCTCGACAGCGACAAGACCTACGAATTCACGATCCAGTTTGGCGAGGAAACCGACACGCTGGATGCAGAGGGCGAAGTGGTCGAACGGTCCGACCGCAGGCCACCGCTGGCCGCCATTGCCGCGATCTGCGAGCACTTCACTGGCCCGATCGAGCAAGTGCCGCCCAAGTATTCGGCGCTCAAGGTGGACGGCAAGCGCGCCTATGACCTCGCACGGGCAGGGCAAGACGTGGAACTCGAGACGCGGGCGGTGACGATCCACTCGCTCGAATTCCTCGGGCCGGACCTGTCGGCAGAGGGCGTTTCTGCCTTCGACACGGTCAAAGGCCGTCCTGATCCTTACGACCCGCAGATGCCGCTGGAACTGGCAGACAGCGTCACGCTGGTCGCCCATGTATCCAAGGGCACCTACATCCGCAGCCTTGCAAGGGATATCGCCCACGCCCTTGGAACCGTGGGCCACGTTACCTATCTCAGGCGCATCAAGGCCGGCCCGTTCACTGAAGAACAGGCGATTTCGCTGGACAAACTGAACGAAATCGGTAAGGGCGCGCCACTTCAAGACCACCTCCTGCCACTGGAGGCGGGGCTGGACGGTATCCCGGCCCTCGCTCTCGATCCGGATAGTGCGCAGGCGGCCCGTCAGGGCCGGGTCGTTTCCGGATTGCCCCAACCCGACGGGCTCTACTTTGCCAAGCTGGAGGAAACTCCGGTGGCCTTGGTGGAACTCGAAGGGGGCACGATGAAAGTCGTGCGGGGTTTCAACGTTTGAGGATACCGCGAAAGGTATGAATACATGTCGGTAACCGCCGAAAAGAAGACCGAGATCATCAAGGACAACGCCGTTGGCAAGGGCGACACCGGTTCGCCGGAAGTACAGGTTGCCATCCTGACCGAGCGTATCCGCAACCTCACCGAGCACTTCAAGGACCACCACAAGGACAATCACTCCCGTCGTGGCCTGCTCAAGATGGTCAACAAGCGTCGTTCGCTGCTGGCATATCTGAAGAAGAAAGACCTCGGTCGCTACAACGCCCTGATCCAGAAGCTGGGTCTGCGTAAGTAAGAGTTTCTCGAAGGGGCGGCTCCAAGAGCCGCCCCTTCGTTCATTTGCGCGACGCATTTGCCGCGCAAGCAACAAGATGCATCCTTCACAATTCGGTGGAGGGGCTTCGGGGCACGCAAGGCCCCACACCGGACCGGGACGGTTCACCCGGAAACTGTAGGCCCCGCGAAGCAATGTGGCTCCGCGGGTTCAGAAGGATAATACATGTTCGACAAGAAAACCGTATCGCTGGAGTGGGGCGGAAAGACCCTCACCCTCGAAACCGGTCAGATCGCCCGTCAGGCTGACGGTGCCGTGCTGGCCACCTATGGCGAAACCGTGGTGCTTTGCGCCGTGACTGCCGCCAAGTCCGTTCGCGAAGGGCAGGATTTCTTCCCGCTCACCGTGCACTACCAGGAAAAGTTCTCCGCCGCGGGCCGTATCCCGGGTGGCTTCTTCAAGCGCGAAGGCCGCGCCACGGAGAAGGAAACGCTGGTCTCCCGCCTGATCGACCGCCCCGTGCGTCCGCTCTTCCCGGAAGGCTTCTACAACGAAATCAACGTTATCTGCCAGGTCCTGTCCTACGACGGTGAGACCGAGCCGGATATCGTCGCCATGATCGCCGCTTCGGCTGCGCTGACCATCTCGGGCGTTCCCTTCATGGGCCCGATCGGTGCTGCCCGTGTCGGCTTCCGCAATGGCGAATACGAACTCAACCCGTCGCTTTCGACCTGCCTCGACGAAGAAGGTCGCCTCGACCTGGTCGTCGCTGCCACCGACAACGCCGTGATGATGGTGGAATCGGAAGCCAAGGAGCTGACCGAAGAGGAAATGCTCGGCGCCGTAATGTTCGCGCACGAGGAATCCAAGAAGGTCATCGGTGCGATCATCGAGCTCGCCGAACAGGCCGCCAAGGACCCGTGGGAAATCGACACTTCGGACGATACCTCGGCCATCAAGGAAAAGCTGCGCGGCATCGTCGGTGACGACATTGCTGCTGCTTACAAGCTGACCGACAAGTCGGCCCGTTCGGAAGCGCTGAACAACGCCCGTGCCAAGGCCAAGGAAGCCTTCGCCGAGGAAGAGCCGCAGACGCAGATGGTCGCCAACAAGGCGGTCAAGAAGCTGGAAGCGGAAATCGTGCGCGGTGCCATCCTGAAGGACGGCCAGCGTATCGACGGTCGCAAGCTGGACCAGGTTCGCCCGATCGAAGCCATGGTCGGCCTGCTGCCGCGTACCCACGGTTCGGCGCTGTTCACCCGCGGTGAAACGCAGGCGATCTGCACCACCACGCTGGGCACCAAGGACGCCGAACAGATGATCGACGGCCTCGAAGGCCTGTCGTACAACCACTTCATGCTGCACTATAACTTCCCGCCCTACTCGGTCGGTGAAGTTGGCCGCTTCGGCTTCACCAGTCGTCGCGAAACCGGCCACGGCAAGCTGGCATGGCGTGCGCTGCACCCGGTGCTGCCTGACCATGAGGACTTCCCCTATACCATCCGCATCCTGTCGGACATCACCGAGTCCAACGGCTCGTCGTCGATGGCGACCGTCTGCGGTGGCTGTCTGTCGATGATGGACGCCGGTGTTCCGATCGAACGCCCGGTGTCGGGTATCGCCATGGGCCTGATCCTCGAAGGCGACGAGTTCGCCGTTCTGTCCGACATCCTGGGTGACGAAGATCACCTTGGTGACATGGACTTCAAGGTGGCCGGTTCGGAAGCAGGCATCACCTCGCTCCAGATGGACATCAAGGTGGCCGGCATCACCAAGGAAATCATGCAGAGCGCGCTGGAGCAGGCCAAGGCCGGCCGTGCGCACATCCTGGGTGAAATGACCAAGGCGCTGTCGGGTGCCCGCGG
>JAUIIG010000050.1 GCA_030431875.1 Alphaproteobacteria bacterium
ACCGGCGGGATCGACCACCGCGAGATCCACCACCCCAACGAGATCGCCCAGAACCAGGCGTTCTGCGGTTGTGGCGGCCAAAAGGACATGAGCTTGTCCGACGCGGCGAACAGCGGCGCGCGGATGTGGATGCACAACAACTTCCTCGTCGTACGCCCAAAAGGAGATGGTCAGGCCAAGATGAGCAAGTCGTCGGGCGAGTTCCTCCGCCTGCAGCTGCTGATCGACAAGGGCTACTCCCCGCTCGCCTATCGCCTGATGTGCCTGCAGGCGCACTACCGCAGCGAGCTGGAGTTCAGCTGGGACGGCCTCGGCGCGGCGCTGACACGCCTGAAGCGCATGGTGCTGGCGGTCGAGAACCTGCGGGCGCGTCTGGACGAGCTGCCGCAGGCGCCCGAGGGCGGCTGGACGCTGGACGAGGCGCGCGTCGTAGCCGGCGGCACGCTGATGCAGTTCGTTCAGCGTTTTGACGAGGCCGTGTCCGACGATCTCAACACCCCGCAGGCACTGACGGTGCTGGAAGAGGTGTTGGCCATCAAGAAGGTCGATCCGGAGCACAAGGCGATCGTCGTCGCGGCGATGGACTCGGTGCTGGGTCTCGGTCTGATGGGCCTGTCGCGCGCGGACCTGCGCATTCGTCCCAAGGCTGCGACCACGACCGAGGCGGAGATCGAGGAAGCGCTCGCCCGCCGCAAGGATGCCCGCGCGGCGAAGGACTTCGCAACGTCCGACGCTCTGCGCGATGAGCTCGCTGCGGCAGGCGTCGAGGTGATGGACGGCGATCCGCTCGGCTGGGAGTGGAAGCTATAGTCCGCGCGCTACTCCCGATCTGGGCACGGCCCGGCCTCGACGGCCGCCTGCCCGAATGGCTCGACGTCTCCTGGTGGGAGAGCGTCGCGCAATTGCTCGAGCTCGCCCCGACGGCGCAGATCGGCTGGTTCGACATGCACGAGAAGCCGCCCGCGCTGGAGGCCATCGCCAAGGCGCAGCAGCTCGAATGGCTGTGCAGTGGCTATGCTGGCGTGGACTGGATGCCGCTGGATGACCTTGCCGCTCGCGGGGTCAAGCTGACCTGCGGGGCGGGCCTTGCCGCCAACCAGGTGGCGGAATTCGCCGTCATGGCCATGCTGGCGCAGCGGCGCGGCTATCGCGAGATCGTCCGCGCGCAGGACCGGCACGAGTGGTTGCAGGTCCCGCCGACCACGGTCGAGATGACTGGCACCCGCGCGCTGATCCTCGGCTACGGGGCTATCGGACAGAAAATGGCGCGCATGCTGTCGGGCTTCGGCGTGGAATGCGTGCCGGTGCGCAGCCGCGCGGGTGAAGGCGTGCTCGGCCCTGACCAATGGCGCGCGCATTTGGGCCAGTTCGACTGGGTGGTGCTGACGCTTCCCTCCACGCCCGAGACCAATGACATGTTCGGCGCGGATGAACTGGCTGCAATGAAGAGCGATGCCGTGTTGGT
This sequence comes from Alphaproteobacteria bacterium, assembly GCA_030431875.1. Taxonomy (GTDB): domain Bacteria; phylum Pseudomonadota; class Alphaproteobacteria; order Sphingomonadales; family Sphingomonadaceae; genus Alteraurantiacibacter. Next base: position 1,466 of record JAUIIG010000050.1, read on the forward strand.
GAACTACGGCCGTGCCGAAGTGGTCGACCAGCAGGCGCTGGTGGAAGCGCTGGAGAGCAAGGCCATCGGCGGGGCGATTCTCGACGTGGCGCTGCCCGAGCCGCTGCCGCCGGAGCACAAGTTGTGGACGCTCGACAACGCGCATATCACCATGCACCTGTGCGGCATTCCCAACCGGACGAGCCGCCAGCGCGCGGTCGATCGGTTCCTTGCCAACTGCGAACGCTTCCGCGCGGGCCAGCCGCTGGAAGCGCAGGTCGATCTGCAGCGCGGCTATTGAGTCGCAATATTAGCCACTGACAGGCCCAGAAAGGTCTGATACGCCTATGCCATTCTGGCGGTCTACCGGGGGGTCGGCTGTCGCACGAGAGGCGGGCACATCGTCCGCCGCAGCAGGGGGGAATTGCTACCGTGTCCGATACCAAGAAAGCGTCTGACCTTTTCATCGAATGCCTCGAAGAAGAGGGCGTCGAATACATCTTCGGCGTGCCCGGAGAGGAAAACCTCGACTTCCTCGAAAGCCTGTCGAACTCCAAGAAGATCAAGCTGATCCTCACCCGCCACGAACAGGGCGCCGGTTTCATGGCCGCGACATATGGCCGCCACACCGGCAAGACCGGCGTGTGCGTCGCCACGCTGGGACCGGGGGCCACCAATTTCGTGACGGCTGGTGCCTATGCGCAGCTGGGCGGCATGCCGATGATGATGATCACCGGCCAGAAGCCGATCAAGAAGTCCAAGCAGGGCCGGTTCCAGATCCTCGACGTGGTAGACATGATGGGCCCGATCACCAAGTACGCGCACCAGCTTGCGGCGGGTGACAACATTCCGAGCCGCATCCGCGAGGCCTTCCGCCTGGCAGAAGAAGAAAAGCCGGGTGCTGTGCACCTCGAATTCCCCGAGGATATTGCCGAAGAGCAGACCGACAGCCGTCCGATTCCCCGTTCGATTGCCCGTCGCCCCTCGGCCGAGCCGAAGGCCGTCCGGATGGCGGTCAACGCGCTCGAATCGGCCAAGTGTCCGGTGCTGGTGATCGGTGCCGGTGCCAACCGCAAGATGACCGGGCGCATGCTGCACCAGTTCATCGAGAAGACCGGCATTCCTTTCGTCACCACCCAGATGGGCAAGGGCGTGATCGACGAGCGGCACCCGCTGTTCCTCGGCTGCGCCGCGCTGTCGGCGGGTGACTTCGTCCACCGTGCGATCGAAGATTCGGATTGCATCGTGAACATCGGTCACGACGTGATCGAGAAGCCGCCCTTCTTCATGAAGCCGAACGGCCCGACCGTGATCCATGTTTCCACCAAGACGGCCGAGGTGGACCCGGTCTACTTCCCGCAGATCGAGGTGATCGGCGACATCGCCAATGCCATCTGGCAGATCAAGGAAGACGTGGTGCCGCAGGGCAAGTGGAATTTCGACCACATGCTCGCCTACCGCACGGCGGAAGTCGAACACACCACGCCGCTGGCGCAGGACGAACGCTTCCCGATCTTCCCGCCGCACCTGGTGCAGAAGATCCGCGATGCCATGCCCGAAGACGGCATCATCTGCCTCGATAACGGCGTCTACAAGATCTGGTTCGCGCGCAACTACACCGCTTACCTGCCCAACACCGTGCTGCTCGACAACGCGCTCGCCACCATGGGCGCAGGCCTGCCTTCGGCGATGATGAGCGCCATGCTCTATCCGGGGCGCAAGGTGATGGCGATCTGCGGTGACGGCGGCTTCATGATGAACAGCCAGGAGATGGAAACCGCCGTCCGCCTCGGCCTCAACATGACCGTGCTGATCCTGCGGGACGATGCCTATGGCATGATCCGCTGGAAACAGGCGAACATGGGCTTCAAGGATTGGGGCCTGACCTATGGCAACCCTGATTTCGTCAAATATGCCGAAAGCTACGGGGCCAAGGGCCACCGCGTCGAAAGCGCCGACCACCTGAAGGAATTGCTCGATCACTGCCTGTCGACCGATGGTGTGCACCTGATCGATTGCCCGGTTGATTACACCGAGAACGACCAGATCCTGAACATCGACATCAAGGAACTGTCGAAGAAGCTGTGACGCGGCTTGCCGGGATGGCCGGACAGCATGTCCGGCCTGACCAGCTGACATTGGTCCGAACTGGTCCTGCGGGACACCAGGAGAATATCCATGCACGAAGTCGTCAATCCGTTCGATCTCAAGCCGATCGGGTCTGTGCCGGCCGCCGACTGGGAGACCGTCGACGGCTATCTCGCCAAAGCCTACGCGCTGTTCCGTGATCGCTCGCAGTGGAAGAAGCCGCACGAGCGCGCGGCAATCCTCCATCGCGCCATGGAGATCATGAAGGAACGGCGCGACCATCTCGCCTTGCAGGTCGCCAACGAAGGCGGCAAGCCGCTGATCGACGCGCGGGTCGAGGTCGATCGGGCGATCAACGGCATGGAACTCTGCATCCACGAAATCGGCGCGCTCAAGGGGACCGAAATCCCCATGGGCCTGACCGCTGCAGGTGATGGTCGCACAGCCTGGACCACGCGCGAGCCGATTGGCGTGGTGGTGGCGGTGTCTGCCTTCAACCACCCGCTCAACCTGATTGTCCATCAGGTAGCGCCCGCTGTGGCCACTGGTTGCCCGGTGCTGGTGAAGCCCGCCAGCGACACGCCGCTGTCGTGCTTTGAATTCATCTCGATCCTGCACGAGGCAGGGCTGGAAGAAGACTGGGCGCGTGCCGTCGCGCCACCGCGCGATGCGTCGGAAGAGATGGTGACCGATCCGCGCGTCGCCTTCTTCAGCTTTATCGGCTCGGCTGGCGTGGGCTGGGGCCTGCGCTCCAAGCTGGCGCCGGGCGCGCGCTGCGCACTGGAACATGGCGGCGTGGCGCCGGTGATCGTGGATGCCACTGCCGATCTCGACAAGGCTGTGCCGAGCCTGACCAAGGGCGGGTTCTACCATTCGGGGCAGGTTTGCGTATCGGTCCAGCGGGTCTTCGCGCACAGCTCCATCGTCGATGACCTTGCTGCACAAATGACCGAGGCGGCCAAGGCGTTAAAAGTCGGCAACGCGATCCATGAAGACACTGACTGTGGCCCGCTGATCCGGCCCAAGGAAGTGGACCGCGTCGCCGAATGGATCGAGGAAGCTCGCAGTGGCGGGGCGCAGATCCTGTGTGGCGGGGAAAAGCTTTCCGATACGACCTACGCGCCGACCGTGCTGCTCAACCCGTCACCCGAGGCAACGATCTCGCGCAACGAAGTGTTTGGCCCGGCGGTGTGCATTTATTCGTACGATGATGTCGATGCGGCCATCGCGCAGGCCAATTCGCTGGACGTTGCCTTCCAGGCGGCGGTTTTCACCAACGACCTTGGCAGTGCCATGCATGTCTATCGCAATCTGGATGCCTCGGCGGTGATGGTGAATGACCACACCGCTTTCCGCACCGACTGGATGCCCTTTGCCGGGCTGCGGACCTCCGGCCACGGCGTGGGCGGCATTCCCTACACCATGCACGAAATGACCATCGAGAAGATGATCGTCATCAAGGCCTAGCTCTCCTCCAGCAGCAGGATTTCGCAAGTTACCGTCAGTTTCGGCGGCTGGGCGACGCTGTCTACTTCCATCACGGCTGCATCGGCCACCAGCTGGCCGCGGATCGTGAATTCGTGCTCCGGCAGGAAGGCGATGAAGCATTCACCCGCCTCGACGCCTTCCTCACCCGCGAACTCCAGCTCTACCCGGTGGCGCGATCCGGCGAAGGTTATGCTGGCCCAGCTCTTTTCCTCGTGACGCACGATGCGGCCATGGCCATTGGCCAGGGCGCGCAAGGCATCGGCCAGCAATTCGCGCGGGCCGCGCATGGTGCGCTTCCTGGCGGGGGCAGAAGTGATCGGATCAGTATGCACCGGTGGCCTCCCGGTATTCGTTCATGAAATGTTCCACCCGTCTTTCCGTTGCAGCACGGGGTGTGCGTCCATTGCGCAGGTCGAGCACGAATCGCGGGTCGCTGGTGGCGAGGCGGCCGAACTTGGTTGGCGGCATGCGCGTGTGGCGCAGGAATACTTCGATCTTGCGGATGAGCATGGGTGCGAACCTCTCTCCTGTTTCCGTTCCATCCGAGGCACTTGGGCGACTCGACGACCCAGATGTTGCGCTCCAAATCCTACTTGTCTAGGAAAAATACATCGTGTAGGAAGGATTTTGCAATTGCAGTAGGAAGGGCGTGATGGACCCGCGAGAAAGATTGGGCGAACTGGCCAAGGGGAAGGGCGTCAGTCTGGCTGCGCTGTCGCGCATGCTGCACCGTAATCCTACATATCTTCAGCAGTATATCACCAAGGGTAGTCCCAAGAAGCTGGAGGAAGAGGACCGGCGGGTGCTCGCGCAGTTCCTCGGTGTGGATGAGCATGAGCTGGGCGGTCCTAAGGAAAAATCCTATACGCCGAAAGCGGACCGTGACTGGATCGAAGTGCCGCGGCTCGACGTCGATGCCTCGGCTGGCCCTGGCGCTGCGGCAGCGGGCGAGGACGTGTTCGACGCCTTCCGCTTCTCGCGCCGCTGGCTGGCCGAACAGGGACTCGACGGCGCGCAATTGTCCGCCATCCGCGTGGTGGGCGATTCGATGGAGCCGCTGCTGCGTGAAGGCGACGAAGTGCTGGTCGACCGCCGCGACGCGCCCTTCCGCGACGGCGTGCACGTTGTGCGCCTGGACGAGATGCTGCTGGTGAAACGCGTGGCCAGCAAGGGCGGCGGGCGCTTCTCGCTGCTCAGCCAGAACCTCGCCTACCCGCCGATCGACGTGCAGGCGGATGACTTCGCGGTGATCGGCCGCGTGGTTTGGAAGAGCGGGCGGGTCTAAAGCTTCAACTTGAATCCCGCGTGGCTCGCCTCGAAGCCCAGCCGTTCGTAGAACCTGTGCGCAGCAGGACGCCGCATGTCGCTGGTTAGTTGCACCACGCCGCAACCGCGCTCCTCGCACCGCGCGATCGCCCAGCGCATCATGGCTTCGCCAACGCCCTTCCCGCGCAGTTCGGGCATGACCCGCACGCTCTCGATCTGGCCGCGCCAGGCACCCTTGCGGGAGACGCCCGGCAAGTAGCTGAGGTGGAAGCTCGCAACGGGAGCATTCCCCAGCTCGACGATCCATAGCTCGTGGTTCGGGTCGGCGGCGATGGCGCGCATGGCCTCTAGCTGCTGCGCGTCGTTGTCCGGGAGCACCGGGTCACGCGCTGCCGCCACCTCGTCTGCCGCGATCAGCGCGTCGAGGAAGGGCAGGTCGGCCTCCCTGGCCTCGCGGTAGGTCAGGTCCATGGTCAGAACATGCCGTTGTCGTGTTCGGCGTGGTCGGGGATCACTTGCAGCACGTCCCAGTGTTCCACGACCTTGCCATTGTCGTCGAAGCGAAAGATGTCGATCCCGGCATAATCGTTGTCGCCCGGCCAGTGCTGAAAGCAATGCAGCACCACCATATCGCCCTCGGCAATGGCGCGCTTCACCTCCACCCGCTTGCCCGGCCATTCGGCGGCCATGCGCTCGAAATAGGCGATGAAGGGCTCCTTGCCGTCAGCCACCAAGGGGTTGTGCTGGATGTATTCGTCACCGACGAACTGCTCCACCGCACGGCGAGGCTCGCAGTCATTGAACATCATTTCGTAGAAGGCTTGCGCGTTACGCTTGTTCGCTTCGGTGTCAGCCATGTTTGGTTCCTCCTGCGAGCACGGTCTTGCATGATTGGCGCGGGGCCGCCAGATGGCTTGCACCATGCAAGAAGCCCCCATCCGCGCCGCCATCATTCCCGTCACCGCCTTCCAGCAGAACTGCTCGCTGGTCTGGTGCAGCAAGACCATGCGCGGGGTGCTGGTCGATCCGGGTGGTGACCTCGACAAGCTCAAGGCGGCTGTCGCACAGGCTGGCGTGACGCTGGAGAAGATCCTGCTCACCCACGGCCACGCCGACCATTGCGGTCAGGCGGGCATGCTGGCCAAGGAGCTGGGCCTGCCCATCGAAGGCCCGCACGAGGACGATATCTTCTGGATCAGCCGGCTGGAGGACGATGGCCCGCGCTTCCAGATGCAGTGCGAGGTCTTCACGCCCGATCGCTGGCTGAAGGACGGCGACACCGTCGAGTTCGGCGAGGTGGAGATGGAAGTCATCCACTGCCCCGGCCACACGCCCGGCCACGTGGTGTTCTTCCACCGCCCGACCAATTTCGCCTTCGTTGGCGACGTGCTGTTCCAGGGTTCTATCGGGCGCACCGATTTCCCTATGGGCAATCACCAGGACCTGCTCGATGCGATCACCCAGAAGCTGTGGCCGCTGGGTGATGGGGTGACCTTCGTACCCGGCCACGGTGCGACCAGCACCTTTGGCCAGGAACGGCAGACCAATCCTTATGTCAGCGACGCTGCAATAGCGCGCGGAAGCTAGACGACCTGGAACACCACCAGCACCACCCAGACAATCCAGATCAGGTAAGGAACCAGCGTCGTCAGCATGCCGACGATGCGCGGCATGCTCGGTTTGTCGGCCTGCATGCCGACGGCGTGCAGCACGCGGCCGACCAGGAAGACGGCAGCGGTGATTCCCAGCAGCCAGCCGACCTGCTCGTTCATGTCGAGCACCAGGATCAGCAGCAGCGCGATGGGCGTATATTCTACGAAATTGGCGTGGGCGCGCATGTGGCGTTGCAACGCTACGTCGCCGCCGTCACCATGCATGACCTTGGCCTTGCCGCGCGCCGAGCCGCAACGGATCGACAGCCACAGGTTGATAAGGGCAGCCGCTGCTATGCTGAGCATGCCGATATGATGTTCGATCATTGAATTCTCCTCCCAGGTCCCGACAATCAGCTATCGTGGACTGCGCGTGCTTGCAACTGCGGCAAAAATAGGTATAGCGCGCGCCTTCGCCGCATCCCAGGATGGCTTTTCCGGCGCGCTTGCGCAGCGGACTTGCTTGCCCTAGGGCGGCACCCGAACAAGACATATTGACGATTTCAAGGAACAGGTGCCGAGATGGCTGTCCCTAAAAGAAAAGTTTCGCCGCATCGCCGGGGCAATCGCCGGGCGCACGATTCGCTGAAGGTCGAAGCATTCCACGAATGCTCGAACTGCGGCGAACTGAAGCGTCCGCACAACCTTTGCACTGCTTGCGGCCACTACAACGGCCGTCAGGTCGTTGAGCCCAAGGGCCTCTAAGACCCTCAACGGAACCAGGAGCGTACGCCCATGAGCCTGCCCCGTATCGCGGTTGATGCGATGGGCGGAGATCATGGCGCGCGCGTTATGGTGGAAGGCGCCGCTCTTGCGCGTCGCCGCCACGACAAGTTCAAATTCCTGCTGGTGGGTGACGAGACGGCGATCAAGGCCGCGCTCGACGATCACCCGGGTATGCGGGAAGCGAGCGAAATCCTGCATTGTGACGATGTCGTGGCGGGCGATGAAAAGCCCAGCCGCGCCATTCGTCGTGCCAAGACCACGTCCATGGGTCTCGCTATCCAGGCAGTGAAAGACGGCAATGCCGGCGCTGCAGTCAGCGCGGGTAATACCGGCGCGCTGATGGCCATGGGCAAGATCGCCCTGCGCACCATGCCGGGGATTGACCGTCCCGCTCTCGCCGGGCTCATGCCCACGCTGGAAGAGCACGACGTGATCATGCTGGACCTTGGCGCCAATACGGAAGCCGATGCCCGCAACCTGGTGCAATACGCCATTATGGGTGCGGCCTATGCCCGCATCGCTCTGGGCGTGGACCAGCCGCGCGTTCGCCTGCTCAACATCGGTACGGAAGACATCAAGGGCACCGACGCCTTGCGAGATGCTGCTGCCGCCCTGCAGGCTGCCACCGGCCTCGACTTGCAGTTCGACGGCTTCATCGAAAGCGATAAGATCAATCGCGGGCAAACGCACGTGGTGGTGACGGACGGCTTCTCCGGCAATATCGCGCTCAAGGCGATCGAAGGCACCGCGCGCTTCGTTACCGACCTGTTGAAGACGGCTTTCACCTCTTCGTTGCGGTCAAAGTTCGGCTTCCTTGTCTCGCGTCCGGCGACCGAGCTGCTGAAGCATCATCTCGATCCCAACAATCACAACGGCGGGGTCTTCCTTGGCCTCAACGGCGTGCTGGTGAAGTCGCATGGCAGCGCCAACGCCCAAGGCGTGGCCAATGCCGTTGCCGTTACCGCCCGGCTGCTGGAGGCAGATATTACCCGTCGTATTACCGCTGACCTTGCCGAACTTGGCGAAGATGCCCTGCGTGACAGTGCCAACGGCAATGGCGGGACGGCGGCCGCAAAGTGATCCGTTCAGTCGTAAAGGGAACGGGTTCGGCGCTGCCGAAGGATTGTGTCAGCAACGACGACCTGGCAGCGCGCGTCGACACTAGCGACGAATGGATCCGCGAACGGACAGGCATTACCCAGCGCTATATCGCGGGCGAGGGCGAGACGACGGGCACGCTGGCGACTGCGGCTGCCCAGGCGGCACTGGACGATGCCGGGCTCACTATCGCCGATATCGACCTGATCGTGCTGGCGACGGCGACTCCGGACAACACCTTCCCGGCCACTGCCACGCAGGTGCAAAGCCGCCTCGGCGGTGCGGGTTTCCCGGCCTTCGACGTGGCTGCCGTGTGTTCCGGCTTCCTCTATGCCCTCACCACGGCCGACGCCATGCTGCGCACCGGCATGGCCAAGCGTGCCATCGTGATCGGCGCGGAAACCTTCAGCCGTATCCTTGACTGGGAAGACCGCACCACCTGCGTGCTGTTCGGCGACGGCGCTGGTGCCATGGTGATCGAGGCGCAGGACGTAGCCGAGGGTGGCCCCGGTATCATCGCCAGCCGCCTGCATGCCGAAGGCGAGCACTGCGAAATGCTCTACGTCGACGGTGGTCCGTCAACTACGCAGACCGTGGGACATGTCCGCATGAAGGGCCGCGAAGTCTTCCGCCATGCCGTGGTGAACCTGGCTGGCGTGCTGGGCGAAGTCTTGCAAGAAGCCGGTTGCGAGGCCGCCGATATCGACTGGATCGTGCCGCACCAGGCCAACCTGCGCATCCTCGATGCAACGGCCCGCAAGCTGGGCCTGCCGATGGAACGCGTCGTGGTGACGGTTGACCAGCATGCGAACACTTCGGCTGCCTCGGTTCCGTTGGCTTTCGACGTTGCGAAGAAGGACGGGCGAATCAAGCCGGGGGACCTGGTGATGCTCGAAGCCATGGGTGGCGGCTTCACCTGGGGTGCCAGCCTTCTACGAGTGTAGGATTTTTCCCCCGCAATCCGTCCTCTCCCTTGCTATCCAGCACTGTTTCCTACATAAATGTCTCAGGGTCGCTGAGGTAACAGGAGATGGAACGCATGAGTGTAATGCGATCCGTTGGCACGCTTACGCGGGCCGATTTGGCGGAAACAATAAATCATAAAATGGGATTTTCCCGCGCCGAGAGCCTCGAGCTGGTTGAAGCGATCCTTGGCAAGATGGGCGATGCCTTGGAAAATGGCGAGAACGTCAAGATTTCCGGTTTTGGCAGCTTCGTCCTGCGCGACAAGAAGGAACGCATTGGCCGCAATCCCAAGACGGGTGTCGAAGTGCCCATTACCCCGCGCCGGGTAATGACCTTCCGGGCTAGCCAGAAGCTGAAAGACCGGATCGCCGAGGGCTGATGAGCATGACCTCGCCTGGCGCAGCCCGTTTCAACGACGGCAAGGCACCTGATGCCATGCGCACCATTGGCGAGGTTTCAGCAGCTTTCGGTATCAAGCCGCACGTCCTGCGATATTGGGAACAACAGTTCCCGATGTTGCAACCGCTGAAGCGCAGCGGTGGACGGCGGCTGTACCGCGCGGAAGATATCGCACTGGTCGACCAGATCGATCGGCTGGTGAACCGCGAGGGCTACACGCTCAAGGGCGCGCGCAAGGCGATCAAGGAAGGGGCCGGGCAGGAGCCCGCCACGCCTTCCGCCGGGTCGCAAGCTCCCGTCGCTCCGGTCCAGTCGGACGAGGCAATGCCGGCGGAGGCCCTGCAGCAGTTGCGCGGGATCCGTGATCGGCTCGCAGCCGCGCTCGACGCTTGAATTCCTGATTTTACAGCTGGTTAGCCGACGCTGATCGGCCCCAGCTCGGGGTCGAGATCGCGTGGCCGCGCGAAGTGCACCAGCTTGCCGCAATGTTCGGCGAGGTCAGCCCACCGCGCGATATCCAGTTCCAGCACGGCAAAGGCCGCGGTCGGGTATTTCTGCATCACCGCGTTGAACAGGTCGTTCTCGTTCTCGGGCGCAACGAGGTCGAGCGCGAGTTCCTGCAAGCCCGGATTGTGTCCCATCAGCAGGACAGCCTCGGCATCGTCGTCACAAGTGCTTAACAGGCGGATCAGCGTGGTTGCATCGGCGAGGTAGGCGGTTTCCTCGAACCGTGCAGGCAGGTCGAGACCGCTTGCCTCCAGCGTGCGCTTCACCCGTTCGGCTGGGCTGGCCAGCACAATGTCCCACTTGCCGCCCTGCTGCTTGATGTGCTCGCCCATCAGCGCGGCCCCCTTGCGACCGCGCGCATTCAGCCCGCGATCGAAATCGCGCAGGCTCATGTCGTCCCAGTCGGACTTGGCGTGGCGCAGGAGGCCAAGGCGCTTCACTCGATCACGTCCTCATTGCTGGCGGCGGATTCGCAGGAAACACCGGCGGCCACGCGTTGTAAAGCCTCGTCCAGAGTCAGCCGGGTTACGGTGACGCCGGGCGGGAAGGCGCTGAGCAGCCGTGAAGGGAAGGCCGAGGACAGCACGATGAAGTGGCCCGAGTCGGTGCCGGAGCGGATCAGGCGACCGAAGGCCTGTGCCAGTCGGCCACGGATGATCTGGTCGTCATAGGCGCTGCCGCCGTTAGCCGCACGGCGAGCGCGGTGGAGGATGCTGGGCTTGGGCCAGGGAACCTGCTCCAGCACCACGCAGCGCAGCGAATCGCCGGGCACGTCGACCCCGTCGCGCAAGGCATCCGTGCCCAGCAGGCTCGCGCGCGGATCGTCGCGGAAGATGTCGACCAGTGTGCCCGTGTCGATCGGATCGACGTGCTGCGCGTAGAGCGGCAGGCCTTCGCGGGCGAGCCGGTCGGCGATCCGGCCATGTACCGCGCGCAGGCGCCGGATGGCGGTGAAGAGGCCGAGCACGCCGCCACCGCTCGCTTCGATGATGCGGGCATAGGCCCCGGCGAGACCGGCAAGATCACCCTTCTTTACGTCGGTGACGATCAGTACCTCTGCGCGCGCGGCGTAGTCGAAAGGGCTGGTGGCGTCTGCCAGCTTGGGCTGGACCTCGATGTGCTGCGCGCCGGAGCGGGCAATGGCGCTGGGCCAGTCCGGCCCTCCCACGCTGCGGTCCGTCAGCGTGGCGCTGGTCAGCATGACTCCGTGCGAAGGGGCGAGCACGACGCGGGCGAAGGGTTTCATCGGATCGAGGAAGTGCCGGTGCAGCCCGATGTCGAACTCGCGCGTGTCGTTGCGATCGACGGCCAGCCAGTCGACGAATTCGGGATCGGCGGGGCCACCCAGTCGCAGCAGCAGGGCTTCCCAGGCCGCCAGCGTATCGATCCGCCAGGTCAGCGAGAAACGCGCGCCTTCGATCCTTGCGCGGCCTTGTGCGTCGAGCCAGTCGGGTGCTTCTTCCAGCATGGCTTCGAGCCGCAAGCCCAGTTTTATCAGCGGCTTGCGGATTGCTTCCAGCGCTGCTGCAGCAGCTTGCGCGCGTTCGACGAAGTCGCCGTCAAGGCCCGCGGCTTCGGTCTCGATACCGTAGCCCGCGTCGACCGCTCCGCTCTCGTCACGGGCGTAGGTGGCGGCGCGGACTGCGGCGAGCACGCCCTCGATTTCACCTGACGGTTCTCCGTCGGCCAGCCGTTGCAGCCAGCCTTCGCCGGGCAGGGCCTGCGCGGCCTCGCAGGCTGCTTCGATGGCTTCTCCTCCAGCTTCGTCGTAGCTGGCGACGTCAGCAAGTCGCGCCGCCAAGCCGCGCCGACGTCCCTTGGAGCCGCGCTCCGGCCCCAGTATCCAGCGCTTGAGTTCGATGGCTTCCTGTCCCGTCAGGGCAGCGGCAAAGGTGCTGTCGGCGGCGTCGAATACATGGTGACCTTCGTCGAACACGATGCGGGTGGGGCGTTGGGCGTGGTCGCGCCCGCGCGCGGCGTTGACCATTACCAGCGCATGGTTGGCGATTACGAGATCGGCTTGCGCTGACGCGCGCGCAGAGCGTTCGATGAAGCATTTCCGGTAGTGTGGACACCCGGCATAGACGCATTCGCCGCGCTGGTCCGTCAGGCTGCGGATCGCGCGACTGCGGAACAGGGTGCCAAGCCAGCCGGGCAAGTCGCCGCCGATCATGTCGCCGTCCTGCGAATAGGCCGCCCAGCGTGCCACCAGTTGCGCCAGCACTGCTGCGCGCCCGCCGAAGCCGCCTTGCAGCGCGTCTTCCAGGTTGAGCAGGCAGAGATAGTTTTCGCGCCCCTTGCGCACCACCACCGGGCGCGAGCCATCGGCGCGCCGTTCGGGCCAGGCCCTTGCCGCCTCGCTGCGCAACTGGCGCTGTAGGTTCTTGGTGTAGGTGGAAACCCAGACGGTGCCGCCTGATTGTTCGGACCACAACGATGCGGGAGCGAGGTAGCCCAGTGTCTTGCCGATGCCGGTTCCCGCCTGCGCCAGCAGGACGTGCGGCTTTTCACGCTTCTCGCGCGGGGCAAAGATATCGCCGACTTCGCGCGCATAGGCGCGCTGGCCTTCGCGGCGTTCGGCGTCTTCGCCGGTGAGCTCCTCCAACTGGTTGAGGATCGCCGCCTCGCCGAGCGTCACCTGCGCGGGTTGCGGGCGTTCGGCACTCTCTTCCCACTCGGGCAAGCGCGAGAACAGCCACCTTTCCGCCTTCTGCGGCTGGCGCACATGCGGACCGAGCACGGGCGCCCAGGGCCAGCGCAGGCGGCCGAGCGCGTGCATCACGCTCCATGCGCCCTCGCGCTCGGCCCAGTCATCGCTCTCGCAATGGGCCAGCAGGACGGCAGCTGCCTGCTGCATAAGGCGCGGTACTTGGGCGCCGTCTTCCGGCTCCGGCAAGCCCAGCGCATGAGCAAGGCCCTTGGGCGTGGGCACGCAGAAGCGGGCCGGGTGCACGAAAGCGAAGAGTTCCAGCAGGTCCAGCCCTGACAGGTCCGGATAGCCGAGGCGCGTAGCGACCAGCGGGGCGTTCAGGATCAGGTGCGGCGTATCTGCCGCGGCCATCACTGCTTCGCCCTTGGAAACCCCGCGCGTCGCGCCGTCCGCACTGCCAATCCAGCTACCTGCATGGCTGGCGTGCAGCGCGGGCAGGGCCAGGGCATTTATGGGCTGTGCAGGGGCAGACATTACCGACGCAGTAACCCTGACGGGAACGAAATGTAAACGATAGCCCGTGGGGCAGCGTTAACTCCTCCACGGTATGCCTGATTGGTAGTCTTACGGACACGAGACGTTTGGGGAGATTGACCATGAACCGCTGGGCTTTCGCATCCACCGCTTGCGTCGCGCTCGCTGCAACGGCTGCCATGCCGGTGGGTGCGCAGGACGCTCGCGATGTCATCAGCGAGCACAACGCCGCCTACAATTCGGGCGATTTCGATACCTTTATCAATACCTTCGCGGAAGACGCGGTGGTGGTTGTCGAAGGCTTCGAATATCGCGGCCGCGACGAAATTGCGCAGAGCTACGCCCCCAACTTCGGTCCTGGCGCCCCGCGTGCCAGCGTTGAACGACTGGGGCGCGCCTCGGGCGGCGGTGTCGTGCAGCGCGAGAGTTACGTCTACGCTGACGGCACCGAAGTGTGCTGCACGGTCACCGCAATCTACGTCGAGGATGGGCAGATCACCCGTATCCTGGTCGATACGGGCGGCCTTGGGGGCTGATTAGCCTGCTGCGTCAGCTTCGCGGTTCGCAGAACCAGTTTTCGGGATCGTTCGGGTCACCGGATCCACCGAATTGTGCGACGCCCGGCCAGGCGCAATGCGGGCGCACCAGATCGCTGTTTGCCTTGCGACCCAGCAAGGCTCCAGATGGTTGGCCAGAATTCAGCCATCCCTCCATGTCTGCCAGGTAATCGATCTGATCGGCGCCCGGGCCTCCTGCACAGTGGCCCATGCCGGGTATGGTATAGTAGCGAAATTGGCTGGCCGCCTCCGGGTTTTCGGCCATCACGGCGCGGGCATAGTCTTCGGATAGCACAGGGCTGGGGCCGGCATCGCTTTCGCCATGCCAGAGCATCAGATGACCGCCGTGTTCGAAGAAGGCTGACAAGTCTGGATTGTCTGCCTCGTACATCTCCGCAAAGTCCGAATTCCGCACGGTGAGGTAATTGGCGTCGGAGAAATTGGTCCAGTCGACCGGGCGCGCGCCGAATATTACCGGTTGTAGCCCCATCAGGCCGCCGCCGCGCGTCGGGTCGGCATTCTGTCCGCCGCCGTTGGCAACGACGAAGAAGGCCCACGATGCTTCGCCGCCACGACGCATGGGATGCATGGCCCAGGAGCCGTCCGAAGCGCGGATGCCGTTGTAGATCGTGTTGAGCGCATCAACCTGCTGCGGGCTGAGACAGCCTTCGGTTTCGCCAGGCGAACACTGCAGGGCGCGCGGCTGCCAGGTGCACTGGTCCGGCGCGTTGATGATGCCGTCCACCAATCCGTCATTGCCGTCGCAGGCAGCGAGGGAGGCGTCCTGCACCATCTGCAGGTCAGCCGGGGTGAATGCGCCGCCGGGTTGGGCAAAGGTCTGGTTACGGAACACCGCGCTGGTCTGCACCTGCAGGGTATAGACCGGCGCGCCGACGATGATCGCGTCATAGTCCGCCGGGTATCGCTGCGCTTCCATCAGGCCCATGCGGCCGCCGGTGGAGCAGCCTGAATATACGGCAGTGTCGTGCTCGCGCCCGTAATAGAGCGCGGTCACGCGTTTGCCGGCGTCGGTCATGGCGTGGATCGCACGGTGGCTGAAGTCTTCGGCCTGCACGGGGTTGATGGTCCACTCGTTGCCCCAGGCTTCGGTGCTCAGGTGACCACCATTGGTCTGCATCGTGGCATAGCCTTTGCGCAGGCCGTCGCTGGCCGCCTGCAGGCTGGTGTTCCCCAGCCATGCACCGCCGCCAATGCCCAGCACGTCGCCGTTCCAGTTTTCCGGCAGGCGGTAGACCACGCCGACGTTGGAACCGTCTACCGGATGCAGCGTGGTACTGACTTCGCAGAAGGCCGGTAATCCCTCGGCGGCCGCGACCCAACTGGTTTCCATGCCGTCGGTAGCGAGCGATGAGCAGGCCTCTGCGCCCACCAGCAGCGTTTCAGCCGGCGCGGCTTGATCCGCCGTGGTGCAGGAGGCAAGGGCGAGAGCCGAAAGGCTGGCGGTGGCAGCGAGCTTGCGCATGTGAATCTCCAATCAGGCGAGGGCGAGGCGGGTGATGGTCCAGCCATCCCCGGAACGGGCAAATTCGGCTTCAATCTTGCGGCTGGCGCGCGAAGAGGCGCTGCCATGGCCCTGGAAGCGGGCCATCTTCTCGAGCGTGGAATCGCCCTCGAAATGGGTCAGCATTTCGACTTCGGCGTGCGATTGCCAGGCGGCATTGCGGCCGTCTTCGGCGAAGGTTAGCTGTGGATCGTGGCTGCGGTCCTCGGTGATCGCGCAGACTTGCGGATCAATCAGGATGGCGCCGGAACTGGCGACGAATTCGCTGCAATCACCGTCTCCGTTGAACCGGCGCACGAAGCCCGTCACCAGTCCGGCAATGGCGCGTTCGTCTTCCATGCGAGCGAGGCGTTGGGCGCTATCGTCGGCGGCCACGGCAGCAGCAGGAGCAAGGGCGGCGACAGGCGTAGCCGCCAGTGCGCCCAGCTTCACGAAACTGCGGCGATCGGTCTTGCTGAACTCGCTCATGCTTCTCCCCTCCATGCGTCCGTTCCGAAGAAACGATCGACGTCGATCTTCCCTGCATGGCGTGCCGGTGCACCCACGTTGCTGAGGCTGAGGCCCCTTTCAGCCCCCATGTGATAGCCGATGCCGGCATCGTGCATGGTGCGCATGTTGATGAGGATCGTGCCCAGTGTGCCGTTGCAGGCTTCCTCCTGCCAGCGCGCAAAGTAGAGCTGGTCTCGGATCTTCACGAAGTCGCCGCTGCCGCTCCACTGGGTGGCGAAATGGCCGCTTGGCGTGGGGATGATCCACGAGGTGGTGTTGGGCGTCGAATAGAGGTGCATCGAGTTCAGGCCGGGCGAATATTCCCAGGTGAAAGCACGGCCCAGCAGGTCGCGCGTGCGCTCGTGCCGCTGTACGCCCGGATCGGGAATGCCGTCGCCCACCAGCTTTCCGAACAGCGTTTCCGCGCCCGCCTCGTTGGCGAAGTAGGGCGTGTTGAGGTAGCCGTGGAAGTTGGTGGCGAGGCCAGCGTCGAAGTCCGCCACGACGATGTGGCAATCGTGGTTTTCCGCGCCTTCGATCAGGTGGCCGAAGATGAAGGCGCCGGGCATGACTTCCCACGCGTTGTAGCGAGCTTCGGTGAAGCCGCCGCGCGCGTCCATCCGCCATTCCAGCGTTTCTGGGCCGGTGACGCGGTATTCCATGCGCGGACCGTTGTCGTAGTGCACGGCGAAGGTCTTGCCCGCCATGGCCTCGCTCTTTTCGGTGCCGTTGCCCGCCATCGGGCTGTCACGGTCGAAGACGTGGACCTTGCCCGAAGCGATCACCTCGGCCACTTCAGCCGGAGTCATCTTGTCCATGGTTTCGAGCGGGCGGTAGATGCGGCGCTCGCCCTTCGCACCGTCAGGCATGGCGAGTGGCGTGGCGCTGAAATCGCCGAGCGCCTCGAAGCGGGCATTCTGGCCGAGCCATTCAGCCGTGCCGCGGAACATGTAATATTCCAGCTCGTCCGCGCCGTTGAAGCCCAGCCTCAGGCCGACCGATTGCAGTCGGTTGGCGTCCATTACGTAGAGGTGGAGCAGGCCAGAAAACTCTGCCTCGACACGGGCGAAGAGGTAAATGTCTTCGGTCAGGAACACGTAATCGGAAGGCGCCGAATAGCCGCGATTGTCGCTCAGGCGATCCAGCTCGACCCAATGCGAATAGGTGACCGAGCAGTAGTATTCGAGCGTGCGGTTCCCCGTGTCCTCGGTCCAGGCCAGCGCGCGACCTTCGCAGCGCAAGGTCGGGTGGTGCGGTTCGCCCGAAGGCGCTGCATCAGCTTCGATATGACCGTACCAGACGGCGCGGTTGATCTCGCGGGCACGCGGGGCAGGGCCGTTGCCGAACCAGAATTCGAACAGGGTCGCGCGATGGGTGTTTCGGTCCCAGGCGAGGGCATAGCCACGAGCCTCGCGCGGGATCAGCAACGAGATGAGCGTGATCTCTCCCAAGGCGAGTGCATGGTAGGCCGTTTCCGCACCGCCCACTTCCACGCGCTGCTCGGGGCTGAAATGGAAATCGAGCTCCGGCCCATCCTCGCAGCGGAAGTGTAGCACCTGGTTGGCAAGGTCTTCCGACGGATCGAGCGATTGCGGACCGGACAGCGCCGGCGCATTCAGGCGGCGCGTGACCTCTTCCAGCGACAGGTCCGTGTATTGGTACCGGAACAGCGGAATGTCCGGATAGGCCTGGAGTTCCTCCACGTGCCTTTCTCCCCTCTCTCAACGAGGGAAGAATGACACAGGGGCACGGCGCTGCCAATCGCTTTCGTTGACTTAGTCCGCAACCTATTGTGCCGCGACCTGCTCGATCCGCAAGGGCTCGGGGAAGTAGTTGGTCTGTATCGGGAAGGGGATGTCGATGCCCGCGGCGTCGAGGCCCTTCTTTATCGCCTTGATCGCTTCGCTCTTGGTCTGCCGCAGGTCGCGCGAGGCGGACTGAGCGTACCACTGCACGAGGAAGTCGATCGAGCTGCCGCCGAATTCCTGCGCATAGACCACGATCGGGCGGTCTTTCACGATGGCGTCGACGGTTTCCATCGCCTCGAGGATGGTCTGCTGCGCCAGCTCAAGATCGGTATCGTAGGCAACGCCTACGACCACGTCGTTGCGGCGCACGGTGTCGTCGGTGAGGATTTGCACCGCGTTCTTGAACAGCATGGAATTGGGCATGATCGTCAGCTCGTTGGAGAGCTGGCGGACATAGGTTTCGCGCAGGGTAATGCGTTCAACCTTGCCGAGCACGCCCTCGCATTCGATCAGGTCGCCGATGCGCATTTTCTCGCGCAGCATGATGAGGACGCCGGCGAGGAAGTTCTCGAAGATATCCTGGAAGGCAAAGCCGATAGCCAGCGCGCCGATGCCGAGGCCCGCGATCAGGCCGGCGGGTGTGAAGCCAGGGATAGCCACGACCAGCGCCAGCACGATGCCCGCCAGCCATATGCCGAGGCGCACGAGCGTTTCCATCAGCTGTTGCAGGCTTTCGCGCATGCTGGACTTGCCGGTCAGGCGCTTGGCAATGCGCACGGCAAAGCGCGCAAGGATCCAGGTGAACAGCAGTATGACCAGCGCGATGGCGAGATTGGGCAGGATTGATACCAGGCCCTCCCACATCGACGTGACCTGGTCCTCGAGTATTGCAACGTAATCCAAAGGTGACCCCCGTTTTGTTGGCTTTCTAGTCAAATGGCCTGCGGCCCGTGCGGTTCCGAAACGTTTCGCACTTGCGGAATGGGCCGCGTTCGGCAAAAGCCGCGCCCATGTTCAGCACAGACCTCATCGAAGCCGCCCGTGTGTCCAAGGCCTGGCCTTTTCAGGAAGCCCAGCGCCTAGCGAAGCGGTACCCGGGCGGTAAACCCGGCGGAAAGCCCGTGCTGTTCGAAACCGGCTATGGTCCCTCGGGCCTGCCGCACATCGGCACTTTCCAGGAAGTGCTGCGCACCACCCTTGTGCGCAAGGCCTATGAAATTGTCGCGGCGAGCGACGACGGCACGCCTGCGCCCACGCGGCTGGTTGCCTTCAGTGACGACATGGACGGCCTGCGCAAGGTGCCCGACAACGTGCCCAACAAGGACATGTTGGCAGAGCACCTACACAAGCCGCTAAGTCGTATCCCTGACCCGTTCGAGAAGTACGAAAGCTTCGCCGCGCACAACAATGCCATGCTGCGCGAATTCCTCGACCGCTTCGGGTTCGACTACGAATTCATCGCCGCCTCCAGCCAGTACAACACCGGCGCTTTCGACGAGGCGCTGCGCGGGGTGTTGCGCAACAACCAGGCCATCCTCGACATCATGCTGCCGACGTTGCGCGCTGAACGCGCGGCGACCTATTCGCCGATCATGCCGATCTCGCCTGCCACTGGCCACGTGCTGCAGGTGCCGGTTGAGGTGGTCGACGCGGACGAAGGCATCGTGCGCTTCACCGACGAGGACGGCACCGTCGTCGAACAGTCGGCACTCGGCGGTATGGCCAAGCTGCAATGGAAGGTCGACTTCGCCATGCGCTGGGTAGCGCTGGGCGTCGACTACGAGATGTACGGCAAGGACCTGACCGACACCGGTGTGCAGTCGGGCAAGATTGCCCGCGTGCTGGGCGGGCAGAAGCCCGAAGGCCTGATCTACGAGCTGTTCCTTGACGCCAACGGCGAAAAGATCAGCAAGTCCAAGGGCAATGGCCTGACCATCGAGGAATGGCTGACCTACGGCAGTGAAGAGAGCCTGGGCTTCTACATCTTCCCCAATCCCAAGAGCGCCAAGCAGCTGCACGTGGGCGTGATCCCGCGCGCTGTGGACGACTACTGGCAGTTCCGCGAGCGTATCCTGGACCAAGACATCGACAAGCAGCTGGGCAACCCGGCGTGGAACCTGTTGCGGGTGAAGGACTCCAGCGGA
>JAUIIG010000089.1 GCA_030431875.1 Alphaproteobacteria bacterium
GGTGACGGCGCCAAGCTGGCTGGCCGTGGCCGTGCCGGAGATGTCGCCCAGCAGCCAGACGAACAGGCTGCCGAACAACAGCAAGAGACCGGGCCACCAGGCTTGCGGCGCAAGCTTGGCCAGTTGATGCGCTCGCTGCCAGACGAGCCAGGCGATGATCACGGGGACAACAAGTATGTGGTTGTAAGTCGAACTGTCCCACCACAGCTGCACCATGGCTGCCCAGTCGGTTGCGAACAGGGCAAACAGGCCGGCCCAAGCGAGCGCCAGTTGCAGCAGCGGCTTGCGCCATGCCGGGGCAATACGCTCGCTCAGTGCGGCGCGCTGCGGGGTGAGCGCCTCAAGCCGCATCGCGGCATCCCCCGTCGGCGGGCTCGCCGGACATGATCTGCGGCAGTGCTGCCAGCATGGCGGGCCAGCTCATCTGGTCGAGCACGAACTGGCGCGCGGCCTTGCCGATCACCGCGCGATCCCGCGGGCGCTGCAACAGGTCGCGCGCCTGTGCCACCATGGCCTCGTCGCTCTCAGCCACGGCAAAGTGTGCACCGTGCTGCGCTTCGATGCCGGTGGCGGCTTCGGGTGAAAGCAGCACGCAGCGCTCCATCGCCATGGCTTCGAGCACCTTGTTTTGCACCCCACGCGCGATGTTGAGAGGGGCACAGACGAGATCTGCAGCGGCCAGGAAGGGTTTGACGTCCGGCACCTCACCCCAGACCGTGACCCCGACCAGTTGGCCAAGCTGCTGCACGGCATCGGTCGGTGCGCGGCCGACAATGTGGAATTCGAGATAGGGAAAATCGACCTGCAGCTGCGGCAGGATCCGTGTCGCGAACCGATCCACGGCGTCGATGTTGGGTGCGTAGTCCATCTGGCCGGTGAAGACGACGTGCGGACCTGCACGTGCAGCGACCTCAGGCTGAAGCTCCACTTTCCCAGGATCGAAGGCAGCGCAGTCGATCCCATTGCGCAGGGCGCGAATCCTGCCGTTGTCGCCCACCCGGCTGCGAAGGAGGTTTGCTTCGGCTTCGCTCACCAACAGCGTGGCGTCGGCGCGCCTGACCAGATCGGCTTCGACTGCCCCCAGCAGACGCGCCTCGCGACGATCGACCCAAGCTCGCGGCCCGGATGCGCCTGTCCCGAATGCCTCGAACTTGGCGGAATCGACGTCGACCAGATCAACTATCAGTCGCCCTGCCCAGTCTGCCGGAACGAACTGTCCCATCTGCCCAGAGAAGACGTAGATCGCGGCAATGTTCTGCTCGCGGATGGTCTGCTTGACCCATTGCGAAAGCTCCGCCGAGCGGAAGGCAGACAGGCTTACGGGCTCGCCGCGCCCCAGTGCTTCGAGCCCTGCCAGCGGCAACGGTTTCGAGCGGCGTGGCATGCACCAGCTTGCAGCCACTGCTTCCAGTTCGTGCAGGTGGGCTGCGTCGGCCGCGCTCTCGCCCAGGCACCCGACGTGGACCGGCGCGATCCGCGCCAGCGCCTTCAGGACATTGTGCGAGCGGATCTTGTCGCCGCGATCGGGCGGAAACGGCAAGCGGTGGGCAAGGAAGAGAATGTCACCATCCATCCTCGCCCCCTATCCCAGACCACGCGCGATCAGCGGGCCGAGCCGGTTGGTCAGCGACAGCGGCAGGCGCTTCCACAGTTCGATGCGCGACTGGTGGCGTGCACTCGTGGGATCGGCATCGCGGACCTCTTGCCCCGGTACAGTCCAGCTGGCGTAGGAAAGCGGCTCCGGCTCGAAGCCCCAGTTCTTCTTGAACGACCATGCGCCGCTACCGGTCTTGCTGCGACCGAAGTCGAACCGGTCACAACCGCGCCGTCGCGCGCGCAGCATCAGTTCATAATACATGCGGTCATTTGCCCGCAGGCCGCGCGCCGCCCACGTGCCGCCGCCCCAGTAGGGCATGACAGCACCATCGTGGAACAGCGACAGTACGCTGGCGACCGGGGTCATGCCGTCCCATACTGTCAGGATCTCTGCGTCGAGCCGGTCGAGCACGGCATCGAACAGGGCCTTCGGGAAGACCGGCGTACCAAGGTTGCGCACGCTTTCCGAATAGACCTCGTAGTGCGCGGCGCGTTCGGTGGCATCCTTGCCCTTGGTGACCTGCAGGTGGTTCTTCAGGCCCTTGCGCACCTCGGCGCGCTGTTTGCGCGGGATCCACGACAGCTGGGCTTCGTCATCGTCCTGGAGCGGCGCGACGAAACCGCAGTGGCTATCCTTGCGTACAGTCCAACCGTCTGCCGCAAATCCGCCGCGCAGTTCGACCGTGGGACAGGACAGGCGCTCGGCATATTCCTGCACCCCGGCACAAAGGTTCACCGCCGTGACATCGTTGGCGGCCAGCACCCCGCCCTCGACGGCAAAACCGCTGGAGGCGAGCATGCGGCCGAAGACCGGGGAATGCACTTCGGTCAGCGGCAGCCAGCCCGTCAGCAGGCCGCCCTTTTCCGCCACCAGGCCACGCGCACGCTGGCCGGTGCCTTCTTCGACCGCTAGCAGCCAGGCCGGACGGTGGAACACCGATCCGCCGCGCTCGGCAACAAAGCCCTCGATCCGCGCCACCTCGTCAGGCTGGCGCAGGTCCACGGGCCGCACATGTTCGCGGGTCAGGGCGAAAGGCGCGTTCATCCCTGCACCGCGCTTTGCAGTCGCAGCCGCAGGTTCTCGCGCTTGGCGATGGCATCCATCCGGCCCCAGCGGAATTCGTGGACCAGCTGTCCCAGCTTGCCCGCCATCTTGTCGAGGTTGGTGTAGTGCCGCAGGCGCGAGCGCAGCGGCGC
Source organism: Alphaproteobacteria bacterium (assembly GCA_030431875.1). Classification (GTDB taxonomy): domain Bacteria; phylum Pseudomonadota; class Alphaproteobacteria; order Sphingomonadales; family Sphingomonadaceae; genus Alteraurantiacibacter. Next base: position 2,794 of record JAUIIG010000089.1, read on the forward strand.
TCCGGAAACGCGCGGCTGGCCGGGGTCGATCTCCCACGGGTGGAAGTAGAACACGGCCGGGCGGCCTTCCTTGCGATTGACCTGCCGGATAGCCCAGCGGCTGAAGCCGTACGGCAGCACTCGGAAAAACCCGCCACCGCCGGCTGCAAGGCGCTTGCCGCGAAACATCGCCGTGGTCACCGGCATCTCCACGAGGTCGCTGTCCGCCAGTGGTTTGAAAGCGAAGCGCGGTGCCTCGGCCCAGCCATAGTGATCGTGCGCAATCGGCGCGACACTGGAGGAATAGGCATAGCCCTGCTCTGCCAGTACCTCGAACGCCCAAGGCGTGCGCGCGTCAATGGAGAAGCTCGGCGCGCGGTAGCCTTTCACCCTCACTCCGCTGGCATCTTCCAGCACCTTTTGTGTGCGCGAGATGTCATCGGCAAAGCTCTGCGGATCCATGCGGAAGACGCGCTGGTGATCCCACCCGTGGCTAGCGATCTCGTGCCCGCGTTCAGCAATCTCGCGCAGCAGGGCACCATGACGCTGGCCGACCCAACCTAGCGTGAAAAAGGTCGCATCCGCACCTGCTTCATCGAACAGGTCCAGGATCAGTCGGACATTGCGGTCCACCCGATCATCGAGAGCGCCCCACTGGTCACGCTCGATCACATCCTCGAACGCGCCCACCTGGAACCAGTCCTCAACGTCGACCGACAGGCCGTTGACGATGGGACCCGGCTTGCCGGACATGGGGTCAAAGAGATGCGCGTTCACCTTGAGGTGGTTCCCTGGGTATCAGGCCGTCATGCGGCCTTGCTCGAATCCATCTCGCTTTCGATCCAGTCGATCAGCATGGTCAGCGTCTGGCGAATGGTGCGCTCCTGCTCGAAACACTTGGCCTCGACCCGGGCAAGTTGGGCCCGCAACGTCTCGATTTCGGGCGTGACGGACTCGGCGATCACCGTGTCGCGCACGTCGGAAAGCTCGACGATGGCCTGCTGCAGCTCGACGATCTGGGCGTCA
>JAUIIG010000051.1 GCA_030431875.1 Alphaproteobacteria bacterium
GGGTATCGTTCTTCCATGAGTGATGGGCGCCGTCAGCCGATCGCTGCGCACAATGATTGAATGGATCCACGTAGACTGTTCTCAATCCGGCTGATGTCACCTGCACATGAAATACGGTGTCTTCCGCTGTGCCGAAAACCTCCTGAAACGGTATCCTGTCGAACACCGAACGACGCATGCATATGGATGCACCACCTGCCTGTGTTCCACGTTCGGCAACGCTGTTGATCATGTGCGGAAACTCAAGGACGAAAAAGCCGAAGTCTTCGAAGAAACGCTGCAGGACAAAGGCCAGCGTCTTACCCTCGATCTCGCAGACGACGTCACCGTTTCCGGAGACGCGCAGATGCTCAAACAGCTGCTCGTCAACATGTTGACGAACGCTCATCAATACGCCCCTGAAAACAGCCCTATCGGCGTCTCCACGCGTAACGACGCCGGTGGCGGCGTTCTTGAGGTGACTGACGGAGGCACGGGCATCCCGCCCGAACACCGCGAACAGGTTCTGCAACCCTTCTTTCGCCTCGACAAGAGCCGCAGCGAGGCCGGTAACGGCCTTGGCCTCGCCCTTGTTCAGGCGGTATGCGTCCGACATGGCGCGACAATCAGCCTGGAGGACAATGAGCCGGGACTGCGCATCGTCATCCGGTTCCCTCCGGTCTGAGGCGTGAGCGCTGTCGCTACCCTCGTTTCATAAAATCGGCGACCGGGACATGCGCGACCACCGTGCCTGAAACACCTGCGCGAACCGAGTTCATCAGCTTCATCACTTCGATGATGCCGACCACGGTATCGGGTTCCACGCGGTCACCCACGGCCACGAAGGGGTCTTCGCCCGGACGCGGTGCGGCGTAGAAATTGCCGAGCAGCGGGGCGGGGACATCGACCTCGCCAGCTCCTGCGGCATTGGCTGGAGCTGGCGTGCTTTGCGGAGCGGGCACGGCAGGAGCGGGGGCAGCTTCGGTGACGGGCTCATCGTCGTCTTCGTCCGCCACCCAGCGACCGCCACCACCACCGTCCCGGCGGATTTTCAGGCGGAAGTCGCCGACCTGCAGGTCCAGCGAGTTGTAATGCGATTCACCCAGCAGGCGGGCGATCTCGGTAACGTCCTTTCCGGTAAGGCTCACTTCTTTGTCCCTCCGGTGAAGATGCCCATGACATGGCTCATTGCATTGGTGCCGGGCGCGACGGCGGGCTTGGCCTCGGCATCCTTCATCGCCCAGACGGTTTCGGGGCGCGATTGCAGCAGCAGGACCTTGCCGTCCTGGTCCAGCGCCCACTCGATATCCTGCGCCTTGCCATAGTGCTTCTCGATCCGCCGTCCGACTTCGCGCAGGGCCAGCAATTCATCGTCGGTGAGGCAGGGGACAGAGCGCTTGTCGTCCCCGTTCTCCACCTCGATGATGCCGCCGCCCTCGGCCGGAACCTGCCGCGCGTGCTTGTCGGAAATCTCGCGGCTGGAAATCTCGCCGGTGATCTTGCCGAGCACCCATTTGTCGGGCGTCACCTCGCCGGAGACGACTGCGGAGCCAAGGCCCCAGGCACCTTCTATGGTGATGACCGACTTGTCGCCCGTGGTGGGGCTGCGGGTGAACATCACCCCGGCGCAGCGCGCGTCTACCATGCGCTGGCAGACCACGGCCATGGCTACGCCTTCTTCAGGGAAGTCCTGCTTGCGGCGGTAGGTCATGGACTCGACCGAATAGAGCGAGGCCCAGCATTCGCGCACGTAGTAGATCATCGCCTCGGCATCGAGCACCCACAGGAAGGTGTCCTGCAGGCCCGCGAAGCTGGCGTCTTCGGCGTCCTCGGTGGTGGCGGAGGAGCGCACGGCGACCGGCTGGCCATCGGCGCAAAGCTCTGCGTGCGCGGTACGCAGCGCGTCCTCAACCTCGGCCGGCATGGCCTCGCCCATCAGGCGGGCGCGCAGTTGTTCGCTGAGCTTGGTGGCCGCGCCAAGGTCATTAGGATCGAGCGCTTCCACCTTGGGGCGGATCGGCTCGATCTTCTCCAGCTTGGCGAGGAACTGCTCGAAGGCGGCCGTCGTGACGACGAAGCCGGGCGGCACGTCGATACCTGCCTGCGTCAGCTCGCCAAGCGAGCCGCCCTTGCCGCCCACCGTGGGGCGGTCGGCAATGCCGACGTCCTTGAACCAGGCTACTGCTTGCATGGCTCAGGCGTCCTCGAGCGCGGGTTCGTCGTCGAGAATGGTGACGGTGCCCTTGCCGCCGTCGACGCGCACGCGCTGGCCGTCCTTGATGCGGGTGGTGGCCTTGCCGGTGCCGACCACGGCGGGCAGGCCATATTCGCGCGCGACGATGGCCATGTGGCTCATCGACCCGCCGATGTCCGAGACCGCCGCACCGATCTTCTGGAAGATCGGCGACCAGGTGGGGTTGGTGACCTGGCAGACGAGGATGTCGCCGGGCTGGATACGGCTGATCTCGCTGACCGACTTGACCACGCGCGCCGTGCCTTCGACCACGCCGGAACAGGCGGCAAAGCCCTTCAGCTCCTTGTCGTTCTCCGATCCGTCGTCGAGCCAGGAATCGAGGTTCTCACGCGTAATGCCCCACAGCATGTTGATTGCCGGATCGTCGATGGCGTCAGGTACGTTGCCCAGCGCGGGCGGGGTGGTGTGCTTGTCCCATTCCGCGATCGCTGCCTTGCGCTGTTCCACGAGGGCTGGCCAGTGCTTGGGGCCGCGCGGTTCTGCGCCAACGCCCCACGACAGCATCAGGTCGATGATCGCACTTTCCAGCTCGTACTGGGTAAGGTGGAACACGTCCTCTTCGCGCCCGTCGGGTCCGAAGAAGTCGTGCTCCGCCAGCAGGGCACCGAATTCCCTGATCTTGTTGAAGAACAGGTTCGTATACCAGTGCTCGCAGTAGAACTTGTGCCCCTCGACATAAGGGAAAACCCGGTGCGCGAGGGTGATCAGCTCGTCGTAGGCGGCCTTCTCCTCCTCGGTGTCGAGCAGGTCACGGTAATCCTGCACCAGCTGCTCGCGCTCTTCGATCAGCTGCTCGGTCGGACGCTCGATATTGGTGCCGGCCTTGATCTTCTCGATATAGCCGGGCAGCGCCGCGAAAGGCAGCGAGAGGTCGTCCTGCCAGCTGCGGTGATAGTGGTAGAAACCGTCGCCCGAAGAGACGTTGAACCACGGATCGCGGCTGGTCTCCAGCTCGCCGAGCCAGTCCTTGCCCGCACTGCCAACCGCATCGAGATCGGCCAGCACCTGGTCGATATCCATGTCGTCGGTAAAGTGGTGGTCCACGCCCAGTTCCACCGCGCGGCGGGCAAGGCGCTTCACCTCTTCATCGGGACGGAAGATCTCGGCTTCCATGCCCGCCACCATGCGGCTGATCGCCTGGTCGGAAATCTCCGGGAAGGCCTTCTTGCAGAATTCGAAGAAGGTCATGTAGGCGCCGTAGCCGAGCAGCAGGAACTCGAAGTGGTGGTGCCACATGCGGTGGTAGCCTTCGATCTGCTGCTGGTAGACTTTCAGCAGGTCGTGGCTGGCGGGCACCGCGTCGCCTTCCTTGAAGGTTTCGACCGGCTCGTACTTCGGCAGCGAGGGGCTGGGCAGCGCTTGCGCCTCCGCGATCAGCGCCTTCATCTTGTCCTTCCACTGGGCGTAGAGGTCTTCCCAGTGCTCGTAGTAGTAGAAGGCGCGCTGCTGGAATTCCTCGACCCGCTCGGCGATCTCTTCCGGGTCGGTCACTACCACACCGCCGATGTAGACGCGGCCGTTGATGATGCGGTGGTCTACGCCCTTGGCCGTGGGCAGCACGTGCACGCGGGTGTTGAAGGCACCCATGGCGACATAGGCCGCCTCTGCCGTGATCATGTCGAAATGATGCATCGGCTCGGGGAAGTGCATCGAGTTGTAGAACCAGAACTTCTGGTCATCCTCGGGTACGAACTGGGTGTAGTAGGGATAGGCGGCTTGCGCATCCTCGGTTCCGGGCACGACCTTGATCGAGCTGGGGAGCGGGAATCCTTTGGCGTCGGTCGACATGTTGTGGCATCCTCTTGCTAGCGTCCGGCTGTTTGCGGCGCGCAGGGTAAACCCCTGTCATTGCCCCGAAGGCTACGCCTGCCGGTCCTTTTGTGAAAGGACTCGTGCGCAAGTCCGATTGGATAAAAGCGCAGGCGCTTTTGTCTAGATTTCCCTAGCGAGAGACGTCGCGCGCGAAGGCGGCCAGATCGTCCAGCACCGGCGTTTGCGACCGCAAGGGGCGCGACAGGCGGATCAGGATGTCGATGTGATCGACCTCCGGGTATTCCACCACGCGCGCTTCCACTCCTGCTTCGGCCAGCAAGGCTTGCAGCGCTGTGGCATTGCGCGGCTTGACGGTGGTGTCCTCAGAGCCGTGCAGCAGCAGGGCGGGCGGATCACCTGCACCGGCCCAGTTGACCGGCTGGGTCTCCGGCAGCTCCGGCCATTCGCCAAAGGCGGCGCGGGTGGAATCGGTGTCGAGTGGCAGGAAGTCGTAAGGGCCGGCCAGCCCGACAAAGCCACGGATGGAGGCGCGATCCTCGCCCAGCCAGCGCTCGTCATAGGCCAGCATGGCAGCGTTGTAGGCGCCCGCCGAATGGCCGCTCAGGACAATGCGCGAAGGATCGCCACCATAGTCTGCCACATTGGCGCGGGCCCAGCGCACGGCCATGGCGGCGTCCTCGACGAAGCCGGGAAAGCGGACTTCGGGCACCAGCCGGTAATCCGGCATGACCACCACAAACCCTTGCGCCGCCAGCGCTCGCCCGGCGAAGTCATAGCCGTGGCGCGTCCCGCTGTTCCAGCTGCCGCCGTAGAAGAAGACGATGACGGGCAGGTTCTCGCCGCCGCCTACGGGCGCATAGATGTCGAGCTGCTGGCGCGGGTGGTCACCGTAGGCCAGGTCGCTTGCCAATTCGCGACTGCCGCCATCTTTCGGAACCAGCGTGTTGAAGGTGTGCAGCGGCGAGACGAGGTAGCCGATCCCCAGCGCCAGCACGCAGAGCACGACAAGAGCAAGGGCGAGTTTCAGCATGGCTCAGCTTTGCGGGGCATGGCCTGCGCGCCACTCGCTCGGCGTGATGCCGAACCGCTTGCGGAACAGGCGGGTGAAATAGCCCGGATCAAGGAAGCCGCTGCGATAGGCAATATCGGCCACCGGCAGGCCCCGCGCGCGCGGATCGGCCAGCATGTCGCTCGCCCGTTCCAGCCGCATGGCATTGAGTTCCTGCACGAAGCTGGTCCCGCTGCCAGCCAGCAGGGTCTGCAGGTAGCGCTTGGAAATGCCGCATGCTTCCGCCACGCGTTCGGGCGACAGGGCGGGGTCCGCATAGTCGCTTTCGATCCGCCGCAGGATGCGCCGCGCCAGCTGGCCGCGATGCGGGGTGCAGGTGGTGGTCTCCTCGAACCCGGTTGCCAGCGCCAGCAGGCTGCCGATCTGCTCGGCGATCAGCGGGCGCGGCAACGGAGCCGCGTCGAGGCCTTCCATCAGGGTTTCCAGCAAGGCACCCAGCGGTTTGCCCCAGCCTTCGCGGGTATCGATGGGTCGCCCCAGCAGGGCGCCGGGATCGGGCAGGTGCCGTTCCAGCCAGGCCTGCGGCATCATCAGGTCGATGCATTCGTGCTCGGTGCGCATTTCCATCTGGTAGAAGCGGGTGTTGTCCAGCAGCACGAACTGGCCCGGCTCGACGGTAAAGCTCTTGCCTTCCATCAGCGTCTTCATCGCGCCGCGGCGCGAATAGACCAGCTGGATCGACGGCGAGGCGCGTCCTGCGCTGCCTTCGGTGCCGGTATGGGTGACGCGCTGGGCGGGGGCGTAGAGGTGCAGCAGGCGCAGCTGCCCAATGCCGTGGCTGATCCAGCGGGCGGAGAAGGAATCTGCGTCGAATACCTCGACTTCGATAGGCGCAATTGTGCTCGCCGCCCACTCGCGCCACTGGCTGATCGCCTGTCCGGTCGCCAGACCCGCCGAGGTCCAGCTTTCGACATCCTTGCTTGGCGGCACTCCCATGAGGACATTTTATCCCGCAAAAAATCCTGCTTGGCAATTGCGGAAAATTTTTGCCGTTGTCGTGGCACTCGCGTCCGTTAGGGTCTCCTGCGAGGAAGAGGAGAGGGGATGATGGCAAGCGTTTCCGAAGCAGGGGCGGCACGTGCCGGTTTCCGGCCGAGCTTCCACCTGTGGATCGTCCTGATCCTGGTTGCCTACGTCTTCTTCGGCTTCGGCATCACCTATTTCGTGCCTACAGCCACGGGTACCCGCCCACCGGATTCCTTCGTGGTCCACCTGCACGGCTTCGCCTGGTTCAGCTGGATGCTGTTGCTCTTGACCCAGGCCCTGCTGATCGGTGCACGCAAGGTCAAGTGGCACCGCTCGATCGGCACCTTTGGCATCGCGGTCGGGACCTTTGCCGCCCTGATGGCGGCCACGATCGTGATCGTCGCTGCCTCGACCACCCAGTTGCAGGGCGTGGGGCGTCCGGTGTTCTGGCTCAACGTCACCGCGCCGCCCAGCTTCGCATTGTTATTCGGCCTCGGGATCTGGGCGGCGAAGAAGCCGGTGGTGCACCGTTCGCTGATGCTGCTGGCGACGATCTCGATCATCATGCCGGGCATGAACCGGGTCTACATGCAGGGGCTGGGAATCCAGCACTTCACCTTCATCGAGACCTACGTGTCGATGGACCTGCTGGTCGCCGCGTTGCTGTGGCACGAACGCAAGACTGCCGGACGGATCAGCGGCCTTACCTGGTTCGGCGCTGCCGTCGTGGTGGTGCCGCAGTTCCTGCTTTACCCGGTGACGAACCAGGACTGGTGGCCGGGCGTCGTCTACTGGCTCGGCTCGCTGGTGGAATACCACTAGGCGGCAGGAGCATCCCCGAAGCGGAAGCTGGAGGCGGTAATCGCACCGAAGAAATCGTCCTGGTGGTAGGACAGGTGTGCCGCATCCTCCGCGGCCGCGCCCACCGCCACGTGAAGCGGCATCAGGTGGTCCTCGCGCGGGTGGACCTGCCGTGCAGCAGGAGCTTGCTCCCAATTTAACAGGGCTTTGGCGCGTCTTTCTCCCACCGCGTCGAACAGCGCATGTTGCAACCAGCCATCGAAAGCGGTCGAGGCATCGCGTCCTGACGGACCCATGGCACGAAGGTTGTGGAAGCTCAGCCCGCTGCCCACCACCAGCACGCCTTCGTCGCGCAAGGGGGCCAGCAGCTTGCCCGCCTCGACATGCAGCACGGGGTCGTAATCCTTGCGGATCGACATCTGCACGATCGGCATTTCCGCCTCAGGGTAGATCGCTTGCATCAGGCTGAAGGTGCCGTGGTCGAAGCCGCGCTCTGCGTCGATTTTCGCCCCCATGCCGCCTGCGCGCAGCAGGCCCGCAGCACTTTCCGCCAGCGAGGGCAGGCCCGGAGCGGGATAGGTGATCTTGTAGGTTTCCGGCGGGAAGCCATAGTAGTCGTAGATCATCCCCGGCCGCTCGGCTGCGGAGAAAGTGAAGTCTTCCGTCTCCCAGTGCGCCGTCACCACCAGCACCGCCCTGGGCTGATCGTCGAGCTCGCGGCGAAGCGCCTTCAGTGAGGCGTCGAGCACGGCATAGGCCGGGGCCGCATCGGGCATCCACGGCCAGGGTCCGCCACCATGGCTGAGGTAGTAGGTGGGCAGACGGGAGGATTGGGGGGCTGTCGTCGTCATGCCGCTCCAATTGGGTTTGACGCTTTGTCAAACCAAGAAACAATCTCTTTAGCCTGCCCCGCAAAAAGGTTTGTCGCGACCCGCGCCGTCGTTCTACACCCGTATCAAAGGGAGAGGAGAGAATACCATGGGAAAGAAGTGTCGCCTGATCGCCTGCGAGGAAGCCTGGTCGATCCCCGAAGTTGCGGAGGAACTGCGCAAGATCGCCCGCAGCCCTACGCAGAGCTCGGACAAGCTGCTGGTGGGCGGCATCTATGACGCGGACCATGACAGCACCGGCTACGGCAAGATGAACTTCCTCCACGGGCTGAAGGACGTCGAGGAACAGCGCCTGCCGCAGATGGACCAGTACGGCGTCGACATGCACCTGCTGACGCTGACCGCGCCGGGCGTGCAGATGTTCGACGCCGATACCGCGACCGACCTTGCCGCGCTGGCGAACGACCGTATGGCGGAAATCTGCGCAAAGTGGCCGAAGCGCTTTGCCGGTCTAGGCAGCTTTGCCCCCCACAGCCCCAAGCGCGCGGCCAAGGAAATCGAACGTGTGATGGGTGAGCTCAAGCTCAACGGGCTGGTGGTGAACGGCCACACCAATGGCGACTACTTCGACGACTACCGCTTTTGGCCGATCCTCGAGGCGGCCGAAGCCACCGGAGCGACGCTTTACATCCACCCGCGCGGCCCGTCGGATACGCTCAAGGGTCCGCTGATGGACTACGCCATGGACTCCGCCATGTGGGCCTATGGCGTCGAAGTCGGCACCAACATGCTGCGGATGATGGCGGGCGGCGTGTTCGACCGTTTCCCCAACCTGAAGATCTGCGTCGGCCACATGGGCGAGATGATCCCCTTCTTTATCTGGCGCATCAATTTCATGAACTCCCGCGCGCAGAAGGTGGGCCGCGCGCCCAAGACCGAGCGCAGCATGGAAGAATACTTCCGCGACAACTTCGTCTTCACCACCTCGGGCGTCGAAGACCACCTCGCCCTGCGCTATTCGATTGACCGCATGGGCATCGACAACGTTATCTGGGCGATCGACTACCCCTACCAGCCGATGCAGCCGGCGGTGGACTTCATCGAGAGCTTCGAGTGCACCGATGAGGAAATGCACGCGCTGTGCCACGGCAATGCCGAGCGCGTCTTCCATATCGCGCCGGAGTGACTAGGACGCTTCGTATGAGCGAAGCACCGTTGAAAGGCATCAAGGTCGTCGAACTGGCGCGCATCCTGGCCGGGCCCTGGGCCGGGCAGGTGCTGGCTGACCTCGGCGCGGAAGTACACAAGGTCGAATGCCCCGAGGGCGACGACACCCGTACCTGGGGGCCGCCCTTCCTCGACCGCGCTGACGGATCGAAGGACGCGGCCTATTTCCATGCGGCCAATCGCGGCAAGGATACGATCATTGCCGACTTCAACGACAAGGACGACCTTGCCCGCGTGCTCGACCTCGTGCGCGAGAGCGACGTGCTGATCGAGAATTTCAAGACCGGCAGCCTCAACAAGTTCGGGCTCGACTATGACAGCTTGAAGGAGATCAACCCGCGGCTGGTCTATTGTTCGATCACCGGTTTCGGCCACGACGGGCCCTATGCCAAGCGCGCCGGGTACGACTTCATCATCCAGGGCATGAGCGGGATCATGGACCTGACCGGCTTCCCTGACGGCCCTCCGACCAAGATCGGCATGGCCTATGCCGACATCATGACCGGGCTCTACGCCGTGATCGGCGTGCAGGCGGCGCTGCACCAGCGCGAGCGCACGGGGCGCGGGCAGATGGTCGACATGGCCCTGTTCGACGTGATGACCGGCACGCTCGCCAACCAGGCGATGAACTACCTGGCCAGTGGCCGCGTCCCGAAACGGATGGGCAATGCCCACCCCAATATCGCGCCTTACGAGGCGTTTGAGGCCTCGGACGGTTGGTTGATCGTGGCGGTCGGCAACGACCGGCAGTTCGTCCGTTTCGCCAAGGTCATCGACCTGCCGCTGCGCGACGAATGGACCACAAATTCGCGCCGGGTGACGCACCGCGAGCGGCTGTCCGCCTCGATTGCGCGCCGGATTGCGGAATGGAAACGAGACGACCTGCTGGCAAAGCTGGAAGAGCAGGGCGTGCCCGCCGGCCCGATCAACAACGTGAAACAGGCGCTCACCGATCCGCAGATCGTCGCGCGCGGCATGGTGGTGGACCTCGACGAGGACGGCCTGCGCGGCCTGCGGACACCGATCAAGTTTTCCGACGCCGAGCTGGAGCTGGGCAGGCCTTCACCGATGTTGCCAAGAAAGGGCAAGTAATGGCCGGTCACGACAATATTCTTGGTGCCGACGCGCGCCCGTCGTTCTTTCCCGTCGATGGCGGGGAAAGCCTGATTGCGCCGCCGCCGGACCGGCTGGGGCAGGCCGTGCGCTTCGCCGCCCGCTCGCTATCGGTGATGCAGAAGGAAGGCCTCGTCGCCTCTTCCGCCAGCGGAAAGGTCTGGCGGCTGGTGTCGGACGAGGGTGCCTACCTCGACGGTTTCAACGAGGCGCCGTGCCCGCTCAGCTTCCTCACCGTGGGCATGGTCTCCAGCTACATGACCGAACTGCTGGCCCTGGCCGAGCAGCGTGGCATCACCATCAACCGCGTCGAGCTGGTGCAGGACAACTACTACACCATGAAGGGCTCTGCGCTGAAGGGCACCATGACCGGCGGCGCGAAGGACGTGGAACTGGAAGCGCGGATCGACAGTCCCGCCGATGCCGAAGTGCTGCGTGCGCTGGTCTACGACGCGGTGGCAGCATCGCCGCTCAACGGATTGATGCGCGGGGAGAAGGAGTCGCTCTTCACCCTGACGCACAAGGGCCGGCAGGTGATCCCCGACAAGGCCAAGCCCGTGCAGAGTGACGTGCCGCCCGATCCCGCGCCGCTGATGGAAGGCGTCCACCCGCTCGCCTGCGAGGCCATTCCGGTGCGCGGGGAGATGAGCCCGCTGACCGACGAGGCAACCTCCTCGCAAGGCTCGTCACTGGCCGAGGAACAGGACCGCGTGCTGCACATCCGCGGCATCTGCACTGTGCGCGAGGACGGGGTGAAGCAGGTCGAGCAGCAGCTGTTCAACCCGCATGGTTCGATCTTCCATTTCCTCTGCGACGAGGAAGGCCGCGCGCCCGATGCGGTCAGCTACATGGCGGCAGGCATCGGCTTCTGCTTCATGACCCAGCTGGGCCGCTATGCGAAGATCGCCAAGAAGCACCTCGCTGCCTACAACATTGTGCAGGACATTCACTTTACCCTTGGCGGGGCAAGCGGCGGAACCGGGCAGGCGGGCAAGGCCGACCCGGTGGAAACCCACGTCTATCTCGACAGCGACGAAGACAGCACCTTCGCCCGCGCCGCGCTCGACATGGGCGAACAGACCTGCTTCCTCCACGCCTTCTGCCGCACGGATTTGAAGGCGCGCGTCAAGGTTAGCAAGCTCTAGGCCGCCACGTGCTGGTACACGGCGCGGTGGTGGCTGAATTCCTTGAAGCCCCAGTAGCCGTGGTAGCTGCCCATGCCGCTGCCGTTGACGCCGCCGAAGGGCAGGCGGTTTTCGAGGTAGTGCGAGAAGACGCCGTTGAGCGTCGTACCGCCTGAGCTGGTGCGCTTGAGCACCTTGTCCATGTTCTCTTCCGAAGGCGAGAACATGTAGAGCGCCAGCGGCTTGTCGCGCGCCTCGATGTAGTCGATCACCTGGTCGAGCTTGTCGTAGGTCATCACCGGCAGCACCGGCGCGAAAATCTCGTCCTGCATGATCTTCATCTGCGGGGTGACGTCGGTGAGCATGGTCGGGTGGATGGTGAGGTCGTCTGCATCCATCTCGCCGCCCACGGCCACGGTCGCGCCCTGGTCGATAGCGTCGTCCACCATGGCCTTCACGCGCTTGAAGTTCCCCTCGTTGACGATCTGCGCGATGGCGCTCTTGTCGATCTCGCCGTCCTTGTAGAGGTTGTTCTGCACATTGGTGCGGAAGCCTTCCACCAGCTCTGCCTGCTTGCTTTCGGGCACGAAGACATAGTCGGGGCAGATGCAGGCCTGGCCGCCGTTGAACTGCTTGGCACCGGCCAGCGCGGCGGCAATCGAGGCAATGTCCGCGCCTTCATCGATGATGACCGGCGACTTGCCACCCAGCTCCAGCGTGACGGTGGCAAGGTGCTTGGCCGCAGCGGCCATCACGATCTTGCCCACGCGGGTGCTGCCGGTGAAGAAGATGTGGTTGAACGGCAGGGCGAGCAGCGCCTCGGCCACTGAGACGTCGCCTTCGAACACGGCGACTTCGTTCTCGTCGAAGCATTCCTCGACGATGGTCTTGGCGACCTTTGCCACGTTGGGGCAGAGGTCGGTCAGCTTGACCATGCAGGTGTTGCCTGCAGCAATCGCGGCCGCGACCGGACCCATGGTCAGGCCGAGCGGGAAGTTCCACGGGCCGAGGATCAGGCACACGCCACGCGCCTCGGGAATGATCATGGCCTTGTCGGTTTCGGACTTGGAGGGCTGAACCATCTGCGGCTCCATCCAGCCTTCCAGCTCGTCGATGTTGAGCTGGATATTGCCGAGAATGTTGAGCACCTCGGTAACGCGGATCTCGCCCTCGGGCTTGCGCGTGTCCTTGAGGACGGCGGCGACGATGTCGTCAGCATGCGCCTCGATGGCGTCCTTCAGCTTCTGCAGCTTGGCGCGGCGCGTGGCGGCGTCGGAGGCCTTGACCTCCCACTGGTGCGCCTGCTGCGCCTCGAAGACGCGCTTGATGTCATCGGCAAGGTCGGCGGCGGTGGGTTGGTCGGTCATTGGTATCATTCCTCTCACATCGTCATCCCCGCGAATGCGGGGATCCAGAGCGGAGCCACGTCGGGTGCAGCTGGATTCCCGCCTTCGCGGGAATGACGATTTATCTATGGAGTGTGTTGGTCAATTCAACTCTTCGCCTCATACACCACGTGCCCCACGGCGGTGTTGCTGGCGGGTACGCGGTAGAAGCGCTTCTTCTCTTCCACGCCATAACCAAGCGACGCGCGCATGATCAGCCACATGATCAGCTCGATGCCCTCGGTGCCGGTTTCGCGCAGGTATTCCAGCCGGGTGATGTACTTCAGCTCTTCCGGCTCGTGGGCGAGCAGGTCGATGAAGCGGCGGTCGAATTCCTCGTTGATCAGGCCGGCGCGGGTGCCTTGCAGCTGGTGGCTCATGCCGCCCGTGCCCCAGACCTGTACGTCGAGGTCCTCGGGGAAGGTCTTCACCGCGTTGCGCAGCGCTTCGCCCAGCTTCCAGCAGCGTTCGCCTGACGGAGTGGGGAACTGCGTCACGTTGACCGCCAGCGGGATGACCTTGCACGGCCATTCCTCGGGCTGGCCGAACACGAGGGAGAGCGGCACGGTGCAGCCGTGGTCGACGTCCATCTCGTTGATGAGGGTGATGTCGAATTCGTCGATCACCAGCTGTTCGGCAATGTGGGCGGCCAGGTCGAGGTGGTTCTTCACAACCGGCACCGGGCGGCGGCCCCAGCCTTCGTCAGCGCTCTGGAATTCCTCGGCAAAGCCCAGCGCGAAGGTGGGCACGATGTCCAGCATCAGCGAGCTTGCATGGTCATTGTAGACCAGGATCACCACGTCGGGCGTGTTCGACTTGATCCATTCCTTGACGAATTCGTAGCCCTGGAAGACCGGTGCCCAGTAGAGGTCCTTGGTCTTGCCCAGGTCGATGGCCGCGCCGATGGCGGGGACGTGGCTGGTGGCAATGCCGGCGGTGATGCGGGCCATCAGTTCTGCTCCTTCTTCGACCGCAGGCCCTCGGGCGAGCGGCCGCCGGCGAGCATCATCTGCGCATATTCGTCGGCGCTCATGCCGCTCATCGAACTTACGGCCTTCTGCGCCGACCATCCGTCGGTGCTGGCGATCTTGACGAGGAAGTACATGTTCCCGCCCAGCTCGATAAGCTTGGCCAGGTCGCGGTCGAGCACGGCCTGCTTCTGCTCTTCGGACATCTTGTACTGGTCAAGATAGGCGCGTTCGTCGGCCTTGAAGGCCTCGCGGTTCTCCGCCTTCATCAGGCTCATGCAGAACTTGTGGAGGTGATAGGACAAACGGCTTTCGCGGGCGCGGAACACCTTGGTGCCGGGGATGTCGTCGAGCTCGTCGAGCGAGTAGAGTCGGGTGCGGGGCATGCCCTCGCGGATAGCAGCGCGAGCGAAAGTTAGGAAGCGTCCTCGCTCAGCCGCGCGTAGGTCCGGTCGATTGCCGCCTGGTCCACGGCCTTGCGGAACGCGATGCCGAAATATTCACCGTCCTGCCAGACGACCTTGCCCTTCGCTACCTCGTCCAGCCAGTGCAGTACGCCGCGCGTACCCGGCTTAAGCGCTGCTGCCGAGCGCAGGCGCGCGCCGGTTGGCGAAAGGTCGCAAATCGCCAGCTCGCTGGTGCCGCGCCAGGTCTTGAGCACGGCGGGCAGTTCTGCGCGCATGCGCCCATAGCGTCGCCGACCGCTGACATAGGTGCTCTGCTTGCGAAACATGCCGCACCTATGCCCCGGACATGGTTAACACATCGAAAAACGGTGCCTGTCAGTCCCCGCCGTTGGGGTTGATGGCTCCAGGCGCGATCGAGCCGTCGTCGTTCGCCTGCGGACCGGGGATCGCGGTCAGCGTGTGGATCAGGCGGAACTTGCCGTCGATATAGCGGAAGGTGTGGCTGTCCGGCCCGCCACTTTCGGAGCTGCCGAACCGCATGAAGACGTTGATGACACCCATGTCCTCGTCGATCAGGTAATCGCGATTGGTCAGGTAGAGCACGCCCGGCGGCATGCCGATCTCGCAGCTGGCGTCAGGCCGGTTGTCGCGGTTGGTGTAGAGCCCACCTTCCAGCCGTGCACAGGGCACGCCCCAGGGAATATCGGTGAACTTGTCCATGAACCCGTCGAGATAGGCGTTGGCGCCGCGGATCATCTCGGCCGGATCGGTGCGCTGGTAGGGATGCAGCTCGCTCCAGTCTTCCTGCTGCGTGTAGTGGAGGAAGGCATTGGCGTTGAACAACCAGTCGCCCGGCTCGGTGACGATCGAATCGACGCGCAGGATCTGTCCTTCGTGGACGAACAGCCGGGTGCCGATGATCTGCGGTGCATCGCCTTCGGTCACCACGATCTCGGTGAAGGTCTTGCAACGCAGCGGATCGTGGAAGCTCATGGCATGGGCCACGGGCAGCGGCTGGTTCCAGCGGCCTTCGCTGCGGTCCACCGTCTCCATGTTCTCGAGGAAATGGGCGTTGTCGAGCAGGGGCAGGGCGGACATGTCGCCGGTGCGCTGCGCCTCGACATAGGCACTGGTGAGCTCCTGCAGCTCTGCCCGGGTGCAGGTGGGGCGATCCACGCGCGGGGCATAGGGGCTGGCGGGCGGGCCATTCTGCGCCATGGCGGGCGTGCCGATAGCGGCGCCGATCAGCGCCAGTGCAATGGTCTTAGCGGACATCCTGAACCTCCTCGCTGCGGCATTGTTCATAGGTGCTCCAGCCCGAACAGACGCCGTAGGGCCCGCGGATGAAGATCGCTTCGATTCGGCTGATCTGGCCGTTTTCGACCTTGAACAGTTCGCCCAGCTGCCAGGTCCAGTTGATCGGGCGGTGATCGAAGAAGGCGAAGGCGAAGACGATCCCGCGCTCTTCATCGACCGCCACGACGCGGCGGTCACGCACGCTGGTGACCGTGCCGAACAGCGAGGTCTCGAACTGGCCGCGGCAGGTCTGCACCTGGCCGAACGAAGGCCGGTCGGCGAGGTCATGGCCTTCTGGTGCAGCGGCGATCACGCCGTTCTCCAGCCGCAGGCAGTCATCGGTGAAGGGGTAGTAGTCGTTGCCGGTATTGCGCTCGACGGCTTCGAAATAGGCGTTGGCCATTTCGACCAGTTCGGCGCGCGTATGGCGTTCACCCTCGGGCACGGCCTCGAGGTAGCCTGGCCACGGCGAGCCAAGCGCGGCCACGGCGGCGCCGGTATCGGGGAAAGGGCTGGTGGACGGGCCGGAAGCAGCGCCCAGCGGCCGGTCGGGACGTGCCACGACCTGCTCGACTTCGGTGATCTTCCCGTCGCGGCCGATTCGCAGGCGAAGCGACACGCCAACATGCTCGGGCTCGCGTTGCGGGCCGGTGGCAGACTGGCCGGCCTGTTCCTGCACCGTAACCAGCGCGGCGACCTGTCCGGTCACCACGTCGGGCACCACCAGGCGATAGCCTTCGGGCGAGACCGTCGTGGCCCAGAGCCCCTCGTTACCCAGCGGCATTTCGATGCCGTTTTCGGTAAAGCGGACACCGTGGGCGAATAGCTCGTCGTCGAAGCCGCCCTCGGTCATGGCCGCGAGATAGCGCTCGACATAGCCTTCAAGGCAGGCGCGGTCGCAGGTGTTTGGTTCCATTTCCAGCGGCACCCCGGCGACCTGCGCCATGGCAGGCGTCGCCAGCGACAGGGCTGCGGCAGCAGCGAGCATTGGTCTGATCATGTGTCCTCTCTCCCCAGAAGGATTCGGACATTATCAATTTCGGGTGGCTTGGCTAGCCTCTTGGCGTCACCCCTGCTGATCGGGTTCCCGCCACAGTGCGTTGAGGGCAGGTAGCAGGTGGTTGCGATGTTCTACGGGCACGCGTTCGAGCAGTTCGGCCTCGAAGGCATCGATCACTGCCCGCGCTTTGGAGAGCTTGGCTGTGCCAGCCCTAGTCAGCTCCAGCCCTACGGACTTACCGTCGATAGCCTCGCGCGCGATCAGTTCCGCATCTTCCATACGCTTGAGGATCGGCACCATGTTGGCGCGCTGGATATCGAGCATGCGGCCAAGGGCGCTGGCGGTGATGCCCGGATTGGCCTCGATCAGGATCAGCATCGACACGTCGCTCTGCCGCAAGCCCAGCGGTTCCAGCCGCGCGGTCAGCTCCGCACCCGAGGCATGGGCAGCGCGGCGCAGGACATAGCCGGGGTAGGAGGCGAGCGGGTCTTTCATCATGATTGCTATTGTTCATAGCAAAAATTATGTTATGGGCAATAGCAATAGTGACAGTGCGTTCGATTCGCACCCTTAGGAGACAGACCTCATGGCCAAAGCACCCTCGCAACCCGATCCGCGTCCGCAGGAAGAGACCGTAAAGTACGAAGTCGTCGACGGCGTCGCCTGGGTCTATTTCAATCGTCCCGACAAGCGCAACTGCATGAGCCCCAAGCTCAACCGGCAGATGAAGATCGTGATCGAGGAGCTGGAATTCCGCGACGACGTGCAGGTGCTCGTCCTCACCGGCGAAGGCTCGGCCTGGTCGGCCGGCATGGACTTGCTCGAATACTTCCGCATGGCCGAGCAGGAAGGCCTGCACGCCGTGCGCAGCAACCAGCGCGAAGCTTACTCCTGGTGGGAACGCCTGCGCTGGTTCGAAAAGCCGACCGTGGCCATGATCAACGGCTGGTGCTTCGGCGGTGCCTACGGCCCGCTGTTCGCCTGCGACCTGGCCTATTGCTCGGACGACGCGCAGTTCGGCTTGTCGGAAATCAACTGGGCGATCCTGCCCGGCGGCGGTGCCAGCAAGGTGGCGGCAGAGCTGCTGCCCTTCCGTGACGCCATGTACCACGCGATGATGGGTGAAAACCTGACAGGTCCGGAAGCAGCAGAGCTGCGCATGGTCAACGAATCGCTGCCGGCCGACAAGCTGAAGGAGCGCGTGCAGGAAGTCTGCGAGGTCCTGAAGAAGAAGGACGGCCAGGCCCTGCGTGCCACCAAGTGGGCCGTGCGCCGCGTGCGCGAGATGACCTATGACAATGCCGAGGACTACCTGATCCGGGCGCAGGAAGCGCTCAACCAGTTCGGCGGGCTCGAAAGCCGCAAGGAGGCGACCAAGCAGTTCCTTGACGACAAGACTTTCAAGCCTGGGCTTGGTGCGTTCGACAAGTCGACGCTCGGCAAGGACTAAGTCAATTCACGGCGGCGCGGACAGGCTTGTTCGCGCCGCTTCTTCTTTCTAGGCAACTGCTTTCTGGGCAGCTTGGCCAAGGATTGCCCCGGTCCTGCCGGGGTTTTGCATGTTCGAGGGGATTTCCACGATGACCACCCGCCGTTTCACCAACGAACAGATCGACCGCTTGCTGCGGCCCAAGTCCGTCGCCGTCATCGGCGCTTCGGACCGCCACGGCGCGCTGGGCTGCACCTTGCTCAACAACCTGGTGCAGTACGAATTCGACGGCGACATCTATCCCGTGAACCCCAAGCGCGACGAATTGCAGGGCCTGAAGGTCTACAAGGGTGTCGACGAATTGCCCGAGGGTGTGGACTGCGCCGTGCTGGCCATCCCGCGCGCCTTCGTGGTCGATACCGTGCGCCAGCTGGCTGAGAAGGGCTGCGGCGCGGCGGTGATCTATGCCGCAGGCTTTTCCGAAGCGGGTGAAGAAGGCGCCAAGGACCAGGCCGAACTGGGCCGCATCGCTGCCGAACACGGCATGATCATCGAAGGGCCCAACTGCCTCGGCTGCACCAACTACGTCGAACGCATCCCGCTGACCTTCGTCGAAACCAACATGAAGACCCCGCCCGCAGGCGCGCGCGCCGTGGGCATTGCCAGCCAGTCGGGCGCACTCGCCGCCGTGCTGGCAACCACGCTGCACCCGCGCGGCTGCTATGTCTCGACCTCGGTCAGCACGGGCAACGAGGCTGCCTCGGGCGTGGAGGACTACGTCGAATGGCTGGTGGACGATCCCGCCACCCACGTCATCGCCATGTATGTCGAGAACTTCCGCCGCCCCGCCGCATTCGTCGCCGCCGCGCGCCGTGCGCGGGCTGCGGGCAAGCCCATCGTGCTGCTGCACCCGGGCAAGAGCGACAAGGCGCAGGAAAGCGCCGCCACCCACACGGGTGCCATGGCGGGCGACTTCAAGCTGATGAAGACCAAGCTGGCCCGCGAAGGCGTGATCTTCGCCGAAACGCTGGAAGAACTGGCCGACATCGCCACAATCGCCGTCACCTGTCCCAGCCTGCCTGGCGCGAACATGGTGGTGCTGGGAGAGAGCGGCGCGCTGCGCGGCCTCGCCTTCGACCTGGCCGAGGACATCGGGCTCGACCTGCTGCACCTCGACGATGACAACAGCCCCAATATCCGCGCCGTGCTGCCCGACTTTGTGCCGGTGTCGAACCCGACGGACATCACCGCTGTCGGCCTTTCGGAGCCCGAGATCTACACCAACCTGCTGGTCGCCTTGCTGGAAGACGAGCGGGTCGGCAGCGTGGTCGCCTCGATCATCCAGTCGGACCCGATCACCTCCAAGATCAAGTTCCCGCCGATCCAGGAGGCCGTTGCACGCGGCGATTTCGGCAAGCCGCTGGTCTTTGCTGGCGTTGATGAAGGCGCCAACGTGCCGCAGGAATATATCGACAGCCTGCGCGCGGCCGGCATCCCCTGGTTTGCCAGCACAGAGCGCGCCTATCGCGCCATCGCTCGTCTTGCCGACCTCGCCAAGCGTGACCTGACCGATCGTTCGGGCGAACCCCTGCCGATCGACGGCATGGAAACAGTCACCGGCGTGGTGCCCGAATACAAGGCCAAGCAGCTGCTGCGTCCGCTGGGCGTGCCGTTCCCCGACAGCACCTTCGCCCCCACGGCTGACGAGGCGGCTGCCGCGGCTGACCTGCTGGGATATCCGGTGGTGATGAAGGCGCAGGCCGCTGCCCTGGGCCACAAGTCGGATGCGGGCGGCGTGATCCTGAACCTCAAGTCGGCGGACGAGGTGCGCGAAGCATTTGACCGCATGTACGCGAACGTTGCCAACTACGATTCCGCGATCAAGCTCGATGGCGTACTCGTCGAGAAGATGGGCACCATGGGCACCGAGATGATCGTCGGCGCCAAGCACGATCCCGAATGGGGTCCGGTGGTGCTGGCCGGGTTCGGTGGCGTGACGGCTGAGATCCTGAAGGACGTGAAGCTGTTCACCCCGGACCTCGGTGTGGAGCAGGTGAAGGAAGGGCTGTTGTCGCTGCAGCAGGCCCCGCTGCTGACCGGCTGGCGCGGTGCGCCTGCGCTCGACGTCGATGCCCTGGCGGCGCTGATCGTCCAGGTCGGGCAGGTGATGACCGGCAACCCGTCGATCCGCGAAATTGACCTCAATCCGGTGATCGTCTACCCGCAGGGCAAGGGCGTCATCGCGCTCGACGCCTTGATGCTGGTCGACTGACCTAGCGGACCCGCTGCGTCCGGGTGTAGTCGATCCGGATCCGCACCCACGATCCCACCTGGTACTGCCCGCCCACTCGTGGCGGGCGCACCTGGAATTGCCAGGCCGCGGCCTGCGTCGCCCGGGCAATGCCGGAGCCGCGCGGGTATTCGTCGACCACCTCGCAATCGACCACGCGCCAGTTGGGCGCGGTCTTGCAGGCGATCAGGCCCCAGCCGGTACTGCTGGCGGTCGACAGGTAGCCTGCCAGTTCGCTGTCGCGCGGCTCGCGGAACCAGCGGGCGGCATAGAGCGGCGATCCGTCGGGCGCCGTGCCCACGACCGCGCTGTCCTCGCCGCGGCTGGAGCCGGTGTCGGCCGGGCCGTAGCTCGCGCCCTCGCGAATTCGCACGCCGATGGTGGGAGATGCGCTGGGCGTCGGCTGTGGTACGGGCGGGGGAACGGGCAGCGGCTGGGTACGCCGGGGAACGAGCGGCGGCAGTTCGAAGTCGGGAAGGGCCGGATCGACCGACACGGGTTGGTCCGGGGCCGTGGCGGCAGGCGGCGCGCTGGCCGGTGCGGGCGGCTGTTCGGTCTCTTCTTCCTCCTCCGCCGGCTCGGGCGGATTGCCGACGTCGAAGGTGGTCATGGGCACGATGACCCGCTCCGGCTCGTCGCGCGTCAGTCCCAGCGACAGCAACAACAGGATGAACACCGCCTCGATGACGAGGGTGAGCGCGATCCCCGCGGCGCGCTGCGACAGGACCTTGCGCTGCGCCAGACGGAGGCCTTGCCACCAGTGGGCTGGTTCTGCTGTTGGCGGGTGGGAGGCGATGGGAGCAGTTTCCAGAGCGAGGGTGGGGCGTGCCTAGGCAAGTGCGACTGAACATCGGCTGTCAGTGCGACGCGTGCAAGCACCACCAACAGAAAAAGGGCCGGAAGCTTTCGCTCCCGGCCCTTTTCTGTGCCGTAACGGCGGGTGGGCTTAGTTGCCCGAACGCCCCTTAGTTACCGGAACCAGGGCCGTACATCACTTCCACGCGGCGGTTCTGCAGTTCGCGGACACCGTCAGCGGTGGGGACGCGGTTCTGCGTTTCACCGAAGGCTTCGCTGGTGATGCGAGCCGCCGGGATGCCGCGAGCGGTCAGGTAAGCTTCGACCGAAGCGTTACGACGTTCGGACAGGCCGACGTTGTAGGTGGCCGAAC
>JAUIIG010000052.1 GCA_030431875.1 Alphaproteobacteria bacterium
GTGTTCTCGAACTTGCCGCCGGCGTGCAGCTGGGTCATGATGACCTCTGCCGCGGAGACGCCTTCTTCCTTGTGCATGTCCACCGGGATGCCGCGGCCGTTGTCTTCCACCGAGACAGAGCCGTCGGGGTTCAGCTCGATCAGCACCAGGTCGCAATGGCCGGCCAGCGCCTCGTCGATGGCATTGTCCGACACCTCGAACACCATGTGATGCAGGCCCGAACCGTCGTCGGTATCGCCGATGTACATGCCGGGGCGCTTGCGCACGGCATCGAGGCCCTTGAGGACCTTGATCGAATCGGCACCGTATTCGCCATTCTGGCGGGACTTTTCAGGAGTTGTTTCAGGCGTATCAGACATGCCGATTATATAGGCATGCGCACCCGTAACCGGAAGGCTGCAGCGCCTCTGCGGGGGTCTTTTCCACCGCCTATTGGGCCGCGTAGACAATAATGGCCGCTCCGGGGGGCGGAGCGGCCATCAGTTCGGCCCGAAAACGGGGGGGAAGGGGGGAGGGTGCTTCCGGGCCCTGGTCTCGTTCTATCGCGGGGGGCGCGATACAAATGCATTCGCTGCATGCTGCCTAGCGGTTACATCGCCGAAGCGATTTCCTGCATGAGCAGCGAGATCGCGGGGCAAATAGTAGCATTTGCTAATACTGCAAGTGCGAAAAGCTCGATATCTGTTGCGTATTTTGCAACAGATATCGAGCTGTCATGCCCGGAACGGGTAAACCGGAAGGTCTTAGCGCATGGCGACGGCGGTCGCTTCGGCCCCTTCGCGGGCGGCCAGTACGGCTTCGGCTTCGGCGCGGGCTTCGGCCTCGCATTGCGCCTGCAGCGACCGGCGCTTCAGGTCGCGGATGAAGGGCGTGGGGCAGGCGCGGGCTACGGCGCCTTCGATCAAGGTCTCGTGGCTGGGGGCAGTATCGGCTTCGGCAACAGCCGGACGGGGCGCTTCGCCGATGATCATGACGATAGCCGACTGGGCATTGGCGGGAACGGCAGCGAGCGTGGCCATGGTGGCGACGGCGAGTGCGAGCTTCTTCATGTAAATTCTCCTGGTCGAAAGGTTGCAAAACCCCCGCAGGACATCCCTTTGTCTTATGCCTCGATTGTGCATCGCACCACGAAATGCTGCAAATGCGAAATGCGCGACAGCCCTGCACTTTTTCGCAACATCGAATGGTTCGGATATGTGAACAGCGCCTCAACTGTGCGAAAATCGGTTGATGCCGGCGGCTCGGGTGTTGCCCATGCTGGACAGGCCCGCCTGTGCCCCTCTAAGCGCCTTTCATGCAGGCAGACCATCTCCCCGATTCCATCCTTATCGTCGATTTCGGCAGCCAGGTGACCCAGCTGATCGCGCGCCGCGTGCGCGAGGCGGGCGTCTATTCCGAGATCGCCCCGTTCTCCTTGGCCGAAGAGGCGTTCCACCGGATGAGCCCCAAGGGCATCATCCTGTCGGGTTCGCCCGCCAGCGTCTGCGACGAAGGCAGCCCGCGCGCGCCGCAGGTGCTGTTCGATTCCGGCCTGCCGATCCTCGGCATCTGCTACGGCCAGCAGGTGATGAGCCAGCAGCTGGGCGGCGAAGTGCGCCCCGGCCACGAAACCGGCGACGGCGGTGAATTCGGCCGCGCCTTCCTGACCGTGACGCAGGAATGCGCCCTGTTCGACGGCCTGTGGAAGGTGGGCGAACGCCACCAGGTGTGGATGAGCCACGGCGACAAGGTGACGAAATTCGCGCCCGGTTTCGAGATTGTCGCCACCAGCGACGGTGCGCCTTTTGCGGTGATCGCGGACGAGCAGCGCAAGTACTACGGCACCCAGTTCCACCCCGAAGTCTACCACACGCCCGACGGCGCCAAGCTGCTCGCCAACTTCGTGCGCCACGTCTGCGGGCTGGCGGGCGACTGGACCATGGCGGCCTACCGCGAGACCAAGATCGCCGAGATCCGCGAGCAGGTGGGTGACGGCAAGGTGATCTGCGGCCTCTCCGGCGGGGTCGACTCCTCCGTGGCTGCCATCCTGATCCACGAAGCCATTGGCGACCAGCTGACTTGCGTCTTCGTCGACCACGGCCTGCTGCGCCTCAACGAGCGCGAACAGGTCGAGGCCATGTTCCGCGACCATTACAACATCCCGCTGGTGGTGGTGGACGCCGAGGACCGCTTCATGAAGGGCCTCGACGGCGTCACCGACCCCGAGAGGAAGCGCAAGTTCATCGGCGCCGAATTCATCAATGTGTTCGAGGAAGAGGCGGGTAAGCTGGGCGGTGCGGACTTCCTCGCGCAAGGCACCCTCTATCCCGACGTGATCGAGAGCGTCAGCTTTACCGGCGGCCCCTCGGTGACGATCAAGAGCCACCACAACGTGGGCGGCCTGCCCGAACGCATGAACATGGAACTGGTCGAGCCGCTGCGCGAACTGTTCAAGGATGAGGTCCGCGCGCTGGGCCGCGAGCTGGGCCTGCCCGAGATGTTCGTCGGCCGCCATCCCTTCCCCGGACCGGGCCTCGCCATCCGCATCCCCGGCGCGGTCGACAAGGAGCGCTGCGACATCCTGCGCAAGGCGGATGCCATCTATCTCGACGAGATCCGCAAGGCGGGTCTCTACGACGCCATCTGGCAGGCCTTCGCCGTGCTGCTGCCGGTCAAGACCGTGGGCGTGATGGGCGACTACCGGACCTATGACAGCGTCTGCGGCCTGCGCGCCGTGACCAGCACCGACGGCATGACCGCCGACGTCTATCCTTTCGATGCGCATTTCCTGACCGGCGTGGCGACGCGCATCGTCAACGAGGTGCAGGGCATCAACCGGGTGGTATACGACTATACGTCGAAGCCGCCGGGCACCATTGAGTGGGAATAGCTCGCGCGGCAAAGCCAATCCTGGGGAGGAGATCATGGCCAAGTACTGGAAGCGCATTATCATCGCGGGGGTCGCGGTAGAGCTGCTCTACGCGGTCTATATCTATTACCTGACCTCAACCGACCTGGCCGGCTACAAGCCGGAAGGGCTGGCGGTGGCCTTCGTCCTCTTCGCCATTGCAGGGTTCTGGGCCGCGCGGCCTGCTGCCAGTGGTCGTCTCGCCATCGGCCTCGCCGTGGGGATTGTCGGCACGCTGTTCTACTATGCCTTTTCGATGCCGGTGATCCTGGCCGGGGAGATGGAGTTCCCGACCATGGCCTGGGTCAACCACGGCCTGAAACTGGCAGGCGGCGCGGCTGGCGCGCTGGTGGCGGGGCTGGCAGCGGGAAACAGGGCCTGACCTGCTTTTCCGCTCGCCGCGAGCGGGTCCGGGCTGCAATGGGCTTGGAAAAACCCTGATTTTGCGTGATGTTTGCTGGCGTTGGTCCAACAATGTCCGGAGTATCCAGCATGCGCATCCTTGCCCTGTCCCTGTTGCTGCTGCTGGGGAGCCCCGCGCTGGCGCAGGTGGAAGCCGGAGGCGAACTGACCCAGGAGATGATCGACGCCTTTGAACGTGGCTGCGGCGATGACCAGGGCGTTGACCGCTGCGACAGCGCTACGCAGCAACGCATGCGGACGCTCTATGGTCTCGACAGCGCCCGCGACCTGATGGAGCAGGGCGTGCAACTGCGCCGCGCCATGTTCGTCGACGGTTACGGCAACGATGTCGTTGCGATCAGCTTCTCCCGTGTTCCCGGCCGCGGCCCGATGGTGGAAGTGATTTCTCCCATCGTCGAGGGAGCGCCGGAAGCGCAACCGCTGCGCGCGATGATCGACCAGGCCACCTGGGGTGAAGTCCTCGCCCGATCCGAGAATTTCGACCAGCTGCTGGCACGTGAACTGCCGCGTCGCGGCGAAGATGGCCAACCCGAAGCTCCGCGCAGTCTCTGCCTGCACGCCTGGTTCTCTGTCGTGGAAGCCGTCGATCCGGCGCGCAATGATCGCAATTCGATGCAGGGCTCGATGAGCATGGAGGATGTTGATGGCGCGGAAACCGTGGAAATGCTGCCGGTGCGCGTGCCGGGGCTCATTCGCGTCGATGCTGAAAGCGCCTGCGCCAGTGGCTTGGGGACCGAATACGCATTTGCGCTGGCAGACATCGCCGCCGACCTGTTCGGTGAGTGCACCACGCTCGACGCCGACAGGTTTCGCAATCCGCCGGAATTGCTGGCCGCGTGCCATCGCCTGGGCGGGGACCGACTGGCAGCAGGCGAGGCCATGCCCATCGTGCACGCCTTCAACCGGTCTGCGTCCGAAGATGATTTCTCGCGCCTGTTCAGCGGAATGGGCGATGGCAGGATGCAGCGCTTCCGCGCCGAACTTGACGGTGGCTTCCCGCAGCTGTGGATGCCGCATGCCGCGTCACCTGACGAAGCGCATATCGCCGGACGCATCTTCTACCTGTCGGAGGACCGCAACGAGCTGGTTGCTTCGGCAGAGCTGCAGCTGCAGCTCATGCGTGAGTTCGACCGCTGGGTGATAAGCAGCTGGACGATCGGCGAACGCGAACCTGCGGCGGCAGCGAACTAGCGCGATAGCCACTAATCCTATGCCCACCATCATTACCCATGCCGTGGTCCCCTTGGCGCTCGCCGTCGCGGCGGGGCCGAAGCGTATTCCCGCCTCCGTGGCCGTGGCGGGGGCGGCGCTGGCGATGGTGCCGGATGCTGACGTGATCGGGTTCGGTTTCGGGATCGACTATGCGGACACCTGGGGCCATCGCGGCGCCACGCACGCGCTGGCCTTCGCCTTGCTGGTCACTGCCGCGCTGGCCATGGTGTGGCGACAAGCGCGCGCGCCGCTGGCCTTCGCCTTCCTGTTCCTGGCCACGGCGAGCCACGGACTGCTCGACAGCCTGACCGACGGGGGACTGGGCATTGCCTTGCTCTGGCCGGTCGACAACGCGCGTTACTTTGCGCCTTTCACGCCGATTCGTGTCTCGCCCATCGGGGCGGACTTCTTCTCCGCACGTGGACTGGAGACCCTGGTATCCGAGCTGCGCTGGGTATGGCTGCCTTGCGCGCTGCTGGCCTTGGCGGGCTGGTCCTGGCGGCGGCACCTCAGGACTGCGTCCGCGCGCGCTTGACGCGCGTCAAAGCCAGCCTTTTCCAACGCGGTAAAGCACGGCTCCACACTGATAGGAGTCCGCCGATGTTCCGCATGATGATGGTTCTGCTTCCCGTGATCGCCACCACCCTGATGGGGATTGCCGTGGTCGCCGTGCTCACCATGGACATGCAGGCCGGGTGGCAGGAAATC
Source organism: Alphaproteobacteria bacterium (assembly GCA_030431875.1). GTDB lineage: Bacteria > Pseudomonadota > Alphaproteobacteria > Sphingomonadales > Sphingomonadaceae > Alteraurantiacibacter. Next base: position 5,231 of record JAUIIG010000052.1, read on the forward strand.
GCCATTGCCGCAGTCGCGGGGCTGGTCGTGTCGGGGCCGATCTCTTGGTTCGTCGGCAAGGCCGTGGTCGCCAAGACGGGCTGGGGCGCCTAGCCTTTCGCGCGCACGAAGCTGACCAGCCACACCAGCGCGGGCAGAACCAGCACCACCAGTCCGGTGAGCGAGTTCAGCCCGAGCACGACTTGCCAGAAGAACCACGCGGCCCCCAGCAAGGGTGCCAGCGCGACCAGCAGTTGCTTGCGGCTTGCGCCCGCTAGCGGGTTTACGAACAGGCTGTTGTAGTTTGCGCCGGGCTCTTCTTCCTCGCCATCGGCCAGCGCTCCGTTCGCCAGCACGCCGGCATAGGCTTCGATATAGGCGAACATCAGCAGCGCGTTCAGCGCCAGCACGCCCAGCGCCAGCACCGAAAGTCCCGGTGCGCCCTCGATAATCACCGCCACGAAGGCGCCGCAGACGTTGACCGTCACCATGGCGGCGAGGGCAAAGGGCACGGCGCGGTTGAGCAACAGGGCGAGGCCGCCCACCAGCTGCACGAACTTGGCCACGGCCAGCAGGCCGCTGGCATCGAGCTGGTCCATCAGCCGCACGGCCATTGCACCCTCCCATGTGGCCGTGCGCACGAAGGGCAGCAGGTCAGGGAGGAAATAGGCGAGCGCGGTGGGCACCATGATCGCGCCAAGCGCCAGCCGCAGCATGTCGAGCGGGCGCATCATGATTGCGCCTCCCCAGGTTGCACTTTGTGCCAGGGCCAGCGCGGGGCGGCGTAGCCTTCCCACATGGTCTTGTAACTGGCGCGGTAGGCATAAAGCAGGAACACGTTGCAGCCGAGCACGCCCCAGCCGTAGATCGCGCTCGGCGTCCACCAGCCCTGTAGCTCGGTATCCCAGTACCAGACCGTGAAGCTGACCGGCAGCACCATCACCAGCGCCAGCGGTACGCGCCAGCCGAACAACAACATCAGCCCGGCACCCAGTTCCACCGCCTTCACTAGCGTGAACATGCCGCTGTCGATCAGCGCCAGGAACACGCCGGTGCTCATGTCCTGGTTGCCGGTCGGTTGCGGGTAAAGCTGGATGAAATGATTGAGGCCGGCAGGCACCATCCACGCGACATAGACCAGCCGCACCCACCAGACCGCCAGACGCATGGCCATGGCATCCCCTCCTCGAATGTCTCCCGGTTGAGAGCCTATGCCGGAAAGCCAAGGCTTGCAAACAGGTCTGAATGGGGCGAAGCCATGCGCCCATGAGCTGGGATGACTATTTCGCCGAAGACGCGGGGGCGGCCGAAGCCGAAGCCCGCGGCAAGAGCCGCACTGTAACGGTCGGCTGGACCTTGCGCTGGGAGAACAAGGGCAGCGCTATCTGGGCGCCGCCCAAGGCTTTCAGCCGCTCGGACCCCAAGGCCGCCAGCGCCAAGTCGATCCAGGCCTGCCCGGCGGCGATCGATTTCGACCGGCGGCACTTCGTCGTCCCGTGCCCGGTGGATATCGAGCTTGCCTTCACCCGCAATGCGCAGGGCCAGCTGGCCCTGATGGACAACGACGGCGAACAGTCCGGCATGCGGCCGCAGGGACGGGCCAACCTGTTCATCGTCCAGCCGCAGAACGAATGGCGCGATCCGGAACGCCCGATCATCCAGTTCACTGCGCCCTATGTCTTTGTCGCGGACGAGCCATGCTGGGTGGTGCAAACCGCGCCGCACCTGCACTGGTTCCCCACCCCGCGTCCGGGCGTACAGATGGGCGGACGGTTCCCCGTCCACATCTGGCCGCGCCCGATGTCGTGGGCCTTCGAATGGTACGACCTGTCCAAGCCGCTGAGGCTCAAGCGCGGCGAGCCGTGGTTCTATGTCCACTTCGAGACCGAGAACCCCGGCGCGCGGGTGCGGCTGGTCGAACAGGAAATGACGCCGGAGCTGGACACCTACCTCGATTCGATCACCGACGTGTCGAACTACGTAAACCGCACCTACGGCCTGTTCGCCGAAGCCCAGCGCTCGCGCCCGGCCAAGCTGGTGAAGCCGAAGTAGGCTACCTCAAGTAGGTTACCAGGCGAAGCCGGCTTCCACCGCGCGTTTCTCTGCCGGAGTGCTGGTGCGGCCCAGCACCTTGTTACGGTGCGGATAGCGCCCGAACCGGGCGATCATGCGGTAGTGGCTGCGGGCGAAGCCAAGGTTGCTGCCATTGTTGAGCCGCGCGAAGACCGCGAGGCTGGCGAGGTGGTCGGCGATGTGCTCGCTGTGCATCAGCGGCATGGCGAGGAACTGGCGCTGTTCACGCGCGAGGAGGGGCAGGTAGCCGCGCCGCAGGGCCCCGTGGCAGATGGCGCGCGCCAGCGGATCGGTGGCGAAGGCGCTCGGCGTGCCGCGGAAAATGTTGCGCGGGACCTGGTCGAACAGCAGTACGGCGGCGAGCGCCTCTTGCGCGTCGCCGAGGAAGCTCTCCGGACTGCAAACGAAAAGCGCCTCCAGCTCTCGCCGGAAGCGCCTTTCTAGCAGGGCATCAACCCTGTCACTGCCGCCCCACCAGTCGGCGGGGCCAAGCTGGTGGAACCAGACGTGGAGCAGATCAGCGGCCCAGTGCCTCCGGGCCGCCGTCATAGCGATCAGCCTTCGGCAGACTCGGTATAGGGCACGAAGTCTTCGAGGAAGAGCACGCCGCTGAAGTGGCCGGTCGAACGGTCGACCGTGTGCGTTACGTCGTTGGTGCACAGGCGCGAGCCCGAATAGCGTTCGATGATCGGCACGTCCCACGAACCCAGGTGCTGCGGGTTGCGCGCGCGGGCGACCCACAGGACGCCGGAGCGTTCGTAAACGAGGCCGACATTCTCCTCCACCCGCAGGCGGTTGGAATCGAAGGTGGTGATGCAGCGCTGTGCTTCACCGGCAGTGCGGCCTTCCACCAGTTCCTGGAAAGCGGCTTCGGCACGCTCTTCACGGTCTTGCGCGGCGAGCGGCGTTGCGGCCAGGGCGGCAAGGCCTGCTGCGGCAATTGCGAGAGATTTCATCATGAGTCGTCTCCTTGTGCGGCGCTGTATGCCCTGCATAGCATGAACCACGGCTGAAACCTCCCCCGCAGTGCCGTCAGCGTTCGCGGCTGTAATAGAGGTTCACCTCGCGGCGTTCCCGCCCCGTGCTGGACCTGACAGTATAGAGGTTCAGTTCGAAGTCGACCGCGCGATAGTCGTACTCCTGATCGAACTCGATCTCCAGGTCGCGCTTGTTGGTGAAGGACGATCCCGTCGAGGCCGAGGTAAAATCCGTCCCCACCTCCATCACCTCCCCGGTGCATGCCTCGATGTCGCGCTGCATGTCGGCGATCAGGCGCGCACCGGCTTCGGCGCTGTCGACCAGCCATTCGCATTCGATCTCGATCTCGGTTTCGTCGATGGAGAGTTCGCAGGAAGTGGCGCCGGAGGGGCCGTCCACCACGCCGAGGTGGGCAAATTCCAGCATGCCGTCTGCGTCCATGCGCAGGGCGAGGTCGCGCAGGTGTGCCTCGTCCTCGCTCGCCAGCACGCGCCAGACTTGGCAGCGCGCCTGCGCCGGTGCGGCAAGGGCGAGGCTGGCCAGCGCCGATCCCAGCGCCAGCAGGTGTGCGGGCCTAGGCCGCAGCGCCCGTGTCCGAAGCTTCGGGCAGGCCGCCACCGTCGGCCGGGCCGCCCTTGAGCACGAAGCGCCGGTCGCAATAGCCGCAATCGACAAAGCCGTGCTCGTCGATCTCCATGAAGACGCGCGGGTGGCCAAGGCTGGCGGCGCGGAAGTTCTCGCCATTGCGGATGTCGCCGGCGCCGTCGCACCAGACGCGGGCCGTATCGACGATGGTGGTTTCGGGTGCTTCACTCATGGCCTGTGCTCCTATCGCTTTACGCGCGGGCGGAAAAGCCCCTAAGAGCGCCCCGATATGGCAGATGCAGCAATCGAAATCCGCGACCTGGCGAAGGAATATGCGGGCAGCAAGAACTCCCCGCCGAAGAAGGCGCTGAAAGGCGTCAGTTTCGACGTGCCCGAAGGCAGCGTGTTCGGTCTGCTCGGCCCCAATGGCGCAGGCAAGTCGACGCTGATCAACATCATGGCCGGCCTCGTGAACAAGACCAGCGGCAGCGTGAAGATCTGGGGTCACGACATCGACACCGATCACCGCAACGCCAAGCTCCAGATCGGCATCGTGCCGCAGGAAATCGTCTTCGACCCCTTCTTCACCCCGTTCGAGGTGCTGGAGAACCAGGGCGGGTTCTACGGCATTCCCAAGGCCCTGCGGCGCTCCGAAGAACTGCTCAAGGCCGTGCGGCTGGAAGACAAGCGCAATGCCTATGCCCGCACCCTTTCGGGCGGGATGAAGCGCCGTCTGCTGATCGCCAAGGCGATGGTCCATTCGCCGCCGATCCTCGTGCTGGACGAGCCGACTGCGGGCGTCGACGTGGAACTGCGCAAGCAATTGTGGGAACTGGTGGGCGAGCTCAATGCCGAGGGCGTGACCGTGGTGCTGACCACGCACTACCTCGAAGAGGCAGAGGAACTGTGCGAGCAGATCGCCATCATCAACCACGGCGAACTGATCGCCAACAAGCCCACGCGAGAGCTGGTGGGCATGATGGGCGAGAAGATCGTCCGCGTCTCGGTAGACAAGGACCTGGGCGGCCCGATCATGGAACCGTGCTTCACCAAGGCCGAAGTGGTCGAGCCGCGCGTGCTTGAAGTGACCTATGACACCAGCGGCACCACGGCTGGGCAGGTGCTGGCGCTGATTCAGAAGCACGGTTACGCGATCGAGGACGTGACCACCCGCGAGGCGGACCTGGAGGACGTCTTCGTCCAGCTGACGGGCGGCTGAGGCCTAGTAGACCCGGCCCTTGCGCCGGTCGCGCTTCCACTTGCCTTTCTTCACGCGGAAGATCGGCTTGTCGCAGTGTTCGCAGCGACTGAGGTAGACCTCGCCGTTCCAGCTGGCGCGGCGGCCAGCCGGTTCGTGGCGGTTGAGCAGGCACAGCAGCCGCGGTCCGCGGGTGTGCTCGCGTGCTTTGGTTTTTGCCGTGTCGGCCATGGTTGATTCCCTGACATCACCCCTTGACAGGATGTTGACACGGATATGCATAATATTTCGTAAGCGGCTGTTAGGCTAGTCGTTTGACAGATCAGCACTTTCCTTGTGCCGGCGCCATTGGCCGGGGCCCACGCGGATGATCGGACAGCGACAATCGCTGCAATTGCTGACGAAGGTGTCCTTGTACATGCGCGCGCGTCGGCCGGGAGGCCGGTGACGGTTGAAAAGACAGGAAAGTTTCATGGCAGCAGCCCATACCAAGCCGCTTCGCGCCGCGCCGTGCCATGGATTGGCTATGCGCGCACTTGCGGCAGGCGGGCCATGCGGGCAAGGGTTTGCCCGATGAATGCAGGATCCACGCAATACGACGTTCTCGTTATCGGTTCCGGCGCCGCCGGACTAACCGCAGCGCTGTCGCTGGCGACGCGGCTGAAGGTGCTGGTGCTGGCCAAGGGCAAGCTCACCAGCGGCTCCACCGCATGGGCGCAGGGCGGGATCGCCGCCGTGCTCGATGCCGGCGACACTTTCGACGACCATATCCGTGACACGATGGTGGCGGGCGCGGGCCTCAACGACCGCGAGACGGTGGAATTCGTCATCGAACGTGCGCCCGCCGCAATCGATCGTCTTTGCGAGCTGGGCGTCCCCTTCAACCGCGAGAGCGACCACCTGCACCTCACCCGCGAAGGCGGCCATTCGCATCGACGCATCGTCCATGTCGACGATGCCACCGGCTGGGCCGTACAGGCGGCCTTGCTCAAGGCGGCGGAGGAAAATGCCAATATCACCCTGCTGCCGCACCATTCCTGTGTCGACCTGATCACCGGGCGGCACGAGGAGAAATATTCGGGCAGCGGCCGTGTCTGGGGTGCCTATGCGCTCGACGAGACCACCGGCAAGGTGGAGGCCTACAAGGCCCGTGCCACGGTGCTGGCAGCGGGCGGGGCGGGCCGCGTCTACCAGTTCTCCACCGCGCCGCGCGGGGCGACGGGTGACGGGATTGCCATGGCCTGGCGGGCGGGCGCGCGCGTCTCCAACATGGAGATGATGCAGTTCCACCCCACCTGTCTCTACAATCTCGAGGTCAAGAACTTCCTGATTACCGAGGCCGTGCGGGGCGAGGGCGGGCGGCTGTTCCACCCGGAAACCGGCCACCGGTTCATGGCGGACTACGATCCCGAACGCATGGAGCTGGCCCCGCGCGACGTGGTCGCCCGCGCCATCGACGACCAGATCAAGCGTTACGGCCTCGACTATGTCCATCTCGACATCAGCCACGAGCCGCCGGAGTTCGTGAAGGAACACTTCCCCACGATCCACGAGAAGCTGCTGGGTCTTGGCATCGACATGACCAAGGGGCCGATCCCGGTCGTGCCCGCGCAGCACTACACCTGTGGCGGCGTGGTGATCGACCTTGACGGGCGGACGGACCTGCCGGGCCTCTATGCCGCTGGCGAGGTGACCGAGAGCGGGCTGCACGGCGCCAACCGCCTCGCTTCCAATTCGCTGCTCGAATGCTTTGTCTTCGGCGATGCCGCGGCGAAAGACATCCTTGCCCGCTGGGACAGCTTCGACGCCCCTCCGCGCATCCGCGAATGGGACGAAAGCCGCGTCACCGATTCCGACGAGGAAGTGGTGATCAAGCAGAACTGGACCGAGATTCGGCGGATGATGTGGAACTATGTCGGCATCGTGCGCACCACCAAGCGGCTGGAGCGGGCGAAGCACCGCATCGACCTGCTGGCGAGCGAGATCGACGACTATTACGGCCACTTCCGCGTGACGACGGACCTGATCGAACTGCGCAACCTGCACCAGTGTGCCGACCTGATCGTGCAGAGCGCCCTGCGCCGCCATGAAAGCCGCGGCTTGCACTACATTCTGGATTATCCGGAGACCGACGAAGTGCCGAACGACACGGTGCTGGTACCCTAGGAAGGAACTGCTTCGTGCCCGAGATTACCGCCAACGGCATCACCATCCACTATGACGACCACGGTCCGGCTGACGCCGATCCGATCATGCTGATCATGGGCTTCAGCGCGCAGATGACCATGTGGCCGATGGAATTCGTCGAAGCGCTGGTGGCGCGCGGCTTCCGCGTGATCCGCCACGATAATCGCGACATCGGCCTCAGCCACAAGTTCGAGGGGGTGAAGGCACCCGGCCTCGTGCGCCACAGCCTGATGCGCCGGATCGGCTTGCGGCCCAAGGTGCCTTACAAGCTGGCCGACATGGCCGACGACAGCGCGGGCGTGCTTGGCGGACTGGGCATCGATAGTGCCCATGTGGTCGGCGGCAGCATGGGCGGGATGATCGCCCAGCACCTGGCCGCCCGCCATCCGGACAAGGTGCGTTCGCTCACCTCGGTCTTCTCCACCACCGGCAATCCCAAGCTGCCGAAGTCGAAGCCCGAGGCGCTGGAGGTGCTGGTGAAGCGTCCTGCCTCCTTCGACGAGGAGGTGCTTGTGGAGCACGGGGTCAGGCTCTCGCGCACCATCGGTTCGCCCGGCTTCCCCGCGCCCGAGGATCGCCTGCGCGAACGCACCCGCGCGCTGGTGCAGCGCAGCGTCTATCCGCAGGGAGCCGTGCGGCAGATGGCAGCGATCATCGCCGATGGCGAGCGGACGGACATGCTCCGCCAGATCACCGCGCCGACCTTGGTACTGCACGGCGAGGACGATCCGCTGATCCCCGTCGCCCACGGCCATGCCACTGCCGAGGCCATCCCCGGCGCCAGGATCGAGACCATCCCCGGCTGGGGGCACGACGTGCCGCTGGAACTGGTGGACCGGCTGGCCGACGCAATCGCCAGTCACGCGAAGGCAGCCCAGGCCCGTTCGTGAAGCGGGCACGCTGGCAAGCTGCCGTTCAACCAGCCTGCGACAGGAGTGGCCTGCCATGAGAATATCCGCCCTGCTGCTTGCCGCACTTGCTCCCCTGGCGCTCGCTCCTGCCGTCGCTGCGCAGGAAGAGGAGGCGCCGGCCAATGCCATCGTCGTCAGCGCGCAGCGCTCAGGCGCGCCGATGTGGATCATCGACACGCCCAGCGGGACGGTGATCCTCGTCGGCGAGATCGTGGCCGTGCCCGAGAGCACACCGTGGCAGCCGGACCGGCTGGAAGAGGCAACGCGGGAAGCCAGCCGCGTCATCCTCGGCTTTCGCAGCCGGGTCTCGCCGGGCGACGTACTGCGGCTGATCTTTGCGGGCGGACGGATCACCCGCCTGCCGGATGACACCGTGGCGAGCGACTACCTCGGTGCGGACCAGTTGGCGCGGCTGGCGGCGCTGGAAGAGGAATACGACCAGGACTATGCCCGCAAGAGCTTCCTCATCACCTCCTATGACCTGCTGTCGCGGCGGCTGCGGTTCACCCGCGACACCGGGCGCGATGCCAGCGACGTGGTGCGGCGCGCGGCTAGGCGCGCCGACGTTCCGGCAGAACCGGTCGGCTCGGTGCGCGGCGAGGACATGCTCGACAACCTCGCTGAAGCTGACCCGCGCGATCACCTGCCCTGCCTTGACGCGGCCATGACCGCGACCGAGATCGGCCCCGAGCTGATCGAGAGGCGCGGGGCGGACTGGCGCGCCTTTGATGTGCCGGCCGTCATGGCCAACCCGCTGGAAGTGGCGCTGGGGCGCTGCTGGCCATGGGCGGACGACGAACTGGGCACGGACCTGCGCGAACAATGGGTCACCGCGATCGAAAGCGCGACGCGTGAAAGCGGCGTCACCCTGGCAGTGGTGCCGCTGCGCCTGCTGGCCGAGGACGACGGCGTGCTCGACCGGTTGCAGGCCGGCGGCCACCTGGTCGCCGGACCTGCCTGGCGCCAGGACGCAATTGACCCGCCGCGATTGACAGGCCGCGATTGACAGGGGGCGGGCTTGCCCTAGTCTCCCCGAATGCGGCTGGGGGGCCGCCCATCAAAGGGGGGGCATCAATGACCACAGCCGCATCCACCGATCGCACATTCCTCGGCCAGCCGGTAGGCGTTGCCTACCTCGCCATGACCGAGGCTTGGGAACGGTTCTCGTTCTACGGCATGCGCGCGCTGCTGATCCTCTACATGGTGCAGGAACTGCTGCTGCCGGGGCGGATCGAGAACGTTGCCGGGATGGACGGCTACCGCGCCGTGGTCGAAAGCATTTTCGGCCCGCTCAGTACCCAGGCCTTCGCCAGCCAGACCTTCGGGCTCTACGCCGGCTTCGTCTATTTCACGCCGATGTTCGGCGGCCTGATTGCCGACCGCTGGCTGGGCGCGCGCAAGACCGTGCTGGCGGGCATCGTGCTGATGACCATGGGCCATGCCGCCATGGTGTTCGACACCAGCTTCCTGCTCGCGCTGCTGCTGCTTGTGCTCGGCTCCGGCCTTCTGAAAGGCAATGTCGCGGCGCAGGTCGGCCACCTCTACCCGGCTGGTGAAGAGGTGGAACGGGCGCGCGGCTATGTGATCTTCTCCACCGGCATAAATATCGGCGCGACGGCAGGCCCCTTTATCTGCGGGCTGCTGGCGCAGGTCTATGGCTGGCACTACGGCTTCGGCCTCGCCGGGATCATGATGGTGGTGGCCGCCGGGGTCTATATCGCCGGATGGAAGCACTTTGCCGACGATACCCCGCGCCACAAGCGCGACACCGGTCCTGCCACGCCCATGACGCGCAACGACTGGGCACTGGTCGGCCTGATCGTGGTGGCGATCCTGCTGACCCTGCCGCAGTTCCTCTCCTACGACCAGTCCGCCAATGTCGGCATGATCTGGACCGCGGACAACGTGAACCTCACCAGCTTCCTTGGTGACGTGCCGGTGCCGTGGTTCGGCTCCGAAGACGCCCTGGCATCGATCCTGATCGTGCCCTTCCTGATCTGGCTCTGGCCGCGCGTGGGACGCGGCGGGCGCGAACCGCATGACCTGACCAAGATGGCCTTCGGCGCGGTGGTATCGGCCCTGTCGATGCTGGCCCTCGCGGGCGGCGCGCTGCAGGCGGAAGACGGCGGCAAGGCGTCGATCCTGTGGCCGATCCTCGCCTACTTCCTGTCCGGCGCGAGCTTCATGTTTACCTGGCCGGTGCTCCTCTCCTTCGCCTCGCGCGTCGCGCCTGACCGGGTGAACGCGATCATGATGGCTTCGGTCTACCTCTCGGCCTTCCTGACGGGGATCGGTTCGGGCTGGGTGGCGCGGTTCTACGAGCCGCTGGGGGCGTCAGGCTTCTGGCTGCTGCATGTCGGCATCAGCCTGGCCGGCTGCGCGCTGCTCCTGCTGCTGGGCCCGCTGATCCGGCGGCAGCTGGAGGCGCTCGATTCCAGCCGGATTGATCCGGAACCGGCAGCAGAAGAACTGACCGGCGAAGGCGAGGCGCTGCGTTAGCCTGCGGAGGCGAACCAGGCGCTCATCCGCTCGGCGACTTCCGGAGAGTAGAACAGGAATTCCGGCGGCTCGGCGCGCCATGCGGTGCGGGCGTTCTCGAAAGCCACGAACATGTCGGCTTCGGCCGAAGGCTGGCCATAGGCCTCGCGCATGGCGGCGACGGCATCGTCTTCGTCTTCCGGCTCGACCATGATCCAGATCATCTGCAGCCGGTCATCGCCGATCACGAATTCGGCGAAGCGCTCGTCACCGAAATAGTCGAGCCCGTCGCAGTCGACCTGCAGCTGGCGGTCTTCGATATCGGGCAGGAAGGGCGGATCGATCTCGCGGACCGTCAGGCCGTTGGCGCACTTGCCGTCGAGCGCCTGCTCGATCGCTTCGGCGCTGGCGCCCCATTCGACGAAGTCCGGCAGCGAAACGTCCTGCGCCATGGCAGGCGTGCTGGCGGCGAAGGCGAGGGTGGTAAGTACGAAGCGCATGGCGACATGTCCCTTGTTACTGGTGACATGCCATGTCGGGTCGATTGCGCGGATTGCGAGTCCGCGCATCGACCAATGCCCGTTCCTACTGGACGAACTGCATGCGTCTCAGGCGGGGCCTTCCACGCCTTCGACGATGACGAGGCTACCCTGTTCCGAATGGTCGGTGCGCAAATGGCGCACGGCCTGGTATTCGGCGGAGTTGTAGAACCCCTTGGCCGCCTCGACCGAGGGGAAGCGCACCACTACGCTCTGGTGCGGGGCATTGCCTTCCATCACGCAGCTGGTGCCATCAACCACGACGGCTTCCCCGCCATGCCTGGCGAGGATGGGCATGACAGCCTCGGCATACCTGCCGATCCCTTCGCCGTCGGTGACCTTGTAATGGGCGATGATGTAGCCGGGCATTTCGCTTCCCCTCCCTCGTGGTTGATTTCGACTTAACTCCGCTTGTTCGCCGCGTTGTGCAAGCACGCTGGTTAGCCGCGCCTGATGAAGCCGCGTTGAGGTGCGCGCGCCCATAGTGGCAGGATGCAGCAACGCCTCCCCGGTCTGGATGCCCTGCGCGGGATCGCCGCGATCATTGTCGTGCTTTTCCACCTCGGACTGCCGATCCACGGCGCGCACCTGGCGGTGGACTTCTTCGTCATGCTGTCGGGCTTCGTCATGGCGCGCACCTACGAGCAGCGCCTGCAGGACGGTTCGCTGGGTGCGGGAGCCTTCATGAAGGCGCGCTACAAGCGGTTGTGGGGCTGGATGGCGCTGGGCACGACCATGGGCCTGCTGGCGGCGCTGGGCGAGTACGGCTGGTCCGGCGATCTTGGCCTCGCCTGGCTGCTGATGCTGGCCATGGTGCCTGCGGTGAACCTGCCGGCGACACCCTACCTGCTCAACTTGCCACTGTGGTCGATCGTTTACGAACTGGTTGCCAATGCGGCCCATGCGCTTGGCCTCTCGCGGCTGGGCAAGAGCGGGCTGGCATGGACCGCGGCCCTGTGCGCGCTGGCGCTGGCCTGGATCATCGCCACCTCTGGCTTCCCGCGCGGCGGCTTTGCCGAGTATCACTGGCTGGTCCTGCCGCGCATTGGCCTCGCCTATGTGCTGGGCGTGCTGTGCTACCGCCTGTGGGGAGACGCGCCGCCCATTGCCGTGCCCTTCTCCTTCGCCGCGCTGGCGCTGCCTGCCTATGTGATCGCCGTATGGCTGGTGCCGTGGCAGTTTGCCCCGCTGGCCTTCGTAATGCTGCTCGCCCCGCTGATGCTGTTCGGCGGGATGCAGGCGCGCTTTGCCTCGCCGCGTGCGCTGGAACTGGCGAGCCTGCTGGGCGCGCTGTCCTTCCCGCTCTACGCGCTGCACTATCCGGCGATCCGCCTGCTGCGGCTGGAATGGGGCTGGGCCCTGCTGGCCGTGGTCGGTGTTGCCATCTGGGCATGGCATCGCCGCCCCGCCTTGCTGGCAGCCACCAGGCGCATGGCATTGGCACCGCGATCGTTTGCCAGAGGTTCAGCCGTTACCTACTAACCAAGGCGTCATGAAACGCCTGCTTGCCGTGTTCTGCGCCGTTGCGGCGCTGGTCGCCTCTCCCGCGGCAGCTACGCCACCGGATGTCATTGTGATCGAGGACCAGCTCTTTGCCCTGGGCGAAGACAAGGTGTTCGTCCTGCGAAGTTCGTTCGACAATCTCGGCGTCTACCATGCTTCCTATCGCGAGGCCTGGCTGGTCGGCATCGACGTGGCCAGCGGGGAGGAGACCATGTGGCTGGTCTACCGCGGCCGGACGGAAGACATGTCCGCCATCGATCCCGACGATGGGCGGATCGAGGTGACGCTGATGGACCGCGAGGCATGGCACGATCCCATGCAGATCATCGGTGACGCCGGTGCCGAGCTGGTGGTGGGGGAGCGGCGCCATGCCGCCGACGACAGTCCGCTGGTACCCGACGGGGATGGCAATTTCCTGCTCGAGGACGACTACTGGCCCACCTTCACCTGGCAGCGCGACGAAGCGCTGGCACAGGCGGGCGCTTCGGTTGCAGTGTTCGCCGGACATATTGCCGACGTGCCGCGCATGGCGCCGATTTCCACGCGGGAAATGCTCGAAGGTCGCGGCGTGATCGAAGATAGCTGCGCGTTTTACAGGCTGGGCTTCCCGCGCGGTTCAGGGGCGGAAGCTTATCAGCTGGTCGAGGTGCGGTGTGCGGATGAAGACGTGCTCGAATTCACCTCGGTGATCCAGGCTATCAGTCCATCATGAGCAGGATGCCGAAGGTCAGGCCCGTGCCTGCCAGGAACAGGTTCCAGCTCCAGTAAAGACGGAAGTCGAGGCCCAGCTGCGGGATGTCGACGTCGAAGGGGAAGATCGCGAGGATGCCCCCGCTCGATCCGCCCGAACCGATGAACAGCGCGACCAGCAGCGTCAGGAAGATGCCGAAAGGCAGCGCCTTGAAAAATGCGATCATGCGGTTCCCTCCTCTTCCGCGCCTGCCGCTTTATGCCATGCCCGGACGCGGCGCGCCACTCCTGCAAGGCTCATGCGGGGGTCCTCATGTTGTAATCTTGCGCGGTATGATTCTTTTGATTCGCGATGTCGCGCATGCACAGCTTTTTTTCCGCAGATTGATTTTGCCTCTTGCGTAGCGCGCGAGTCGTGGGAACTCCGCGCGTCGCGGCGTATTGCCTGCCTCACACACCCTGCGGACAAGTTCATTCGCGCGGCAAATTCAAATTAACCCACTTGCGCGCGAGTCCCGGCTGATTCACAAGGGATTGTGGTCACCTTGCCGGAGGGACCCACTAGACCTAGATATTGGGGCACACACCATGCAGTGCGTGGACGGGCCCGGAGTCGGTCTGGTTTGCCCTCCATCAAGGCCGATCACGCACAGGCGGGGATAAGTATGTCGCCGCCGATGCATGGATGAAGACTGGCTGGCAGCTTGCCGGTTTCGAGTCGGACACATGCATGAATGACGGGTCAACCAGCGTCACCAGAATGGCGCGGGATCGTAGCGAACGGGGATTTGGGCCAAATGGAATTTCGTAACACGGACGAGGCGGCAATGGGGCTGGACGAAAACACGACGACTGACACGAATTCCAAGCCTGCCCCGGCAAAAAAGAGTAGTACCAAGAATTCCGATGCCAAGGCGGTGAACATGAAAAAGAAGGATGCTGGCAGCGACGCACTGGTCGGCGAAGCGGCGGCAGAAGCCATGGCCGAAGTGGCCAAGGCGGCAGCAGCAGCCGAACCGCTCGATTCGAAGAGCGTGAAGGCGCGCCGGTTCGACATCAAGACCGATGCCGCGCGCGACGCCAACCTGACCGAATTCGGCAAGGAAACGCTGACCGACCGCTACCTGCTGCCCGGCGAAAGCTACCAGGACCTGTTCGCCCGTGTCGCCGATGCCTACGCGGATGACCAGGACCACGCGCAGCGGCTGTACGATTACATCTCCAACCTGTGGTTCATGCCCGCCACCCCCGTGCTGTCGAATGGCGGCACCGGTCGCGGCCTGCCCATTTCGTGCTACCTCAACTCGGTGTCCGACAGCCTCGACGGCATTGTCGGCACCTGGAACGAAAACGTCTGGCTCGCCTCCAAGGGCGGCGGCATCGGCACCTATTGGGGCAGCGTGCGCGGCATTGGCGAGCCGGTCGGCCTGAACGGCAAGACCAGCGGCATCATTCCCTTCGTGCGGGTGATGGACAGCCTGACGCTGGCGATCTCGCAGGGTTCGCTGCGGCGCGGCTCGGCCGCCTGCTACATCGACATCCACCACCCGGAAATCGAGGAGTTCCTCGAGATCCGCAAGCCGTCGGGTGACTTCAACCGCAAGGCGCTGAACCTGCACCACGGCGTGCTGCTGACCGACGAGTTCATGGAAGCCGTACGCGCCGGCGAAGACTTCGAACTCAAGTCGCCCAAGGACGGTTCGGTGCGCGGCAAGGTCAATGCCCGCAGCCTGTTCCAGAAGCTGGTCGAAACCCGCCTCGCCACGGGTGAGCCCTACATCGTGTTCTCCGACACGGTGAACCGCATGATGCCCAAGCACCACCGCGACCTGGGCCTGAAGGTGAGCACCTCCAACCTGTGCTCGGAAATCACCCTGCCGACCGGCATCGACCACCTCGGCAACGATCGCACGGCGGTGTGCTGCCTGTCCTCGCTCAACCTCGAGAAGTGGGACGAGTGGAACACCGACAAGACCTTCATCGAGGACGTCATGCGCTTCCTCGACAATGTCCTGCAGGACTACATCGACCGCGCGCCGGACGAGATGGCCCGCGCGAAGTACTCGGCCAGCCGCGAGCGTTCGGTCGGCATGGGCGTGATGGGCTTCCACTCGTTCCTGCAGTCGAAGGGCATCGGCTTCGAAAGCCCGATGGCCAAGGTGTGGAACCTGAAGATGTTCAAGCACATCAACGCCAAGGCCAACGAGGCATCGATGATGCTGGCCAAGGAACGCGGACCCTGTCCCGATGCAGAGGAAATGGGCGCGATGGAGCGCTTCAGCTGCAAGATGGCGATCGCGCCGACCGCGTCGATCTCGATCATCTGCGGCGGCACCAGCGCCTGCATCGAGCCGATCCCGGCCAATATCTATACCCACAAGACGCTGTCGGGCAGCTTCGTGGTGAAGAACCCCTACCTCGAGAAGATCCTCGACAAGAAGAGCAAGAACTCGACCACTATCTGGAACTCGATCCTCGAAAAGGGCGGGTCGGTGCAGCACCTCGACTTCCTCTCGGCCGAGGAGAAGGCCGCGTTCAAGACCAGCTTCGAAATCGACCAGCGCTGGCTGCTCGAATTCGCCGCCGACCGTGCGCCCTTC
>JAUIIG010000090.1 GCA_030431875.1 Alphaproteobacteria bacterium
GGTCTTGCCTGAACCCGACGGACCGATCACCGAGAAGTTGCCCAGGTCGCCGTTGTGGAAGTTGAAGAAGAAAGGCGTCGAGCTGGTGGTCTGCAGCAGCGTGACCGCCTCGCCCCAGTGATTGCCCTCGGCCTGGCCCAGCGCCATGCCGTGCAGGCTGCCGAAGCTCGCCATGTTGGCGGTGGAGATCATCGCGCGGCGCACGAGGTACTGCTCGTTGCCGGGGAATTGGCCCCAGAAGGCAGGCTCAAGGTTGGTGTCTTCGCGTACGGCGATCGCGCCGGTATCGGCGAGGCTGGCTGCGACCGAGGCCGTGGCATCATCGAGCCGTTCGAGATTGCGTTCGCGCACCAGCACGGTCAGGTGGTGGTCGCCAAAGGCCACGGAGCCCGCGCCCAGCTCATCTCGCGCGGCCATCATATCGGCGCGTTCGGAGGCGGCTTCCTCGTCCGCGCTTTTCAGGCGGCGGATGGCGAGGTCGATTTTCTCGCGGGCGGTCTGGCGTTCCTCGGGCGCGAAGCTTTCCGAGACAATCATCTCGTAAGGCAGGCGAAGCATGGCATCGAGCAGGCCCGGGCTGGTCGCGTCGGGATAATCCTTGAGGCTGAGCATCGAGGCGAAGTCCGCCCCGCCAGCGCCGCGCAGTTCCATCGCGTCGAGCCCGAAGGAGGCGCGGCGGTAAGGCAGCATGTTGCCGATATCAGTGTCGAAGTCCGGCTTGCGCACCGGGCGCATCTCGCCGTTGTAGAGCGCGGAGAGCAGCTCCAGCAGCTCGTTGTTGGTTGCGCCGGTCGGGCCGACATAATCGCCCAGCGGCTGTGCGCCATAGTCACCCAGACTGGCGGCCAGCGCCTGCATGGCGGCACGCAGGCTGCGCAGGTCCTTGGGATCGACCGGCTCTTCCTCGTTGCGACGGCGGAACATCTTGCCCATGCGTTCGGCAAGGCCTGCCTTGCCGCGGGCAGGCCGGCGCACCAGCGTCACGAACTGGTCGTTCACGAACAGCGATCCGCTCGACAGCTTTTCGCGCCAGCGGCGGTCGATATGGGCGGACAGCGGATCGTCGAAACTGGCTTCCAGCTCCACGCTCACCCGGCGGCGGATGACGTGGTGGTACATGACGAAGCGCGCATCAAGGTTCGACCGCAGCATCACCTCGCGCGTCTGTGCATGGGCATTGAGCGCGGCAGTATCCTCGGTCTCGAACAGCAGGCCGGGCACCTGCAGCGCGCCCATCAGCGAGCCGTCGCGCAGTAGCAGCACGTTTTCGTCGACCAGTCGGGAATAGGGCAAGCGTGCACCAGCCGGCGCTTCCTTGGCGCTCCAGGCGGCGGCTCCCAAAGTGAACCTGGGCCACTTGTTACCCATCAAACTTGCTCCTTACCGCCAAGTCAAGCGGCGTAGCTGTTACAGCCCCATCGGCTGTAATTGCGGACCCGCGGGCACTTGCTGACCTTGGTCAGCCACAGGTCGAAAATGCGCGGTTCGCGCAGGCAGGCGAAATAGCCGATGACGTGCATGATGATCGGGATCGGCAGGATCCAGAGGTTCTTGAAGATCAGGAATGCCTCGGTCGTCACCAGCGCGTTGAGGATGAAGTAGTTGTACGTCACGCCGGCAAACATCTGCGGGCGGGTAAGCGCGCGATGGACGGGATGGCGGACGAGTTGCATCGGTCTACTTTCCTCTCGGGCCCTAGCCCGCTGCGCCCTGGATGCCCGCCACGATCGAGGCAGCACCGAAGATAATGAAGCAACCGATGATCACGGTGGCACCAAAGCGCCAGTTCATGCGGCCAGTCAGCATCATGAAGCCGACAGCAGCCACGGCCATCACGGCCACGGCGGTGGCAACGCTGCCCAGCATGGTATTCTGCATCCATGCCAGGGCATTGTTGATCGGGCCCGAACCGGCGGGATCCTGCGCATTGGCGGCTGCAGGCAGCATGACCGTGAGCAGGGCGGCAAGGCTATAGGTGGGGCGCATCTTTAGTCGGTACTCCGGGAATAGTCAGATAGGCGGCCAATGATCGCAGCGACATAGGCCTGTGTTTCACGAATACGCGGAACCCCGCCTGAACGCTCCACGCGTCCGGGGCCCGCATTGTAGGCGGCGAGCGCCAGTTCCAGGTCACCGTCGAACCGGTCGAGCTGTTCGCGCAGGTAACGTGCGCCGCCTTCGAGGTTGGCGAGCGGATTGTCGGGGTCGACGCCAAGGTCGCGCGCCGTGCCGGGCATCAGCTGGGCAAGGCCGCGCGCACCGGCGGGCGAGACGGCGTCCTCGCGCCAGCGGCTTTCCTGCCAGACCACGGCTTCCAGCAGGGCAGGGCTCAAGTCGAACCGCGCAGCCAGCTGGTGGACATAGGCCATGTATTCGGGCGGGATGGCTGCAGCATGTTCGCCGGTATTTGCAATGGCGGTGTCAGGGACCAGCGCGGTCGATTCAGCCGGCACCTCGGCCAGCGGATAAGCGGCGCTCATCTCGGCCGATACGGGGAGCATTTCCGGCGTGCCTCCAGCGATCCACTGGGCGCTGCCATCGGCTGAAATTTCCAGCACGTCTGCCTGCGCGGGGAGCGCACAGAGGGCGGCCAGCGCAAGGGCGGCCGCGGAAGAGGCAGAACGCAGAATCATCGGGTACTCCAAGTCCGCCCCAATGCTTACATCAAATGACAACGGCATGACAAACGGCGCGGACTCGGCCGCCGCAATAGCAAAGGCCCGGAGAACAAGGGTCTCCGGGCCTTGCAGACCTTATGATACGACTCCGGCTGGCAGCCGGAGCAGACCTGCCGTTCAGTTCGCGCGGCCTTCCAGCGTCAGCAGCGCCATGCGCGCAGCGTTGCGCGAATCGACCCATTGGCCGTCTGCCAGCTCCAGGTCGTAGCGGTCCTCGCTGGCGATCGCCTGGCGATAGCATTCCTCTGCACGGGCATAATCGCCGGTGGCGGCATAGGCCGCGCCGAGGTTGATCAGCAGGGCGGGATCGCCGGGATTCTCCGCTCGTGCGGCTTCGAGCCGGGCGATGGCCTGGGCCATGTCGCCAGCGGCAATGGATTCGTATGCGACCTCGCGGGTCGTCTGGTTATCGGATTCAAAAGCCGGGGCCGGTGCAGCCTGGGCAGCGGCCATTGCGGCCATGAAAACAGCAGTCAGCATCGCCAATCTCCCTTAGCGTTGCCCCGACAATGCTGCCTCGATGACACTTTCGCAACAAAACTGTCATCTTGTCACAAAAGTGAAACAACGACGGTTTGGCCTGGCTGATGCAGGAAAGTCACGATTTGTGACACCCAACTGTCACATAGCACACAAACTGTCATTCCCGGCCCCTAGCTGGCGAGTCGCGACATCGCATTTCGCTTTCCGTGATTCTCGGTTTTTTGAGGGGACCGTTCGCTGTGACTAAACTTTCCCGTTCGTTGATCCTGGGCTGCTCGCTGGTAGCTCTTTCCGCCTGTGGCGCTGACGAAATCGTCTCGCCCGGCACTGGTGGCAACGTCATCATCAACAACCCGACGCCGACGCCCACGCCGACGCCGACTCCCACCAGCACGCAGGTGACGCCGGCCGGCGGTTGCCCCACGATTGCAGACCCGCAGGGCCTCGTCGATGAAGGTACGATCACCGGCCCCGAAGGCACCTGGCGCGTTTGCCGCACGCCGGAACGTTTCAACGTTTCGACCACGCTGACCCGTATCCCCGGCCTGCTCTATCGCCTGCCCGGCCAGGTC
>JAUIIG010000053.1 GCA_030431875.1 Alphaproteobacteria bacterium
AAGGTCCGGCCTGCGTAACCGAGTATCGTCTTCGCTCCTTGCCTTGCGCCAAGCAGCGATCTTCGCATGATCCCCCGATCGCAGCACTTCAGGGATCGTGCGCCCTTCCCATTCAGCAGGTCGGGTATATTGCGGGTATTCGAGCAAACCGTCCTCGAACGATTCCTCGGTCCCGCTAGAAGCCGCGCCCATTACGCCGGGAAGCAGGCGAATGCAAGCGTCGAGTATGGCCAGCGCGGCAGGCTCTCCGCCCGACAGGACAATGTCGGCCAGCGATACCTGCTCGATCTGCGGACGCGCCTCGAACAGGCGCTCGTCGAACCCCTCGAAACGGCCGCACAGAATGATCACGCCGGGACCATTGGCGATCTCGCGAATGCGCTCCTGCGTGATCGGACGCCCACGCGGGGTCATGGCAAGCACCGGTGTCTTCGGCTGGCGCGCCACGGCATGGTCGACCACGCTGGCGAGCACGTCTGCCTTGAGCACCATGCCCGCCCCGCCGCCGGCCGGAGTGTCGTCGACCGTGCGGTGCTTGTCGGTGGCGAAGTCGCGGATCTGGATCGTGTCGCACGACCACTTCTGCTCCTCCAGCGCCCGGCCCGCGATGGACTGGCGCAGGGGCCCGGGGAACATTTCCGGGTAGAGCGTGAGGATGGTGGCGGCGAAGGTCAAGGCAATGTCAATCGTTCGAAAGATAGTCTGACCAAGACTTGGCCGCGCGCAATGCATCCATATACGACAGAATCGAAGCGAGAGCAGCCGCCATCATCAATTCTATCCATTGTGCGAAAATTACCCCCTGAACGCTCATAGATTGCCACAATCGAATGTTCCACGGACCAGGCCGCCAATTTGTCTCTCTGCTGAGCCAGAACCCCCAGAATGCCAGTACTACCACACCGACCAAGGCGACGCGCGTGGTGACAGGCCATGAGGGAAACTTCCGATGAAGGACAAGTCCCGCCAACAGGCCGGGGATCGCAATAATGGACAGGATAAGCAGTAGCTCGAAGGGCAAGCCCCAAGAGAATTCGTCGCTACCGCAATCAAAGCAAAAGTCTGTTGTCGGGACATCTGCGCCTGAAGCCAATGTCCCACCAATAGTCAGCACGGTGGCGGCGAAGGTCATACGTCCTCCGCAAAACGCGTAGCGCGCGTCTGGGCGCGCCGTCTCCGCTCGTCAAGGAGGCAAACACCTGCAACAAGCAGCATTCCTGGCAACAGGTAAGCCCAACTCTCGCCAGGCGATATTACTAATAGCAATCTCTCCACAATTGATCTGGTGTCGCCAAGCACCAGTAACCAAAAGAAAAGTGGTGCTATCGCGGCGAAGATCATTCGTAGCGCAATGCCCAACCTCGAAAGAAACTTGTTCAATAACAGCGCCAGAGGAATTCCAGGCAAGCTATAAAACAGAATGGGAAGCGTGAGCATCATCGGCGAGTAAGTCAGCGAAGAAGCCACTTCTTCGTGGAAGCCGGAACCTCCTCCTCCCGAGAACAGGAGCAAGGGGAAAATCCCGCTCACTCGCCCGCCTTCTCAGTCGCCCGCTTGCGCGCGTAGGAATCGCCCAGCAGGCCAACCCCAAAGCCGGTGACCGCCGTCACTACGCCCAGCACGTAGAGCGCCATGGCCCATGCTGTAGCCATGTCCTCGCAATCCTCGATCGTGCATTCCGGGTTCGGCCTAAGAGTGATCCACAGCGCGAAGCCGAAGAACGGCAGGCAGGCTGGCAGCATGGCCAGTGCGGCGTTCCTCAGGTTCTTCGACGCGGGTCGGTAGTGCGCGAGCGCGAAACCGATGGGAAAGGGCACCACGATGACAAGGACGAAGACGAGCAGTTCGATAATCATGCCCTGTCGTTAGGCGCGTGAAGGCCTGCGCGCAATCGCGTCAGCCGCCGCAACCGCCGCAGCCACCCCCGCCGCAACCGCTGCCTCCGTCGCCGCCTCCGCTATCGCCGCCGCAGCCGCCAGCCGCACCGGCGTCACCCGCGCCAGCCTGGCGCATGGCATGGAGCGGCGCATAGGGCGTGCCGACCAGCACGGCTGTACCAAACAGGCCGACCGCCAGCCCCGTCTCGCCCGAGGTGGTGGCGCTGCGCAGGCGCTGCGAACTGGCCATGGCGCGTTCCAGCGCCTCGTCCCCGGCACGGGTGCGCGGGTTGCTGGCGAAGAGGCGCAGCAGGCCCAGCGCCACGATCACGGCCAGCATGATCGTCAGGTAACCGACCGGTTCACCCTCGCCGCTGCCAGCCTGCCAGCGATAGATACCGATGGCGAAGACGATCACAAAGGGCGCGACGGAGAAGAGGCGAAGCCGTGTCCGGTCTCCCTGCTCCATCAGCAGGCCCTTGCTCACCAGATGGCGATCCATCGCTGCGGCATGATCGTGCAGTCGCCGCTTGGCCGTGGTCCAGTTGAGATCGCCGACATGGCGAAGGAGGTCGCGTTCGGCGCTGGTTTCGCCTTCGGCGCGGCTCGTCTTGATGAAGCGCTTGCCTTCCACCCGCAGAGCGCCCCGCGCGAACAGGGACGCGGTGACACTTTCGGCAAACCGCTGCTTGCCGCCAACCAGGTAGGCCGTCGCTTCGGAGTCGCTCAGCACCTGGTCATGGCCATCGGGGCGCAGGAAGCCCGGAATCCAGAAGGCCGCCACCGCAGCAGCGACTATCAGCGCACCATAGAAGATCAGGAACTCTCCGCCGTCGTAGCTCGAAAAGCCCAGTTCCATCGTCCTACCCTCCCACCGTGGTGCCGATTGCGAAACCGGCCGCCAGCAATGCTATTGCCGAGACTATCACGACAATCCTCGCAGGCAGTCCCTTCATAACAATAACTTCGGACGGGCGCACGCGAAAGGCCAGCGGCTGTTCGCCGAACCGCTCTGCCGCTGGAGACCAGATCGCGGGCGGCGGTGCCTCGTCAAAGGCCTCTTCGTAGCTTTTCAACGTCTGGGCATACTGGTCGTAGTAGCGTTGGCGCTCCACCGACCCGCCCGCCGTGGGGCCGTGGTGCAGGTCGCAGCCGAGTACTTCTGGGCAGAAACGTTGCCAGTAATCGCGGCTGTAGGTGAGATGCAGGTGCCAGGCCTGATCGACCTGGTCGGAGGGCGTCACCTCGTGCCCCGCCTTCACCGCCAGATAGCAGAACCGAAGGTACTCGCGGATGACCTCGGCAGCGTAGCTTTCCGGCCAGCGGTTCTCGCGGGCGAGGCGCTGGACGAAGGAAAACTCGGCATCGGACGGACCAACCTCGTAGGTGCGCAGGCGCTCCCACAGCGGGTCGGTCGGCTCCGGCACGGGTGTCTCAGCCCTCGATCAATTCGGGCTCGACGGTTTCGATGGCAGGCAGCGCTTCGTCTGAACGGCCCAGCCGGGTGGTGGCAAACCAGGCGGCGGGCAGGCAGCAAGTTGTGAACACTGCCAGCGTCGTCACGGTCAGCGCGGCGAAGCTGAGCAGGAACTCACTGTCGGCGACGTCGACCTCCGACAGGAAGCCCCCAAAGGCGATGGACATGGGCAGGACTGTGGTGATGCCCGCAGCCAGCATGATCCGCCGCGCCTCGCTCTTGCCGGGGGCGAGCAGGTGCAGCCCCAGTGCCAATCCCGCCGACATCGCCGCCAGCACCAAGAGCCCGGCCAGCACGTAAAGCATCCACATCGTTCTTGATCCTTCGAGAGCGTCCCGACAGGTGTATTAGCGGATTAGGACAGCAGGCTCAAGCGTCTGCGAAATCGTCAGTTATGGTGATGGTGTCCGCGTTCCAGCCGGGAACGGCTTCGATGCGCATGGGGACCATGAAGGTCTTGCCGTTTTCACGCCTGATCTCGATCACATCGCCCGCACCGAAATCATGCACGGCCACGACCTCGCCGAGCGGGGTGCCGTTGGCGGACATGGCCGCAAGGCCGATCAGGTCGGTGTGGTAGTACTCACCCTCGCCCAGCGGCGGCAGCGCCTCGCGCGGGACAGTGAGCGTGGTGCCGCGCAGTTTCTCGGCGGCAGTACGGTCCATGACTTCGGCGAAGCGCGCAATAGCCCCGCCCTTGTTGTCGTCGCGGACCTTTTTCAGCGTCAGGGCGCCGTCGTTGAAGGCCTTGTGCGCCTTCAGCGAGGCGACCCCGTCGCCAAACAGTTTCAGGCGGACCTCGCCCGTCACGCCGTGCGCGCCTGTAATGGCCGCAAGGATGATGGGCTTGTTACGCGCGTCCCCCTCCCG
Source organism: Alphaproteobacteria bacterium (assembly GCA_030431875.1). Taxonomy (GTDB): domain Bacteria; phylum Pseudomonadota; class Alphaproteobacteria; order Sphingomonadales; family Sphingomonadaceae; genus Alteraurantiacibacter. The sequence goes on from JAUIIG010000053.1 coordinate 4,225, forward strand.
CTCGCGGGAGGGGTTAGGGGTGGGCCTGGCCGGGCGCGTCATCGCGTTACGCGCCCACCCCCGGCCCCTCCCGCTTGCGGGAGGGGAGAAGAGAACATCAGCCTTCCGACTTCTCTTCGGTAGCTTCCTCGGCGGGAGCCTCTTCAGCAGCAGCTTCTTCAGCCGGTGCTTCTTCAGCTGCGGTTTCCTCAACGGCAGCTTCTTCAGCGGCGGCTTCTTCGGTTGCAGCCTTGGCAGCTTCCTCGGCTTCAGCAGCCTTGGCAGCCTTTTCCTCGGCGCGTTCCTTGGCGGCGTCGCCCGGCTCGCCCTTCTTGGGGTTGTTCTTCGGAGCACGCTCGAGGATGCCGGCGGCATCGAGGAAGCGGTGCACGCGGTCCGACGGCTTGGCGCCGACGCCCAGCCAGTAACGGATGCGGTCTTCGTTGAGCTTCACGCGCTCGTCCGAATCCTTCGGCAGCATCGGGTTGTAGGTGCCCAGCTGCTCCAGGTACTTGCCGTCACGGGCACGGCGGCTGTCGGCCGCCACGATACGATAGTAGGGGCGCTTCTTCGCGCCACCACGGGCGAGACGGAGTGCAATTGCCATGTTTACTTACCTTTCCAGTCCAAACTGTTGAATTCAATTACTTCTTCTTGAGAAAATCTTGCATTTCGGGCGGCAGCTGGCCGCCCGGGAGACCCGGCATGGAGCCGCCCGGGGCACCGCCCGGCAAGCCAGGAGCGCCGCTGGGCGAACCGCCCATTCCCGGCATCCCGCCACCGAACATGGCCGCAAGGCCCTTCAGCCCGCCCATCTTCTTGATCTGCTTCATCGCGCGGCCCATTTCCTGGTGCATTTTGAGGATCTTGTTGACCTCCTGCACCGAGGTTCCGCTGCCCGCCGCGACGCGCTTCTTGCGCTTGGCATTGAGCAGCTGCGGGTGTGCGCGCTCCTTCCTGGTCATGGAGCCGATAATGGCATCCATGTGGACCAGAACCTTGTCGTCCATGCCCGACTGCGCCATCGCCGCCTTGGCCTTCTTCATGCCCGGCATCATGCCTGCAAGCATGCCCAGCCCGCCCATGTTCTGCATCTGCTGCAGTTGCTTGCGCAGGTCGTTCATGTCGAACTTGCCCGCCATCATGCGCTGGGCGAGTTCCTCGGCCTCTTCGGCCTTGATCGTTTCGGCAGCCTTCTCGACGAGCGACACCACGTCGCCCATGCCCAGGATGCGGTCTGCAACACGCGCCGGGTGGAAGCGTTCGATCGCGTCGAGCTTTTCACCCGTACCGGCAAACTTGATCGGCTTGCCGGTGACAGCGCGCATCGACAGCGCAGCACCGCCGCGGGCATCGCCGTCCATCCGGGTGAGCACGACACCGGTCAGCGGCACTTCCTCGGTAAAGCTCTGCGCGACGTTGACCGCGTCCTGGCCGGTCAGGCTGTCGACAACGAGCAGCACTTCGGCAGGGTCTGAAACAGAGGCCACGGCCTTCATCTCGGCCATCAGGGCTTCGTCGACGTGCAGGCGGCCTGCGGTGTCGAGCAGCAGGACGTCGACGTTTTGCAGCTTGGCCGATTCCAGCGCGCGCTTGGCAATATCGACCGGCTGCTGGCCCGGAACGATCGGCAGGGTGGCCACCCCGGCCTGTTCGCCGAGAACGGCCAGCTGTTCCTGCGCTGCCGGACGGTTGACGTCGAGCGAGGCCATCAGGGCCTTCTTGCCGCTCTTGTCCTTGAGCAGCTTGGCGATCTTGGCGGTGCTGGTGGTCTTACCTGAACCCTGCAGGCCGACCATCATCACCACGGCAGGCGGCTTGACGTCGAGGTTGAGCGGGGTCGCTTCGCCCGAAGCATCCTCCCCGCCGAGCATGGTGATCAGTTCGTCGTTGACGATCTTGATGACCTGCTGGCCGGGGGTGACCGACCTGAGCACTTCCTGGCCCACGGCGCGCTCGGTAACCTTGGCGATGAAATCGCGGGCGACCGGCAAGGCAACGTCGGCTTCGAGCAGTGCGACACGCACCTCGCGCATGGCATCGCGCACGTCCTGCTCGTTCAACGCCCCGCGACCGCGCAGGCGGTCGAAGACATTGCTCAAGCGATCGGACAGCGATTCGAACATGCGCTAACTCAACTCCAAATTGCGTTCGACATGCGCCAAACGCGAAAAACGCCGGCGGACGAGAACTCGTCGGCCAGCGTGGGCAATATACCCATCAATCGTCGTGAATGGTGGAGCCTAGCGGGATCGAACCGCTGACCTCAACACTGCCAGTGTTGCGCTCTCCCAGCTGAGCTAAGGCCCCGAGCCATTCATGTAATGCACCTTATCAGGTGCGAGTTCCGACTGCCACTGCAGCGCGGAGCGAGCCCTTTATTAGCGGCTCGCTCCTGACGCAACCCTTAATTATCGTCTTCCTTGTCGTCGTCGCCGGTATCAACGCCGAGATCGTCATCGCCGCCGAGGTCGACATCGTTGTCGGGCGAATCATCGTCCTCGTCGATATCCTCCAGATCGTCATCGGCCAGGTCCGAATCGGAATCCTTTTCGTCCTTCTTCTTCTCCTGCTCGTCGAACGGAATCGGCTGCTTGGACTTGAGCACCGGCTCAGGCGTCCACTCGTTGCCGCATTCGATGCAGGTGACCGGGTCTTCCTTGCCCAGGTCGTAGAAACGTTCACCGCACTTGGGGCAGGTGCGCTTGGTGCCCCATTCAGCCTTGACCATGTAAGTGTCCTTAGTCTCGTCCGACCGGCCCAGTATCGGGCTTGCCGGGAAATCATTTTTCGCAATGTAGAATCACGAGCGGGCGCGCCTTGCCATAGGGCTATCGCACTGTCAAAGCACCTCGCCGACCCGAGACCAGATAGGTAGCGCCTTGAGCCATTCCAACCCGCCCTCCCCGAAACGCTTTACCGGCTCCGCGCCGCTGACTGGGCGCGTGCGCGTGCCGGGCGACAAGTCGATCAGCCACCGCTCGATCATGCTGGGCGCGCTGGCCGTGGGCGAAACGCGCGTGACCGGCCTGCTGGAAGGCGAAGACGTGCTGGCCACGGCCGCCGCCATGCGCGCCATGGGTGCCAGCGTGAACCGCAGCGAAGATGGCACCTGGAGCGTGCATGGCGTTGGCGTCGGCTCGCTGCTGCAGCCGCAGAAGGCGCTCGACATGGGCAATTCGGGCACCTCGACGCGGCTGTTGATGGGTCTCGTCGCCAGTCACCCGATCAGTGCCATGTTCACCGGCGATGCCAGCCTGTCGAAGCGCCCGATGGGCCGCGTGATCGATCCGCTGAGCCAGATGGGTGCGACGTTCGAGGCATCGCCCGGCGGCACCTTGCCGCTCATGCTGCGCGGCATTTCGCCCGCCGTGCCGATTACCTACCGCCTGCCGGTCGCCTCCGCGCAGGTGAAGAGCGCTGTCTTGCTGGCGGGTCTCAACACCGCCGGTATCACCACCTTGATAGAACCCGTCCCGACCCGAGACCATTCCGAGCGCATGCTGCGCGGGTTCGGCGCGCAGCTGGAAGTCGGTGAGGACAATGGGGAGCGCGTGATCCGCATCCACGGCGAGGCGGACCTGAAGCCGCAGGATATCGTCGTCCCCGGCGACCCCTCCTCAGCTGCTTTCTTCGCTGTCGCCGCCTTGCTGGTACCGGGCAGCGACCTCGTGATCGAGAATGTCGGCCTGAACCCCACCCGCGCCGCGCTGTTCGACGTGCTGCGCGACATGGGCGGCCAGATCGAGGAACTCGACCGCCGCGAAGTCGGCGGCGAGCCGGTGGCGGACCTGCGCGTGCGCCATTCCGACTTGATCGGCGTCGAGGTCGATCCCGCCGTCGTTCCCGCCATGGTCGACGAATTCCCGGTCCTGTTCGTTGCCGCCGCGCTGGCGCAGGGTACTACAACCACCAGCGGCCTCGACGAACTGCGCGTGAAGGAATCGGACCGCCTCACCGCCATGGCCAACGCACTGACGCTGGCCGGTGCACGCGTCGAGGAGCGCGAGGACGGCCTCGTATTCGAGGGCACGGGCGGTGATCCCCTGCCCGGCACTCCCGAAGGCGCGGAAGTCACCACCCACCTCGACCACCGCATCGCCATGGCCATGGCCGTGGCGGGCCTCGCCAGCCGCGATGGCGTCGCGGTCGACGACACCGCGCCGATTGCCACCAGCTTCCCGACCTTCGAGGCCTTGCTTGCCAGCGCGCGTGGCGCGTAACATCCAGCCACCAGACACCGGAGACATCGCATGACCTTCCGTCGCCGCTTCCTCGCCCCCGCCCTGCTGGCGCTGGCCGCTTGCTCCAGCGCGGCTCAGGCCGCCACCTACACCATGTTCAAGGACCCGAATTGCGGCTGCTGCGACCACTGGGCCGACCATGTCCGCGAAGGCATGGAGACCGAAGTCGCCGTGGTGCAAAGCGCCGACATGGCCGCGATCAAGGACGAGCACGGCGTGCCGCAGGAGCTGCGCTCGTGCCACACCATGGTAGTCGACGGCTATGTGATCGAAGGTCACGTGCCTGCCGCCGATATCGAGCGCCTGCTGGCCGAACGCCCGGAAGGCGTGCGCGGACTGGCCGTGCCCGGCATGCCGATCGGCTCTCCCGGCATGGAAATGGGCGACCGCGTCCAGCCCTACCAGGTGATCGCTTTCGGTGATGCGGGCACCAGCGTCTACGCCACGTACAACTAGGCGTGGACGCTCCGCTCGACATCTACAGCTACGTCGGCTTCGTCGGGACGGCCTGCATCATCAGCGCCTATTTCTACCTGACCGCTGCGGACAAACCGAACCCCTACATCCTGCACGGGACCAACTTGGCAGGTGCGGCCTTGCTGACGGTGTCGCTGCTGGTGCACACCAACGTCCCCAGCCTTGTGCTGGAAGGGTTCTGGGCAGCGATTGCCATCTGGGGCCTCGCGAAAGCATGGCGCAACAAGGGGAAGCAGGCATGAGACTCATCGCGACCTTGGCCGCCGCGCTGGCCCTTGCGGTGCCCGTGGCCGCTCAGGACCTGCCGCCCCTGCCCTCCTCACCCGCCGACTGGTCGGTGCCCGATCGCGAGCTGATGGTGGAAGTCGAAGGCGGCCATGTCTGGGTGCGCGTGAACGGAGACCTTGAGGCCGATGCCGAGCCCGCCATCTTCATCCACGGCGGCCCCGGCGGGACGCACTTGCCGTTTGGCGAGCTGCTATCGATGGCCGACGAGCGCGCCGTGATCCTTTACGACCAGCTGGATTCGGGCATGTCCGCCCATCCCAATGACCCCGCCAACTGGCGCGTCGAGCGTTTCGTGGGCGAACTCGAAGCGATCCGGCGGGAGCTTGGCATCGATCGCTGGCACGTGGTCGGCCATTCGTGGGGCGCGGCGCTGGCGCTGGAATATGCCGCTGCATACCCGCAGCACACCGCCTCCGCCGTGCTCGGCGGCACCTATATTTCCACCCCGCACTGGATCATGGGCACCAACCTGCTCATCCGCGAACTGCCGGACGATGTGGCCGCCGATATCCTTGCCTGCGAGGGCGACGATCCGCCAGACGAATTCACCTGCAGCCGCGCCACCAATGCCTTCTATGCAGCCTACAACGGCAGGCCGGACCGCCCTGCGGCTTCGCTGGAACAGATGGCCTACCGCGAACGCTTCGGCGGCAGCGGCTTCAACCCCGTGCTCTACAACACCATGTGGGGACCGAGCGAATTCCGCGCGTCAGGCTCACTAGTGAACTACGATGCCACGCCGCTGCTCTCGCGCATCGACGGTAGCCGCGTGCTGTTCATGGTCGGCCAGTACGACGAGGCGCAGCTCGACCAGGTGCTCGACTTCGTGCGCCTGGCTCCGGGGGCGGAATTGGCCGTGGTGCCTGGTGGCAGCCATTCCTTCCCGTCGGAACGGCCCGCCGAAACCGAGGCCCTGCTGCGCGCATGGCTCACCCGCAAGGATACAACCGAATGATTATCGCCGTCGACGGCCCCACGGCTTCGGGCAAGGGCACCATTGCCAGGGCCCTGGCCAGGCATTTCGGCTTGCCGCACCTCGACACCGGCCTGCTCTACCGTGCGGTGGGCTGGCAGGTGGCCGCGAACGGCGGCGATCCGGACAATGCTGAGGATGCGCTTGCCGCTGCCGCATTCCCTGACGACCTGCTCGACAATCCCGAATTGCGCAGTGAGGCGACCGGCGGGCTCGCCAGCCGCGTCTCGGTGCATCCCGCCGTACGGCAAGCGCTGTTCGAGCGCCAGCGGGCCTTCGCCACACAGCCGGGCGGCGCGGTGCTTGACGGGCGCGACATCGGCACGGTGATCTGCCCGGAGGCCGAGGTGAAGCTCTACGTCACTGCCACCACGGCAGCCCGCGCCGAGCGGCGCTATCTCGAAATGCAGGCCAGCGGGCGCAAGGTGTCGCTGAAGGACATCGTCGACCAGCTCGAAGCCCGCGACGCGCGCGACAAGGGCCGCAAGGACGCCCCGCTGGCCATCGCCAAGGATGCCTTTGTCCTCGACAATACCGAACTGTCCAAGGAAGACGCCATCGCCCTCGCCATCACCGTCGTCGTGCAGGCGACGGGTACGGCTTCCTGTCCGTAGCTAGTCGGCTTCCACCTGCCGCTTGAGGTCCTGCATCAGGCCCAGCGCGAACAGAGCCTCCACCACCATGAACAGCGGCCCGACCAGGAAGCTGCGCAGGTCGTCAACGAAGGCAGGCTTGCGGCCTTCGTAGTGGTGGCCAAGGAACTGCAAGGCCCAGCCGAGCACGAACAGGCCGATCCCGCCACCCAGCCAGGCCGTGGTCGAAATCGCGGCGATCTGCGAGCCGACGCCGAGGAACAGTGCCAGCACCAGCGTCATCAGCAGGCCCATCTTCAGGTCAAGCCGCAAGTACCAGACGGCCGCCAGTGCGGAGGCGATGATGGCCGGCGTCAGCGCCATGCCTGCCACCGGCAACGCCGGACGCGACAGCAACACCTCGATCGCCAGCACGATCATCGGGATGCCCACGGCGTGGGTCAGCACGTTGCGGTGATCGCGGTGGTATTCGCGGTAGGAAGCAAGGGCGCGCACGAGGGTCATGCTGCTTTCCTACACCCAATTGCGCACGGCATGAAGCCCGCCATGACTATGCCAACAGGCCTGAAAAATCTCGCCGCACCGTCAACTTCGCAGATAGTCGAAAATCCGCAGGATTCCGCCACTCCGCGCGACTTGCCGCGATCGTCACGATGTCAACTTTGTCAGTTTCGCTGCGGCAGGATTTGCACCATGCCGCTACCCGCCATTTTGCTTGCCTTTCGCCCTGCTTTCGCCTAGGCGCGCGCCCGTTCTCTTGATCTTTGGATTGAAGAACCCGCGCGACGGCATCCGGCCCCGTGCGGATACGGCCCTCTTGCCCCGTTAGCTCCGCAATGGTGCGGAAGGCGGGCCCAAGACCCGGGTAAAACCCGTGGCCGGTAGCAAATGTGAAGGAATACCAACCCTATGGCGACTTCTGCCAACCCCACCCGCGACGATTTCGCCGCGATGCTCGATGAACAGCTCGGCGGCGCCGACGGCGGCTTTGAAGGCCGCGTCGTTCACGGCACCGTTACTGCAATCGAAAACGGCATGGCCGTTATCGACGTAGGCCTGAAGAGCGAAGGCCGCGTCTCCCTGAAAGAATTTGCCCGCGGTGAAGACGACCACGGCCTCGTCGTCGGTTCCGACGTCGAAGTCTTCGTCGACCGCGTCGAGAACGCTGACGGCGAAGCCATGCTGTCGCGCGACCGCGCCCGCCGCGAAGCCGCCTGGGACAAGCTGGAAAGCGAGTTCGGTGAAGGCAAGCGCGTCGAAGGCCGCATCTTCGGCCGCGTCAAGGGCGGCTTCACCGTCGACCTCGACGGCGCCGTGGCCTTCCTGCCCGGTTCGCAGGTCGACATCCGCCCCGTGCGCGATGTCACCCCGCTGATGGACGTGCCGCAGCCGTTCCAGATCCTGAAGATGGACCGTCGTCGCGGCAACATCGTCGTTTCGCGTCGCGCCGTGCTGGAAGAAACCCGCGCCGAACAGCGCAGCGAACTGATCGAAGGCCTGGCAGAAGGCCAGGTTACCGACGGCGTCGTGAAGAACATCACCGACTACGGTGCCTTCGTCGACCTCGGCGGCATCGACGGCCTGCTGCACGTCACCGACATGAGCTACAAGCGCGTCAACCACCCCAGCGAAGTGATCGAGATCGGCCAGACCGTGACCGTCCAGATCATCCGCATCAATGCCGATACGCAGCGCATCTCGCTGGGCATGAAGCAGCTGGAAAGCGATCCGTGGGAAGGCGTCGGCGCCAAGTACCCGGTTGGTGCCAAGGTCTCCGGCCAGGTCACCAACATCACCGAATACGGCGCCTTCGTGGAGCTGGAGCCGGGCATCGAAGGCCTGGTCCACGTTTCGGAAATGTCCTGGACCAAGAAGAACGTCCACCCCGGCAAGATCGTTTCGACCTCGCAGGAAGTCGAAGTCATGGTGCTGGAAGTCGATTCCGACAAGCGTCGCATCTCGCTTGGCCTCAAGCAGGCCCAGCGCAACCCGTGGGAAGAGTTCGCCGAAGCACACCCGGTTGGCTCGACCGTCACCGGCGAAGTCAAGAACGCCACCGAGTTCGGCCTGTTCATCGGCCTGCCCGGCGACGTGGACGGCATGGTGCACATGTCGGACATCGCCTGGGGCATCTCGGGCGAAGACGCGCTGGCGCTGCACCGCAAGGGTGAAGAGGTCAACGCCGTGGTGCTCGACGTCGACGTCGACAAGGAACGCATCAGCCTCGGCATGAAACAGCTCGAAAAGGGCGCTCCGACCGAAGCCGGGGCTGCTGCTGCAGGCACCCTGCGTCGCGGCGAAGTCGTCACCGTCACCGTCCTCGAAGTCCGCGATGGCGGCCTCGAAGTGCAGGTTGGCGACGACGGCGCAACCGGCTTCATCAAGCGTTCGGACCTGGGCCGCGACCGTGACGAACAGCGTCCCGACCGCTTCCAGACCGGCCAGAAGGTCGATGCCATGGTCACCGGCTTCGACCGTTCGAAGAAGCCCAACTTCTCGATCAAGGCACACCAGATCGCCGAAGAGAAGCAGGCTGTCGAACAGTACGGCTCGGCCGACTCGGGCGCTTCGCTCGGCGACATCCTGGGCGAAGCCCTGAAGAAGAACGACTGATCCACGCGTCATCCCAGCGAAAGCTGGGATCGCTCGCGGGATTGGACCCGATCCCAGCTTTCGCTGGGATGACGACTTGAGGAAGGCCCGTCCGTGACATTCACGGGCGGGCCTTTCCTACATCTGGCGACAGGCCTAGAGTCATCACATGACCCTAGAAATCCACCAGTTCCCCTGCCTGTCCGACAATTACGGTTACCTGCTGCACGATCCGGACAGCGGCCAAACAACCTGCATCGATACGCCCGATGCCGACGAATACCTGCGGCAGGCCAAGCTGAAGGGTTGGACGATCACGGCGATCTGGAACACCCACTGGCACCCGGACCACGCTGGCGGAAACGCGGCGATCAAGGATGCCACGGGCTGTACCATCCACGGCCCGGCAGAGGTGGGCGAACATTTCCCGCTCGACCATGTGCTGGCCAATGGCGACAGGGCGCAGTTAGGCAGCCACACCGCGCAGGTCATCGACGTCAGCGGACACACCATGGGGCACATCGCCTACCACCTGCCGGACAGCACTCTTGCTTTCGTAGGCGACAGCCTCTTCGCGCTCGGTTGCGGGCGCATGTTCGAAGGCACGGCGCCGCAGTTCTGGGACAGCTTGACGCGCCTCAAGTCACTTCCCGCCGACACGACGCTCTACTGCGCGCACGAATACACCAAGGCCAACGCGGCCTTCGCGCTGCACGCCGATCCCGGCAATGATGCCCTGATGGACTATGTGCAGGAGATCGAGACCAAGCGCGCGGCAGGTGAATGGACGGTGCCCTTCCCGCTTGGCCGCGAGCTGGCAACTAATCCCTTCCTGCGCGCCGACGATCCCGACATGCAGGCACGCTGGGGCGGCGAGCTGCCGCACGAAACCTTCGCGGCACTCAGGGCGGCGAAGGACAGCTTCTGACAGAAGGCCTTAGTACGCCGCAGTGAACCGCGCGCGGCTGTGGTTGTGCTGCTCCAGTTCGTCGACCATGGCGATGGCGTAGTCGGCATAGCTGATCTTCGAATTGCCCTCGGCATCCACCACCAGCTCTTCAGTGCCCAGGCGGAAACTGCCGGGCCCCAGGCGGTCACCCACGAAGATCAGCATGGCGGGCGAGAAGAAGGTCCAGTCGACCTCCTGCTCCTGCTTCAAGGCGTCGAGGAAGTGGATGCCGCCGATCACGTAGGGCTTGATCTCCTCGGGAAAGCCGGGGGCATCGTAAAGGCGCACGCCGTCTGCATTCTTCAGGCTAGCCGCGCCGCCCATCACCAGCAGGCGATTCACGCCAGCCTGCTTCACCGCGCCGAGCAACTCGTCGCAGGTCAGGTCGAAGTGGACAGCGCTGATGACGGCGTCGACGCACTTGATCGCCTCGGCCAGCGCTGGCGTATCGTGCACATCGCAGGCCTTGGCCTTAACGCCGTCCAGCGACGGTATGGCTTCGGGCTTGCGGGCAATGCCCAGCACCGTGTGGCCGCGCGCCACCAGTTCCTTGACGATTTCCGAGCCGCCCTTGCCGCTCGCACCCAGTACCGCAACATGCATCTGCAATCTCCCTTTGAGCGGGGATGCTAAGGCTTCCGCGTCACATGTGAAGCGCAAAAACAAAAAGCCCCCGCCGAAGCGAGGGCCTTCTGTTTTTCCGGCTGTTGTTCCGGCGGGAAACCGCTGGATCAGATGTTGGCGATCACCTCGTCCGCCAGCGCCTGGTCGGCAGCGGCGTCATGGTTGGCAGCAATCAGCGCGGCAGCGGCAGCCGTCGAAGCGTCGGCAGCAGTTGCCTTCAGCTCGGCGATGGCCTGGCGCTCGGCGGCAGCGATCTTGTCCTGCGCCATGCGTTCGCGACGGGCGACCATGGCCTTGGTGTCTTCCTTGGCCTTGGCGACAATGCCGTCAGCTTCGCGCTTGGCATTTTCCAGCATGGCTTCGGCGTCAGCTTCTGCACCGGCGATCTTGGCGGCATATTCTTCGCGCAGGGCCTCGGCCTCGGCGCGCAGCTGCTTCGCCTCTTCGAGGTTGTCGCGAATGGCCTTGATCTTGTTGTCGAGGCCGCCGCCGATGACCTTGTGCACCTTGGCGCCGAAGAAGGCGATCAACAGCAGCACGGCCATCGCGATCGACACCCACTGGAAGGGCGCGAAGCCCAGCAGCGCGGGTTCGACATGCACTTCGCCGCCGTGGCCGTCAGGTACTTCGACCTGGGCTTCGTCGGTGGCGAAGACTTCGGGCAGTTCGGAGCTAGCTTCAGCCATTGGCCATTGCCTTCTTCACGGCGCTCTTGGCGACCGTCTTGGTGACGCTGACATTGGCGAGACGCTGGGCGATGTCCTGCGCGGCTTCTGCGGCCACGCTTTCGATCTCCGCAGCGGCTTCGGCACGCGACGCGGCGATCCGCGTTTCGGCCTCTTCCAGCTGCGCATCGATGGCAGCCTGAACCTTGGCCAGCTTCGTCTCGGTGGACTTGGCGGCCTTGGCCTTGGCTTCGTTCACCAGCGCCTGCGCGGCTTCGCGGTTGGCATTCTCGCGCTTGCGCCATGCCTCTTCCTGCTCGTCGGCAGCATCACGGGCAGCCTGGGCAGCAGCCAGGTCGTCAGCGATCTGCTTGTCGCGCAGGCCCACGGTATCCATGACCTTGGGGACCATGCCCCGGCCGATCACGAAGTACACGAGGCCGAAGATGACCAGCAGCCAGAACAGCTGGCTGGACCAAATCTCGGGCAATTGGGCTATCTGGGGCATGGACGGATTCCAGCTGTCAGTTCGAGGTCAGGATCTTCCCGGCCGGACCGCAGGCCCGACCGGCATGTTCGAATGATATCAGACGAACAGGATGATCATGGCCACGACGAACGCCAGCAGGCCGAGAAGTTCGGCAGCGGCGAAGCCGATGAACAGGCGACCCTGCTGGCCGTCAGCGGCACCCGGGTTGCGCAGTGCGCTTTCGAGGAACGAGCCGAACACGTTACCCACGCCCAGTGCAGCCATACCGGCACCGATTGCGGCGAGGCCGGCACCGACCATCTTTGCAGCTTCGAGATCCATGAGATTATCCTTTCAAGTGAATTCGTTAGTTAGAAAACGGGGTTGAAAACCTAGTGCAGGTGCTCGGCGTCGTTTATGTAGAGCGACGAGAGCAGTGCGAAAACGTATGCCTGGATGCCGGAGACCAGGATCTCCAGCGCGCAGATCGCCACCATCAGCGCGAAGCTGGGCAGGCTGACCACACCGGCCCAGACGAGGCCGGCGTTGCCGCCGTCGATCACGAAGCTCGACAGCACTTCCAGCAGCACGTGGCCGGCCATCATGGCGACGAACAGTCGCAGGCCGAGGCTGAAGGGGCGGAACATGAACGAGATGAACTCGATCGGGGCAATGAAGATCGCCATGATCAGCGGCGTGCCACTGGGCACGAACAGGCTGAAGAAGTGCAGCCCGTGCTTCCAGAAACCCACGACCAGAACGATAGCGAAGCTCATGATCGCCAGCACGCCGGTGACGGTAAAGTGGCTGGTGAAGGTGAACGGGTGCAGGCCGACAACGCCCAGCGGCATCAGGCCGAGCAGGTTGGCGAACAGGATGAACATGAACAGGCTGAAAATGTAGGGCACGTACTTGCGCCCTTCCTTGCCGATGTTGGCTTCCAGCATGTCGTCGATAAAGCCGGTGAAGGTCTCCACCATCATCTGCCAGCGACCGGGCACCAGCTGCTGCTTCATGCCGCCCAGCATGAACACCCACAGCACGACGGCCGTGATCAGCATCCACAGTGCGGAGTTGGTGAAGGCAATGTTGTAACCGGCGATGTCCAGGGTTTCCGTACCGAACAGAGGTTCGATAGTGAACTGGTGCATCGGGTCGACTTTTGCCGTTTCGCCTGCCACGTCTGTTAAGCCCTTGTTCTAGCACACAAACCGGCCACCCTATTGGGGCGGTCGGCTGGAATTCCGAATGATGTTCCTGAAAGCGACCACGATCCCGAAAAGGAGGCCGACAAGCAGGGCCCAGGGATTGGTCCCGGTGAACCAGCCAATGGTCCAGCCGACAACCGCTCCGCCAAGAAGCCCACCAAGCAGGTCTGCCAGCGCCCGACTGCCCGCCTTGTAGCTGGCATCGGCGCCTTTGACCTGCGGCCGGTTGCGCTCATCTTCCCGCTCGCGCGCGGCTTTCAGCCGCTTTTCGAGCGCGTCGATCCGCGCATCCTCACCGATGGGTTCCCGACCGGGTTTCTCGTCGCTCATGCCGCCTCCTGTATGACAGGGAATTGACACGCGCAACGCGCGACCCGCCGAGGGCGCCGCCCCCTTAGCAGGGCCAAGGGACGAGTCAACACGCGGGGCTTCGGAATCAAGAACTGTGGGCCGCGCGATCGGGAAACCATGGTTGCATAGATCGACGACGCCTCCACGCAACCACCGCTACGGCAGCATGAGCGAAACTGATCGGTAGGTAGATCAACGACACAGGATCAAAGGGCATCCTACCCCAAAGCGGGTCACCGAAAACAGCCCAGTGAGCATTCATAAACAGGTAGTCGAGCGCGATGGTCATCATCGGCAAAGACGTAATCGCAATCGCCAACCATCGATCTCTTCTCTGGAGAAATGGAGCAGCAAGGTACAAAACGTGACAAAAGAACAAGCTCCGTACCAACGGAGAGCTGTAATGAGAGAAGAAGCTCATACCGGCATCGAAGCAAAGGGCTACTGCTGACAGTGCAACCGTTAGCCAAGTGCAGACATACAAGCCCAGAAAAAGCCGATCCCTCAACCTCGACCCCGAAGTATTTCCCGTTGCCTCAACGAAGGTTTCTCGACGGGGATCGTCACCGCTCATACCCTCTCCTGTAAGATAGCTAGATGGCACGCGCAACAAACGCCCTGTCGGGGGTGCCGCCCCTGAGCAGGGTCGTTGAGTGGGCTAGAACGCGGTGACCGGTATTACCGGCACATATCGCACTTGCCTTGCAGGTGTTGCAGGCGAGCCGTGGCGATAGCCCGGGTTTTCAGGACGAATTTGTCCCGCCCTATTCCTCCGTTTCGGCGTTGTTGTCGCTGCCGGTGCCAGGATTCGGCTCCCAGTTTTCCATCTCGCAGAGCGCTTCCGCCTCGGCGCTGCCGCTGGCGCGCGCCTGCAGGCAGCGGCCCGCCGCCTGCGAATAGATGACGCCTTCCACGGGCTCGGTCGGCAGGTCACAGCCGTGGCCCTGCATCATGACGAGCACGTTGTTCAGCCGCGCCTCGTATTGCAGCATGGAAAAGCGCGCCATGTCGCCCGGATCGCCTGCAGCCGGGTCGAGCTGGCCCTGCTGCTGCATCTGCCGCATCAGCACGGCCTCGTTGAGCTCTGCCGAGTGACGCTTCTGCAATTCGGTGATGCTGTCCTGCAGCCCTTCGCACACCGCCAGTTCTTCGGCGGTGGGTTCGGGCTCGGCCTGGTTGCATGCGGAAAGCACGGCAAGCGCCGCTATCGGGAGGAGATATTTCATGAAAGCGCCTTTGCTTGCTGCGGATTGTTCCGGTTCTCGGCAGGCGCGTTAGGCCATTTGCGCGTCAGGGACAACGCGGGTCCAGCTGGGGCGGGCCGCTGCCGCGCTGCTGCCAGCTGCCGTCGGGAGCCTGGTACATTTCGCCCGGCACGGTGCGGGAGATGAGGATGCAGGCCTGCGCCGTGGCATAGTCGATCAGCGTTACGCCATTCGCCTGCGCGCGCTCAGCATAGTTGGCGCGGCGGCGGTTGTTGAGGTCGTCCACCATGGCCTGCAGCGCGGGAGTCGCGTTGCCGACAATGCCGAGATAACCGTCGGTCTTCTCGCCCACCTGGCCGCTTTCGCGCGCCGCCTGGTAAGCCGGGTCGCGCTGGGCCTGTGCGGGAGCTACGGCGAGCCCGACCGACAGCAGGGCGGCAGCAGCCAACATCAGGGTGTTACGCTTCATCATCTTGCTCACTCCAGCAGCCGCATCAGAAGATGTCGGCATTTTCCTCGATATTCTCGCGCGCATCCTCGGCGAGACGGTAGATCACTTCCTGCGTGACGTTGATGTTGAGTTCGATCACGATCGGCTCGTCCGGTGCTTCAAGGTTGATGCACCCGGCGAGCGGGACCAGACCCGCCACCAGCGTCACTGCGCCCACAATGCCCCTACCCCGCTGCATGGCGGGACTATGCGCACCTCCGGCACAATTCGTCAATTTCGCGGCTATCATGGCTCAGGCTCGCTTTCCTGTGGCTGAATGGTGGGTTCATCGGGTTCAAATGCTTCGCGCAGGCGGCGCTCGGCTTCGGCTTCGGCGGCGGCTTCCTGCTCCTCGACCGTGTCCTGGTCGATGGCTTCGCGCAGGCGCCCGCCCTCGCTGGAGATCAGGCCGAGGCTGCGCGGATCGCGCACGGCGGAGGGATCGTAGAGCGAGCGGAACGAGGTCAGGATGCGATAGAACGGCGCGCGGACATTGATCCGCAGCTCGATCGGCAGGTCGCCGATGGCGCGGCTGACGAAATTGCGTTCGGCTGTCTCGCCCTGCCCGATGCCTTCAAACCGCACCTGCGTCACCAGTTCGCCCGCCAGCGGGCCGTTCATCAGGATTTCCATGCGGTCGTACCGCAGGTCGCGCAGGGTGCGGAAGGCATAGTTGGCGAAGAAGCCCATGTCCTCGTAGGTCAGTTCCCCGACATAGGCGACATTGCCGCCCGGCGGACGCGAAAGCAGCACGCCGCCGACCAGCTGGCCGTTGCCGTCAGCATCGAAGACGATGGGAATGGTGCCGTCGAAAGTGCCGGTCGCGGCAAGGTTGCCCATCTCCATGTGTTCGATGAAACGCGCGGCCTCCAGCCCCTCGATATGCATGACATAGGTACGGCTTTCGGCCACGCCGATGTTCATCACCACTGGGTCCATTGTCAGGGTGCCGCCCATGAAGGGCCATTCGCCGCCGGTAAGCTCCAGCACCTCGCCATCGGTCAAGGTCAGGCCGATCTCGCCGTCCAACACCTCGACCCCGGGATTGATCGCAGCAAGGTAGATG
>JAUIIG010000054.1 GCA_030431875.1 Alphaproteobacteria bacterium
TGCGCGCCTATGCGGAGCGAACCGGCCAGCGAAAGCTCGATTCCGCCCTGCAGGGCTCGGCAGCACTGCGGCACAAGCCGCACGGCGTCATGGCCGTGCTCGGCCCCTACAATTTCCCTGCACACCTGCCTAACGGCCACATCATCCCGGCGCTGATCGCGGGCAATGCCATCATCCTGAAGCCGAGCGAGAAGACCCCGGCGGTGGGTGAAAAGCTGCTCAGCTTCTTCCACCGTGCCGGCATCCCCAGCGCGCTGGTGCAGTGCCTGATTGGCGGGCCGGACGCGGGCAAGGCACTGGTGGCGCATCCTGACGTCAACGGCGTGCTGTTCACCGGCTCGGCCCAGGTCGGCATCGCCATCAACCGCAAGCTGGCGACGGATCCGGGCAAGATCGTGGCGCTGGAAATGGGCGGCAACAATCCCATGGTGCTGTGGGATACGCCCAAGATCAGCGACGCGGCGGCGCTGGTAATCCAGTCCGCCTTCACCACGGCAGGCCAGCGTTGCACCGCCGCGCGCCGCCTGATCGTGAAGTCGTCGATGTATGACGAGGTTGTCAGCGCGGTGAAGACGCTGGCCAACCGCATCATCGTGGGCGCCCCGTTTGACGAGCCGCAGCCCTTCATGGGCACGGTGATCGACAACAACACGGCAGACCAGCTGACCGAGAGCTTCCTCTACCTGCTGTCGAACGGCGGCAAGGCGATCAACCACTTGCGCCAGCTGCGCGAAGACCTGCCCTTCCTTTCGCCCGCCATTATCGACACCACGGCCATGGCGGAACGCCCCGACGTGGAGCTGTTCGGCCCGATCCTGCAGGTGATCAAGGTGGACGACTTCGACCAGGCCATTGCCGAGGCGAACAACACGCGCTTCGGCCTCTCAGCCTCGCTGATTGGCGGCACGCCGCAGCAGTACAACCGGTTCTGGGCCAATATCCGCGCCGGCATCGTCAACTGGAACCGCCCGACCAACGGAGCCTCCAGCGCCGCGCCCTTCGGCGGCGTGGGCTTTTCCGGCAACCATCGCCCGGCGGCCTTCTACGCGGCGGATTACTGCGCCTATCCGGTCACCAGCACCGAGATGGAACAGCCGCGCGCCAGCGTGGGCGTAGGCTTCAAGGACAGCTGAGAAAACGACCAGGATTTCAGCGCGTTTCAAGGCGTCCGGACACTAGGCCCGGACGCCTTGGCGCGACCCCCCTGACACGACCCGAGAGGGCCGCGCTACGATGCCACCGAACAGGGGAGGCAGCATCGAATCCGAATATGCGATAAGGCACCGGTGATCGGAGCGGGACGGCTATAACGATGTGATTCTGAACCACTCGCAACCGAATGTAATGCTTGGAGAAAGTTGCGCGGATGAGCAATAAGGAAATTGCCGCGGCCGGGACAATCAGTCAGCGCCGTGCTCTTCTTGCAGCACTGGGCACCCATGCCATCTGGGGCAGCCTGCCGCTTTACCTGCTACTCGTGCACGAAGTTCCGCCGTTGGAATTCGTCGCCTGGCGCACGATGTTCACCCTGCCCGTCTGCTTTGCCTTCCTGATCTGGATGCGCCGCCTGCCCGAACTGAAGCTGGTGCTGTCCGACTGGCGGACGCTGCGCGTCCTGCTCGCCAGCGCCACGCTGATCGCGATCAACTGGTTCATCTACGTCTGGTCGATCCAGACCGAGCACGTCTACGCCGCAAGCCTTGGCTATTACGTCCTGCCGCTGGTGATGATGCTGCTGGGCCGGCTGTTCCTGGGCGAACGGCTGACTCGCTGGCAAGCGATCGCAGTGGGGCTCGCCGTGCTGGGTGTCGGAGCACTGGCGGCCGGTGCGCTCACCACACTGTGGGTGACGATGACATTGGCCGTGACCTTCGGCGTCTATGGCCTGCTGCGCAAGACGGTCAGCGCGGGGCCGCTGGTAGGCCTGACGATCGAGGCGCTGATCCTGCTGCCGCTGGTGGTGGGATACCTCGGCTGGCTTGGGCTTGCCGGTGAAGGCGTGACCTTTGGCCGCGACGCGATCGAGACCACGGCCATCGTCTTTTCCGGGGCGCTGACCGCTATCCCGCTGATCCTGTTCGCCACGGCCGCACGCGCCCTGCCCTATACAGTGATCGGCTTCCTGCAGTTCCTCTCGCCGACCTTCATCTTCCTGTTCGGCCTGACGGTGTTTGGGGAAGAGCTGCACCCGGCACAGCTGGTGTGCTTCATCCTCATCTGGACCGCAATCTCGCTGTTCAGCTGGGACCTGTGGCGCGGGTCGCGCAAGCGCGCGAAGGCTCCGGCCTGACCAGCCCTAACCGGCAAAGCGCCAGCGCAGCACCTCGCCCGCGTGGAACGGCACCAGCTCGGTGTCGGCAGCAGCAATGCTCGGCGGAACCGGCGTTTTCACCTTCTCCAGCGTAACCGTCTGCTCGTTCACCGGCTGGCCGTAGAAAGCGGGGCCGTGGAGGCTGGCAAAGCCTTCGAAATGCTCCAGCGCGCCTTCCTCCTCGAACACGGCGAGATAGCTTTCGAGGGCATAGGGCGCGTTGAAGATGCCTGCGCAGCCGCAGGCGCTTTCCTTGGCTTCACGTGCATGCGGGGCGCTGTCGGTACCGAGGAAGAACTTGGGACTGCCGCTGGTCGCCGCCTTGCGCAGCGCCAGCCGATGCGCCTCACGCTTGGCGACGGGCAGGCAATAGGCGTGCGGACGGATACCGCCCACCAGCATGGCATTGCGGTTGATGTGCAGGTGCTGCGGGGTGATCGTCGCCGCAACATTGTCCGGCGCGCTTTCGACGAAGGCCACGGCCTCGCTGGTGGTGATATGCTCGAACACCACCTTCAGCGATGGCAGGCTTGCCAGCAGCGGGGTCATCACGCGTTCGATAAACACCGCCTCGCGGTCGAATATGTCGATGTCGGCACTGGTCACTTCGCCGTGGACGCACAGGACCATGCCGATCTCGGCCATGACTTCCAGCACGCCGCGAATGTTGGCCACATCGGTAACGCCCGAATCCGAATTGGTGGTCGCGCCCGCCGGATAAAGCTTGCAGGCGGTGAACACGCCGCTCTCGAACCCGCGCCGCACTTCTTCCGGATCGGTGTTGTCGGTGAGATAGCAGGTCATCAGCGGCTCGAAGGCCAGCCCCTCGGGCACGGCGGCAACAATGCGCGCGCGATAGGCCTCGGCGGCAGCCACTGTCGTCACTGGCGGGGTGAGGTTGGGCATGACGATGGCGCGGGCGAACTGGCGCGCGGTGTGCGCCACCACGCTTTCCAGCATGGCGCCATCGCGCAGGTGGACATGCCAGTCATCGGGGCGGCGGATGGTGAGGGATTCGCTCATGGGATTGCCTATGCCGCGCCCCGCCCTATCTGTCACCCATGACCGAAGGACGCCTCTCCAATCGCGCCGTGGTGCGTGTCGCTCCCACCGATGACAGCGAGGACGCCGCAGCCTTCCTGCAGGGCCTGCTGACCAATGACGTGACCGGCGACTTGCCTGCCTACGCCGCGCTGCTGACGGCACAGGGCAAGGCCATGTTCGACATGATCGTCTGGCGCCAGGATGATGCCATGCTGCTCGACTGCGAGGCCGAGACAGCCGAAGAACTGGTCAAGCGCCTGTCGCTCTACCGCTTGCGCCGCAAGCTGGAGATTGCCGTCGACCCCGCGTTGTACGTGTATTGGAGCACCGAAGAACGCGCTGACGCATCGCCCGATCCGCGCCTGCCTGCGCTCGGCTGGCGATGGCTTTCCGGCGACGACAATGCCGCCGTCGTTGACGACGCCTACCATGCACACCGCCTGTCGCTCGGCGTGGCCGAGGGTCGCGAGGAACTGGGCGACGTGCTGTGGCTGGAGACCAACGCGGTTGAGCTGAACGGCGTCAGCTTTACCAAGGGTTGCTACATCGGACAGGAAAACACCGCGCGGATGAACTGGCGGCAGAAGGTCAACCGGCGGCTGGTGGTCGTCCCGCTCGACCGCTCGGAAGAAAAGCGCCGCAAGGTCGCCTATTCGGACCTAGGCCAAGCCGTGGATCACCTGCGGGTGGATGATATTCCGACTGACCTCGTCCCGGACTGGATGACGCTGGCGAGCGAGGCCTAGGCCGTCGGCCCGTAGGTCTTGCGAAAGCCCGACACCAGCATTTCCTCCGCCCGTTCGCGCGCGACCGAGCGCTTCACCGACAGTGACTCGGCCAGCGGTTCGCCCAGCAGGGCATCGCCCAGCGCCAGCAGTACCAGCGTGAAGGTATCTTCGTGCATGGCCAGTTCGCCGCCATGATGGACTTCGCCCGGCGCCAGGTCGTGCACCAGCGCGTGGATGGTCTCGATGATGGGGTTGAGCGCGTCTTCGTTACCCGAGGCGAGCATCCAGCTGGCCAGCGCCCCGCCGCCTTCGCGCCCGAAGGCATCGAAGGTCAGATCCACCACTTCGCGCGGGGAGCCGATGCCGGCACGTGTGGCGCGCACGGCCTCGCCGATCGAATCGCAGACCGTCTGCGCCAGGTGCCGCGCGAGTTCCTTCTGCAGGCCGGAGGCAGAGCCGAAATGGTGCAGCAGGTTGGCGTGGGTGCGTCCGACGCGCGCGGCCACGGCCTTCAGCGTCACCGCCTGCGGTCCGGCTTCGATCAGCAAGGCACGCGCCGCCTCCAGCGCCTGCGCGCGACTCTCCTCCGGGCTTAACCGCTTCCTTATTGACATTTGTGTAAGTTCACTCCAGAAAGACGATCGACCGATGGCCGCAGTTGATTCGGACAGCGATATGACCGCAAAGGCACCACCCAAGGCAAGCCCCGAGGATATCACACTTACCGTGCGTGACCGCCGATTCGGCCGGAACACTCGGCGGGAACGTGGCGGCGATCCTGTCGCCTCAGCCTGGTTCCTCGCCCTGTCGGCCTCCTTCCCCCGCGGCGAAGCCATGTTCATCGAGGCAGTCAAGGCGCACCGGGATGGCACCCCGCCACGCCTCGCGGCAGAAATCCGCGAATTCATCCGGCAGGAAGTAAACCACACCCGCGAACACGTCGCCTTCAACCGCGTGGCGACCGACGCGGGCTATGACATGAGCAATATCCAGCAGCGCGTGAACGCCCTCACGGACGACGCCCTGCAGGCCCCGCCCATCGTCACGCTGGCAATCACCATTGCGCTGGAGCATTTCACCGCGATCATCGCCCACCTCTTCCTGACCGACGAAAAGAGCCTGTTGAGCGAAGGCATGGGCGATCCCGACCTGTGGCGCTGGCACGCCGCCGAAGAGATCGAACACAAGGGCGTGGCTTACGACACCTGGCTCCATGCCACCCGCGACTGGAAGCCGCGCAAACGCTACATCATGCGCAACATGGTCATGCTGCAAGTGACCTACCGCTTCCTGCGCAACCGCATGCGCGACGCGCTGGAACTGATGGAACAGGACGGCGTCACCGGCTGGAAAGCGCGCTGGAAGCTGTTCGCCTACCTCGTCGGCAAGCCCGGCATGTTGCGACGGATTTTCCCTAGCTGGCTCAGCTACTTCCGCCCCGGATTCCACCCGTGGGACCACGACAATCGCGCGCTGATCCAGTTGCACGACAGCGCTTACGTGGATGCCAACATGGAGGCCGTACCTGCGGAATAAGGCGGCGGGCACGGCCTTTACAGGTCAGGCGGCTTCCTCGCTCCGGCATTGCGCCATTTGCGGATTGCACCGTTCATACCGGCGCGAGAGCACCACTTCACCGCCCCGCGCAAGGCAGGAGACCGGACGGATCTCGCCAGTGTCGGTGAAGCCGGCGGCGCGCAGCACTTTCCCGCTCGCGGGGTTTTCCAGGTAATGTCCTGCCTCGACCCGCTCGATACCCAAGGCATCTGCAATCTGCAGGGCACCGCGCGCGGCCTCGGTGGCATAACCACGGCGCTGCCACTTCTTGCCGATCCAGTAGCCAAGCTCATGCGCGTTTTCGCCGAAGGGTTCGATACCGATCATGCCAATAATCGGCGCACCGGACAGTTCGGGCAGGGTCACCACGAATTTCAGCGCACCCTTGGGAGCCGGCTTGCGGCAAAACGACTGCGCATCGACCGGGCGATAGGGCCAGGGCGCGCGCGCCAGCATGCTGACGACGTCGAAATCGGCGATGCCGCGATAGACCTCACGCCAGTCTTCGGGGAACAGGGGCCGCAGGAACAGCCGCTCGGTACGCATGAACATTGATATTCTCCCCATGTGCCGCAAGCCCGCCTCCAGTGGGCCCTCGGCATTTCAAAACGAGGAAGGAGAATCAAAGAAGGAGACGGGGCGGCCCCATCTCCTTCCAAATTCCGAGTTGTGTCACTCGGAGGGACCATCCCGGTGGATGGCCCCTTTATCGAGTCATCCGGTTATTCGGCGGCTTCCGCCATGGCGTCGACCGAGACGTACTTGCGGCCGAGCTTGCCGTCGTGGAATCGCACCACGCCTTCGGTCAGCGCAAACAGCGTGTGGTCCTTACCCATGCCGACGTTGACGCCCGGGTAGAACTTCGTGCCGCGCTGACGCACGATAATGTTGCCGCCGATCACGTCCTGACCGCCGAACTTCTTCACACCAAGGCGACGACCGGCTGAGTCGCGACCGTTACGCGATGAACCGCCAGCTTTCTTATGTGCCATTGTGTCTTACTCCGTCTTCGTCTCGCAACCGGGCCCATCCAGATCAGGGCGCCGGGAATTCTTCCTTAGTCGGCCTTCTTGGCCGGTGCCTTCTTGGCGGCCGGCTTCTTGGCCGGAGCCTTCTTGGCAGGTGCCTTCTTGGCGGCGGTTGCCTTGGCAGCGCCGGCAGCTTCCTTCGCGGGAGCAGCCTTGCGCGCCTTCGGTGCGGCCTTCTCTTCCGAGGTGTCCTTCACCGGGGCAGCAGCAGCCTTCTTCGGCGCTGCCTTCTTGCCTTCGCCAACGCCCACGATGCGCAGCAGGGTCATCTGCTGGCGGTGGCCGTTCTTGCGGCGATAGTTGTGACGGCGACGCTTCTTGAAGACCGTAACCTTCTCGCTCTTCGCTTGGGCGATCACTTCTGCCGATACGGTGACCTTGGCGGCATCGGCGATGGTGTCGCCTTCGCCAGCCAGCAGGACATCGTCCAGCACAATCGTATCGCCGGCTTCACCAGCCAGCTTCTCGACTGCGATCTTGTCTCCTTCGGCGACGCGATACTGCTTGCCGCCCGTGCGCACTACTGCGAACATGGTGCTCAAATCCGTTTCTACTGGTGTCTTCAGCCCCTCGCCAATCGGGGCAAAACCCCCACCAGTTTGCGGCAATGACAAAAAAGGCGCCCGTCGGGCACCGGAAAGTGCGACGCCGTTAGGCCAAGCTCCCTTGGCTGTCAACCACGACATTGGCCAATCGGACGGCAAAAAGCCAAAGAAAATGGATGCTGGAAAGCCGCGGGCGAGGATTGTAGGGCACGAAGCCGATGGCTCATGCACGTTCCCTGATATACCTCGCGCCGCTGGCCCTGCTGGCAGGGTGCGCCGCGCCGCAGGAAGACTACCCCTCGCTGGCGGTGCGCGACATCGAGCGAGTCAGTGGCACCATGGAGGTCGCACCGCCCCCTCCCCCGCCCGCCGTACAGCCGCCCGCCACGCTCGAACGGCTCGACGAATTGGTCGCGGACGCCCGTAGTGCCCATGCGCAGTTCCTGGCCGCGGCACCGGCTGCCCGCAACTCCGCCCGGGCTGCCCGCGGCGCAGCCACCGGCAGTGACAACTGGGGCCGCGCGCAGGTGGCTATCGCCGACCTCGAGGCCCGCCGTTCCAGCGCCATGATCGCACTGGCCGACCTTGATCGTCTCTATGTCAATGCCGCCAGCTCGGCTGAGGACCTGACGCCGATTGTCGCCGCCCGGGACGAGATCGGTGCCTTGGTCGATGAGCAGAATTCCGTTATCGATTCGCTGCTAGGAGAACTGCAGCCATGAGCCTCGCCTGTGAAACCTGCCCGGTGCGCGACAGCGCGGCCTGCGCCGTGCTGGACCATGACGAACGCGAAGCGCTGTCAAAGGCAGGCCGCACGCGCGAACTGACGCGCGGTGAAGTGCTGTTTGCCGCTGGCGATGAAGATGCCGCCTGCGCTACATTGGTATCGGGCGCGCTGAAGGTCTGCTCCTACGACGAGGACGGCAACGAGCGCATCCTGGCACTGATCCACCCTTCGGGCTTTATCGGCGAAATGTTCGCCCCCTTTGCCGCGCACGACGTGGTGGCGCTGACCAAGTCGACGCTGTGCGTCTTCGCCAAGGCCGACATGCAGCGCGCGCTGGACGATCATCCCAAGCTGACCCGCGCCCTGCTGCGCCGCTCGCAGGAAGACCTGTACTGGGCTCGCCAGTTGCTGGCGCTCGGCTCAGGTCGCAGCGCGACCGAGCAGGTCGGCACCTTCCTGCTGGCACTGGCTCAGGCGGCCAGCGATTCGCCGTGCCACCCGTCGCAGAAGTTCGACCTGCCGCTGACGCGGGGTGAAATGGCCTCGATGCTGGGCCTCACGATCGAGACCGTCAGCCGCGCCATGACCACGCTGGAAAAGCAGGGTGCCATCCGCAGACACGGAGCGCGCGGAATCGAACTGGTCGATCCCGCGCGCCTGGAGGGTGCGGTCTAGGGTCGGGAGACTTCAGACCAGCGCGGCGATTACCACCACGCTTACCCCCCACAGGAAGATCAGGACCGGCAGGATCAGTACCTGCACGCTGGCATCGCGCGCCGTTGCCCGGCCCGAGCCCGTCATCACGCCTTCGTGTACGAATCGCGCCCAGCTCAGGTTCTTGCAGGCCGACTTGGGAGCCAGGCGGGTCCAGACCAGCGGCAGGCCGAAACCGGCGATGACGGAAAAACCGAAGATCACCGCAAGGATGGTCAGTTCGGGATGGGCAAAGGTCACCGCCAGCATGGCGATGAAGCCGAGGTAGAGGCCGACCGTCGCGACGTAGAGTCCCTTGGGAAGCTCGAAGGTGCGATCGACGGTGGTCGGCGCACGGGGCGCCTCGGTGCGGATATCTGCGGTTGCGGCAAGCTGCTCGCGGGAAACCAATTCTGCCATGTGTAAACTCCTTCCTGTGGGCGCAGGAATGGAGCGAATCGGACAGGCCTGCCTTGATCCTGGTCAATCGCCCCAGCGGGCAAGGTCGGAATGGTCTTCGGCGCGCGGTTCGATCCACGACCACTGGCCGCCCCGCAGCTCGCGCTTCCAGAACCACGAATCGGACTTGAGGTGGTCCATGCAGAAATCGACCGCGTCGATCGCGCCGCGCCGGTGCTTCGCGCAGGCGGAAACCAGCACGATTGGCTCACCCGGACGCATTACGCCGGTGCGGTGGACGACCAGCAGGCCCATCAGGTCGAATCGCTCGGCCGCCTGCTGCGCCAGCGCCTCTATGCCCGGCAGGGTCATACGCTCGTAGTGCAGCAGCTCCAGCGCCTCGACGTCCTCCTCACCGCGCACCTCGCCAACGAAAGTGCAGACCCCGCCAAGACCGGGGTGGGCATTGGTGAAAGGCCCGACGAACTGACCGGGGTTGAACGGGGTCTCAAGCAGTTTGACGGTGATCGCCACGGGTTCAGCCCCCGCTGACAGGTGGCAGCAGCGCGACCTCGTCGCCGTCCCCAGCGGCCAACGCGGACTTGTCCGCCAGTACAGCTCCGTTGACGGCCACCTTGGTGCGTTCACCCGATGCGGTGGCGGCAAGGTCAGGACCGAGGGCGCCGAGCAGCCCTTGCCAGTCCAGCGGGGCGGGAAGTTCACGTTCGCCCTCGCCCGCGAAGTCCGCCAGCTTGCCGAGGAATACGACCGTGACGGCCATCAGCCGCCCGTTACCGACATATGCCGCGGCTGGGCCGGAGCAGCGCCACGGGCGTGGTTGAAGTGATGGCGTTCGGGCTTGATTCGCATGGCCTCGTCGAGGGCGGCAGCCACGTTCTCGTCCGGCGCGTCGGAGCGCAGCGCGGCGCGCAGGTCCACCTTCTCCGCCCCGCCCAGGCAGGCGTAGAGTTCGCCCGTCGCGGTTACGCGGATGCGGTTACAGGTGGCGCAGAAATTGTTGGTGAGCGGGGTGATGAAGCCCAGCCGTCCGCCGGTCTCTTCCACCCGCACATAGCGCGCCGGGCCACCGGTATTGTCGGCAATGTCGGTCAGCGTGAAGCGCTCTTCCAGCACGTCGCGCACGGCGGGGAGCGGCAGGTAGTGGTCGACACGTTCGCCCTCGACTTCACCCAGCGGCATGACCTCGATCAGAGTCATGTCATGGCCGTTCGTCCCGGCCCATTCGACGAGGAAGGGGATCTCGCCCTCGTTAAGGCCCTTCAGCGCCACGGTGTTGATCTTCACCTGCAGGCCGACACGCTTGGCCTCGGCGATGCCGCGCAGCACGGGCAGCAGTCGGTCGCGGCGGGACAGTTCCTCGAACAAGGCCGAATCCATCGTATCGAGGCTGACATTGACCCGGCGCACGCCCGCTTCGAACAGGTCGCCAGCGAATTCTTCCAGCCGGGTGCCGTTGGTGGTGAGCGTGAGTTCGTCCAGCCCGTCGCCCAGCTTGCGGCCCAGCGCCTGCACCAGTTCGATCACGTCGCGGCGAACCAGCGGCTCGCCGCCGGTCAGGCGGATCTTGGTGATCCCGCGCTCGATGAAGGCGAGGCCCAGCTTGTGCAGTTCTTCCAGGCTCAGCACGTCCTTCTTGGGCAGGAAGGTCATGCGTTCGGGCATGCAGTAGGAACAGCGCAGGTCGCAGCGATCCGTCACCGACAGGCGAAGGTAGGAAATGCGGCGCTGGAAAGCGTCTACAAGTGGCTGCGAGCAGGACATGGGGCCTATCTACGGATTATCTTGCGAATTGCCATCCGTTTGCAGCAGCTGTCCGGTTACACCAGGTGCGGCGGCAAGGTAGTCGCAAGTGTCGTCCACTCCCTCCCCAGCCGGTCCGGCAATGCCGTTGACCCGGTTCGGGGCCGCCTCGCGCGCCAGTTCTTCCACTGCCGCACGGCGCCAGCCACGATGGGTGTGATCGGCCGGATCGAACAGGATCGCGGCGTCGTTGCCTGCGGCCTTGCGTACTTCGGGAACAACCCGGGCATGGAAGGCAGCCGCGGCGTCGAGCGGGGCAGCCGGCAGGCCGCGCGCGTCGATCCGCACCAGCGCGGTCACTTGCGCTCGCGCACCAGCGTGATGCCGATCAGCTCGTCGCCCTCGGACAGGGCCAGCTTCTCGATCTTTACGCTCACCTCTTCCACCCGCTCGTCCTGCAAGAACAGCGTCTCGCAGACATGATCGGCCACGGCCTCGATCAGCTTGTAGTGCCGGTCGCCCAGAGCCTCGGAGCAGGCGAACTTCAGGTCCATGTAGTTCTTGCTGGCATCGAGCGGCGTATCGGCGTCGTAATGCCGCTCTACCTTCAGCTTCACCCGCAAGGTGAAGCGCAGCGGCTGCGGCTGGCCGGTCTCCTCCGAGTAAATCCCGGTGTGGACCATGTGCGTGAAATTCACGAGCTCGAGATGAAGGCTATCGGCCATGCCGCGCCTCTGGCAGCGACGGCGGCACTTGGCAAGGTGGGAGGGTGGACCTTTGGCTACAGTTGACGCGCGGTGAAAATTGGAGTGAGTCCGTGCACAAATACGAGAACGGGGAGCAGATCATGGCGGACGCAGTAGAAACCGAAGGCGCAGGGGCACCTGCTCCGGCACCCAAGAGCAATTCACGGATTGTCCGCTACGTGGCCAACTTCGTGTTGGGCGGCGCACTGATCCTGGTGCTGATCGTGGTGGGTGCTGCCACGCTGGCCCGGTTCGACATGATCGACAAGCTGCAAGGCTTCATCCCCTTCTTCATGTCCATAAACCCTGCCCGCGCGCTAACGCTGATAGGTGTACTGGCGCTTGGCTGGACGCTGTGGAAGAAGCAGGGCAGCACGGTAAAGCTGGCCGCAGGCACACTGCTTGCGGGTGCCATGGCACTGGCCGTTTACACGATGCTGATCATCCCGGCGGGCAAGGTGCCGCCAATCCACGACATCAGCACTGACCTCGACGACATGCCGCAGTTCAGCACGCTTGATGTCGACAATCCGGTCAGCACGGGTCCCTTCGACGTCGACCAATGGCGCGCCTTCCACGAGGAAGCCTATGGCGACATCGGCCCGATCGTGATCGACAAGGCTCCCGCCGAAGTGCTCGCCGACGCACAGGCACTGGCCGAAGCGCGCGGCTGGGAGATCGCGGACTACGACGCCGAAGCGGGACGCCTCGAAGCTACGGCCACGGCTGGCTATGTGCGCTTCTATGACGACGTGATCGTGGAAGTGACGCCGGTCGCCGACGGTTCTACCCGCGTGGACATGCGTTCGGTAAGCCGCGTGGGCGTGAGCGACGTGGGCTACAATGCAGCGCGTATCCGCGAATTCCTGGCAGACTTGCAGGCAGCTTAGGCAGGCGGCTTAATTGTTAGACCACCGCGCGAAAATCGCGGTGGGCAACAGACGTCCGTTTTCGCCATCCTCGAGCACGGCAAGGTCGCCGTGTTCGATTGTACCCGGCAGGTCCTTGAACACCTCTGCCAGCAGCCCGCCGATGGCGAGCGAGGACATGCGCACGGCATAGACCGTCAGGAACAGGAACCGGCTGTCTGCATCCAGCAACTGGCGGCAATCGCCGATCAGGCCGGGCAGGCCTTCTTCGATACGCCAGGTCTCGTTCTTCGGCCCGCGCCCGAACTTTGGCGGGTCGAGGATGATGCCGTCGTAGCGGTTCTCGCGCCGCACTTCGCGCGCGGTGAACTTGGCGGCATCGTCGACCAGCCAGCGGATCGGGCGATCCTCCATGCCCGCCAGCGCCGCATTCTCGCGCGCCTGGGCGACCGACTTCTTGCTGGCATCGACATGAGTGACGGGACCGCACTCGCTGAGCGCCAACGAACCGACGCCCGTGTAGCCGAACAGGTTGAGCGTCGAGGCGTCATCGCGGCCTACGAGCTGTCCGCGCATCCAGTGCCAGACGGGCGACATGTCGGGGAAGAAGCCGAGGTGGCGGAACGGGGTGCACTGGGCAGTGAAGCGGACGTTCTCCCAAGCTAGCGGCCAGCCATCGCGCGGCACATCGCGGTTGAACTGCCAGCGTCCGCCGCCGTCCTCGTCGCTGCCGGGAACGAATTCGCCTTGCGCCTGCCAGTCACTCTGGCGCGGGGTCCACATGGCCTGCGGTTCGGGCCGGATGAAGCAGTAGTCGCCGTAGCGTTCCAGCTTGCGGCCATTGCCGCTGTCGACCAAGCCATACTCTAGCCAGCCCTCGCCAGCCATGACCACGGGCTGTGTGACGAGGTCTGCCATCAGGCGCTGGGTGTTGCGCGCGCCGCCACGAATTCGGCCACGGCTTCGTATTCACCGGGCAACTCGACCAGCGCCTCGGTACGGTCGAACAGGTCACCCACGCGGGCGGGCAGCGATGGGCGGATACCGGTCGCACGCTCCACCGCGTCAGGGAACTTGGCCGGGTGTGCCGTCGCCAGCGTCACCACGGGCGTCGCCGCAGCCACGTCAGAAGCGCGCGCGGCAGCAAGGCCGATGGCGGTGTGCGGATCGAGCACTTCGCCGCATTCGCGCGCTGCCCAGGCCATCGCCTGCGACATCTCGCTTGCATCCACGCGCGCGCTGGAGAACAGCGAGGCCGCACCCTGGCGCTGGGCATTGGTGAGCAGCATGGCCTTGGTCGCCTCGAACCCGCGCATCTGTTCGGCCATGGCCGCGCCGTCGCGGCCGCCGAGGTCGAACAGCAGGCGCTCGAAGTTGGAGCTGACCTGGATATCCATGCTCGGCGCAGCCGTCGGGGTGACGGTGCCCGCGGAGTAGTCGCCGCTCGAAAGCGCGCGGTGAAGGATGTCGTTGACGTTGGTCGCCACGATCAGGCGCTCGATCGGCAAGCCCATCTGCGCCGCGACATAGCCCGCAAAGACATCACCAAAATTGCCGGTCGGCACAGAGAAGGCGACCTTGCGGTGCGGAGCGCCTAGCTGGAGCGCAGAGGCGAAGTAGTAGACCACCTGCGCCATCAGGCGGGCCCAATTGATCGAATTGACCGCGCTGATGCGGAACTTGCCGCCCTTGGACGAAGCCATCTCCGGATCGCCGAACATGCGCTTCACCATGGCCTGGGCATCGTCGAAGCTGCCGTCGATGGCGAGGTTGTGCACGTTGGGCGCGCGCACCGTGGTCATCTGGCGGCGCTGCACGTCGCTGACGCGGCCCTTGGGGTGGAGCATGAAGATGTCCACGCGCTCACGCCCCGCCACGGCATCGATCGCCGCGCTGCCGGTGTCGCCGCTGGTGGCGCCAACGATGGTCAGGTGGTCGTCACCCTTGGCGAGGAAGTGTTCGAACAGGCGGCCGAGCAGTTGCAGCGCCACATCCTTGAAAGCCAGCGTGGGGCCATGGAACAGCTCCAGCACGTGGTGCTGCTGGTCCAGCTGTACCAGCGGCGTCACGGCGGCATGGCTGAAGCGGCCATAGGCGCGCGTGCACAGCTCGCGCAGCTCGTCCTCGGTCAGCGAACCTTCGACGAAAGGTCCCATCACCTTCACCGCCAGCTCCACGTAGGAGAGACCCGCCATGGCGTCGATCTCGTACTCGGTGAAGCGCGGCCAGTGCTCGGGCACATAGAGGCCGCCATCGGACGCAAGGCCAGCCAGCGTCACGCCTTCGAAGTCGAGCGCCGGTGCGCTGCCACGGGTGGAAATGTACTTCATGTCGAGCCGCGCGTTAGATGGATGGAAGGCTCTCGGCAAGCACTGCCGAGGCAAGGATTATTCACCCTTGGCGAGGCGTTCCTTTTGCTCCGCCTGGTGTTCGGGCGATTTCCAGCCGCGCGGGTCCTTGCCGAAACGGTTCGGGCCGACGCTCGGCGGGAGGAACAGCAAGGCCAGCAAGCCGACCAGCGCGGCAACGCTGGCAGCAATCGAAAGCGCGGGAACCAGCGCCATCAGCCAAAGTAGGATGATTGCCGCGACCAGGTACCAGCCCGGCAGGTTGGCGTCCTGCAGACGCCGCCAGGCAAGCGAGGCGAGGACCAGATCGAACGCGAAGTTGATGGCCGAAAGCTCCAGCGGTTCCGTCCCCCAGCGCGTGAAGACCGAACGCGGACCAAGCTGCAACATCAACGACAGCCCGCCGAGTGCGAAGTAGAGCGCAGCCACCCAGGCCAGGTTGATCGTAAACACGGCGAAGACGAAATCGGTGCGCCGAAGGCGCGGCCCCCACCACATATTCATGCCGCGCTCCGGTCCCGCCACCGGCGGCGCAGGGCGAGCGCGTAGATCACCAACGCCGTGAGCGCGAAGAAGAACCACTGGAAGGCATAGGCGAGGTGGTTGTTGGGCGTGTCGTTGGGGTCGGGGGTGGCATTGGCCTGCAACCCTGCCAGCGGCGGATCGGCGACCACGCGCCAGCCTGCTTCGCCGCCCGGAGCAATCATGCCTGTCAAAGCGCCGCCTTCCCATACCGGGGCGGTTGGGCTTCGTGACCACCCCACGACCACATCCGCCGAAATGCGGCGCTCGCTGTCCCAGCACTCGGCAATATGGACATAACCCGCCTGGTCGGAGGAATTGCGCCCGGCGATCGCAGACCAGCGCCCCGGATGGAAACACTCGTACGGCGTGCGACGATAGAGGTTTGCTTCCGGGTCTTCCTCCGGAAATGCGGCCAACATGGCCGGATTATCGGCGGCTGCCTCGAACCGCGCAATCATCGCCTCTTTCTCTTCCAGCCGCCCCAGCTGCCAGATGCCAAGGCCGATCATGGTGAAAACCGCGGCAATCACAACCACGGTCGCCAAGACGGGAACCTTGCGCATCGGCGTGTCACTCATGACAGGTCGCTCCCGTCATGCCGGTGTTCCTCTGCCCGGCGGACGAATTCGCTGCCAAGCAGCCATGCCTTGGTGACGCGCAGCCCGGCGATCACACCGACCACGACCAGCGGCAGCCACAAGATCACATGCACCCACCACGGCGGTTCGAACGATAGCTGCACCCACAAGGCCAGCGCCACGACTATTCCGCCGACCACCATGGTGACGAAGGCCGCCGGGCCATCACCCACGTTGAAGCGCGAATAGTCGAGGCCGCAGTTCGGGCACTTGGCGGCGAACTTGAGCATGCCGTCGAACAGCGTGCGATTGCCGCACTGCGGGCAGCAACCGAAAAGGGCGACCTCGCTCATGGCGGGCCGCCCCTTTGGTGTTTCGGTATTGTCCGTCACGAATGCGCCTAGTGCGGTTCGAGACCCCAGCCGCCCCAGACGTAGACGACGACAAACAGGAACAGCCAGACGACGTCGACGAAGTGCCAGTACCAGGCAGCGGCTTCGAAGCCGAAGTGCTGCTTGGGGGTGAAGTGGCCCTTGTAGGCGCGGGCGAGGCAGACGATCAGGAAGATCGTGCCGACCAGCACGTGGAAGCCGTGGAAGCCGGTCGCCATGTAGAAGGCCGAGCTGTAGGTGTTGCCACCGAAGCCGTAGGAGGCGTGGCTATATTCGTAGGCCTGGATGCTGGT
Organism: Alphaproteobacteria bacterium; assembly: GCA_030431875.1. Lineage (GTDB taxonomy): Bacteria > Pseudomonadota > Alphaproteobacteria > Sphingomonadales > Sphingomonadaceae > Alteraurantiacibacter. The sequence continues at coordinate 16,545 of JAUIIG010000054.1, forward strand.
GAACAGCACGCCCAGCGCGATGGTGAGCCACAGGCCCTTCTTCAGGCCGTCGCGGTCACCGTTGATCAGGCAGTGGTGGGCCCAGGTCACCGTGGTGCCCGAGCACAGCAGGATCAGCGTGTTGAGCAGCGGCAGGTCGAAAGCGTCGAGCACCTGGATGCCATCAGGCGGGAAATGTGCAAGGGCCGCAGCGCCTTCCTGGCCAATCAGGTTCTGCCAGATCGGGCCGTTGTCGGTCATGACCATTTCGATCGGCGCCGGGAACAGCGAGAAATCGAACCACGACCAGAACCAGCCAACGAAGAACATCACTTCCGAAGCGATGAACAGGATCATGCCGTAACGCATGTGCAGCTGCACCACCGGGGTGTGGTCGCCGCTCTGCGCTTCGTTCACGATCTTGGAGAACCAGCCGAAGAAGGTGGCGATCAGGCCGGCAATGCCGAGGCCCAGGACAACGCGCCAAGCACCATCCGGAAAGGCTTCTTCGGCGCGGTGCATGAACATCACCATGCCGGTGGTGAAGGTCAGGCCCGAAAGCGCGCCCACCAGGGGCCAGATGTCGGGCGGAAGGATGTGATAATCGTGGTTCTTGGCGCCGGCCATGAGTTCTATCCTGATGCTTGTCCCGTTACGGGGTTTGATGGGCCTGTAATGCGTGCTTGCGCTCTGGTCCAGAGCCTAGCTGGCTCTATCCTGTGCTTCTTCGGCTTGCTGCGCTTCCGGCTGGTCGGGAGCGCGGTGAAAAGTGTAGGACAGGGTGATCTGCTGCACACCTTCCATGTTCGGATCGTCCAGCGCTGCCGGGTCGACATAGTAGAGCACGGGCATGCGCACTTCTTCGCCGGGCTGCAGCGTCTGCTCGGTAAAGCAGAAGCACTGGATCTTGTTGAAATAACGCCCCGCCTGTTCGGGCTCGACGTTGAAAGTGGCCGTGCCCGTGACGGGGACTGAGGAGTTGTTGCGCGCGAGGTAGAAGGCCATGTCGCGCTGGCCGATGGCGACGGTGTCGGTCACCTGCACCGGGCGGAAGGTCCACGGCATGTCGCGCGAGGTATTGGCATCGAAACGAATCGAATAGGTCGTGCCGCCTGCGCTCGCCGCCATCCGCTCAGCCAGGTCGGCCTCCGCCTCGCTCGCCACCTGGGTGGTGCCGCCGAAACCGGTGACACGGCAGAACAGGTCGTAGAGCGGCACGGCCGCATAGCCGAGCCCGAGCATGCCCAGGGCAATGCCGAAAGCGATCATCATGGTGCGCTTGTTGCGCGCTTCGAGGGCCATGGTCGTCATCAGTCACCCATCCTCACGATGGTGATGGCGTAGAACAGGATCACGAAGCCCATCAGCAGCAGTCCGATCACCACGTTGCGGGCCTTGCGGCGGCGGATGAATTCTTCCTGTTCTTCGGGGGTCATGACAGCACCATGCGATCTGCGACAAGCGCGGTAAAGAGGGCAAAAAGGTAGATGACCGACCAGGCGAACAGCCGCTTCTCCGGCTTCATGGTGTCCTCTGGCTGGGTGGTGCGCAGGCCGACTGGAACCGACAGCGCCACGAACAAGCCGGACAGCACCAGCGCGCTGATGCCGTAGATCAAGCCGGTGCCGTCAAGCAGCCACGGCAGCAGGGACACCGCGAACAGCACCACCGAATAGGCGAGCACCTGGCGGCGGGTGGATTTCTCGCCGCGCACGACCGGCATCATCGGAATACCGGCTTCGGCGTAGTCAGTCTTCACGAACAGCGCGAGCGCCCAGAAGTGCGGCGGCGTCCAGATGAAGATGATGGTGAACAGCAGCACCGGCATCAGGGTGATCTCGCCGGTCACCGCGATCCAGCCGATCAGCGGCGGAAAGGCCCCCGCCCCGCCGCCAATGACGATGTTCTGCGGCGTGCGCGGCTTCAGCCACATGGTGTAGACCACGGCGTAGTAGAAAATGCTCAGCGCCAGCACCACGGCGGCCAGCCAGTGGATCGCCACCAACATGATGAAGACCGAGGTGCCCGACAGAATCATGCCGAAATCGCGTGCATCGTCGCGGCGCATGCGTCCGGCGGGAAGCGGGCGCTTGGCGGTCCGCTTCATCTTGCCGTCGATCTCGCTTTCCCACCACTGGTTGAGCGCAGCCGCGCCGCCCGCGCCCATGGCGATGCACAGGATGGCGGTGAAGCCGAGTACGGGGTGGATGGCGCCGGGTGCCGCCAGCAGCCCCGCCAGCCCGGTAAACACGACCAGGCTCATGACCCGCGGCTTCGTCAGCGCGAAGAAGTCGCGCCACTCGGCGGGCAGAGGGGTTGCAGTTGGGGCGGCGGTCATGGTCACTTTAGTTGTGCTCTCGGTGCTGGACCTTGGGCGGTGTTTCAAGCGAAAGGGGCGCCCCGTCTCCGGCGCGCCCCCTCCCGTTTTCGTTCAAGCGAGGGCCCGCATTACGCGGTTGCCGGCTTCTCGCTGATGTGGTCGTCGGCGCTGTGGTGGTCTTCGATCACCGGCAGCGTTTCGAACTGGTGGAACGGCGGCGGGCTGGACAGGCTCCATTCCAGCGTCGTCGCACCTTCGCCCCAGTAGTTGGCCGGAGCCTTCTTGCCGGCCACGAAGGCGTAGATGATGTTCACGAAGAAGATGACCACCGAAACGGCCATGATCTTGTAACCCAGCGTGGCGACTTCGTTCCAGTAAGTGAATGCGTCGGCATAGTCGGGATAGCGACGTGCCATGCCCTGCAGGCCCAGGAAGTGCATCGGGAAGAAGATCATGTTCACGCCGACGAAGAAGATCCAGAACTGCAGGTGCGACAGGAATTCGCTGTGCATGCGGCCGGACATCTTGGGGAACCAGTAGTACCAGCCGGCGAACATCGAGGTCACGGCACCCAGCGACAGCACGTAGTGGAAGTGCGCCACCACGTAGTAGGTGTCGTGCAGGTTGTCGTCGACGCCGCCGTTGGCCAGCACCACGCCGGTCACGCCGCCCACGGTGAACAGGAAGATGAAGCCCATGGCCCAGACCATCGGCGACTTGAACTGGATGGAACCGCCCCACATGGTGGCGATCCAGCTGAAGATCTTGATGCCGGTCGGCACCGCGATGACCATGGTGGCCGCAGTGAAGTACATCTTCGTGTTCACGTCGAGGCCCACGGTGTACATGTGGTGCGCCCAGACGATGAAGCCGACCACGCCGATCGCGACCATGGCGTAGGCCATGCCGAGATAGCCGAACACTGGCTTGCGGCTGAAGGTGGCGACGATCTGCGAGATCATGCCGAAGCCCGGCAGGATCATGATGTAGACCTCGGGGTGGCCGAAGAACCAGAACAGGTGCTGGTACAGGATCGGGTCACCGCCACCGGCAGCGTTGAAGAAGGTCGTGCCGAAGTTGCGGTCGGTCAGCAGCATGGTGATGGCAGCAGCCAGCACCGGCAGCGCCAGCAGCAGCAGGAAGGCAGTGACCAGCACCGACCACACGAACAGCGGCATCTTGTGCAGGGTCATGCCCGGCGCACGCATGTTGAAGATGGTGGTGATGAAGTTGGTCGCGCCCAGGATCGAGCCGGCACCGGCAAGGTGCAGACTGAAGATCGCGAAGTCGACGGCCGGGCCGACGGAGCCGGTGGTCGACAGCGGGG
>JAUIIG010000055.1 GCA_030431875.1 Alphaproteobacteria bacterium
CTGGGCATCAGCAGCTTCATGAAGGCCTTGGCCGCCTTGTAGCCTTCCTCGCCCTCGACCACGACTTCTTCGATTTCGCGGTTGTAGATGTCGCGGATGGCACGCTTGATCAGGTCGGAATCCGAATGGATCGCACTGGGGGCGCTGCTGCTGAGTGTGCGTTCGCGGATTTCGTCCCACAGGCGGGCGAGGTAATCGAAGTCACGCTTGATTTCTGGCTTGGTGCGGCTGAGGCCTGCTGTGCGGACGATCAGGCCCATCGACTTGGGCAAGCTGAGGTCGGATACGATCGACTTCAGGCGCTTGCGGTCCGAACCGTTGGAAATCTTGCGCGAAATTCCGCCACCGTGGCTGGAATTGGGCATGAGCACGCAATAGCGGCCTGCGAGGGACAGGTAGGTGGTGAGGGCGGCACCCTTGTTACCACGTTCTTCCTTGGCGACCTGCACCAGCAGCACCTGGCGGCGCTGGATGACGTCCTGGATCTTGTAGCGGCGACGCAGCGCCTGGCGCTTGGCGCGGGCTTCGTCGATTTCCTTGGCGCGCGAACCGCCGCGACCGCCACGGCCCTGCTGGCGGCGACCACGGCTGCGGCCACGGCCACGAGCGCGAGAACGCGGCTTGCTGTCGCCGTCCTCATCGGAATCGTCGTCCGATTCCTCGTCTTCGCTGTCGTCCTCGGAGGCATCGTCAGCATCTTCGCTGGCGCCGTCTACGTGACCGTCCTCGATGGTGGCGACGTCGTCTTTCTCGCTGGTGTCGATTTCTTCGACGCCCGGCTCGTCATCGTCTTCATCGTCGTCGTGATCGTCGGCATCGATCTCGCCGTCTTCGTCCTCTTCCTCCTCGGCCCGAAGCTTGGCTTCTTCCTCCGCCGCTGCCTGTTCTTCGGCCAGCAGGGCTTCGCGGTCCTGCGAAGGGATCTGGTAGTAGTCGGGATGGATTTCGCTGAAAGCGAGGAAACCGTGCCGGTTGCCGCCAAAATCGACGAAGGCCGCCTGCAGCGACGGCTCGACCCTGGTGACTTTCGCTAGATAGATATTGCCCTTGATCTGCTTGTGTTCAGCAGATTCAAAGTCGAACTCCTCAATCCGGTTTCCCTTGAGCACCGCCACCCGCGTTTCTTCCGGGTGGCGCGCATCGATAAGCATGCGCGTTGCCATTGAATATTCTCCAGGCAGCGAATCCGGCGCCAGCCGGCCAACGGGTGGCCGGTTTGCGGGAGATGGGCTGCCGATATGTGTGGGTCCCGCCGTTGAAGCGGGAGTTTGAGATCATCACTTCGTGGCCAAGTGGGCGAATCGAAGTGCGAATTGCGTCTGTCGCAGTGCCAAGGCGCAGGGTTTGCGTCTGCGCTGGAAGCCCCGCAGCCATCAGGCGACCTTGCGGACGCTGCTTGGCTTGCTGGCTATTACTTTGCATTGCGGCATCAACCTGTAACGTAGTGCCGAAGCGCCCCTGGAGGCGGTTTCGGATAGGCCGGGATGCACAATCGCTCCGGCGCGCAAACGGTTAGCATTGGGGGAAAGCTTCGGCAACCTTGTTGCGCATTCACGCAAAAATCCCTTGGAATGCAACCGGCGCATCAGCGCAGCCCTTGGGGCGGGTTTAAGGAAGAGAGTTCACCTGCATGTCGCAGCGGATCCAGATTGCCCTGCTGTTCGCCCTTCCGGTGCTGTTGCTGGGCGTGCTCTATTCCATTGGCGCTGCCATCCCCGTGCCAGTGCTGGGGCGCGACTACGTTGTCCGCGTCGCCTTGCCCGAAGCAGCCGAGACCATAGGCTTACCCGATATCGAAGGCCCGGACGATCCCACCCGCCCTTTGGTGGTGATCGACGCAGGGCATGGCGGGCCTGATCCCGGCACCGTGGGCAGCCAGTTCCGCGAGAAAACGATTGTCCTGGGACTGGCGCGCGCCTTGCGCGACCGGCTGCTGGAAGAAGGCGGCATACGCGTCGCCATGACTCGCGACGACGACAGCTTCATCGTGCTGGAGGAACGGGCGGCGATTGCGCGCGACCTGGGAGCGGACCTGTTCCTTTCCATCCATGCCGACAGTGCCGGTGAGCGCGCCGACGTAACCGGCGCTTCGATCTACACCCTTTCAGAAACCGCCAGCTCCGAAGCTGCTGCCCGTTTTGCGGAGCGCGAGAACGAGGCCGACATCATCAACGGGATTGACCTTTCGGGGCAGGACGAGGCCGTAAATGCTATCCTGGTCGAGCTGTCGCAGCGCCGGACGAGCGAACAATCGGTCGAATTTGCCCAGCTGATTGAACGGGAAGGGAACGGTAACCTGCGCTTTCACCCACAGGCTCGCCGCTCGGCAGCCTTGGCGGTCCTGCGCGCGCCAGACGTGCCGAGCGTGCTGTTCGAGGCTGGTTTCGTCACCAACGAGGAAGAGGCGGCGGCGCTCGCCTCTGTCGAAGGGCGCGAACGCTTTGCCGAAGTCATGGCGCGCGCCATCCGCATCTATTTTGCCCGCCAGTCGGGCGCTACCTGATACTATTCATTCTGGCGCCAGCCAGACTTGGCATGTAAGGCGCTGCATCTGGCTATGACGACTATTGCATCCAAATTCGGTGACGCCTGGGAAGGCCTACGCCACGTACTGCGCCCGCTGACCACGCGGTTCAGCGCCCTGTGGGCTGCCAAGCGGTGGTTCCGCTGGGGAATCAGCACGATGCTGCTGGGCCTTGTGGTGGCGCTGGCAGGCTATATCTGGCTGACGCGTGACCTCCCCGATGCAGAAACGCTGCTGGATTACGAGCCGAACCTGCCGTCTGTCGTGCGCGGTATCGATGGCGAGATCGTGCACCGCTATGAACGCGAGCGACGGGTTGAGCTGGAGTTCGGCGACCTGCCGGAACAGCTGCTCAACGCCTATGTCTCGGCGGAAGACGAAACTTTCTGGAGCCACAACGGCATCGACGCGGGTGGCTTCGTCAATGCCGTGATCGACTATGTCTCGAAGCTGGGTTCGGACGAGCGCGCCGTGGGCGGTTCGACGATTACGCAACAGGTCGCCAAGAACATCCTCGTCGGCAACGAATACTCGATCACCCGCAAGCTGCGCGAGATGATCCTCGCAACGCGCATCGAGGGCGTGCTGTCGAAAGAGGAGATCATCACGCTCTACCTCAACGAGATCCCGCTGGGTCGCCGCTCCTACGGCGTGCAGGCTGCGGCGCGGGCCTATTTCGACAAGGACGTGGGCGAACTTGAACTGCACGAGATGGCCTATCTCGCCATTCTGCCGCGTGCGCCCGAAGTCTATAGCCGCGAAGCCAATTACGACACTGCCCGTGCCCGCCGGAACTGGGTGCTCGAGCAGATGGAAGACAACGGCTACATCACCGCCGAAGAGATGCAGACTGCGCAGGCGCAGCCGCTCGGCATCGTGCAGGGTCAGACTACACAGCGCAGCGCCGACGCAGGTTATTTCCTCGAGGAAGTGCGCCGCCAGCTGATCGACATGTATGGAGAGCAGGCCGAGGACGGGCCGAACAGCGTCTATGCCGGCGGCCTGTGGGTGCGAACCTCGCTCGACATGGAACTGCAGGACGCGGCGCGCAATTCGCTCCGTGCGGCCATGCTGCGTTATCACGGCAACCGGGGCTGGGGCGGGGCGATTGCCACGATCAACCCCGAGAACGGTGACCTGACGGACCAGCTCCGCAGCTCCAACATCTCGATCGACTATGATGACTGGCGCATCGCCGTCGTCATCGCGAAGTCGGGCAGCAGCGCGACGGTCGGCTTCTCCGATGGACAGGAAGTGGCACTGGCCTCCGCGCCGGAATCGATGGACGTGGGTGACGTCGTGGCGGTGGAGCCGAGCGGTGGCTCGTGGCGTCTTGCCCCGCTGCCCGAAGTCTCCGGCGGGTTCATGGCCATGGCCCCCGACACGGGCCGCGTGCTGGCCATGCAGGGCGGTTTCGACAGCCGCCTGGGCAGCTTCAACCGCGCGACGCAGGCAGAACGCCAGCCGGGTTCGACCATCAAGCCCTTTGTCTACGCCACCGGCCTTGACCACGGCATGACCCCGGCGACGATGATCCCGGACAGCCAGTACTGCTATTACCAGGGCGCCAACCTGGGCGAGAAGTGCTTCACCAACTTCGGCGGCAGCCGCGGCGGCGGCGAATATCCCATGCGCTACGGGCTGGAGCAGTCGAAGAACCTCATGACCGTCCACATCGCGATGGAAACGGGCATGGAGAATGTGATCGACACCTTCGAGAACGTCGGCATCGCGGACGAGGGCGCCTACGATCCCTATCCCGCCTTCGCGCTGGGCGCAGGCGACACGACGGTGGAGCGCATGGTCGCCGCCTATGCCATGTTGGTGAACCACGGCCGGCTCAATCCGCCCTCGCTGATCGACTACGTGCAGGACCGCGATGGCCGCGTGATCTGGCGTGCCGACGAGCGCGAGTGCACCGGATGCAACATGGATGAATGGGACGGCAGCCCAATGCCGCGCTTCGGTCGCCGCGGGCGGCAGGTGATGGACGGACGCACCGCCTTCCAGGTCGTGCACATGCTCGAAGGCGTGGTCCAGCGCGGCACGGCCACCCGCCTGCGAGACCTTGGCATCCCGCTGTTCGGCAAGACCGGCACCAGCTCCGGCCCGACCAATGCATGGTTCGTCGGCGGCTCGCCCGACATCGTCGCGGGGACCTATCTCGGCTTCGACAACCCGCGCAACATGGGCGGCTATATCCAGGGCGGAAACACCGCCGCGCCAATCATGCGGCAGTTCGTCGAAGAGACGCGCGATCACTGGTCAGGCAGGCCGTTCCTCGCCCCGCGCGGCGTTCGCATGGTCCGGATCGACCGGCGCACGGGTGGCCGGGTCTTCGATGCCTGGCCCACCAACGAGCCGACCTCTGCCGTGATCTGGGAAGCCTTCAAGCCCGACACTGAACCGCGTCGCAGCCAGCGGCAGGACGAGATCGACGCGATGCGTGACCTGATCCTGGCGCAAATGCGCCGCCAGCAGGAAGGCACGGCGTCAGGCAGCGACAGCGGCGAACAGGATAACTTTGCCGAGGAGCAGGGCGGCATCTACTGATCCACCCACTTCCCACCGTGCAATTGCTGCGCTAGTCGCGCCCATTCATTTTACGAGGAATTTGTCATGCGTGCCGAGGGGCAGGCCCATATCGACCGCATCGAAGCCGCTCTGGCGCTGGTCAAGAAATCGCTCGACTGGGAGCACGCGCTGCGCCGTCTCGACGAGCTGGAAGCCCGTGTGCAGGACCCGGACCTGTGGAACGATCCCAAGCAGGCGCAGGCCATAAGCCGTGAACACAAGTTGCTGAAGGACGCGGTCGAGACGGTTCAGGAGATCTCGCAGGAGATGGCCGACGCAACCGAATTCGTCGAAATGGGCGAGGCCGAAGGCGACGACGACGTGGTGGCAGAAGGCCTGTCCTCGCTTGCCGCGCTGGCGGACCGGGCGGACCGCGACAAGGTCTCCGCGCTGCTTTCCGGCGAAGCCGACGGCAACGACACCTACCTCCAGATCAACGCCGGCGCAGGCGGCACGGAAAGCCAGGACTGGGCCGAGATGCTCATGCGCATGTATGCCCGCTGGGCCGAGAAGCGCGGCTTCAAGGTGGAGACGGTGGAATACCAGGCAGGCGAACAGGCGGGCATCAAGTCCGCCACCCTGCTGATCAAGGGCGAGAACGCTTACGGCTATGCCAAGACCGAAAGCGGTGTGCACCGCCTTGTCCGCATCAGCCCATACGACAGCTCGGCGCGCCGCCACACCTCGTTCTCCAGTGTCTGGGTCTATCCGGTGATCGACGACGACATCCAGATCGAGATTAACGAGGGTGACCTCAAGATCGACACCTACCGCGCTTCAGGTGCGGGCGGCCAGCACGTCAACACCACCGATTCCGCCGTGCGTATCACCCACCAGCCGACGGGCATCGTGGTCGCCAGCCAGAACGACCGCAGCCAGCACAAGAACCGCGCCACCGCGATGAACATGCTGAAGGCGCGGCTGTTCGAGCGCGAGATGCAGATCCGGGAATCGGTGGCCGCAGGCGAATATGCCGAGAAGACCGAGATCGGTTGGGGCCACCAGATCCGGAGCTACGTCCTGCAGCCGTACCAGATGGTGAAGGACCTGCGCACCGGCGTCACCTCGCCAACGCCCGACGACGTGCTCGACGGCGACCTCGACGACTTCATCGCCGCCGCGCTGGCCCAGCGCGTGACTGGCGAAAAGGTCGAGGTGGAGGACGTCGAGTAACGATTGCCGTTTTGAGCGTCGTGGCATAACTTCCTGAAACGGGGAGACAATGCCATGCGTCAATTCGCTCTGTTCGCCGTCTTACTGGCCCTGCCGCTGGCTTCTGCCTCGGCGCAGGAAGGCGAACACCGGCCCACCTGGGAACATCCGCGAGTCGAGAGGATGGCCTGGCCCGCTCTCGGGCAGTTCGAGAGCGAACGCGAATTCCGCAACTGGGTGCGCGACGTGCGCAATGTGCAGCGGGACGTGCGCGACGAGCTCCGCCGCGCTTCCTTTGAAGAACATGGCATCGTGGTCGCGCAGGCCAACGTCACCTACCTTCCGTGCGACCCGGATGACGAGGAGTGCCTGGAGTGGGAACGGGACCAGCGGATCGTCGTGACGGGATCGCGCGTGCAGTCGGCCAATCTTGCGTCGGTTACTCCTATCGCCTCTATTACCAACAACCAGACTGCGAACGTGGACGAGGGCGATATCGTCAAACGGATAGGCGACTACCTGGTCGTCCTGCAGGACGGACGCATCTTTGCCGCCAACTTCCGCACCATGCAGCTGGCGGATCGCATCGACGTGTACCGAACAGAAGACGGCTACCCGGTCGGTGCGGACTGGTACGACGAGATGCTGGTGCTCGACGATCACATCATCATCGCGGCCTATTCCTACGAGGACGAGGCGAGCGAGTTGTCTGTCTTTCGTCTCGATACGGCTACGGGAAGGCTGGAACGCCGCGGGGTCTTCCTGATTTCGTCGGAGGACTACTACGACAGCAGCAACTACGCGACGCGGCTGGTTGGTGATCGGCTGATCATTTACACTCCGTTCGAACCTGAAGACCTCGTCAATCGCCGCAACCGACCGGTGGTGCGGCGATGGGTACCGGATGAGGACTTTGATGACGACGAGCGCGGCGAGCCGATGCTCGAGGCGGAGAACATCTACCGTCCGGTCTTCGGAAACTTCGAGCCCATGGTGCACGTCATATCTGTTTGTGATCTCGGCTCTTTCGAGGACGACAACCTTGATTGCAAATCTACTGGCTTCGTCGGCGGGCAGGAGGCTGAAATGTTCGTCTCGCCCGACAACGTCTTCCTGTGGACCTCTGCCACCAGTTACGACGACTACGATGCCTTCTGGGACTGTGATGAAGGGCTGCCGACAGACCCGGTGCCCAGCGTTGTCTATCGCATGCCGCTTGGCCGCGCAGAGCCGGACCTGCTTTCGACCCGCGGCTTCATCTTGAACCAGTTCTCGATGCAGCAGCAGGGATCGCGGTTTCGTGCGTTGTTGTCATGGCCATCGGTGCCGTGCGTCGAAGACACCGATCTGGAAGTGCCGGTGCCGCACGGGATGGAACTGGTCGACAACTCCATCGGATCGTTCGTCGGCGAGTATCGAGCGGCACCAGACCGGCGTTTCACCCAGTTGCCATCGCTAGGCCTTGGGCGCGGGGAAAACCGCTTCATTGGCGACTGGCTGGTTTACGGAGCCCGGCGCGACAGCGGACGTCCCGCCGATCTGGAAGAGGGCGAAAGCGTGGTGTACACCAACCTCGTAACAGTGCCGCTGCTGGCGCCGGAAAATGCTTCTGTCGTCCCGCTTGGCCACGAAGTGACGCGGCTTGAATCGCTTGGCAATGCGGCGGTCGTGACCGGCTATCTCGATACCAGCGGACTCAATGTTACCCATGTCGCGTTGGGCGATACGGCGCGGATCACCGATTCCATCAAGCTGGAAGGGCGTTACGAAAGCGAGAGCCGCAGTCACGCCTTCAGCGCCATGCCTTATCCCGAAGGTGACGGGCTGATGGGACTTCCTACCGTCAGGGCAGATGGCGATAACCGCCGTTACCCCTGGTATTCCCTGGATTCTCAGCTGTCCTTCATGCGCTTCGACTCTGCCGGACATCTGTCTGACCTTGGCGCAGTTGATCCGACCGAGATCGCCGAAGACGAGATCCACTATTTATACCAGGGTGGGCGAAGCTGGACGGTTTATCCCAACGGCTATCGCTGCGAGGTTTCGTGCGTCGACTGGTACGGCAATTCGCGCCCGATCTTCATCGATCGCGGGGTCTATGCCCTGATGGGCACCGAACTGGTGGAGGCAAGGGCATTGGACGACCGCGTCGAAGTGCTCCGGCGGCTCGACCTGACAGGCGCGCTGCCCGAATAGGCGCATTGCCATCTGGCGGGCAGGCACTTGTCCGGATGACAGCCGACAGTGAAGGCGCGACATGCGCCAGGCACGGGGATGACGCACTATCCCTCTTTGCCAAGCCCATGGTCACCGGCTAGAGGCGGGGCATGAGCAGGAGGATACTCACCGCTGCCGGCCTGTCGCTGGCCGCATGCCTTGCCCTCGCTTCGTGCGACGTGGCGGAGGAAGACCGTCCGGTTACGGCGCAGGACTTCCCCCGGCCTTACCGTCCGGTGTCCGAAGCTGGCGGCAATGCCTTCTCGACCGAGCAGGTGCGCGACGACCGACGCGAGGCGCAGACGGTGATGGACCAGGCGCAGATTACGGAAGGTATGACCGTGGCCGATATCGGCGCGGGTGACGGCTATTACACCGTGCGTCTTGCCGCCCGCGTGGGGGAGGACGGGCGCGTGCTGGCGCAGGATATCGACCAGGCGGCGCTCAACCGCCTCGGCAACCGTATCGAGCGCGAGCGGCTCGATAATGTGTCCATCGCGCTGGGTGCGCCGGACGATCCCAAGTTGCCCGAGAACAGCTTCGACCGCATCTTCATGGTCCACATGTACCACGAAGTGACCGAACCCTATGCCCTGTTGTGGCGCATGCGCCCGGCGCTGCGCGAAGGTGGGCAGGTGATCGTGGTCGACGTTGACCGGCCGGTGGACCAGCACGGAATCAATCCCCAACTTCTGTTTTGTGAATTCGAGCGCGTGGGCTATCGGCTCGTTGAGTTCGTGCGCAAGCCCGAGATCGCGGGCTACTATGCGCAGTTCGAGGTCGCTGGTGAGCGTCCGGACCCACGCGATATAGAACCATGCCTGCAACCGGGCGAAACAACTACCGAGATCACGCTTCCGGGCGAGACCTCAGCAGAGGATGATAATGAGCTTCAAGGGTCTTAAACCCATTATGTACGGCGGCCGTGAAGTCTGGCCGCTGATCGAAGGTGGTAAGGGTGTTTCCGCGACCAATCACATGAGTTCGGGTGCCTGGGCGGCTGCCGGCGGCATCGGCACGGTCAGTGCGGTGAATGCCGACAGCTACGACAGCGACGGCAATCCGATTCCGCAGGTTTACCCGCAAGCCACCCGCACCGAACGTTTCGAGCAGCTGGTGCGCTATGCCATTGATGGCGCCACAGAGCAGGTTCGTCGTGCGCACGAGATTGCGGGTGGCAAGGGCGCGATCAACATCAACGTGCTGTGGGAAATGGGCGGCGCGCAACGCGTGCTCGAAGGCGTTCTGGAAAACTGCAAGGGCCTGATCACCGGTGTCACTTGCGGTGCTGGCATGCCTTACAAGCTGGCCGAGATCGCCGCCCGCTTCAACGTCCACTACCTCCCCATCATCAGCTCGGCCCGCGCCTTCCGGGCCTTGTGGAAGCGCAGCTATTCCAAGGTTCCGGACCTGATGGCGGCAGTGGTCTATGAAGACCCCTGGCTGGCCGGCGGGCACAATGGCCTCTCCAACGCCGAAGATCCGCAAAAGCCGGAAGACCCCTATCCCCGCGTAAAGGCCCTGCGCGAGACCATGCGTGCCGAGGGTGTGTCCGAAGACACCGCCATCGTGATGGCCGGCGGTGTCTGGTACCTGCGCGAATGGAACGACTGGATCGACAACCCGGAGCTGGGCAAGATCGCCTTCCAGTTCGGCACGCGGCCGCTGTTGACCGAGGAAAGCCCGATCCCGCAGGTCTGGAAAGACATGCTGCGCACGGTAGAGCCGGGCGACGTGCTGCTGCACAAGTTCTCGCCGACCGGGTTCTATTCCAGCGCGGTGAAGACACCTTTCCTCTACGACCTGATGCACCGTTCCGAACGGCAGATCCCGATCTTCAAGCGGGACCAGGAAGAGGGCACGATCCCGCTGCTCGATCACGGCAAGGCCAAGTACTACTATGTCCACCCCGGCGACCAGCGGAAGGCGCTGTCGTGGATCCACGAAGGCTTTTCGGAGGCCCTGAAAACACCCGATGATACCGTGGTGTTCGTCACTCCGGAAAGCGCCGACCAGATCCGCGCTGACCAGGCCGGTTGCATGGGGTGCCTGTCGCACTGCCAGTTCTCCAGCTGGAAAGACCACGACACCCACACCACCGGCCGCCTCGCCGATCCGCGCAGCTTCTGCATCCAGAAAACGCTGCAGGACATCGCCCACGGCGGCGACCCGGACGAGAACCTCGCTTTCGCCGGTCACGCGGCCTACCGCTTCAAGCAGGACCCGTTCTATTCGAACAACTTCACCCCCAGCGTGAAGCAGTTGGTCGACCGCATCCTGACGGGCGACTAAAGCGACCGCAATGAAGGCTATCCCTGCCAAACCTCGCGACATTTTGTGCGAGGTCTTGCGCGGTGTGATCGAGTTGTTGCCAGATGCTGGCCTTCGCTTGGTGCCCTCGCGGCCGATGCTGCGCTGGGGGAGTGTCGACTTCTCCGCGGAGATTGCTTTCAACGGCAACAAGTGGAACCGTCTGGGAGACCGTATCGAGTACCAGTTGGTGGCTTCGATAAGTGCCAAGGGCTTGAAGGTTTGGCGCAAGGCGCAACCGTTCATGGTCGCAATGGCAAGAGAAAGCGCTTCGGGGTTGTTTGCGGCGAAGGCCTTTCCCGACCCGGAACGACCTGACGAATATTTCTCCTGGGAATTGAGTGGGGCTAATGCCGCGCTGCAAGAACGGATGGCGCAAGTGGTAGAGGACCAGATCCTGCCATGGCTCCGCGCCTGCGAGGATCCGGCAAACTATCCCGAACTTGAGCTGATCTTGCCCTTTGCACTGGACTTTATCGAATTGGCTCTGATGCAAGGGCGGCGCGACGTAGCGCTCAGCGTAGCCGAACACGCTATCGCGAAGATGCAGGCGGAGCGGGAGCTTTGGGCCAAGCAGCGGGGTGTCCCTTTACAGCCACTTCCCAATGTGGACATGCCGCTTGCTGACTTGCTGCGATGGAAGGACGATATTCGCAACTTGAAGGGCTTAATCGCCATGCACAAGTTGGAGGTGAAATGGCCGAGCTAGAGAGCAATCCCGCACCGCCGCCCTTGCGCAATACCCTGCGCGAAGGGTTGGCGATCCCGCGGGTGCTGTTCAATCCGCTGCGATTGCCGCGGGGCGGGGCGGATGTCGGGCATGGCCGTCCGGCGCTGGTGATACCCGGTCTTGCGACGGGCGATATCTCCACCACGCTGATGCGGCGCACGCTGCGCTCGCGCGGGTTCGTGCCCGAAGGCTGGCGACAGGGTCTCAACACCGGTGCCAATCCGGGCAAGCTGCATGCGGTCGAGGCGCGGCTTGAAAGGCTGCATGCCGAAAGCGGCAAGAAGGTCATGCTGATCGGGTGGAGCCTTGGCGGTCTTTACGCTCGCGTACTGGCTCACCGCGTCCCCGAACATGTCGCCATGGTGGTGACGGTCGCCAGCCCGTTTTCGGGCAACCGCCGGTCCAACGTGGCGTGGAAACTCTACGAGGCGATCAACGACCACACGGTCGACAACCCGCCCTTCGCCGAACAGGTGAGCGCCAAGCCGCCGGTACCGACGCTCGCGGTCTGGTCGGCCATTGACGGGGTGATTGCGCCCGAATGCACGCGGGGCCAGCCTGAGGAGAGCGACGCCCAATTGCGGATCGACGCACAGCACTTCGCCCTCGGCACATCGCGCACGGCAATGGACCGCATCCTTGCCAAGGTGGCGGAGATGGAAGCGGGCGCGTCCTAGTCGAGGTGCCAGCCACGCTCGCCGTGGCTGGTTGTGTCGAGGCCCTGGACCTCCTCGTCCTCGCTCACGCGCATGGGCATGAACAGCGAGACGCCGATAGCGATGATCGCCGTCAGGATGGCGGAGAACACCGCCACCACGACAACCGCCAGCGCCTGCACGCCGAGCATGTTGCCCATGCTCATGCCCTCGGCATAGCCCGTGCCGCCGAGGTCGATCGACATGAACACCGCCAGCAAGATCGAACCGAGCATGCCGCCCACGCCGTGGACTGCAAAAACGTCGAGCGAATCGTCGATCTTGAGGCGGTTCTTCACCAGGACGATGGCCGCGTAGCAGACCACGGCTGCGGCAACGCCCAGCAGGATGGCAGCGCCCGGGTTGATGAAGCCTGCGGCAGGGGTGACCGTGGCAAGGCCGGCAATCGCGCCGGTAGCAAAACCCACGGTGGTCGACTTGCCGAACTTGATCCGTTCGATCAGCACCCACAGCAGGGCGGCGGTCGCGGCAGCCGTGTGGGTGTTGATGATCGCCATGCTGGCATCGTCAGTCGCCGTCAGCGCGGAGCCGCCGTTGAAGCCGAACCAGCCAACCCACAGCAGCATTGCACCCAGCATGGTCATACCCGGAGCGTGCGGCAGCAATGCACCCGAGGGGAAACCCTGGCGACGGCCTAGCAGCAGGGCCACGACCAGTGCCGAAACGCCCGCAGTCGTGTGGACGACGATGCCGCCGGCAAAGTCCTTTGCCCCCATGGCTCCGAGCCAGCCGCCACCCCAGACCCAGTGCGCGACCGGCGCATAGACCAGCAAGCCCCAGATCGCGGTGAAGGCGATCACCCAGCCGAAGCGGGCGCGGTCAACCCATGCGCCGACCATCAGCGCCGGCGTGATCGCGGCGAAGGTCAACTGGAACATGGCGAAGGTGCTCTCGGGCAGGTTGGGCGATGCCGGGCTGACATTGAGCAGGTCGATCATCATCCATGCGCGGCCGTCGCCGATCCAGCCGCCGGTCGAATTGCCGAAAGCGAGGGTGTAGCCGACCACGACCCACAGGATCGAGGCGATGCCGACGACTGCGGCAACCTGCAGCATGACAGAGAGGAAATTCTTCGCGCGTACGAGGCCGCCGTAGAACAGGCCCAGGCCAGGCAGGGCCATCAGCAGTACCAGCGCCGTTGCAACAAGGATCCAGGCGGTATCGGCACCGTCTCCGGCAGCCGGGACTCCATCCTGTGCGAAAGCCATGGTCGGCATGGCGAGCAGCGCCGCTGTGGCAGCAATCTTGCGAAGCATTTTCGTGTTCCCCTCACGCCCGCTCTGATGGCGGGATTACGTCTCGGCAGCCTGTTAGGACAGATTCTTCCAATTGGGCAAGCGCGTCGAGAATTATTGCCCCACCTGCGCACAGGTCGCTATCCTGCGCCCATGTCCCGCATGATCCGAATCGCGCTGTCCGCCCTGGTCCTGTCCATCGGTGGGCCGCTCGCCGCGCAAGAGCAGGATGTGGTGCTTCCCTATTGGGCCAGCATCGACACCAGCGAGGTCTACATGCGTACGGGGCCGGGCGAACAGTTCCCGATCATGTGGGTCTATACCCGCGAAGACCTGCCGGTTCGCGTCGTCCGCCTGATGCAGGGCTGGCGCTATGTCGAGGAGCCTGACGGCACCAAGGGCTGGATGTCGGGCCGCCTGCTGAGCCGCCAGCGAACCGCCATCGTATCCGGTGAAGGCCTGGCACCCATGCGGTCTGAAGGTTCGGCAGGCGGCGCCCTGCGGTGGAACCTGGAGCCCGGTGTCGTCGGCTTGCTGGGCGATTGCGAAGCGGGTTGGTGCGAGTTCGAAGTAGGCCGCCACACCGGCTGGGTCGAACAGTCACGCCTGTGGGGCGCGGGCGAACCCTGAGCCAAAGAGAAAGGGCGCCCGCTGCGGACGCCCTTCCGATTCCGGTCATCCGGTCAGGTTCAGCTGACCTTGATCACCGTCTGGGATTCGCCGTCGGCACCGGTCACTTCGACCGAACCGTCTTCGCCGACTTCGCCGAAGGTATAGCATTCCTCTTCGCCGGCTTCCTCGCCTTCGTCCGGAACACCGGTGAAGCAGGTCAGGCCTTCCTCGTTGGTGCGCCAGGTGGCGGAATCGACAACTTCGCCGTCAACGGTCACGTCACTGGTGCCGTCTTCGTTGATCGTGGCTGTCCATTCGGAGCCATCGTCGCTGGTGCCGTTGTAGGTGCCGACGACCGAAGCAACTTCCACGACCTCTTCAGCCGGTGCCGCTTCTTCTTCGGTGACTTCGGCTTCGCCATTGCAGGCAGCTAGTGCAAGCACGCCGCCAATTAGTATCAGTTTACGCATCATATCCCCCTTTTTTGAGGCCGACAGACTAGGGAGAATCGCCCGCATGGCAAATGCAAAAAGGGCGGCCCGCACCGGACCGCCCTTTTGTCTCGCAAGCTGAAAGGCTTAGCCTTCGAAGCTGTAGCTCATGGTTTCGCCATCAGGGCCGGTAACGTCCACCATGCCTTCTTCGGCCGCCGGTACGATGTTGTAACAGTCTTCACCGTCGCCGCCGTCAGCAACCATGCATGTGCCGCGGTTTTCGTCGGACCAGCTACCTGTCTCGATCTGCTCGCCGCCCTCGGTTACGGCATAGGTGCCGTCAGCGTTCAGCATCACCGAAACCTCCACGCCTTCCGGCGTGGTCGAGGTGTAGGTGCCGGCGCTGGTTACCGGGATGCCGGCTTCCGCAACATCAGCGTCGATATCGGCTTCGGTGGGTTCGTCGGCGTCGCCGCCACATGCAGCAAGGGTGAGGGCACCGGCAGCGGCGGTGGCAACAGCAATAAGCTTCTTCATAATGTCTTCCCGTTTGGTTGGTTGTTGTGCCCGCAGCATGGCAAAAGTGCCGCCACGGATATTGAAAATTCGATGGCTGGCGAAGTTACTCGCTGTCGCCAACATAGTCTGCGAGGTGACCATCGACCGGAACAACGGTGGAGACATCGCCCGCTTCGGAAGTGGTTTCCATGCTACCGTCGTCCTGCGTCGGCCCGTCGGTGAAACAGGACTCTTCCTCTTCAC
Source organism: Alphaproteobacteria bacterium (assembly GCA_030431875.1). Taxonomy (GTDB): domain Bacteria; phylum Pseudomonadota; class Alphaproteobacteria; order Sphingomonadales; family Sphingomonadaceae; genus Alteraurantiacibacter. Next base: position 15,267 of record JAUIIG010000055.1, read on the forward strand.
CCTCGACGAGGAAGCATGACATGCCGTCCTTCATGAAGATGGAACCGCCCGTGGCGTTCCCGTCGGCATCGACACGCGAGAAGGTCATGCCGGGGTGAATTTCGATATAGTCGACTTCACCGCCGGAGCGGGTGACCTGGTAAGTGCCGGGTGCGACAGCTTCGAAACCGGGGGCATCGCCCTCCAGTACGTCGCTGGCCTCGGCAGTATCATCCGTAGTGGCAGCGTCGTCGGTAGCGCCTTCGTCCGAGCCATTACAGGCAGCGAGTGCGAGCGCCAGGCTCGCGGCAATCAGCTTCTTCATCGCAAATCCCTCATTTCCCATCTGCTTGCCTGCGTTGTGCACAGGCATAGGAGAAATGCCAAGGGCGGATGTTGTGTTCCGCCCTTGGCAAAAAAAGGATTGCGCGCAGAAGGGATCAGGCGAGTTCGACAGCCACGGCGGTCGCTTCGCCGCCGCCGATGCAGAGCGAGGCGATGCCGCGCTTCTTGCCCTGCTGCTTCAGCGCGTTGATCAGGGTGACGATAATGCGGGTGCCGCTGGCGCCAATCGGGTGGCCCAGCGCGGTGCCGCCGCCGTTGACGTTGATCTTCTCGTGCGCGATGCCGATGTCCTGCATGGCGAACATGGTAACGCAGGCAAAGGCCTCGTTCACCTCCCACAGGTCGACATCGTCGACGCTCCAGCCGGTCTTTTCGAGCAGCTTCTGGATCGCGCCGACCGGCGCAATGGTGAATTCCTCGGGGGCCTGAGCGTGGGCAGTGAGGCCAACGATCGTGGCAACCGGCGTCTGTCCCTTGGCCTCTGCGACGCTCTTGCGGGTCAGTACCACGGCAGCCGCGCCGTCCGAGATCGAGGAGGAGGTAGCAGCCGTGATGGTGCCGTCCTTGGCGAAGGCAGGACGCAGTGTCGGGATCTTCTCCGGACGGCCCTTCGACGGGCTTTCGTCAGTGTCGACTACGACTTCGCCCTTGCGGGTGCTGATGGTGACCGGGACGATTTCGTCAGCAAAGGCACCGCTGGCGATCGCGGCATTGGCGCGTTCGAGCGAGGCGATGGAATAGTTGTCCATGGCTTCGCGGGTCAACTGGTACTTGTCCGCCATTTCCTGGGCGAAGGTGCCCATGGCGCGGCCCGGCTCGTAAGCGTCTTCGAGGCCGTCGAGGAACATGTGGTCATATGCGGTATCATGGCCGATGCGCGCGCCCGAACGGTGCTTCTTGAGCAGGTACGGCGCATTGGTCATGCTTTCCATGCCGCCTGCAATCACGGTGTCGACGTTGCCTGTGGCGAGGGCTTCGGCACCCATGATGACGGTCTGCATGCCGGAGCCGCAGACCTTGTTGACCGTGGTGGCCTGGGCCGACAGCGGCAGGCCCGACTTGATGGCGACCTGGCGGGCAGGGGCCTGGCCAAGGCCAGCCGGCAGCACGCAGCCCATGTAGACCCGGTCGACATCTTCACCAGCGACGCCGGCACGTTCGACAGCGGCCTTCACGGCGGTGGCGCCGAGGTCCGTTGCAGCGACTTCGGAGAGGGCGCCCTGCATCGCGCCCATCGGGGTGCGAGCGTAGGACAGGATGACGATCGGATCGGATTCGTTGAAAGTGGCCATGGGGAGCTTGCCTCTCTGGGACGGGTCTTGGATGACGGTTCGCGGGCTATCTAGGTGGTGAAGACGAAATGCGCAAGATTGTGCAGTGCAGCATAATGGTGACGACAGCGCTGGCACTGTCCGGTTGCCAGACGCCGGAGAATCCTTTCCAGACCATGGCGGAGCCGGCACCTGTCGCGAGCAGTGCACCGCCACCGCCGTCGCGCCCGCCGGAACCTTGGCAGCCGGTCGATGCCGAGACGGGACAGATAACCGCGGTCGACTCGCTGCAGAACCTGGCAGCGGCCTTTCCCAATTCCTCATCCGTGCGCTTGCGGCTGCTCAATGCGCACCTCGCGGAAGAGGATCCCATGCGCGCCCTGTCGGTAGCGCAGGTGCAGGTGGAGGATGGCTATGCCTTCTCGCCCGGTGCGCTCGAATACCTGCAAGGCGTGGTGCAGACCGGATTGATCCCGACATGGATGACCACGGCACGGCTAAATGCCGAGCCCATCGAGGCCAGCGAGGTCGTGGCCGAGATTCCCGCATCGGTGCAACTGCCCGAATCTGTCCTGCACGATCCAGCCACGGACCGCTTGCTTGTCACGTCAATCGTCTCGCGCGGCCTCTTCGTGCGGGAAGGTGAGGGCGACTGGGAGCAGGTCGATATTCCCGGTGCTGGCAGCTTGGCCGGGATCGCAATCGATCAACGGCGCGGACTGGTCTGGCTCGGTTCGGGCGTTGTGGAACCGACCCCCGATCCCGAAAGTGCATTCAGAGGGACGATCGCGCTCGATCGCACCACGCTGGCGGTTCGCCGCCGGGTACCGGCACCCACGGGCGTTTCCATATCCGACATTGCCGTTGGCCCCGACGGAACGGTGTTCGGTAGCGATCCGGTGGGGGGAGGGGTGTATATGGCTTCCATGCAGGACGCGGCCATGACGCCGCTGATCGCACCCGGCACCTTTCGTTCGCCGCAGGGGTTGGCGGTGCGGCCGGATGGTCGATCACTGTTCGTCAGCGATTACAGATACGGCATTGCCGTCGTGACCTTGCCTTCGCGGCAGGTCTACCGGCTGCAGATGGAGGAACATGCGCTGCTCGACGGTGTCGACGGCTTGTGGCTTTATGGCAACGAACTGGTCGCGATGCAGAATGGCCTCAGCCCCATGCGCCTGATAGCCATCAGCCTTGGCGCCGGGCCCGCCAGCGCCACCGGCTACCGCGTTATCGAACGTAACCACCCTGGCTGGACCGAACCTCTTGGTGGCGCGATCAGCGGCAATTCGCTCACCTATATCGGCACCGGCCAATGGGACCTTTTCGGGGAGGGCGGGGCGCTAGTCGAGAGGCTGGAGGCGCGGCCAACTGCGATCCATCGCGTGCCTTTGGCTGAAAGCCCGCCGGATTCCGTGGAATAGGGCCATTTGACTGCCTTGCATCGCAGCATGGCATTGCCTAGACGCCCCCTCGCAACCACCAGCAACAGTCGAGTCTGTCTTGGTCGATACTGATCTCATCCAATACCTGCCGATCCTGCTGTTCATAGCGATCGCGGCAGGTCTTTCGGCGGCTTTCGTGTTCCTGCCCATGGGCGTTTCGCGGCTTACCGGCGCACACAAGCCGGCGACCGAGAAGCTGACGGAATACGAGTGCGGCTTCCCCGCTTTCGAGGATCCGCGCAGCCAGTTCGACGTGCGTTTCTACCTTGTCGCGATCCTGTTCATCGTGTTCGACCTGGAAGCGGCCTTCCTGTTCCCGTGGGCGGTATCGCTCGACCTGACGGGCTGGCCTGGCTGGATCACCATGATGATTTTCCTGGGCGAGCTGGCCATCGGCCTCGCCTACGCGTGGAAGAAGGGAGCTCTGGAATGGGAGTAGACAGCCTTCCGACCGCACAGCCGGGCGAAGTGAAACAGCCCGACGCTGAATATTTCAACGCGCTTCAGACCGAGGTGAATGACAAGGGCTTCCTTGTCACCAGCACCGAGGACCTGTTCCAGTGGGCGCGCACCGGCTCGCTCTGGTGGATGACCTTCGGTCTCGCCTGCTGCGCCGTGGAAATGATCCACGTCAACATGCCGCGCTACGACATGGAGCGTTTCGGCGTCGCCCCGCGCGCCAGCCCGCGCCAGTCGGACGTGATGATCGTGGCCGGTACGCTGTGCAACAAGATGGCTCCGGCCCTGCGCCGCGTTTACGACCAGATGTCGGAACCCAAGTACGTTATCTCGATGGGCAGCTGCGCCAATGGCGGCGGCTACTATCACTATTCGTATTCGGTGGTGCGCGGTTGCGACCGCATCGTGCCGGTCGACATCTATATTCCCGGCTGCCCTCCGACTGCCGAAGCCCTGCTTTACGGCGTGATGCAGCTGCAGCGGAAGATCCGTCGCAGCGGGACGATCGAACGATGAGCGTCCTCCACTCCGCGCCGAAATTCGCCTCCAACGAAGGCGTGAAGGATGCGCTCTCTGCGGCGCTCGGCTCCATGCTGGTCGAGGCCAAGGAAGAATACGGCGAAGTCGTGCTCACGGTGAGGCGCGAGAGCATCGAGGATGCGCTGCGCCTGCTCCGTGACGAACATGCTTACCAGCAGCTGATGGAAATGGCCGGTGTCGACTATCCTGGCCGCGCAGAGCGGTTCGAAGTTGTCTACATGCTGCTCAGCCTCACCAAGAACCACCGCGTGATGGTGAAGGTGGCGACTGACGAGGACACGCCGGTGCCCACCGTTACCACGCTGTGGCCGGTGGCTGGATGGCTCGAGCGCGAAGTGTTCGACATGTATGGCGTCACCTTCGACGGCAATACTGACTTGCGCCGCATCCTGACCGACTACGGCTTTGAAGGGCATCCCTTCCGCAAGGACTTCCCGCTGACCGGCTATACCGAGCTGCGCTATTCCGAAGAGGAGAAGCGCGTTGTCTACGAACCGGTGGAACTGGCGCAGGACTTCCGCAGCTTCGACTTCATGAGCCCGTGGGAAGGTGCCGAATACATCCTGCCGGGTGACGAAAAGGCCGAGGGTCCGCCCGAAGTGGACAAGCCCAAGACCACCGAGAG
>JAUIIG010000056.1 GCA_030431875.1 Alphaproteobacteria bacterium
CGCTCCCGAATGGCTTGAGGAGCGGCTCATTGCCTCGGAAGTGGACGAGGAGACGGCCATGGCCCTGCTCGACCGCGCGCCGCTCGATCTGCGGATCAATACACTGAAGGTCGATCCGCAGGCGCTGGAATTGCCCGAAGAAGGCGAGACCCTGCCGTTGGCGACGGCACTACGGTTCGATACCGGCACCAAGGTCGATCAGTGGCAGGCCTATGCTGATGGCCTGGTCGAGGTGCAGGACGCGGGCAGCCAGGTAGCTTGCAGCGCCGTGGGTGCGCAGCCGGGTGAAACCGTGATTGACCTGTGCGCCGGGGCAGGGGGCAAGACCCTCGCGCTGGCCGCCGCCATGGGCAACCAAGGCACTCTGATCGCCGCTGACACCGATCGCCGCCGCCTGTCGCAGCTTGGCCCCCGTGCCGAGCGCGCTGGCGCGACAATTGCCGCCGAAGTCCTGCTTGATCCGGGCAAGGAACTGGAAGCGCTGGAGGCATGGCGCGGCAAGGCTGACCGCGTGCTGATCGATGCGCCTTGTTCCGGCACTGGCACCTGGCGCCGCAACCCGGAAGCGCGCTGGCGCCTGTCCGAACGTGACTTGTCACGGCTTGTCGGTATTCAGGCGCACTTGCTTGATATTACGAAGGAACTGGTGAAGCCGGGTGGCTCTATCACCTACATCACCTGCTCGTTGCTGGACGAGGAAGGGGCAGGGCAGATCGACCGCTTCCTGAAGGACAATCCGGACTGGCAGGCGCAGGACCCGGACCTGCCGCTGGGCACCCCGCGCGGCGCAGGCACTCGCCTCACCCCGTCCCGCGACGGAACGGACGGATTTTTCATCGCACGTATAGGTAATGCGTGTTAACACTTCGGATTATGGACGCTTCTCGCAAATCTTACCCGTCCATGATCAAGGAGTATGCCATGCGCTTCGCACCTGCCGCCGCCGCCCTGTCTCTTGTTGTCGCCGTCCAGGCCAGCATGGGTCTCGCGCAGCAGCAGGTAGACCCGCGGGCAGAGGCTCTCGTCACCCAGGGCCAGGAAGCTCTCGCCATGGGCCAGACGCAGGACGCCATCGACGCCTTCGAGGCCGCGCTGACGGTCGATCCGTCTTACACTCAGGTCTACCTCGAACTGGCCGAAGCCGCGCGGGCTGACGGCCTGCAGGGCAAGGCCATCCGCTATTACCGCACCGCACAGGAACGCGACCCCACCAATCTCGCTGCCATTTCGGGTGAGGGCGAAGCACTGGTGGAAAAGGGCGCGCTATCCGCTGCCCGCGAAAACCTGAGCCGGCTGACTGACCTCTGCGGCGAAACCTGCGTCGAGACTGTGCAGCTCTCTGCCGCCATCGATCGTGGCCCTCCGGTGATGACGGCTGAAGCTGTCGACCCGGCCGAGGGTGTTACCCAGAACTGATCTTGCTGCGGAACCCGTCCACCACGGTCTGATAGACATCCCGCTTGAAGGGTACGATCAGCTCCGGCAGCAGGTCAGCGTCGACCCATTTCCATTCGCAGAATTCCGGGTGCTTGTGCGCCTCAAGGTCGATGGCGCTGTCTTCGCCAGTGAAGCGCACAAGGTACCAGGCCTGGCGCTGGCCCTTGTACTTGCCCTTCCACAGCTTGCCGACCAGTTCGGCGGGCAGGTCGTAGTAAAGTTCTTCTTCCAGCCGGTGGATGATCTCCAGCAGGTTTGAGCCCACGCCGGTTTCCTCGGCCAGTTCGCGGAACATGGCTTCGTCCATGTCCTCGCCATCGTCGACGCCGCCTTGCGGCATCTGCCACCAGTCGCCTTCCTTGTTGTCGATACGCTTGCCGACGAAGACTTCGCCGCTGGCGTTGATCATCATGGTGCCCACGCAGGGGCGGTACTCGTGGCGGTCTGCTCTGCTCATGGCGAGGCAGATAAGGCCGTGGAGAGGTGAATGCCAGCTATTGCGGACAAAACAGAAAAACTTGATTGTCTCGCCCGCAAGGTGTCCCTAGGTCGCCAGCCCGGAACACAAAGCCAGAGCTACGGGCCGGCAGGAAGAACATTTATGGCAACCCAGACGGCCGAAAACAGGCCTGACCTCTCTACCCAGGACGCAATCACTGTCCGCTTCGCTGGCGATTCCGGCGACGGCATGCAGCTGACCGGCGGGCAGTTCACCCTGTCCACCGCGCTGGCGGGCAACGACCTGGCGACCTTCCCCGATTTCCCCGCCGAAATCCGCGCGCCGCAGGGCACGCTGTTCGGCGTTTCGGCGTTCCAGATCAATTTCGGCAGCCGCCAGATCAGCACTGCGGGTGACGCGCCGGACGTGCTGGTGGCGATGAACCCCGCCGCGCTGAAGACCAACCTTGCCGCGCTCAAGCCCGGCGGCCTGATCATCGCCGACACCGGTGCCTTCACCAAGCGCAACCTCGAAAAGGCGCATTACGACAGCAACCCGCTGGAAGACGGCAGCCTGGCGCAGTTCGACCTGCTCGCCTTCGACATTTCCGAACGCACCATCGAAGCGGTGAAGCCCTTCGGCCTCGGTAACAAGGATGCCCTGCGGTCCAAGAACATGTGGACCCTCGGCCTCGCGCTGTGGATGTTCGACCGTCCGCGTGAGCCGATCCACGACTGGCTGCGCGCCAAGTTCAAGAACAAGCCCGAGATTGCCGACGCCAACATTGCCGCGCTCGACGCTGGCCATGCCTATGGCGAAACGGCGGAGCTGGCCGGACCGCTGAAGCAGGTGGACATGCCGCCGGCGCCCGCCGAACCGGGCCTCTACCGCACGATCACCGGCGCGGAAGCCGTGTCGCTGGGCCTCGTCGCCGGCGCCCAACTTGCCGAACTGCCGATGTTCTTTGGTGGCTATCCGATCACGCCTGCCAGCGCGATCCTGCACCACCTTGCCAAGCTCAAGGAGTTCGGCGTCACCACCTTCCAGGCGGAAGACGAGATCGCCGCGATCTGTTCCGCCATCGGTGCCAGCTATGCGGGCCAACTTGGCGTCACCAGCTCCTCCGGCCCCGGCATCGCGCTGAAGGGTGAGGCCATGGGCCTTGCCATCATGGTTGAACTGCCGCTGGTGATCGTGAACTCGCAGCGCGGTGGCCCGTCCACCGGCCTGCCGACCAAGACCGAGCAGAGCGACCTCTATCAGGCCGTCTATGGCCGCAATGGCGACGCGCCCATGCCGGTGATCGCCGCGCGCTCGCCGTCCGACGCTTTTGACGTCGCCATCGAGGCATGCCGTATCGCCACGCAGTACATGACGCCCGTCATGCTGCTGACCGACGGCTACATCGCCAATGCCGCCGAACCCTGGCTGGTGCCCGATCCGGCGACCTTCGAGCCGTTCCCGGCGCAGTTCCTAGAACAGCTGCCCGAGGGCGAGCCGTTCCTCGCTTACAAACGCGACGAGAAGGGTGCGCGTCCTTGGGTCAAGCCCGGTACGCCCGGCCTGATGCACCGCGTCGGCGGCATCGAGAAGGACGAGCTGACCGGCAATATCTCCTACGAACCGGCCAACCACCAGAAGATGACCGACCTGCGCGCCGCCAAGGTCAATGGCATCGACGTGCCCGACCAGGACGTGGCGCTAGGCGAAGACACCGGCGAGCTGGTCGTGGTCGGCTGGGGCAGCACCTATGGCCCGATCCGCCAGGCCGTGACCCGCTGGATCGCGAAGGGTCGCAAGGTCAGCCATGTCCACGTCCGCAACATCTGGCCGCTGCCCGGCAACCTCGGCGAGCTGCTGGGCGGTTTCGACAAGGTGCTGTTGCCGGAGATGAACACCGGCCAATTCAAGACCGTGCTGCGCGACCAGCTGCTGATCGACGCCGAAAGCCTGACCAAGACGAGCGGCCAGCCGTTCTACATCAACGAACTTGAAGCCGCGATCGGGGAGCGCCTGTCATGAACGAGATGACCAAGGTGGAAACCACCCTCAAGGACTGGGAAACCGACCAGGAGGTGCGCTGGTGCCCGGGTTGCGGGGACTACGCCATCCTCAAGGCCGTGCAGCGCACCATGCCGCAGCTGGGGGCGGACCCGAAGAACACCGTGTTCATCTCGGGCATCGGCTGCTCCAGCCGCTTCCCCTATTACATGGAGACCTACGGCTTCCACACCATCCATGGCCGTGCACCCGCCTTTGCGACGGGCGTGAAGGTGGCCAATCCGGATCTCGACGTGTGGCTGGTGACCGGCGACGGTGACGGCCTCTCCATCGGCGGCAACCACCTGATGCACGTTCTGCGCCGCAACGTGAACATGCAGATCATGCTGTTCAACAACGAGATTTACGGCCTCACCAAGGGCCAGGCCTCGCCCACCAGTCGTATCGGCACGCGCAGCCCGTCTACGCCCGTCGGCAGCTACGACCGCCCGATCAACCCGTGCTCGTTTGCGCTGGGCGCCAATGCCCGCTTCGTGGCGCGCGGGTTCGACGTGTCTAAGAAGCTGCCCGAAGTGCTGACGGCGGCGCACAAGCACCAGGGCGCGGCCTTCATCGAGATCTTCCAGAACTGCATCGTCTACAACAAGGACGTGTTCGACGGCTTCGCCGCGCCCAAGGGTGCAGAGGAATTCCAGCTGTGGCTGGAAGACGGCGAGCCCATGCTGTTCGCCGGCGGCACCAAGGGCATCGCGCTTGATCGCGAAGCGCTGGAACTGAAGGTGGTCGATGTCGTGGATGGCGACTGGGAAGCGGCGGGCGTGATCGTCCACAACGTGACCAACCGCTCCATCGCGCACATGCTCGTTGAACTGCCGTTTGGCGAATTCCCCATGGCACTGGGCGTGCTCTACGACGATCCACGACCCACCTACGAGGCCGCCGTTGCCGAGGAGCGCGAGCGCGCGACCAAGGGCAAGGACCACGATCTCGCCAAGCTATTGGGAACGGGACAAACCTGGCAGGTCGACTGACGGACATAACCTTATAACGCCCGCGGGTTGCGCTTATAGGTGGGCAGGCCTAAGGGCAGGCGCGACTTGCAGACGGTCATCTTGCTGACTGTTGATACGAAAACGTTGTTTTGCAACGGGAATGGGGTCGGATCGACTATGCTGATGGCAGCTCCGTCAGAGCTGATACAGGATCGCCGGAGCATTTATCGCTCCTTCGCGCTCCAGGTGGTCACCTGCGTCTTTTTCGGCACCCTGCTGCCGCCGTTCGTCTATTTCGGTGGTCAGCTGGAACCGTTCCGTTCCAGCGCCATCATGCAAAACTCCATCATCGCTTCGATCCTCGCGCTGGTGGTGGGCATCTTCTTCGCGAGGCGGGTGAACATCTATCCCGGCGTCAAGCAACTGGGTGCGGTGCTGCCCAGTTTCATGACCAGCTTCGGCTGCGCTGCGCTGGCGATCCTGGCCTTTCGCCTGGAATATTCCAACCAAGTCCTGCTGATCAATTTCTGCTGCTCGGTGGCCGTCTACATCACGGTGATGGGGTTTGCGACGCGGGCGGACCGCAAGATCCTCTATACCGTGCCCGGCGGACGGATCGGGCGGCTCGGCAATGTCGGGCTGGAAACGCGCCGCCTGGTCGAACCGGCCCTACCGGGCCATCGCGGCGCGATCATCGTGGCTGACCTGCACGCCGACCTCGACGATGACTGGGAACGCCTGCTGGCCACGGCGGCACTGCACGGGGTGCCGGTGTTCCACTTCAAGCAGGTTTACGAAGCGGCCACGGGCCGTGTCTGGGTGGAGCACCTGTCCGAAAACAGTTTCGGCTCGCTGCTCCCGAACATGAGCTTCATGCGGGTGAAGCGCCTGATGGACATCCTGCTGGTGCTGGCCTTGCTGCCGATCCTGTTGCTGCCGCTGTTGGTGGTGGCCGTGCTGATCAAGCTCGATTCACCCGGACCGGTGCTGTTCCGGCAGGAACGTGTCGGCTACCGCGGGCTGCCGTTCATGGTCACCAAGTTCCGCACCATGCGCTGCGAGGAAGTGAGCGACTGCGAGGACGAGCGCCGCGCCAAGGCGATGACCGGTGACAACGATCCGCGCATCACCAAGCTGGGTGCCTTCCTCCGGCGCACGCGTATCGACGAGCTGCCGCAGATGTTCAACATCCTGGCCGGTCACATGAGCTGGATCGGCCCGCGGCCCGAGGCGCTGGAGCTGAGCAATTGGTACCAGCGGGAAATCCCGTTCTATTCCTATCGCCACATCGTGCGGCCCGGCATTACCGGCTGGGCGCAGGTGAGCCAGGGACACGTGACCAACCTGCAGGACATCGACGCCAAGCTGCAGTTCGATTTCTACTACATCAAGAACTTCTCTTACTGGCTCGATTTCCTGATCATGATGCGCACCGCCATGGTGGTGCTGACCGGGCACGGGGCCAAGTAGGCGCTAGCGGCGTTTCCGTCGGCGGATATCGACCGCCACCAGCAAGAGCGACAGCAGCAAGGCCGCGCCCAGCGCACCGCCGATCAGCCAGTACCAGTTCGGGATCACCGGCAAGGTCGGCAGGGCAGCCGGCGAGATAATGCGCGCCGTCGTTGGGCGCTCGCCGGTTTCGGCCACGGCCAGGCGGGCCAGCAGCATGTCGTAGAGCTGGCGCTTGGCCGCGACGTCGGCCTGCAAGTCGATAATGCCTTCTCCTGCCTCGCCAGCCGGAGCCATCTCCCCGCCCAGCGCGGCCAGCTGTTCCAGCAGATCTTCTTCCTGCCGCGTCAGCTGGCGTTGCTGCTCGGCAAGGTCGCCGGTCATGCGCGCGCGTTCGCGGGCGAGGTTGGCATTGATCGAATCGAGCTGTTCGCGCAGCTCGCGTGCCGCCGGGTAGTCTTCGCGGAACTGCGCGGTGACGCGGTCGTATTCCTCCTGCAATTCGTCGCGGCTCTCGATCAGGTCGCGCACCACCGGATCGCGGTCTCCGAGGGTGCCGGAGGCGATTTCTCCCTCCACGCGCGACAGTTCGCCGCGCACGAGGGCGATCTGGGTGGCGATGGCGAGGCGGGCATCGGCGGTGAGCGGGTCGCTGCCGGGGCTGGCCACCAGTTCCGCTTCGGAGCTTGGCAGGGCGAGCACGTCGGCCTCGGTCAAGTCGCCGGTCAGCGCGCGCTCGGCCGCTTCCAGTTCCTCGCGCACCTCGGCGACCAGTGCTTCCAGTTCCTCGCGCGAATCGCCCAGCGCACCGGCCACAGTCCGCGCGTCAGCCTCGACGAAGGCGGCGGCCATGCCGTCGGCAATGTCCGCGGCCAGCGTCGGGCTGGTGGAACGGTAGGTAACAGTGACGAAAACCCCGTTGTCGTCGAGCTCGGCGCTGGTGTTGCGCAGCAGGACCGCGGCAGCGCGCGTTTCGTGCTCGGACGGAGTCGGGCCGCTGTTGTCGAGCGCGGGGTTGGCTTCGAGGAAGCGCGGATCGCCAAGCAGGTCCAGCGCTTCGACGGCGGCCCCGGCCACGGCGGAGGAGCGCACCACCACCAGCCGCTCGCTGTCGGTGGGCATTTCAGTGCGATCGGCATTTTCGGGCACGATCAGTTCGACGCGTGCCTCGGCTTCGTAGACCTTCTCGGTGGTCAGCCCGATCCCGGCGGCGATCCCGCCACAAAGCAGCCAGATGCCGGCAATGGGCAGGCCCAGCCGCAGCCAAGCAGGCCGCTGTCGCGCGCCGCCCGGTGCTGGCGATAGGTAGTCGGCCTCGTCGTAGGTCCCCGTCATGCGTCCTGCCTAACCGCTTGCTTGCTGCCGATAAAGAGCGCTGTGGGGCTGGTGCGCCGCGCAGGTGCGATTAAGGTCCTCGCCGATGGACAATCTCACCCACTCGCTCACCGGCGCGCTGATCGGCCAGACCGGTCTCAAGCGCAAGACCGGCCTCGCCATGCCCGCGCTGATCATCGGCGCGAACTTGCCGGACGTCGACGCCGCCTGCTTCTTCTGGCTGGAGGGCACCGAGCATCTCGCTTTCCGCCGCGGGATCACCCACGGGCCGATTGCGCTGGTATTGCTGCCGCTGGTGCTGGCGGCGCTGCTGTGGGGCTGGGACCGCTGGCAGGCGAGCCGGGGCAAGCGGCCCGAGAAGCGTCTGCCGGTGCATTTCGGCTGGCTTTACGCCCTGTCTCTGATCGGCTGCCTGACGCATCCGGCGCTCGACTGGCTCAACGTCTATGGCATCCGCCTGCTGGAGCCGTTCTCCAGCCGCTGGTTCTATGGCGACGTGCTGTTCATCATCGACATCTGGCTGTGGCTGGCCATGGGGATCGGCCTGTGGCTCTCGCTCCGGCGCGAGAAGCGGGGCGGGGACTGGCGCAAGGTGGCGCGTACGACTCTCGGCCTGTGCGGGCTTTATCTCGTCGCCAACTATGCGATTTCGGAGCTGGACCGGCAGGACAACAGCTCCTTCGTGGAGACGATCTCGTCACCGCCACCCTTGGCTTTCTGGCAGCGCGAATCCATCGGCGTCGGGGGAGGAGGAAGCTTCTTCATCGACGGTGAGAAGGTGGGCAATGCCTCGCTCTCCGAATGTGACCTTGCCGCCGCCCGTGTGCAGGATAGCCAGGTGGACGCCTTCCTGTTCTGGAGCCGCGCCCCGGTGCTGGACCGGCTGGAAGACGGCACCTGGCGGCTTAGCGATGCGCGCTATTACAGCGTCGAGGATGGCCGGTTCAGCGTGACCCTGCCCGATGGTCTGTGTTCGGAACCGGGCGCGGAATGACTAGTTGGCCCCTGTAAGAAGGGGAACACCTTGTCCGAACCACAAATCGTCTGGCTCCGCCGCGACCTGCGCCTGACCGACCAGGCTGCGCTGACCGCTGCCGCCCAAGCCGGGCCGGTCATTCCCGTGTTCATCCTCGACGATGAGACACCTGGCGAACGCCGTATGGGTGGGGCGAGCCTCTGGTGGCTGCACCATGCTCTCGAGGCCTTGCAGGGCGACTTGGCGCGCCACCACTCGCAGCTGGTGATCCGCAAGGGCAGTGCGGTCGAGGAACTGTGCAAGCTGGCCGAGGAGACCGGCGCGAAGACCGTGCACGCCCTGCGTCACTACGAACCGTGGTGGCGGCGCGCGCAGGGTAAGCTGAAGGACCGGCTCGACCTGCAATTGCACGACGGCAACTACCTGCTGCCGCCGGGGGCGGTGACTACCGGATCGGGCACGCCCTACAAGATCTTCACCCCGTTCAAGAACGCCACCTTCGATGCCATTGATGGCTTCGACATCCTGCCCGAGCCGAGCCTTTCCAGCCCGGACACATGGCCGGAGAGCCTCTCGCTGGACGATCTCGACCTGCTGCCCACCAAGCCCGACTGGGCCGGCGGCATGCGCGACTACTGGTCCGGCCTCCACGGCACCGCTGCCGCGATGGAGCGGTTTGACGAGTTCCTCGAAGTGATCGCGGGCTATTCGGACAACCGCAACTTCCCTTCGCAAGACGCCACCAGCCGCCTCTCGCCGCACCTGCACTTCGGCGAGGTCAGCCCGCGCATGTTGTGGGAACGGATCGGTCGGCATTCCGGCACTGGCGCGCGCATGTTCCGTGCCGAACTGGTCTGGCGCGACTATGCGGCGAACCTTGTCTGCCAGTTCCCCGACTACAGCGAGAAGCCCTACCGCGACGGTTACGACGAAAGCTTCTGGCGCAATCCCAACCGCGGGCATGTGATCGAGGAAGAACTGCAGGCATGGCAGCAGGGCCGGACCGGCTACCCGATCGTCGATGCCGGGATGCGCCAGCTTTGGGCGACCGGCTGGATGCACAACCGCGTGCGCATGATCGCCGCCAGCTTCCTCGTGAAGCACCTGCTGATCGACTGGCGCCACGGTGAGGAGTGGTTCTGGGACACCCTGGCCGATGCCGACTACGCCAGCAACGGCACCAACTGGCAGTGGGTTAGCGGCACGGGCGTCGACAGCAACATGTTCGTGCGGATCATGGCACCGCTCAGCCAGAGCGAGAAGTTCGACGCTGCCGGCTATATCCGCGAATGGGTGCCCGAGCTGGCCGACCTCGACGAGCCCTATATCCATGACCCGCCGGATCACATGCGCGGAGACTATCCGGCCAAGCTGATCGGCCACAAGGAAGCGCGCGAACGCGCCCTGGAAAATTATCGCGCGCACAAGGACTAGCCACGCCTTGCCCGCCTGACGCCACGGCGTCATATAGCCTGCCATGCTCGGACAGGCACGCGGAGAGGACTTGCTCGAGGGCGGACGGCGTTTTGCCGCACGTCCCGGCCTGCTGGCGCGCCTGTTTGCCCCTGCCGTTGACAAGATACTGGACCGCATCGACGCCGGACTGGCGAGCGGCACGATCCACGGCACCCTTCCGGACGGGACGCGGCGCAAGCTTGGCGGCAATGCTCCCGGCTTCGAATGCGAGGTAACAATCCACGACTGGCGCGCGCTGGTGCGGCTGGCGACGGGCGGCTCGGTCGGCTGGTACCAGGCTTGGGAAGCGGGCGAATGGTCCAGCCCCGATCCGGTGCCGCTGTTCGCGCTGTTCATGGCCAATGCCGTGTCGCTGGGCGATGCCGCCCGCGCCAAGGGGCCGTGGCGCTGGGTGGCCAAGGCCATGCACGCTTTGAAGCGCAACGACCGTACGGGCGCCGAACGCAACATCCACGCGCACTACGATCTCGGCAACGATTTCTACGGGGCGTGGCTCGATCAGACCATGACCTATTCGAGCGGCTACCAGCTTGCCGAAGACGGCCTTGAAGCCGCGCAGCACCGCAAGTGGGAACGGCTGGCACAGCGCCTCGGCAAGCCCGACACGCTGCTGGAAATCGGCTGCGGCTGGGGCTCGCTGGCAGGACACTTCGCCGCACAGGGCAGCAAGGCCACGGCGATCAGCCTGTCTGACGAACAACTCGCCTATGCGCGCCAACACCAGCCGGGCGTCGAATTCCTCAAGCGCGACTATCGCGACATGGACGGGCAGTTCGACGCCATTGTCAGTGTCGAGATGGTCGAGGCGCTGGGGCATGAATACTGGCCCACCTTCATGGACTGCGTGGCGCGCAACCTGAAGCCGGGCGGCAAGGCGGCAATCCAGTTCATCTCCATCGCCGAGCCGATCTTCGACGACTATGCCGCCAGCGCCGATTTCATCCAGGCCTATGTGTTCCCCGGCGGCATGCTGATCCGCACCAGCGAGTTCAAACGGCTGGCCGAGCGGCACGGCCTCAGCTGGACCGAGCAGGAAGACTTCGGCCTCGACTATGCCGAAACGCTCAAGCTATGGCGCGAACGGTTCAACGTGGCGGAGGCGCAAGGCCGCCTGCCGGCCGGGTTCGACGAACGCTTCTGCAATCTCTGGCGCTTCTACCTGATGTATTGCGAAGGCGGCTTCCGTGGTGGAGGTATCAACGTGAGCCAGGTGACTTTGGTGAAGGACACGAAATGAAAAAAGTGATCGTCGGCGCTCTGGCCGTACTGCTGGCCGCTGGCGGCGTAACCTGGTTCTCGCTCGACGATGACCAGCGCGAAGTGCTGTCGCAAATGCCGACCGATCGTAACGTGCTGTTCTGGGACGAGGAAACCCGCACCGCCGCCTTCCGAGCCATGGACCGCTTCCCCGCGATGGCCGAAGCGCGGGTGATCGAGGCAGGCGATGCCACCTATCCGCTGCCCGACGGCGAACCGCTCGACCTTGGCGACTTCGACCTCGATGCCTTCATGGAAGAGCAGAACGCTGCCTCCGTGGTCGTTGTGCTCGACGGTGAAGTGGTGCTGGAACGCTACGGCCTCGACTTCGATGCCGAGGGGCGCTGGACCAGCTTCTCCGCCGCCAAGAGCCTCACCTCGACGCTGGTCGGGGCGGCGATTGCCGACGGCTATATTGAAAGTGTCGACGAGCCGGTGACCACCTACATCCCCGAACTGGCAGGCTCGGGCTACGACGGGGTGACGATCCGCCAGCTCCTCACCATGAGCAGCGGCGTGCGCTGGAACGAGGATTACCAGGACCCCCAGAGCGACGTGGCCCTGTTCAACGAACACGAGTCCTCCGAAGAGGGCGTCGATGCGCTGGTCGACTACATGCGCCAGTTGCCGCGCGAGGCAGAACCGGGCACCCGCTGGCTCTACAACACCGGCGAGACCAACATGATCGGCGTGCTGGTGCGCAATGCCACGGGCAAGACGCTGGCCGATTACCTTTCCGAAAAGGTCTGGGCGCCTTTCGGTATGGAGCAAGACGCGACCTGGCTACTGTCGAGCAGCGGCAGCGAAATCTCCGGTTGCTGCATCCAGGCGAGCACCCGTGACATGGCCCGCTTCGGCCTGTTCGCCATGGGCGGCGGCATGGCGGGCGGCGAGCGCGTGGTGCCCGAAGGCTGGTTCGAGGAAGCGACCACGCCGGTGTTCGAAACCGGCAAGTATGGACGCGGTTACGCCTACCAGTGGTGGACCTATCCGGAAGGCGCCTATGCCGCGAGCGGGCTGTTCGGGCAGGGCATTTTCATTGACCCCGCGCGCAACCTCGTGATCGCGAGCAATTCCAACTGGCGCAATTCCAACGGCGAAGGCGGCGAGGGCGAGGCGCGCAACGGCTTCTACGAGGCGGTGCAGGCGGCTGCCGACGCGCGCCATGCGGCGCAGTAAGGTGAACGCGGCGGTAGCAATATTTTTACGTGCAACGCCTAAGGGTTGCGCGTGGTTGAGCTCAGTCCAGAACCCCTTGTCGGTGCACACCAGGTGACGCCCGTATTGCTCGTGATCGGGACTCGTCCCGAGGCGATCAAGATGCTGCCCGTGGTGCGCGCACTGCGGCAGGTGCCGGAGGTTGACCTGAAGGTCGTAACCACCGGCCAGCACCGCCAGATGCTCGACCAGGTATTTGCCGTCTTTGGCGAGCAGGCTGACATCGACCTCGACCTGATGACGCCCGGGCAGACCCTTTCCGACATCACAGCGCGCGTGATGCGCGAAATGGACGCCCTGATCGCGGAGCACCAGCCCGGACTGGTGATGGTCCACGGCGACACGACCAGCGCCATGGCGGCGGGCCTTTCCGCCTTCTACAACCGCGTTCCGGTTGGTCATGTCGAGGCGGGCCTTCGCAGCCATGACATCATGCGTCCTTGGCCCGAGGAATATAATCGCATTTCGATCGACGCCGTGGCCGAGCTGCTCTGGGCGCCTACCGCGGGCGCGGCGCAGAACCTGCGCAACGAACGTCCGACCGAACGCCAGATTGAAGTCACCGGCAATACCGGCATCGACGCGCTGCTGCACGTTGCCGAGGGCCTGAAGGGCGACGAACTAACCTTGCTGCCTGCCGTGCTCGACCCGGCGAAGAAGCTGGTGCTCGTCACCGGCCACCGCCGCGAGAGCTTCGGCGACGGTTTTGCCCGTATCTGCGACGCGCTGGCCGCGATTGCCGCGCGCGGCGACACGCAGATCGTCTACCCCGTCCACCTCAATCCGCAGGTGAAGGACGTGGTCGAGGCGCGGCTAGGCCACACCAGCCATGTCCACCTGATCCCGCCGGTCGACTACGTGCAGATGGTGGCGCTGATGAAGGCCGCGCACCTCGTGCTGACCGACAGCGGCGGCATCCAGGAAGAGGCACCTGCACTCGGCAAGCCGGTGCTGGTCATGCGCGACGTGACCGAACGGCCCGAAGCGGTCGAGACCGGTGTCGCCAGCCTTGTCGGCACCGATGTCGACGCGATCACCTCCGCGGTCAGCCAGCTGATCGACGACGAAAACTGTTACGCCAGCCGCGCCCGCGCGGTCTTCCCCTATGGTGACGGCACGGCAGCGAATAAGATCGCCGCCAGCGTCGCCGCATTCGTGAAAGCAAACGCCCGATGAAAGTCTGCACCGTCGGCCTCGGCTATATCGGCCTGCCCACCGCTGCCATGCTGGCGAGCCGGGGGCACGAAGTCGTGGGCCTCGATGTCAAGCAGGAGGTGGTCGACGCGGTCAATTCGGGCCAGGCGCACTTCCAGGAGCCGGACCTGCAGATGCTGCTCTCGGCTGCCGTCGACACCGGCCGCCTGCGCGCCACGACTACGCCCGAACCGGCCGAATTCTTCCTGATCGCCGTGCCCACGCCGATGGTGAACGAAGGGCCGGACATGGCCTATGTCGAGGCCGCCGCGCGTACCATCGCGCCGGTGCTGGAGAAGGGCAACGTTGTCATTCTCGAAAGTACCTCGCCGGTCGGTTCGACCGAGCGGCTGGCGGAGATCTTCGCCGAAGAACGCCCGGACCTGAGCTTCCCGCGCTACCGCGACGAGGACAGCGAGCCGGACGTTGCCCTGTGCCACTGTCCCGAACGCATCCTGCCCGGCCAGATGCTGCGCGAACTCGTCTCCAACGACCGCATCATTGGCGGCATGACGCTGAGCTGTGCCAACAAGGCCGCGCGGCTCTACCAGAGCTTCGTCATGGGCACCTGCTACGTCACCGACAGCCGTGTCGCAGAACTCTGCAAGCTCTCCGAAAACGCCTATCGCGACGTCAACATCGCCTTCGCCAACGAGCTGTCGATCATCTGCGAGAAATTGGGCACCGACATCTGGCAGGTGCGCGAACTGGCCAACCAGCACCCGCGCGTGAACATCCTGATGCCGGGGGCGGGCGTGGGCGGCCACTGCATCGCGGTGGACCCGTGGTTCATCGTCTCTTCGGCACCCGAAGAGGCCCGCCTGATCCGCATGGCGCGCGTGGTCAACGACGACAAGCCGCACCGCGTGGTGGCCTCTGTCGCCGCGCTGGCGGACCGCTTCAAGTCGCCGACGATCGCCTGCTACGGCATCACCTACAAGCCCGACGTCGACGACGTCCGCGAAAGCCCGGCACTGGAAATTGTCGAGGAGATCGCCAAGCTGGACGGTGCGCAGGTGCTGGTGGTCGAACCCAACCTCGACGCGCTGCCGGCATCGCTGGCAGGCCTGCCCAACGTCCGCCACGCCACCAGCGACGAAGCACGCGAGGCGGCTGATATTGTCACCTTCCTGGTGGGCCACCGCCAGTTCAAGCGGCTCGACGCCGACAGTTATCTGTCCAAGGCCGTTGTCGACACCACCGGCATGTTCTCGACGCGAAAGGCGAAGGCGGTGGAGCGGGACTGAGATTCCCTTCGATTGCCGTTTGTCCGACCAAGTCAGCGGTTCGTGGAATCGCGTGAACTGCCAAATCTTGTAACTTGCGCAACCAGTCCCGGCTGGCCATTCTCCCTGCCAAACAGTCAGGGAACCTCCTCATATGAAGCGCTTTACCGCGATCGCTGCCGTCCTGCTTGCCTCCACCGCTGCCGCTCCGGCGCTCGCTGACGAGGGGTTCTACCAGTACCCCAGCGCGCGCGGAGACGTGCTGGTTTTTGCCAGCGAAGGCGACTTGTGGCGGGCAGGGCGTAATGGCGGTTCGGCGGTGCGGCTGACCAACCACGAGGAAGAGGAAACCAACCCCGCCGTCTCACCCGATGGCCGCTGGGTAGCCTTCAACGCCGCCTACGACAGCTCCAACGATGTCTACGTCATGCCGGTTGCAGGCGGCGCGCCGCGGCGACTGACCTTCGAAGGCGGCAGCGTGCGCACTGTCGGCTGGACGCCGGACGGGCAGGTTATCTACTCGTCCAGTTTCCTCGGCTCGGGACAGACCGAGATCATGTACACGGTCAGCCCCAACGGCGGCGAGGCGACGCCGATCCCGCTATGGCGCGCCAATGACGCGACCTACGGCGCGGACGGGCAGACGCTGTTCTTCAGCCGCCGGGGCCTGCGGGCGCGCTCGTCCGACAATGCCGTGCTCTATCGCGGCGGCGGCATGGCGCAGCTGTGGCGCTGGCAGAGCGGCAGCCAGGACGAGGCGGTCCAGCTGCTGGCCGATTTCGGCGCGCCGATCCGCAACCCCATGGCCTACGGTGGGCGCATCTACTTCATCTCCGACAAGAGCGGCGGCGATGCCGTGTGGTCGGTGGCCGAAGATGGCAGCGGCGTGACGCAGCATTCGGAGGAACTGCCGTTCCCGGTGCTGCAGGCGAGCATGGATGGCGGCGACGTCTTCCTGCAGAACGGCGCGGACCTGCATGTCTTCTCGACGGCGGACAACAGCCTCACCACGCTGGCGCTGGATATCGTGACCGACCGTGAACAGACGCGGCTGCGCACCATCGAAAACCCGCTGTCCATGGCCGAACAGGCGCGCATCTCGCCTTCGGGCGAAGGGGTAACGGTCACCGCGCGCGGCCGCGCGGCAAGGGCGGCAGCGGGTGAACGGCGCCGCGTCGAGCTGGCCATCCCGATGGATGCCCGCGCCCGCGAGGTGGTCGAGGGCCCCGAGGGCGAACACATGTTCATGGTGCTCGACCAGGGCGATCGTGGCGACCTTTACCGCATGCCCGCCGACGGCTCGGGTGAGCCGGTGGCGATTACCAATGGCTATGACGCCCATATCTGGTCCTTCGCCGTGGCCCCCGATGGCGAGAGCATCATCGTGTGGGACAAGCAGGCGCGCCTGCAGCGGGTCGACGTGGCGACCGGACGTCCCACGCTGCTCGCCAGCAACGATACCGGCAGCGATACTCCTTTCGGCGGCGTGACCTTTTCGCCCGACGGCACCTGGATCGCCTATTCGGAGACCTCGCGTCTCAACGGCGCGAACACCTCCGATATCTATGTCCAGAATGTCGCCACGGGCGAGCGGGTGATGGCGACCTCGGGCAAGTACAACGACTATGCCCCGGCCTTCGCGCATGACGGCAGCTGGCTCTATTTCATCTCCGACCGCAACTTCGATCCCACCCCGGGCAGCCCCTGGGGTGACCGCAACATGGGCGTTGCCTTCCCGGATCGGGGTGAGCTTTACGCCCTGCAACTCGACCCCGAGGCGGAGTTCCGCTTCACCGAGCAGAACGAGCTGACGCAGACCGGCGACGAGGAAGAGAATGGCGGTGCCAGCGGCGGGGACGACGAGGAAGAGGCTGCAGAAGAAGCGACTGCCAACGTGGTGCTCGTCGGCCTGGCCGAGCGGCTCTACAAGCTGCCGGTCGAAGCCGGTGTCGGCGGCGGCCTGCTGGCGGCGGAGAACTTCCTCTACACCTGGCGCGGCAACAACCTCGTATCGATCAAGATCGACCGCCGTGATGCGGAAGAGAAGGTCTTTGCCGAGGGCGTGCTGGCGGCAGACCTGTCCGCTGACCGTGAAACCGCCATAGTGGTGACCGGATCGGGCAGCGCCCCCGTGCTTTCGCTGGTGCCAGCCGCAGACGACATGCCCGACGATCCCGCGCCGCACCGCGTGCGCTTCAACGATTGGCGTCTCACCATCGACCCGGTTGCCGAGTGGCACCAGATGTTCGTCGACGCCTGGCGCCTGCACCGCGACTTTGCCTACGATCCCGCCCTGCGGGGCGTGGACTGGAACGCGGTACGCGCACGGACCGAGCCCCTGCTTGACCGCATCGGCCACCGCGCCGAACTGAACACCATCCTTGGCCTGATGGCCTCGCCCCTCGGCATCCTGCACAGCCAGGTGCGTGCAGGCGACCTGCCTTCTGACAGTGAAAACAGCGCCATGGCCTTCCTCGGCGCGACCTACACCCAGGTCGCTGGCGGATTGCGGATCGATTCGATCTACCAGTCGGAGGCCGACCTCGTCGCCCAGCGCCCGCCGCTGCGCCGGCCGGGTGTCGACGTGCGGGTGGGCGATGTCATCCAGCGCGTCGATGGCCGTCCGGTAACCTCGCTCGCAGACCTGCGTATGGCGCTCGCCACCAAGGCCGGGCAGCAGGTGCGGCTGGACCTGATGCGTGGCCGCACGGCCACCAGTGCGATTGTCGAACCGATGACCTGGGGCGGGGCGCGCACGGCCAGCTACAACGACTTCGTCGAGGGCAACCGCGCCTCGGTGGACGCCATGTCCGACGGGAACATCGGCTACCTCCACCTGCGGTCCATGGGCTCCGGCGACATTGCCACCTTCGCCCGCGACTACTTTGCGCAGCTCGACCGTGACGGGCTGATCATCGACGTGCGCAACAACAATGGCGGCAATATCGATTCGATCATCATCTCGATGCTGACGCGCGAGCCGTGGGCCTTCTGGACCGATCCGGACGGCAGCGGCGTGCCCACCACCAACATGCAGAACGCCTATCGCGGCCACGTCGTGGTCCTGATCGACGAGCGTACCTATTCCGACGGTGAGACCTTCGCTGCCGGGATCAAGTCGCTGGGTGTTGCGCCGCTGGTCGGCACGCGCACGGCGGGCGCGGGCATCTGGCTGTCCGACCGCAACCGCCTGGTCGACAACGGTGCGGTGCGCGTGGCCGAGTATGCGCAGTATTCCATCGATGGCGCATGGATTGTCGAAGGCAACGGCGTTGCGCCGGATTACGAGGTGGAAAACCTGCCGCACGCCCGCTTCAATGGACAGGATGCGCAGTTGCAGGCGGGCATTGCCCTGCTGCAGCAGCAAATCGCGGCCGAGCCGATCACTCCGCTCGTCCCGCAGCCGCTGCCGCCGGTGGGCACGCCTGCTGCCGATGTCCGTCCGATCGGGGACTGACGACAGACGTGAAAAAGGGCGCCGTGGCGCCCTTTTTCGTGACGAAACTGTTGGCTTAGATCAGCCGCGATAGGTGCCGTCGCCGCGGTAGCGGGCGAGGATGTTGTCGTGCACGATGGGCGACAGCAAGTTGGTGAAGGCGCAACCGGCCATGCCATTTTCCCACCACACCACTTCGGCCTGCAGCGATTCGAGGCCGGGCAGGGTCAGCCAGCAGACCGAGCCCACGTGCATGCGGTTCACGGCGGTGGCGGAAAAGCCGCTCAGCGACAGGTCGTTCACGACCGTCTGGAACGCCCGCATGCCCGAAGCGCGCAGCTGCGCCGGGATCATGATCTTGGTACGCGGCGCGCTGCGGTCTTCCTGCGCAGCGATATCGTAGCGGCCCATGGTATTCTGCATCGTCATCGCAAATAAAATCCCGTGTAAGCAACGGTTCCCCAACCTGGCCCTTCGGGCCGTGTGCTTTGCGCAGGATGTCGAAGCAGGCTTAAGTGGAGCCTAAGGCGTTTGGTTAACGCGGCGTTTCCACTCGAGTCCGGTGCAAATTAGGAAAATCGGCAACCAGCATTTCGGCGATATGCTCGCCGACCACTTCTGGCGGCTTCACCGAATCCGGATCTTCGCCGGGATAGGCGCGGGCGCGCATGTCGGTGCGAGTCGCACCCGGATCGACGATGGCGACGCGGGTTTCGCTGATGCGCTCGATTTCCTTGCCGTGGCTTTCCAGCAGGTTGTCGAAGGCTGCCTTGGTGGCGCCATAGGCACCCCAGAAGGCGCGCGGTTCAGCCCCGACAGAGCTGGTGAGGCCGACGATACGGCCTGCCTCTGCCCGCTTCAGCAGCGGGTCAAACCCGGCCAGCAGGGCCTGGGTGGCAAGTACGTTCAGCGTCAGGGCCTGGTTGAATTGCTTCGAATCGATCTGGGTGACCGGAGTCAGCGTGGGCAGCTGTGCGGCGCAAATCACCAGGATGTCCAGCTTGTCCCAACGCTCGGCAATGGCCTGGGCCAGGCGAGCGATCGAATCGCTCTCCGTCAGGTCCAGCGGAGCAATGGTGGAGGTGCCACCAAGGTCGTGAATGTCATCCTCGACCTTTTCGAGGTCCTTCACCTTGCGGCCCGTCACCCCGCATCCGGCCTTCGCCGCGCATCTCGTGCCGCTTTTCCCCCTGCCGCATTTCACCGTGCCGCATTTCACCGTGCCGCCCGCCCTGACGCTTGTCGGCGCGATCTTCCTTCCGGTGTTCGCGCCAGCCACGCTTGCCGTGGTCGTCGTCGCCCCGGCCAAAGCGCAGCAGCCGGCCATCGGCGTCGAAGCCGGCCCGCAGATCCTCGCCATCGGCATCTTCTCCGGCGACCATGAAGCGGCCGT
>JAUIIG010000091.1 GCA_030431875.1 Alphaproteobacteria bacterium
GAGGCGCAGTCGAGCGCCAGCACCACGTCGTCGCCGGGTGTGAAACCTGCCTTCTCGATGGAGGCCATGATGAAGTCGAGCGCATCGCGGGTGGAGGCAAGGTTGGGCGCAAAGCCGCCTTCGTCACCCACTGAGGTAGCAAGGCCCTTCTCGCTCAGGCCCTTCTTCAACGTATGGAAGATCTGGCTGCCCCAGCGCACGGCCTCGGCAATCGAATCTGCGCCCACCGGCATGACCATGAATTCCTGCACGTCGATCGGGTTGTCGGCATGTTCGCCACCGTTGACGATGTTCATCATCGGCACCGGCAGGACGTGAGCCGATACTCCGCCGACATAGGAATAGAGCGGCAGGCCGCGCGCATTGGCAGCTGCCTTGGCCACGGCCATTGAGACGCCGAGGATGGCATTTGCGCCAAGCTTGCCCTTGTTCGGAGTTCCGTCAAGTTCGATCAGCGCCATGTCGATATCGCGCTGGTTCTCTGCATCGGGGCCCAGCACCAGCAGTTCAGAGATCGGGCCGTTCACGGCAGCGACTGCCTGCAGGACGCCCTTGCCCATGTAGCGATCCTTGTCGCCATCGCGCAGTTCCACCGCCTCGTGAGCACCGGTCGAAGCGCCCGAAGGCACGGCGGCGCGGCCGAAACTGCCGTCTTCCAGCAGCACATCGACTTCCACTGTCGGGTTGCCTCGGGAATCGAGAACTTCGCGGCCGTGAATGTCGATGATGGCAGTCATGTAAAAATCTCCGGATTTCGGTGTTCGCGCCCCCTATACTCTTGGAACTTTGCACTGCAACATGCGTTGGTATCTTGAACAGGGGTGTCTTAGCCCCATAATACAATGTTGAGGGACCTTCCCGCTAACTCGAAAAGGGGAAACATCATGGCTGCCAAGAAACCAGCAACCACCAAGAAAACCGCTGCAGACACTGCCGCCGCAGAGGCTGCCGCGGCTGCTGCCGAACCCACCACCAGCAACACGTCGGAAGCCAAGTCGCGTTTCAATGCGGCGCTCGAAGAAGCCAAGGCCGGTGCCGTCGCCCTGGGTGACGAAGCCCGAGCCCGTGCCAGCAGCGCCCGCGACGAAGCGCGTGCGCGCGGTGAAGACTGGGCTGGCGAGGCCAAGGAAAAGGCCGGTGAACTGGCCGTCGAAGGCAAGCACAAGGCAAGCGAAGCCCTCGCCAGCCTGTCGCGCGTGATCGACGAAAACGCTGCTTCGCTGGATGAGCGTTTCGGCCCCAAGTACGGCGACTACGCCCGCTCAGCCTCGCGCTCGCTGCAGGAAAACGCCCGCAAGCTGGAAGAGAAGAGCTTCGACGAGCTGGCCGAGGATTCGCGCGAAGCGATCCGCAAGAGCCCGGCAACTGCCGTGGGTCTTGCCGCACTGGTCGGCTTCTTCTTCGCCCGCCTGTTCCGCTAACCCCTGGTGGAGGGACGGGACGACAATACCGGCTCCGCCGCGCCGCTGGCGCATGGCGAAGCCGCGCTCGACGATGCGTCGCAGGGCGTGCCTCCGCACGAGGAGGATGTCCCTGCCCCTACCCGCTCGCTCGGTGACGATCTCGAAGCACTGATCGAGGACGCGAAGACCTACGTCGACGCAGAACTGTCGTACCAGAAGTCGCGGGCCGGATTCGTCGCCAACCGGCTGAAGCAGACGATCGCCTTCGGGCTGGTCGGGATCTACTTTGCGATCCTGGCTACGATCGGACTGACCATGGGCCTGATCATCGCGCTTACGCCATACCTGACAGCCTGGGGCGCTACCGCGGTGGTGGTGATCGGCCTGCTGCTGGTGACCTTGCTGATGATGCTGCGCGCGTCAAAGGCATGGAAGAGCCTGATGTCCGTCATGCAAGCCGACGAGGAGGAGCCGACCGACGATGGCTGACATCGAACAGCAGCTGCGCGAAGACCGGGCCATGCGCAACGCCGCCAAGGGGCTGGTCAAGAACAGCATCGACAACGTGAAAGGCGACATGGCGCAACGCGGCTTCGGCGCACGTGTTGCGGCCCGCGCAAAGGACGGCGCCGCCCAGATCGCCGACGACAGCGTGGATTTTGTCCGCAACCACGGCAGCCAGGTCGGCGCGGGACTGGTGTTTGGCGCGCTGGCGCTGGTCGGCTGGGTATTCCGTGAACGGATCGCCGATGCGATCTACGACATCGTCAACCGGGAAGAGGATGCCGAAGGCGGTGAGCCGACCGAAGCCGAACCGGAACCAGAGGCCGCCACTGACGATTTACCTACTGAACACTGATCCAAGCTGGAGACCCCCGATGAGCGATCCCAAACGCGAAGAAATCAAGGCCCGCATCGCCGCCGCACAGGCACGTGAAGAGGCGCAGCAGCTGCCAACGCGCTCCGAACGCGCCAAGGATGCCGTTTCCGGCGCGGCCGACAGCTTCACGACTTTCGTGAAGGAACGCCCGCTGACTGCTGCCGCTGGCGGCGTCGTGCTGGGCGTGCTGATCGCCTCGATGTTCAAGGGCCCGCGCCGCGCGGCCATGCGCGGCGGTGCCAAGGCCGCCGGCCTTGCTGCCCTGGGTGCCGAGGCCGCTTCGGCGTTTGCCAGCGAGCTGTTCGACGATGCCAAGGCGGTTGGCCGCGAAGGCGCTCGCAAGGCGGAAGACCTGGGCGATGCCGTGGGTGACAAGGCCCGCGCACTGCGCCGCGATGCCGGATACCAGGCCGCGCGCACCAGCGATTTTGCCCGCATCGCCAGCCGCGAGACCGGCAAGCGCCTCGCCCGCGCACTGGGCCGCCGCTAACCGGAAAGCCCTGCCCCTCTTGCGCTGGACGGAGTTTGCCGTAGATGCACGGCGAAACTTCCATCCAGCGACGAAAGGCCAAGTGCATGCCCGATAGACCCCAGCTCCTCCATCTCGTCATCGGCGGCCGGGTTGTCGACCCGCGAACCGTAGAGTTCCAGGACCTGAAGGACATCCACGTCGTCGGCTTTTACGCCAGCTATGCCGAAGCCGAAGAGGCATGGCGCGGCTGGGCCCAGCGCACGGTCGACGATGCCGAAATGAAGTACGTCATCGTCCACCTGCACAAGCTGCTCGAACCGGACCTGCCGGGCGCCTGATCGCAGACACAAAAAAGCCCCGCTCCGGCGGGGCTTTTCGTATCCGGCCCAAATAACCTGGGCTTTTGGCGCGGATCAGATGAATTCGATCTTTTCGATCAGGTAGAACTTCTCGCCCGAAGGGACAGTCACCTCGACCTCGTCACCCACGCTCTTGCCGATAAGGGCACGCGCCAGCGGGCTTTCGTAGGAAACGCGGCCGACCTTGGCGTCGCTCTCCGCCTGGCCAACGATCTGGTACTTCAGCGGCTTGTCGTCCTCGTCCAGCACGGTCACGGTCGCGCCGAACACGACCTTGTCACCGGACAGGGTTGCGGGATCGATGATCTGTGCGCGGCTGGTCTTGTCCTCCAG
>JAUIIG010000057.1 GCA_030431875.1 Alphaproteobacteria bacterium
TGTGCCGCGCGATATCGACGGCAGGGCTGTCCGGACCGAGGAACAGCACCAGCACCGGGCGATCCAGCAACAGCAGCAGGATCGTGACCGAGCCGGTGAAGGCCAGGTTCATCAGCAGGCCCGCGCGGGTGACGCTGTGCAGGTCGTCCCACTTGCGCGCGCCGATATACTGCGCCGCCATGGCGCTCACCGCACCGCCGATCGCCATGGCGGGCATCTGGATATAGGTGAACAGCTGCATGGCCGCGCCATAGGCGGCTGCCGTCATCAGGCCTTCGCGGTTGACCAGCCCGACGAAGACAATCCCCGCCGCGCTCATCACCAGCATCTGCGCGCCCATGGGCAGGCCCTTGGTGATGATGAAGCCCAGCTCCTCGCGCGCGGGCTTGAGATAGCGCAGTTCCGACCCGCGCAGGCGCAGTGGCAGGTCCTTGCGGTAGACGTAGATCACCATGGCCACGAAAGATGCCATGCTGGCCACGATCGTCGCCGTGGCCGACCCGGCAATGCCCATGGCCGGCAGCGGCCCGACGCCGATGATCAGCAGCGGGTTGAGCACGGTGTCGATCGCCACGGTCACGCCCATGAAGATCAGCGGCGTCTTGGCATCGCCGGTGCCGCGCAGGCCCATCGACAGGATGATGGAGATCATGCCGAAGGGCATCGATAGGAAAATCAGTCGCAGGTAGGTGAGGGCAAGCGGGTAGGCGTCGGCGGGCGTTGCCAGCAGGCGCAACAGCGCCGGTGCCGTGGCAAAGCCGATCCCTGCGATCAGCGCCATCAGCAGGGCGCAAAAGCCCACTGCCGTGCCGAAGGTGCGCCGCGCGCCGTCAACATTGCGCGCGCCGAAACGTTGGCCGATCAGCACCGTGCCCGCCATGCCGAAGCCGAAGGCCGCGCTGGCGACCAGGAACATGACGATATTGGCATTGGCCGTGGCGGCCAGCGCCTCTTCGCCGATCAGTCGCCCGACCCAGATCGAATTGATCGTACCGTTGAGTGATTGCAGGACGTTGGTGAGCAGCGCCGGAATGGCGAAGAACAGCAGCGTGCGCGAGATCGGCCCGCTGGTCAGGTCGCCGCGCATGGCGGGCTTTTGCGCCGGTGCTTGCGCGCCGCCCTCGGGTTTCGAATCGTCGCTCATGTTCCGCGTGTGTCGCCGAACAGGTGGATGTGCAAGCGATCCGTCATCCGAAAGCCATGTTCAAGGCATAGCGGGGCGAGCCATTTCTCGCGCTGGCGCAGTGTTTCGCTGTCGGTGCCTTCGGGCATCAGGAAGACACGGGCGGGCGGGATCATGTGGGTATCGACGAGGGCGCGGACTTCCTCCACGTCGGCTGGCTCGGAAATCACGAACTTGAAGAAAGCGCGCTCGTCGGTCGCCCAGCGATCAAGCATCTCTGGCTTCAAGGCGAGGTCCGCCGGATTGCCCGAATGGGCGAGCTTGGGACTGACGTTGTACTGGTCGACCCGGATATCGAGCCGCGCGGGCGGGTCGACGGTGCCGTTGGTTTCGATCTCCACCTGCATGTCCGGCAGGTTGTCCAGCATGGTGGCCAGCTTGCCCGCCTGCAGCAGCGGTTCGCCGCCGGTGATGACGAGGCGCTTCTGGCCCAGCCGGGCAATACGCTGCGCCGCTTCCTCTTCGGACACTTCGACCTGGTTGGCCTTGCGGTCAAAGCTCTCGCCGGAGCGGTGCGGGCGGTTGTCGCCCTCGAAGTGCCAGGTGTAGGCGGTGTCGCACCAGACGCAGGCAAGGTTGCAGCGCGACAGGCGCAGGAAGGCTACCGGCATACCCACGCTCGGTCCTTCGCCCTGCACGGAGGCGAAGATCTCGGGTTCGCCCGGCGACTGGGTGGCGAGGACGAGGGTCATCGATTGCCGATAAGGTGTGACAGGTGTGACATTGTCCTGACGGCAAAATCCATTCGATCACAGGCGGTGGGATCAATCGATCCAGTCGATTGCAGGCAAGGGAGAAAGACTGCGGCGATCATCGTCATATCCCCCTTGTTCCACATGCAAACGGCGTAGGAAAGCTACCCCAGCCGTTCGAGCGCGGCCTTCAGCCGTTCGACCTCGGCCACGTGATGCGCGTGGTCGGCACGCGCCTTCTCGACAGCCTCGGGCTTGGCGCGTTCGACGAAGTTGGCATTGGATAGCCGTCCTTCGAGCGACTTGGCCTCCTTCTGCGAGGCGACCAGCGCCTTTTCGAGGCGGGCGCGTTCGGCCCCCACGTCGATCACCCCTTCCAGCGGGACGATAAAGGTGTCGCTACCCGCTGCCACCTGCATGGCCGCGCCCGCTGGCGCTTCACCAACGGTGATGGGCGACAGGCGGGCGAGGCGTTCGATGGCGGCGCTGCTGCGTTCGATCACGCTGGCGGCAAGGCCTGACGGCGCTTCGATAAAGGCCGCCAGCTTTTCGCTGGGGGAAATGCCCAGTTCGTTGCGCGCGCTGCGGGTGGCCGTGGTCAGGTCGATCACCCAATCGATGGCATCGGTGGCCGCCTTGTTGACGCTGGCCTGCGGGTTCACCCATTCACCCACGATCAGGTCGTGCGGGTGGCCGCGCGAGTTCCACAGTTCCTCGGTCACGAAGGGCATGAAGGGGTGGAGCATGACCAAGATCTGGTCGAGCGCCCAACCGGCGACAGCGCGGGTTTCCTTCGCCGCGTCGGTATCGGGATCGCCCTGCAGGACAGGCTTGATAAGTTCGAGGTACCAGTCGCAGAAGCGGTCCCAAACGAAGTGGTAGATGGTGTTGGCGGCCGCATCGAAGCGCAGCTCTGCCATAGCCTTTTCCAGCGTTTCCGCCGTCTGCGCCAGCTCGCCGATGATCCACTGGTTGGCCGCCATGCGCGCATCGGGCGCGGCAATGTGCTTGCTCAGGCCCACGCCGTTAGACTGGCAGAAGCGCGCGGCGTTCCACAGCTTGGTGGCGAAGTTGCGGTAACCCTCGACGCGCTTTTCATCCATCTTGATGTCGCGACCCTGGCTTTCCATCGCCGCCATGAAGAAGCGCAGCGCGTCGGCACCGTACTGGTCGATCAGGCCCAGCGGATCGACCACGTTGCCCTTGGACTTGGACATCTTGGAGCCGTCCGCAGCGCGCACCAGCCCGTGCAGGTAGAGCTTCTCCCATGGACGCTCGTCCATGTTGTAGTAGCCCGCCATCATCATGCGGGCGTCCCAGAAGAACAGGATGTCGAAGCCGGAGATCAGCAGCGAGTTCGGGTAGTGCTTCTGCACGAGGTCGGTGTTGTCCGGCCAGCCGAGCGTGGCGAAGGGCCACAGGGCTGACGAGAACCAGGTGTCGAGCACGTCCTCGTCGCGGGTGAGGGCCACGCCGTCACCTGCCTGTGCCTGGGCTTCTTCCTCGGTCATGGCGACGTAGACCTTGCCGTCTGCGTCATACCACGCCGGGATCCGGTGCCCCCACCACAGCTGGCGGCTCACGCACCACGGCTGGATGTTCTCCATCCAGTTGAAGAAGGTCTTCTCCCATGTTGCCGGGACAATCTCGATCTCGCCCGACTTCACCGCCGCGATCGGTCGCTTGGCCAGTTCCTTGGCAGCGACGTACCACTGGTCCATCAGCATGGGTTCGATCACCACGCCGCCACGGTCGCCAAATGGCTGGGCGATCTTCTTGTCCTCGACCATGATCATCAGGCCTTCGGCGTCGATGTCGGCGACGACTTTCTTGCGCGCCTCGTAGCGGTCGAGCCCGCGATATTCGTCGGGCACGAGGTTGAGCGCGTCGACTTCCGCCGCATCCAGCGTGTCGCCGCGGGCGATTTCTATCGCGCGCCGGGCCGCCTCGGCATAGGGCGCGCCGTCGCTGCGCATGGCGGCCACTTCGTCCATCAGGCGGTACATCGGGATGCCGTTGCGCTGGGCAACTCCAAAGTCGTTCTCGTCATGCGCGCCGGTGATCTTCACCGCGCCGCTGCCGAAGTCGGGATCGGGATATTCGTCCGTGATGATCGGGATCAGGCGGCGGTGTTCCTTGGGGCCGACCGGGATCTCGCACAGCTTGCCGACGATGGGCGCGTAGCGTGCATCGTCCGGGTGCACCGCCACGGCCCCGTCGCCCAGCATGGTTTCAGGCCGGGTGGTGGCGATGGAAATGTAGTCGCGCTCTTCCTCCAGCACGACGTTGCCGTCCTCGTCGCGCTCGACATAGGTGTAGGTCTGGCCGCCTTCGAGCGGGTACTTGAAGTGCCACATGTGGCCGTTGACGTCGCGGGTCTCCACCTCGAGGTCGGAGATCGCCGTCTTCAGCTTCGGGTCCCAGTTCACCAGCCGCTTGTCGCGGTAGATCAGGCCGTCGTTGTAGAGGTCCACGAAAACCTTGAGCACGGCCTTGGTGAAATGCTCGTCCATGGTGAACTGCTCGCGGCTCCAGTCCATCGAACAGCCCAGGCGGCGCAGCTGGCGGGTGATGGTGCCGCCGCTTTCTTCCTTCCACTCCCAGACCTTGGCGACGAAGTCGTCGCGCGAGTAGTTGGTGCGCTTGTCCTGCCGCTCTTCCAGTTGGCGCTCGACCACCATCTGCGTGGCGATGCCGGCGTGATCGGTGCCCACCACCCACAGCGCATCCTTGCCGCGCAGGCGCTCGTAACGGATCACGATGTCCTGCAGCGTGTTGTCCAGCGCGTGGCCGATGTGCAGGCTGCCCGTGACGTTGGGCGGCGGATTGACGATGGTGAAGGCTTCCGCGTCGGGGCGCTCGGGCCGGAAGGCGCCGGTCTGCTCCCAATGGGAATACCACTTCGCCTCGATAGCGGCGGGGTCGAAAGTCTTGTCGAGTTCACGCGTCATAGGAGGGGGCCTTTGCCAGCGTGTTTCCCCGTGTGCAACACGCGAAACAGTTGCGGCTCTGCCCATTTGTCAGCATACCGGCCATCCAATGAGGGAATGGGCTCAATTCAGCGTCGAGGAACGCGGCGGCCGGGCGACGGTCGTGATTACCGGCCCGATGCTGGTGTCCACCATCGGCCATATCGACGAGGAACTGCGCGCCTACGACGGCTCTGTGCAGGCCGTGGATATCTCCGAAGCTACGCCCATCGACACCGTCGGTGCCTGGATCGTGTTCCGTTTCGCCAACCGCACGGGCGCTGACGTGATCGGTGCCAGCGAGCAGGCCGAAGTCCTGCTTGACGCCGTCGAGAGCTGCGAAAGCGAAGCTGCCATCATCCCGGCGCGCGATCCGATTTTCGGCCGCGTTACCGAGCATGTCGGCAAGGCGGTGCTCGAATTCTTCTCCGGCGTGAAGCAGTCGATTGCCTTCCTCGGTGCCGTGCTGGTGGCTTTCGCCGGGACCCTGCGCCACCCGCGCCGCCTGCGCCTGCGTGCGCTGACGCACCAGATGGAGCTGGTGGGCGTCACCTCGCTGCCGATCATCGGCCTGATGAGCTTCCTGATCGGCATCGTCATCGCCCAGCAGGGCGCTGTGCAGTTGCAGCAGTTCGGCGCGGAAACCCTGACGGTGAACCTTGTCGGCCGCATCACATTGCGCGAACTGGGCGTGCTGATGACCGCGATCATGGTGGCGGGCCGGTCAGGCTCTGCCTTTGCCGCGCAGATCGGCACGATGAAGCTGACCGAGGAAATCGACGCCATGCGCACCATCGGCGTGAGCCCGATGGAGGCGCTGGTCCTGCCGCGTATCCTTGCTGCAGTGCTGATGATGCCGCTGCTGGGCTTCTTCGCCTCCGGCGTCGCCATCATCGGCGGCGCGGTGATCGGCGACGTGATGCTGGGCATCCCCTTCCTCACTTTCCTTGCCCGCATCCAGGAAGTGGTGCCGCTGACCGACTTCTATGTCGGCATGGTCAAGGCGCCGGTCTTCGGCCTGATCGTGGCCATGGCGGGCTGCTACCAGGGCATGCAGGTGCGCGGTAACGCCGAGGAAGTCGGCCTGCGCACCACCATGGCCGTGGTGCAGGCGATCTTCATGGTCATCGTGCTCGATGCCTTCTTTGCAGTGTTCTTCGAACGGATCGGCTGGATATGAGCGAAGAAGAACAGACAGCCGGACAGGAAGGCGAGGAGGCCCCGTTCAACTGGGCTACGGCGGAAACGATTCCTTCGCCCATCAAGATTACCGGGCTGACCAACCGGTTCGGCGACTTTGCCGTGCACGAGGACCTCGATCTCGAAGTGCGGCGCGGCGAAATCCTTGGTGTCGTCGGCGGATCGGGCACCGGCAAGTCAGTGCTCATGCGCTCGATCATCGGGCTGCAGATTCCGGCAGAAGGCACCATCGAGGTGTTCGGACAGGACATCACCGCCGCCGAGCCGGACGAGGAAATCGGCGTGCGTAGCCGCTGGGGCGTGTTGTTCCAGGGTGGGGCGCTGTTCTCTACCCTGACCGTGGCCGAAAATGTCGAAGTGCCGCTGAAGCAGTTCTACCCGGAACTGAGCCAGCAACTGCTCGACGAGATCGCCCGTTACAAGGTGGTGCTCAGCGGCCTGCCGGAAGAGGCGGCGAGCAAGTACCCGAGCGAATTGTCAGGCGGCATGAAGAAGCGTGCCGGCCTGGCCCGCGCCCTGGCGCTCGATCCGGAACTGCTGTTCCTTGACGAGCCGACCGCGGGTCTCGACCCCATCGGCGCCGCCAAGTTCGACGAACTGACGCGCGAGCTGACCGACACGCTGGGCCTGACGGTGTTCCTGATCACCCACGATCTCGACACGCTCTACGCCATCTGTGACCGGGTCGCGGTGCTGGCTGACAAGAAGGTTATTGCCATCGGGACGATCCCCGAATTGCTGGAAACCGACCATCCGTGGATCCAGGAATATTTCAACGGTCCCCGTGCGCGGGCAGCGGTGGCAACCCAAGAGCGTGGGAAAGCGTTGGACAACAAAGGCAGCGGGAAGGCATAGGATAGAGCCATGGAGACGAGAGCCAATCACGTCTGGGTAGGGGTGGTCACCCTGATCCTGCTGGCCGCAGCGGCGGTTTTCTTTGTCTGGCTGGCGCGCTTGGGTGACAGCAACAACAAGGAATACGACATCTTCTACGAACAGTCCGTTGGCGGCGTCGCCAAGGGCTCGGTCGTGACCTATTCCGGCGTTCCCGTGGGGCAGGTGGTGGATATCCGCATCTGGGAACGCGATCCCGAATTCGTGAAGGTGCGCATCCGGCTGGACGGCGACACGCCGATCCTGGTGGGCACCACGGCCTCCATTTCCGCCAGTTTCACTGGCGTTTCCAACATCAGCCTGTCGGGCGGGCGCAGCAACCAGCCGCCAATCTCTTGCGAGACCACCGAATGCGTCGAAGATGACGTGCCGGTTATCCCACCGGCGGACAGCGCCGTGGGTGAAATCCTCGCCTCGGCTCCGCTGCTGCTGGAACGGCTGGCGACGCTGACCGACCGGCTGACGCGCGTGCTCGATGACGAGAACCAGAACTCGATCGCTGGCATCCTGCGCAACACCGACGCGATCAGCGCCGAACTGGCGCGTTCCAGCCCTGAAGTGCAGGCCACCTTGCAGGAACTGCAGTCCACGCTGGCACAGTCTACCGAGACACTGGCTGCCTTCGAGGATACCTTGCAGACCACAGACGCGCTGCTGGAGAACGAAGGCCCGCAGATCGCACGCGAACTGCGCGAAACGCTGGCTTCGGCGCAGAGTGCCGCCGCCTCGCTGGAATCGACCCTTGCCGATGTCGAGCCGCTGACCCAGCAGCTCAACCAGGACACCCTGCCAGCGGCCACGGCCGCCATGCGGGACCTGCGCCAGACCAGCGCGACCTTGCGCACCATGACCGAGCGGCTGGAAACCGAAGGCGCAGGGTCGCTGATCGGCGGTCCGGCGCTGCCTGATTACGAGCCCTGAGAGATCGTGCCCTGAGGGGGAAGGACAGAACAATGACCAACAAGCCCATCCTTGCCGCTCTGGCTGCACTCGCCACCCTGTCCGCTTGCGTAAGCATCGGCGGGGGCGATCCGCCTGACCAGCTGCTGACCCTGACGCCTGCTGCCACCATTCCCGCCGGTGCGGCCGCTGAGGGCGAGGTTGCCGCCGCGCTATCCGTGCAGGTGCCGACAGTGACCCAGCGCCTCAACGTGACGCGTATCCCGGTTACCACCAGCGACAGCTCGCTGGCTTACCTGGCGGACGCGTTCTGGGTCGAAAAGCCAGCGCAGCTGTTCCGCAATGTCCTGTCCGAAACCATCCGCGCCAAGGGCAACCGCATGGTCGTTAGCGGCGGGGAACTGGAATATGCCGCACGCACGCAGCTGTCCGGAACGCTGGTGGACATGGGCTATGACGCGACCACCGGCAGCGCCGTGGTGCGCTACGACGCCGTGCTCGAACTGCCCGACGGAACCGTGCGGACGCGTCGCTTCGAAAGCAGCATCGCTGGCATTCCGGCAGAGGCAGGTGCCGTGGGTTCGGCGCTGAACGAAGCGGCGAATGCCGTGGCGGACGAAGTCGCGGAATGGGTCGGCTGAGGCCTTAGCTACGAACGGCGCGGAGGAACTGCGCCGCGCGTTCGAAAGCTTCCAGCTTCGCCTTGCGGGCATCCTCGGCTTCGTAGTCCCAGCCCCAAAGCTCGGCCTGCCAGTCCTCTTCGGCATTGGCGGCAGCGAACAGCGCGGGCACGTTGGCCGCCTCATCCAGCGCGGCCATTCCCACCACCAGCGAGGCTGCCAGCGAGGTCAGGGTGATCAGCGCAGCCAGCGTGAAGTCGTCCTCGTCTGCCAAGGCTGCGCCCAGCACCGCCAAGCTGCTTTCGGGCTGCGGGCGATGGACGATGCCGCTGGCGCGTTCGAGCGTGATCCCGTGGCGCGCCTCGCATGCGGTGACGAGAGGCTCCCACAGTTCCAGCTGCCGCGCGAACAGCGGCTCGCCCGGTTCGGCGCGGTAGCACAGCGTATCGGTCTCCATGTAGGAGAGCAGCTTGGCAATCGTTGCCTCGCGCTCCTGCGGGATCACGTCGAGCGCATAGTCCGCCATGTCGCGGTGGACGAAGCTGCGCGGGTCGATCTCCTCGCCTTGCGCGGCGAATTCGGCGGCGACCAGTTCTGCCAGCGCCCGCGTTGGCATTGCCTGCCGGTTGCCGCTCTGTGTCTTGATCGCGCGGCCATCGAGCAGGACCTGCCAGCCGCTGTCGCCTTCAGCGACCGTAACTTCTTTCCAGAACCGCTTCACGGACGGCGCGTCCCGTCACGTTCGTTGCCGCTCCAGGCGCGAGCGAGCAGGGTGGGGAAGAGGAAGGTTTCGAGCATGCCGAGCACGATCAGCACCCAGGCCAGCGGCTCGGGCAGGTCGAGCGCTCCGTTCGAGATCGCGAGGCCCGCGAGGATCATCAGGACGCCGCCAATGCGCACGGCATTGATGACAATGAACCGGTTGCGCGCGCGCAAGTCCGCCTGCTGCCGGTCATCCATGGATCAGTTCCTCCAGTTCCTGCAGCGTGCGTGCCACCGCCACGGCACCGGCTGCCAGCAATTCGTCCGCCTCGTGGTAACCCCAGTCGACCCCGATTGCGCGCACGCCGGCGGCGCGGGCCATGTCGATGTCGAACACCGTGTCGCCGATCATGACCGTATCATCCGGCTGGGCCAGTACGTCGGCCATGGCGGCTTCCAGCATGGCAGGGTGCGGTTTCGACGGGTGGCGGTCCGCCGTATGGGTGGTAGCGAACACTTCGGTCAGCCCGTGCGTGGTGAGCGTGGATGTCAGCCCGCGGTCGGACTTGCCGGTGGCAACGCCCAGCATCCAGCCGGCACCATGCAGGCGGTGCAGCAGGTCGTGCATGCCGTCGAACAGCGGTTCGCGCACGTTGCCCGCCTGTCGCGCAGCGAAAAAGGATGCCTTGTAGGCGTCGACAGCGGCGGCGAGCTGCTCGGGGGCGAGTTCAGGGGCAAGCTGGCGGATTGCCTGCGGCAGGCTGAGGCCGACGATCCGGCGCACGGCGTGGGTATCGGGTGCAGGCAGGCCGCTCTCGGCGAAGGCTGCCGACATGGCATTGACGACCGCGGCCTGTCCGTCGCTGAGCGTGCCGTCGCAATCGAAGACTGCGAGACGGACGGTCATTTGCGCCGCCCCTTGGGCTTTGCTCCCTTGCCGGGCTTTCCGACAGGGGCACCGCGCGCCTTGCGCTCCCCGCGACGGGCCTTGCGGTACTGCTTGGCGTGTTGGCGCGCGGCCTGCTTCTTCTCTTCCCTGGTCCGTTCGGGCGGAGGCGTGAGCACCGGGTCGGCTTCGCTCAAAGAGAGGTCGAACCCCAGTTGCTCCATCGACTGCGCGAAATGTTCTGGAAGCTCGGCCGTCACGTCGAGCGTTCCGCCCTTGGGCGCGTCGATAATCAGCCGCCGCGCGTGCAGGTGCATCTTGCGGCTGACGCTGCCGGTAAGGAAGGCATCCTGCCCGCCGTACTTGCCGTCGCCCACGATCGGGTGGCCGATGGCGGCAAGGTGGACGCGCAGCTGGTGGGTGCGCCCGGTGAAGGGCTGCAATTCGACCCATGCTGCGGCGTTGCCCGCGCGCTCGACTACGCGATAGGCGGTCTTGGCGGGCTGGCCGTTCTCCGTGTCGACATGCATCTTCTCGCCGCCGGTGCCCGGCTGCTTGGCCAGCGGTGCGTCGATGGTGCCTTCGTAGACTTCGGGCACGCCGACGACGAGCGCCCAGTAGATCTTCTTGGCACTGCGGCTGGAAAAACGCTTGGAGAAAAAGGCTGCGCTGCCGGGAGTGCGGGCAACCAGCAGTATGCCCGAGGTATCCTTGTCGAGCCGGTGGACGAGGCGCGGGCGCGGTTCGTCTTCTCCCGCATAGGCATCGAGCAGGCCGTCGACATGGCGATTGGTCTTGGTGCCGCCCTGTGTCGCGAGACCGGGCGGCTTGTTGAGCACAAGCGCGGCCTTGTCACGGTAGATCAGCATTTCCTCGGCGAGGGCTTCGTCTTCCGCCGAAAGCTCGCGCCGCTTGCGCTGGGTGCGGGCCTTGTCTTCGCCGCCGGGAGGCACGCGCAGCACCTGTCCGGTCGCGAGGCGATCCTCGGGCTTCACCCGCTTGCCGTCGACGCGTAGCTGGCCCGTGCGCGCCCAGCGGCTGACCGTGCCGAAGCCGACCTGCGGCAGGTGGCGCTTGAACCAGCGGTCCACGCGCACGCCGTCATCGTCGGCATCGACAGTAAACTGGCGGACTTCGTTGGGGGAACCCTCGTTGCCGCTCATGGGAACAGCCGCGTGACCATCAGGCCGAAGACCAGGCCGGAAACGCCGAGGCCGATCGACAGCATGATGTAGAGCGCGGCAAACAGCAGCTGGCCGCGCTGGATCAGCATGGCCAGTTCAAGGCTGAAGGCGCTGAAGGTGGTGAAACCGCCCAGCAGGCCCACGCCGAGCAGCAGCCGCAGGTGATCGCCGCCTTGGCCATGTCGGGCAAGCATGCCGGCCAGAACGCCCATCAGCAGGCTGCCGATGGCATTGACGGCAAGGGTGGCCCAGGGAAAGGTGGTGATCGCCTGCACGCCCATCCAGTGGGTCATCAGGCGGCCAAGCTGGTAACGCAGCAGCGCGCCGATCCCGCCGCCAAGGGCGACGAAGGCGGAGGCATAGAGCTGGGGAGTGGCATTCGACATGGGCGCTCCCTTAGCGGCAGGCGCTGCCATGCGGAACCCAAAAGGCTCTCGCGCCTTGCATTTTGCCTGCGATTCGCATATCTGCGCCAGCGTCCAGCCGATCTCCCCTTGGGATTCGGCGCGTTTTTCGTTGATTTACCATGGTGCACCCCGCGCCTTGATCCGCGGGCTCTGACCATTTGATTAGATAAGGTGGCTTAGGTTTTATGCAGATCATCGTTCGCGATAACAATGTCGAGCAGGCTCTCCGCGCGCTCAAGAAGAAGCTGCAGCGCGAGGGGGTGTATCGCGAGATGAAGCTGCGCCGCCACTATGAGAAGCCGAGCGAAAAGCGTGCGCGTGAAAAGGCTGCCGCTGTGCGCCGCGCCCGCAAGCTGGAGCGCAAGCGCGCAGAGCGCGACGGCGTCCGGTAATTGGCCGGATTTCAGGCTCACCGAGCTTGAAAGCAAATCGTAGCTAAGCCAAAGGGGCGTGGAAGCAAATTCCGCGCCCCTTTTGTTTGGCGCCAAACCTGGACGGGATATCCGAAATGGCCGAAGTTACCCGCGTACCGCTGCAGCCGATTGCCAAGGGCTCGCTCACCAAGCTGTGGCTGGGTGTGCTCGTACTGGTCGCGCTGGCCCTGGCCCTGGCCTGGTGGGCCATGCCCAAGGGCCTGTCGGTCGATACCGTGGTGGCTGGCGAGGGCCCTGCACCGACGGCGGAAAGCGTGGTCTTCATGGACTATGTCGGCACGCTGGAAGACGGCACCGAGTTCGACCGCTCGCCGCCGGTGCAGCCGTTCCCCGAAGAACTGGGCGTGCCGCAGGGCTATCCGATGGACCTGGCGCAGATGGTGCCGGGCTTTACCGAAGGCATGCTGCAGACCCGCGAAGGCGGCATCTACGAGATCTACATCCCCTCGGACCAGGCCTATGGCGATGACCCGCAGCCGGGTTCACCGATCCCGCCGGGCGCAGACCTCACCTTCGAAGTGACCGTGTACAAGGTGCTGACGCAGGAAGAGTTCGAGGAACTCGGCATGCGCGTGCAGATGTACATGATGCAGCAGCAGATGGATGCCCAGGCTGCCGCCGAAGGCGCGGCCCCGGCGGAGTAGCTTGAAACCAAAAGGGGGGGACATGGTGCAGCCAGTAGCTTTCATCAGCCACCACTCCTCCCGGGTTGACCTGGCGCGGCAACTGGCCGGAGTGCTGGATGCCGAAGGTGTTGACGCCTGGGTGGCGCCGGACAAGATAAGCCCGGGTGAAGCCTTTGATCAGGCCATAATCAAGCAAATCGGGGAATCCGACGTCATCGTCTTGCTGTTCTGCGGGCAGTCGGACAAGTCACGTCATGTCAAACGCGAACTGATGCTGGCCGAAGAGCAGGGAAAGCCCGTGATCCCCGTCCGGGTCGAGAACATCGTGCCCGAAGGGCTCGCCTATTTCCTGCAAGATTACCAATGGGTAGATTGGCTCGGTGGGCGCGACACGGCGATCCAGCGGATGGTTGCCTCGATCAAGCGTGTCGCCGGCATTGACGATGCGTCAGGCGCCACGCCGGAAGCAGTCGCCGCCGCCGCACCTTGGCCGCGACCATCCGCCGCTCCGGAGCAGCCTGTTGCTCCCAAGGCCAATTCCAGACTGCTGCCAGCCTTCGGCGCGGTAATTGCGGTCGCGCTGGCCGTGCTGATCGGTATCCTGCTGTGGCCCGACCAAGAGGATACCGGAAATCCCGCGCAGGCTGTCGCTGCCAGTCCTGCCGAAGATAGCGTGCAGGTCACGACGATCAGGGCAGGCAACGGTGCCAGCCCGCGCGCTGACGATGTCGTCTTCGTCGACTATGTCGGCAAGCTGGAAGACGGTACCGAGTTCGATCGGTCACCGGCAGAGCCGGGTTTCCCACCAGCAGTGGCAGACATCATCCCGGACGGAATTCCAATGGAATTGGGCGGTGTGATCCCTGGCTTCCGGGACGGGATGCTCCGGACCCGCGAAGGTGGAACCTATGACATCTTCATCCCGGCCGCAGAAGCTTATGGCGATGAACCACCGCCGGGCTCACCCATTCCGCCAAATGCCAATCTGAATTTCCAAGTCGTCGTGCATGAAGTCCTTACGCAAGAGGAATTCGAGCAACTCACCGCACGCGTACAGGCGGCGATGGTACAGGCACAAAGATAACTGTTGGAAATGGGAGAGCACGCGATGGGCGAAGCAGTTGAGCAAGCAGATGCAGCAAC
This sequence comes from Alphaproteobacteria bacterium, assembly GCA_030431875.1. Taxonomy (GTDB): domain Bacteria; phylum Pseudomonadota; class Alphaproteobacteria; order Sphingomonadales; family Sphingomonadaceae; genus Alteraurantiacibacter. The sequence goes on from JAUIIG010000057.1 coordinate 13,841, forward strand.
ACCGCGCCTGCTCACCGACTGGCCAGTGCGCCCTTGGCTATTGGCCGGTCTGGGCGCGCTTGCCGGGCTGGTCGTTCACCTGCTGCTGGACGCCAACGAGCCTTCCCCGGCGCGCGCAGCCCTGGCGGCTGCGGCCTTCTTCTCCTTTGCCGCGGCCAGCTTCGTGCTGCGGCCGAACCGCTGGAGCGAAGCAGCCGTGTTCTCGGTGGTGCTTGGCTTGGTCATGGGCGGGATTGCCTGGCTTGCTGTCGATTCAGGTGACCACGTCGCGGGCGAGGAATTTGCCTTTGCCGCCGGCGTGTTCTTCTCGCTGCTGGCCGTGCCGCTGTTCCAGGCGGATTTCCACCGCAAGCGCTGGGCGACGCCCTATCGCGAAACCCACTTCCACGTCTGGACCGACGCCGTCAGCGCGGCGGGTGCGATCGCCTTCATGGGATTGTCGTGGCTGCTGCTGTGGCTGCTCCACGCCTTGTTCAGCCTGATCGGCATCGAGCTGATCGAGGACCTGATCGAGACCACCGGGTTTGCCGGACTGTTCTGCGGGGCGACCTACGGCGCGGCCATGGGCGTATTGCGCAACCAGCTGAACATCCTCGGCACCTTGCAGCGGGTGGTCCTGCTGGTCTTCTCGCTGCTGGCCGTGCCTTTCGGCTTTGCCATCGCGGTGTTCCTGATCTTCCTGCTGTTGTCGGGGGGCAGCGCGCTGTGGGATGCCACCGACAGCGCCACGCCGGTGCTGCTGACCTGCGCGCTGGGCTGTTTCGTGCTGACTAACGCCGTGGTGCGCGACGACGACGAGGCGCGTAGCAAGAGCGTGGTGATGCAGGCAGCAGCGATGATCCTCGCTGCCTCGATCTTCCCGCTAACTGTCTTCGCTGCCATCTCCATGGGCATCCGTATCGACCAGCACGGCTTGTCGCCGGAACGCCTGTGGGCGCTGGTCGCCATTGCCATCGCCACGGCTTACGGCCTCTCCTACTGGGTCGGCCTTGCGCGTGGGCGCATGGCGGGCTGGGCAGAGTACCTGCGCCGTGCCAACCTGCATCTTGCTGCTGCCAGCTGCGTGGTGGCGCTGGTGCTGGCCCTGCCGCTGGTCGACTTCGGCGGAATTTCCGCGCGCCAGCAGGTGGCGCGGCTGGATGCCGGTGAGGTGACCGCCGAAGAGTTCGACTATATCGCGCTGCGCTGGGACTTCGGCGATGCCGGGCGCGAAGTGCTGGAGGAGCTCGCTGAACGTGAAGGCCGGGTGGGCGACTTGGCCGTGGCGGCCCAGTCGATGAGCGAACGACCGTGGAGCGAATACTATAGCGGCGAAGTGACCGAGGAGGTGCAGCCGCTGCGCACCGATGACGAGATCAACCTGCGTGTCCAGCCCGAGGACGCCGATGTGCGTGAGTTCATTCTCGGCGAGCTGCGTTCCGACAGATACAGTTGCGAGGAGAATTGTCTCGCGCTCGACGCGGGCCGTAATGAGCGCGGCGAACGGGTGATCGCTCTAGTGGAAGGGCGATACTACACGCTCTACGTCATGCGTGAGTCGTCTCGCGAGGGCGAGGCTCCGATCATGGAGGCAGCTGCCGAACGGTCGGCGCAGCTTCGGGAAGGCTCAGAGGTGGAAATCCGCGAAGTCACGCAGCGCTATATCGTCGTCGACGGCGTGCCCATGGGGCGTCCGTTGGACGAGCTTTCCGGCAGTGATCTTACGATCGACGGATCGACGAGCGATTAGCCGCCTAACCGCTTGAAGCGCGCCCCTAGCGCGGCTAACGCGAGGCCCATGTCTGTAACCCGCGAACAAGTCGCCAAGATTGCCAGCTTGGCGCGCATCCGGATGGGCGAGCAGGAGCTCGACCACATGGTGCCCGAACTCAACAAGATCCTCGACTGGGTCGAGCAGCTGGGCGAGGTCGATACCTCCTCGGTCGAGCCGATGACTGCCGTCATTCCGCAGGCCCTGCGCCTGCGCGACGACGTGGTCGATGCCGATCCCAAGACCGGCGGCGGACGCCGCGAGGACGTGCTGGCCAATGCCCCGGTTGCCGAACACGGCTTCTACGGCGTGCCGAAGGTGATCGAATAGATGACTGATATTACCCAGCTGGGCGTCAAGGCCATCCGCGACGGCGTGGCCGGCGGCGAATTCACCGCGCGTGAAGTGGCCGAAGCCTTCAACGGCGCGGTGGAAGCCGCTGCCGAACTCAACGCCTTCATCGTCGCCACGCCCGACCATGCGCTGGCCGCTGCCGACAAGGTGGACGCCGCCCGCGCTGCGGGTGAGGAACTCGGCCCGATGGCCGGTGTGCCGATCGGCATGAAAGACCTGTTCGCCACCAACGGTGTGCAGACCACGGCTGCCAGCCACATCCTCGAAGGCTTTGTACCGCCGTACGAAAGCACGGTGTCGCAGAACCTGTGGGATGCCGGCGCGGGCATGCTGGGCAAGCTGAACATGGACCAGTTCGCCATGGGCTCGTCCAACGAGACCAGCTACTTCGGCCCGGTGAAGAGCCCGTGGAAGGCGGAAGGCAGCAATGCCACGCTGACGCCGGGTGGCTCCTCGGGTGGTTCCTCGGCAGCCGTGGCCGCGCGGCTGTGCCCGGCAGCGACCGGCACCGACACCGGCGGCTCGATCCGCCAGCCCTGCGCCATCACCGGCACCACCGGTATCAAGCCGACCTATGGCCGCTGCAGCCGCTGGGGCGTTGTCGCCTTCGCTTCCTCGCTCGACCAGGCGGGGCCGATGGCCCGCAGCGTGGAAGACTGCGCGATCATGCTGGGCGCCATGGCGGGCTTCGATCCCAAGGATTCGACCAGCCTCGACGCGCCCGTGCCCGACTGGGCGGGTGCGCTGAACGCGGACCTCAAGGGCAAGACCATCGGCATTCCGCGCGAATATCGCATGGACGGCATGGACCCGGAGATTGAAGCCAGCTGGGAGCAGGGCAAGCAATGGCTGCGCGATGCCGGTGCCGCGATCGTCGACGTGTCGTTGCCGCATACCAAGTACGCGCTGCCCGCCTACTACATCGTCGCCCCCGCAGAAGCCTCGTCCAACCTCGCGCGCTATGACGGCGTGCGTTACGGCCTGCGAGACCTGCCCGAAGGTGCGGGCCTGCAGGACATGTATGCCGCCACTCGCGCCGACGGTTTCGGTGATGAGGTGAAGCGCCGCATCATCATCGGCACCTATGTGCTCTCGGCGGGCTTCTACGATGCCTACTACACCCAGGCCATGAAGGTGCGCACGCTGGTGCAGCAGGACTTCCACAAGGCCTTCGAGCAGTGCGACGCGATCCTCGCGCCGACCACGCCGACGCCTGCCTTCCCGCTGGAGGAAATGAACAGCGACCCGCTGGCCATGTACCTCAACGACGTCTTCGCCGTGCCCGCTTCGCTGGCTGGCCTGCCCGCGATGAGCGTGCCCGCCACGCTGACGTCCAAGGGCCTGCCGCTGGGCCTGCAGGTGATCGGCAAGCCGATGGACGAGCAGCAGGTGCTCGACGTGGGTCTCGCAATCGAACAGCGCGCCGGTTTCACCGCGCAGCCGCAGAAGTGGTGGTAGTATGAGCAATTATCGCGTTCAGGGCGCAACGGGCGAATGGGAGGTCGTGATCGGCCTCGAAGTCCATGCGCAGGTTACCAGCAAGGCCAAGCTCTTCTCCGGCGCCTCCACCGCTTTCGGGGCGGAGCCGAACACGCAGGTCTCCCTCGTCGATGCGGCCATGCCGGGCATGTTGCCGGTGCCGAACCGGGAATGCATCCGCCAGGCGGTGCGCACTGGGCTCGCGATCGAGGCGCAGATCAACAAGTGGTCGCGGTTCGACCGCAAGAACTACTTCTATGCCGACTTGCCGCAGGGCTACCAGATCAGCCAGCTCTACCACCCGCTGGTGGGCGAGGGGCAGCTGGTGATCGAGGCGGACGAGAAGGCCGGTATCCCCGAAGACAAGGTGATCCGCATCGAGCGCATCCACGTCGAACAGGATGCGGGCAAGCTGATGCACGACCAGCACCCGA
>JAUIIG010000002.1 GCA_030431875.1 Alphaproteobacteria bacterium
CCCATTCTCTCTTCACCCGTTACTCGCAGATGGTGGCCGCCTCGGAATTGTAATTACGAATGCTTGGCTGGGAACTGATTGGGGTGACGCATTCTATAATCTTCTCGGGCGCTATTATGACCTGAAATGTGTTGTGACATCTGGCGCTGGCCGGTGGTTCGGAAACAGTGAGGTGGTGACTAACATCTTAGTGATGGAGAAGAAGGCGGACCCAGAGCAGCCTAGTGGAGAAATCAAATTCGTAGTTCTGACTCGGCCTTTAGAAGAGCTGGCGGACGAAGAAACTGCTCAGATTGCAGCCGCCCAAATCGAATTAGGGCAGACTCAAAATGAAACAATGACCATCCGAGCGGTTAGCCCTGCTGAAATGCAGCTATTTCGTCGCTTCGGGCTGGGCGGCAATGCTCAATTTGTTGATTGCGATTGGGCACTTTCGTTACCTTTGGTCCCGCTCAAGTCCCTGTTCACTATCCGTCGGGGCGAGCGCAGAGGCATGAACGCTTTGTTTTATCCAAGCAAAGGTCATGGAATCGAAACGGAATACATTAGACCATTAGCAAAGAGCCCTATGGATTTTTCTCGGCTTCGTTGTCCCGCTGCAAAAGAGGCATTCTCATGCTCGCGCACCGAAGATGAGTTGGCAGCGCTTGGCCACGTCGGTGCACTGAATTGGATTAAGCGCTTTAAAACTCCAGAAAACATTGCCAAGCTCGGTCGGAATGACCTCATGTGGTATGAAATGAGGGCCGACACACTCACCGACCTCGTAATGTTCATCAACTATGGCGACCGCCTCTTTGTCGGCCGTGTGGATCCTCCCGCATTTGCGGACCAACGGTTGGTTCCCCTTGAGCCTCGTGGTCAGATCGATATCGATTTGATGCACGCATTGCTGAATTGCACCATTTCAATGTTCATCATCGAAGGCATGGGCTTTGGCCGAGGCCTTGGCGCACTCGACCTGAACAAAGATAGGATCGAGGACTACATGCATGTCCTCGACCCCAGTCGGTTAGACCAAGTCGGTATTGATGCGATCAAGTCAGCATTTGCTCCACTGCTGGAGCGAGATCTTCTTGAGGTCGCGGACGAGCTGGAATGCCCCGACCGGCAGGCTTTTGATGACGCCGTCATCCATGCTTTCGGTTTGGAAATAACACGCCAACGCATCTACGATGCGATGCTTTCACTTGTCGAAATTAGAAGGACAGTAAAGCAATAGGGGACGAAACTTCCAGCTCTTGCTGAAGACTTAGAAAAAAGAACCCCGCCATCTCTGGCGGGGCTCCCGTCCAATAAAATTGGACTGTTCGTTAGGCAGCTTCGCTGTCCGGGGCAGCCAAGCGTTGGCCTTCGAGCCATTTGTTGAACGCGCGCTTATCGATGTAAACGCGGCCTCCGATTTTGATCAGGACGGTATCAAAACCATTGCTGTTCGCATGATAAATCCACCACCTAAGCGTACTCTCGGTCACAAACGGCGCCTCTTGGGCGAGCTGCTTCACTGTCCGAAGGTCGGTATAGTCCACCGGCCATCCTCCATGGGCAAAGAAAAAGCCAAGAAAAGAAAAATCGGACTGACCGCAGCATAGCCGAGGAGGGCTAAACAGACAATGAAGCGCGGGTCTGAGCCGTTCAGTCGGCCATATTGAAGATTTTGTCGTTCATCTTCTCGACCACGTCGCGGGTATGGTCTTCTGACAGGTGCGAGTAGCGCTTCACCATCTGAAGCGTCTTGTGACCCAGAACTTCGGCAATCTCCAACTGGCTTGCGCCATTCATGGCAAGGTAGCTTGCCGCACTGTGGCGTAGATCGTGGAAGCGGAAGTCGATGATGCCCGCCTTTTCTCGTGCATTCTCCCACGCCTTACGGATGTCGATAGCGCCTTTGCCGTCGCTTCGCGGGAAAAGGTAATCCGACTTGATGTCACGCTTTGTGAGATACTTCTCTCGCCAGTTGAGGTGCTCTTCGAGAACCGCCTTGAGATAGCTCACTATCGGTGCCTTGCGGGTTTCTCGGTTCTTGGTCTCCCGCAAAACCGCCACTTGGCGTTCAAGATCGAGATCACGAAGCGTCAGCTTCAAAATCTCATTCTTTCGTGCACCCGTCGAAAGGGCGAACACCACAACCGGATATAGCTGCTTGTTCGGGCTCGCCTTGCACGCTGCAAGGATGGCTTTGCGTTCGTCGTCATCGAGGAAGCGCACACGCTCTTTGGTCGCCTTCGTAATCCGGTTCACACCTTCCATCGGGTTGGCAGAACCGATCCATCCCCACTTCTGAGCGAACTTGAGCAGTATCTCCAGATTATCGCGGTAGTGCTTCACTGTTTTGCGCGACTTCGGCTTGGCCGGCTTCTCGCCATCCTCAAGCTGCGCTCGTTGATCACCCGCGTTTGTCAGCTGGGCAATCTTTCGGCTGATAATCTCATGCGTCAGGAAGGAGAGGGCATACTCGCCTAGCTCTCGCTCCCAATGGTTCAGGTAAGTGGTTTCAACACGCTGGCTCGATGGAGCCTTGTGAGGGAGAATGTCCTCTTTGTACTTTTCAATCACATCACCGAGGGTGCGCTTCTTCGCCTCACTCGCAGTCGAGCGGATATCGCCCCGGCGCATCCCGAGCTCAGTTTCCTGTGCCCAGGCCTTTGCGTCGGTAAGTCGCTTGAAACTGCGCTGAACTGGCGGATATCCGTGCATTCGGATCATTACACGATAGGTTTGCCCGTTCTTGCCCTCTCTTTTCTGAATGGTCGCCATTTACGATTATTTTCCAGCTAGTTAAAATTTATGATACATTCTAACTGCTTATGGGGTAGGGCGCAAAGCAAATTTGGCACAATTTTGGCACAGTAAGCCCCAAAAAATGCCCATAACTGACAACAAGCCACAACAACCGAAATGCGGTAAACTATTGAAATATATATTGTCACTTGTTGAGGATTGTTGAGAATTTTGTTGTTCTTAAATCTCATAACCTGAAGGTCGTTGGTTCAAATCCAACTCCCGCAACCACCGTAACCCTATCAAAAACAACTTGTAATCGGCCCGCAGCCTAGCTGTCGGGCCTGCTCGGCGTTGGGCGCCGGGGCTGCTAGGAGGACGCCATCCAAACCGACAATCCGATCCTGACGAAGCGCTTCGACAAGGCGCTGGCCTACGCCAGCGCGGCCCACCGCAACCAGTTGCGCAAGGGCAGCGGCGTGCCCTATGTCTCGCACCTGCTCGGTGTGGCGGCGATCGCGCTCGAGAACGGGGCGGACGAGGACCAGGCGATAGCCGCCCTGCTGCACGATGCGGTGGAAGACCAGGGTGGCGCGGCGCGGCTCGCCGATATTCGCGAACAGTTTGGTGAGCGGGTGGCGCAGATGGTGGCCGACTGCACCGATGACCTGGAGGAGACCAAGGGCAAGGCACAGACGCCCGAGGCGAAGCTCGCTGACTGGCAACAACGCAAGCGCGCCTACCTCGACAGCCTGGGCCACAAACCTCGCGCCTCGCTGGAGGTGAGCCTTGCCGACAAGACCCACAACGCCGCGGCGATCGTCTGCGATCTGCGCGCGCATGGAGAGGTGGTCTGGGAGCGCTTCCGCGCGAAGAGGGATGGCACCCTGTGGTACTATCGCGCGCTGGCCGATGCCTTTGCGCGGCATGCGCCGGGCAGGGCCTGTGACCGCTTCGAGCGGACCGTGCGCGAATTGGAGGATCTCGGCGCCGAGCCGGGTTAGCGCCGTGTCCCCGGCGATTGTCGACAATTTCGGCAGTCAGTTTCTGCTTGTTTCGTTCCGGCCTGTGGGGTCACAATCCCGGCAAGCACAGGAGAGACTGGATGGATCGAGAGGGTATTTCGCGTCGCGGAGCCATGGGGGCAATGGCGGCGATGGCAGCGGCCGGGGCAATCCCAGCTAAGGCACAGCGGCAGCTGTCGCGGCCCAACTTCCTCGTCATCCTGGCCGATGACATGGGTTATGCTGACCTCGGCTGCTACGATTCCCGCCACATCGAAACGCCGGAACTGGACTTGCTCGCAGCGCAGGGCGTGCGGTTTACCGATGCCTATGCCAATTCGCCCGTCTGTTCACCGACACGCCTGTCCATGGCGACCGGGCGATACAACCGCGCCTTTCCGAGCGGCCTGTCGGAGCCGTTCCGGCCCGGTCCTTGGGGTGATACCGCCATTCCGCCGGGTTACGATACCTGGATGAAGCTGCTGCAGCAGGCCGGTTACCGCACTTCGCTCGTGGGCAAGTGGCATCTTGGCCCGACCGACGAAGGCAGTCCGCTCAACTTTGGCTATTCCGACTTCTTCGGCTTCCTTGGTGGCGGCATCGATTATTTCACCCACGAATATGCTGGCGAACACGCGCTGATGGAGGGCACGGACCCGGTCGAGCGTGATGGCTACATGACCACCCTGCTCGCGGACGAGGCGATCAGCCGCATCCGCGAGAATGGCGAGAGCGACACCCCTTTCGCCATCAGCCTGCATTTCAATGCGCCACACTGGCCGTGGGAAGGGCCCGAGGATTTCGCGCTCGGCACACAGTCGTTCCACAACGACGGCGGGTCACTGGAAATCTACGCCGAGATGATGGAATCGATGGACCGCAACATCGGCCGTGTCCTGCGCGAACTGGATAACCAGGGGCTGGCGGACGATACCATGGTGATCTTCACCAGTGACAACGGCGGCGAACGGTATTCGGACGTATGGCCGTTTCGCGGCACCAAGGGTTACCTGCTCGAAGGCGGGATACGGGTGCCGACGATCATCCGGTACCCACGGCAAGTGAGGGGCGGGCAGGTGTCGGACCAGATCGCCCTGACGATGGACAACTATCCCACCATGCTCGATGCCGCCGGGGTCGACTTCAGCCATATGACGCTCGACGGGATTTCGCTGTTGCCGCACCTCGTCAACGGCACCACCGAAGACCGTACTGTCTTCTGGCGCTTCCAGGGCCACAACCAGGCGGCCGTTCGCTGGCGCAACTGGAAATACTACCAGCTCGAAGGCAACGAGTGGCTCTACGACCTGTCCTACGACGGGCACGAGCGAAACGACCGCAAGCAGGCCAATCCCGAAATGCTGGCCGAACTCAAGGCGGCACTGGCCGAATGGGACGGGCGCATGGCTCCGATCGACGATGTGCCCGGTTACTGTGGCAGCCCGGTCGGCCAGGCTGGCGAGCTGCAGATCACCGAGGATTCCAATTGTCGCGGGCCAAGTACCACCGTCAGCAGTTGACGACAGGCGCAGGTTCCACAATGAGCATCTGCGAACGCGGCGCCCGCAACAAGTGCGGTCTGCGCCGCCGGTTCTATGCAATTATTGGAGAGGCAGGATGGCAAGTTTCGACAGATTGAACCCGATGACCGGCGAGGTCGCATCGTCGGCGGAGGCGATGCAGCCTGGCGATATCCCGGCGATTGCGGCGAAGGCGCAGGAAGGTTTTGCCGCCTGGTCGAAGATGGGACCCAACGCCCGCCGCGCCGTGCTGAACAAGGCCGCTGACGCGCTGATGGGCAAGAAGGATGACTTCGTTGCCGCGATGATGGGCGAGATCGGCGCGACTGCTGGCTGGGCCATGTTCAACCTCGGCCTTGCTGCCGGCATGGTGCGCGAGGCCGCTGCCATCACCACGCAGATCTCCGGCGAGGTCATTCCCTCGGACCACGAAGGCACCGTGGCCATGGGCCTGCGCGAGCCGGTTGGCGTGCTGCTGGGCATCGCTCCGTGGAACGCGCCGATCATCCTCGGTGTGCGCGCCATCGCCGTGCCGCTGGCTTGCGGCAACTCCGTGATCCTGAAGGCCAGCGAACAGTGCCCGCGCACCCACGCCCTGATCATCGAGGCCTTTGCCGAAGCCGGCTTCCCCGAAGGCGTGGTCAACGTCGTCACCAATGCGCCCGAAGATGCTGCCGAAGTGGTCGGCGCGCTGATCGATGCGCCGGAAGTCAAGCGGATCAACTTCACCGGCTCCACCGGCGTCGGCAAGATCATCGCCAAGCGTGCAGCCGAACACCTCAAGCCCGTGCTGCTGGAGCTGGGCGGCAAGGCGCCGATGCTGGTGCTCGAAGATGCCGACATTGACGAGGCAGTGAAGGCTGCCGGGTTCGGCGCCTACATGAACCAGGGCCAGATCTGCATGTCGACCGAACGGATCATCGTGGTCGATGCCGTGGCCGACGAGTTCGCGGCCAAGTTCGCCGAGAAGGTCCGCAACCTTCCGGCCGGCGATCCTACCGAAGGCAAGACCCCGCTGGGCGCGGTGGTCGACCGCAAGACGGTGGACCACTGCTACTCGCTGATCGAGGAAGCGACCTCGAAGGGGGCAGAGCTGCTGGTGGGCGGCGAGACGACCATGAACGTGGTTATGCCTGCCCACCTCGTCGACAAGGTGACGCCCGACATGAAGCTGTTCCGCGACGAGAGCTTCGGCCCCGTGGTCGGCATCATCCGCGCGCGCGACGAAGCTCACGCGATCGAGTTGGCCAACGATACCGAATACGGCCTGTCGAGCGCGGTGTTCACCAGGGACACGGCCCGCGGCCTGAAGGTGGCGCGCCAGATCCAGGCGGGCATCTGCCACGTCAACGCCAGCACGGTGTCCGACGAGCCGCAAATGCCGTTCGGCGGGATGAAGGCATCGGGCTATGGCCGCTTTGGCGGCAAGGCCGGTATCGATGCCTTCACCGAACTGCGCTGGATCACCTTCGAAACCGAGCCCGGGCATTACCCGATCTGACCCGATTGGCAGGCCCGCCGGTCAGCTGTGGAAATGGACGGCCTCGTCGAGTTCCCTGAGGAACTTGAGGCCGTTCTCCACGTGTCCACGCATGGCCTTTTCGGCTCCGGCGGCATCGTTGGCCATGATGGCGGCGAGGATCTCGCGGTGGTCATGGGCGGCCTCGCGCAGCCGTTCGCCGCGATAGAAGGTGCCGAATAGCAGGTGGTGGACCGGCGAGTTGAGCCGTTTTACCACCTGCTCGATCACCATGTTGCCGGCGCCACGCATCAGTAGCTGGTGCCACTCTGCATTGAGCCTCCCGAACTCTTCCGGGCGCTCGTTCTCGACGCATTCCTCCATTGCCGCAGCGATTTCCTGCAGGCGTTCGCGGTCGGCCTTGCTGGCACGCTCGGTGAAGTCCGCCGCGCACAGGCCTTCCAGCGCCGCGCGCGCGCGATAGAGCTGGCGAACCTCGTCCATCGATGCCCCGCGCACCTTGGCGCCGCGAAATTCCTCGATCTCCACCAGGCCGTCTGCTGCCAACCGTTGGTAGGCTTCGCGTACCTTGAAGCGGCTGCCGCCGGTCTGGCGGATGATGTCCACTTCCACCAGCCGCTGGCCGGGGACGAACCTGTTCGAACGGATCTGGGTGCGAATCCAGTCGGCGATTTCCGCGCTGGACGGACCCTTGCGGGCGAGGGCTTCAACTGCGTCTTCCATAATGCACTCCTATTATCGCGAACGAAATTGTCAACAATGTCGTCATCCAAAATTCGATTGCTGCAGATTTGCGCTTGGGCAATCACGCCCTGTGCCAGGACCCGGAAGAGGCTGGCGAGGATGCTTTTTGGGAGGAAATAATGCGCACTTTTGGTAGCCGGGCCGGCTCCGGCCTGCTTGCAAGCGTTGCCCTGTCGGCAATGATGTTCCCGGTATCGGCCATGGCCCAGGACGCTGACGAGGAAGCGGCGACTGCGCAATCCGGCCAGCGAGAAACCATCGTGGTGACCGGTAGCCGCATTGCGGTGGAAACGCCGGTGGGCGCTACGGTGACCACCCTTGGGCGCAGCGAAATCGAAACCGCTGGCGAAGTTACGCTGGACCGCATGATCCAGGAACTGCCGCAGGTGTTCGATCTCGGCTTCTCGGAAAATTCCCGCGCGCAGTCGGGCGGCAACGGCAACGCTACCTGGTCCAACTCGATCAACCTGCGCGGCCTCGGCCCGTTCTCCACGCTGATCATCTCCGACGGTCACCGCATGACCACCAACGGCCGCGCCATCAGCCCATCGGTCCTGCCGACGCTGGGGGTTGAGCGGGTCGAGGTGATCGCTGACGGTGCATCGGCCATCTACGGTTCGGATGCCGTCGCCGGCGTGGTCAACCTGATCCCGCGCCGCAACCTTGATGGTGTCGAAGTCTTCGGCCGTATCGGTTCGACCGGTAACGGCGATTTCTGGGAATGGACTGCGGGTGCAGCAATCGGCAAGCAGTTCGACGCTGGCCAGATCATGGTGGCCTACGAACACTCTTTCCGCTCCAACCTGTTCGGCGAGGATCGTGATTTCAACACGTCGGACCTGACGCCGTTCGGCGGCCCCGACTACCGGGTGAACCAGTGTTCGCCGGGTACGTTGATCTACCAGGGACAGACCTATGCCCTGCCTGGTCAGTACACCGGTGGCGCCTTGACGGCGGGCACGCAGAACATCTGCGACCCGCTGGCTTCGCAGGACTTGTTCCCCGAGCAGGAATACGATTCGGTCAACGCCACGGGCACCTTTGAAGTGGCACCGGGCTTCGAGTTGTTCTTCGACGGGTACTACAACCGCCGCGACTTTGCGCGCATTCCCAACATCATCAGCCGAACCTTCACGGTGCCGGAGACCAATGCCTTCTTCGAGGCACCGGCCTTCTACATGCCCGGATCGGGTGGCTACAACATTGCCTACAATTTCTCGCGCGACATCCCGCAGGAGCCCTATGATGGCTTCCAGACCAACTGGCAGATCACGCCGGGCCTGCGGGTTTCGCTGTTCTCCGACTGGGAATTTGAAGGTCGCGTCGGCTACGGCAAGGCGCGGGATCGCGCCGGCACCACCGAAGGCCTGAATATTACGGAGCTCAACAACGCGCTGGCGTCGAGCGATCCGGCAACGGCATTCGACCCATACGGCCTGGGCCGCACAAGCGATGCCACCTTTGCCCGCATCTTCGATGCCGATACGCTGTTCCCGCTCGACGCCTCGCTGCTTACCTGGCAGGCCGGTGTCAGTGGCTCGCTGTTCGAGCTTCCTGGCGGCACAGTGCAGATGGCGCTGGGCTATGAGGGGCAGGACTTCGAACAGGCGCTGGCCTCCGGGCTGCCGGAAGAACGCAACTTCGATCGCACGGTGAATTCGGGCTATGTCGAAGTCTTCGTGCCCATCTTCGGCGGTGCCAATGCTACCCCCGGTTTCGAGGAGCTGGAGATCACGGCAGCCCTGCGCGTCGATGACTACAGCGACGTCGGCAGCACCACCAATCCGAAGTTCGGTATCAACTGGGAGCCGTTCTACGGCCTGCGCTTCCGCGGCAGCTACGGCACCTCGTTCCGCGCGCCGACCTTCCCGGAAATCTTTGGCAACAGCTCGTTCCTGTACGTGCAGAACCACCAGAACCCGACGGGCGGCGCCGCCTTGCCGGTGTTCAAGATCGGTTCGGGCCCGAACCCGGACCTGGAACCGGAGACGGCCACCACCTGGACCGTGGGTGCAGATATCGAGCCGACTGACGGGCTGACCATCGGGCTCACCTATTTCGACATCGCCTACGAGAATACCATCACCGGCCTGCTGTCGAACCTGTCGATCCTGACCTATGCCGACGAATTCGCCGGAACGGATGTCATCCTGTTCGGGCAGGATGCCTATAACCGCATCGTCGACATCCGCGACAACGGCATTGCCGGCACCGGTCCGATCACGGTCCGCCCGATTGCCGGGGCCAGCACGGCCTGCCTCGACAACCCGGCAGCCGATTTCAGCAACTGCATTTACGCCGACGGTCGCAGCCGCAACCTCGGCCGTTCGCAGATGCGCGGGATCGACTTCAACATCCGTTACCGCACCGACGTCGGACCCGAAGACACACTGACCTTGATGCTGAACGGCACCTACCTGACGGATTACAATGTGGCCTTCACGCCGGGCGGGAACTTTTCCGACTTGCTGAACACCATCTACAATCCGCTCACCTTCAAGGCGCGCGGTTCGGCCCGCTGGGATCACGGCCCGATCTACGCCGGTTTCCAGTTCCAGCACATCGGTGGCTACACCAACGATATCGTCACGCCGGAAGAGCAGGTCGATTCCTACACCCTGTTCGATATCACGGCAGGTGTGGACCTGGCCGAATATTTCAATGTCGGTGCCGAACGCCTGCTGCTGGGTGTCGAAGTCCGCAACGTCTTCGATACCGATCCGCCCTACGTGAATTCGCGCCAGGGCCAGAACAGCGGCGGCGGCTACGACCCCACGGTCACCAGCCCCATCGGACGGTTCTTCGCAGTAAGCTTGCGGACTTCCTTCTGATAGGCTTGTCTGCCGTTTAGCGGTGCAGGGGAAGTTATGCTTGATATTGCCTTGGTCGGCGACTTGGTTCTGGATGAGCCCGACGCCGACTACTGGCTTGCGGGCATCGCCCCGGCACTCGCTGCGGCAGACCTCGCCATCGCCCATCTCGAAGTTCCCCACACCAGCCGGGGGCAGGAGAAAGCGGGTGATGTGCCGGCCCCGGCGGCTCCGCCGGAGAATGTCGCGGCGATTGCCCGGGCCGGCATCGACATGGTCAGCCTTGCCGGCAACCACATTGCCGACTGCGGTGCGGACGGCATTGAAGACACCATTGCCCTGCTCGACGAACACGGCGTGCTGCATGCCGGAGCCGGGCTGGAACTTGCCGCGGCGCGCAAGCCCGCCGTCACCGAAGCCGGCGGCCATCGCGTCGCCCTGTTGAGCTACAACTGCGTGGGTCCGGAATTTTCCTGGGCCGGTCCGGCAAGGGCTGGCTGTGCCTACCTCCCGATGGGGACTGCCGATGGGTCGCCAGTATCCCCACAAGGGTATCTCGAGAGCGTCCTCCCAGTCGCTCTCGAGATACTTGCCGAGGACATCGGCCTGGCCCGGCAGACCGCCGACGTCGTGATCGTCGCCCTGCACAAGGGGATCGTCCACACACCGGCGCAATTGGCGCCCTACGAACGTCCGATCGCGCAGGCGGCGATTGACGCCGGGGCCGATGCCGTGGTGGCACATCACGCGCACATCGTTCGCGGGGTAGAGTTCCACCGCGGCAAGCCGATTTTTCACGGCCTGGGCAATGGCTGCGTTGTCACTTCGGCCCTTTCGCCAGCACAGGACCATCCGGCGCGGCGCGAATGGGCGCGCAAGCGCGAAGCCATGTTCGGCTTCCGCCCTGATCCCGCCTTCCACCTCGCCCCGTTCCATCCCGAGGCCGTCAACGCCTTCATCGCCAAGTTGCGCCTGCGCGACGATGGCAGGCTGGAACCGGCTATCGTGCCGGTGGACGTGGTACCGCCGGGCAGGCCGATATTGGCTGACGAGAAGCGTGCCAGGGAAATTGCCAGCTACCTGCAAGACATAACCCTGGCAGCAGGCTTGCCCGCTATCGCCGTCGACGCCGAGTATCGCCTGGCGGAGGCGGCCTGACATGTTCAAGCAAGCAGCGATCTGGACAGGCGGGGTGGCGCTGCTGGCTGCCACCCTGGTGGATACCGTCGCGGTGCTGGGACGGCACCTCGGCATGCCCGTGCCCGGCTCGATCGAATTGATGCAGGCCATCGTGCTCGTCTCCGGCGCCATCGGCCTGGTTATCGCGACATGGGACAATGCCCATGCCCGCGTCCGCCTGCTGGTCGAGCGGTTGGGGCCGGGGAGCCGCAACCTGGCCAACCGTGCATCCGATCTCGTGACCCTTGCCTTCGTGCTGTGCTTGCTGGCCGGTTCGCTGTGGTTGTCGCTCGACCTCTGGAATGGTTACGAACAGAGCGAAATACTCGGCATTCCCTGGGCCATTCTGCGCATGATCGCCAACCTGTGCCTCGCTGCCTGTGCGATACTCCTGGCGGTGCGCATAGTTCGGGGGCGCAAGTGATCTACGCCACCGCCGCCACCGGTCTTGTCGGGATCCTGCTGCTGCTGGGCCTGCTGCTGGGCGGTGCCCGGATCGGGGCCGCGCTTGGTATCGTCGGGCTGGTCGGCCTGGCCATCCTGCTTGGCCCAGAGGCGGCACTGATCAAGAGCGGCGTCGTACTGGTCGATACGCTGACCCGTTACGAGCTGGGCACGCTGCCGCTGTTCCTGTTCATGGCGCACATCTTCTTCTCTATCGACGCCAGCCGCGACCTGTTCGACGCGGCGGCGAAGTTCCTCGGTCACCGCAAGGGCGGACTGGCCTATGCCTCCATCGCCGGTTGCGGCGGGTTCGGCGCGATCAACGGGTCGAGCCTCGCCACGACAGCCACCGTGGGCCTCGTCGCCTATCCCGAGATGAAGCGGCGCGGTTATGACGACAGGCTGGCAACCGGCACGATCGCTGCCGGGGGCACGCTGGGCCAGATGATCCCGCCTTCGGGCGCGCTGATCGTCTTCGGCATCATCGCCGAGACCTCGATCGGCACGCTGTTCACCGCGGCCATCATCCCTGGCATCACCCAGGCGCTGTTCTATGCCTTGGTGGTGTTCATCATGGTGCGGTGGAAGCCCCACCTTGCCACCACGGGCGAGCGTGCCTCGTGGGGCGAGCGGTGGCGTGCGCTGGCCCGCATCTGGGAAATCATCGCCATCGTGGTGCTGGTCATCAGCGGCATCTCGATGGGCTGGATCAGTCCGGCAGAAGCCGCCGCGATTGGCTCCGCCGGTGCGCTGCTGACCGCTGCGGTCCGCCGCAAGCTGACCAGGCAGGCGCTCTACAACGCTTTTCACGAGACCCTGCGCACCACGGGCCTGATCTACCTGATCCTGCTCGGTGCGCTGCTGTTCTCGGTCTTCATCGGGGTGACAGGCCTGGCCGTAGCGGCGGGCGACTTCGTGGATAGCCTTTCGCTCGGCACGGTCGGCACGCTGATCCTCGTTGCCCTCATCCTGCTATTGCTGGGCTCGGTGCTCGATGGCCTGGCGCTGATGCTGCTGACCACGCCGATCCTGTTGCCGATCGTCGAGGCGACCGGCCTGACGGCGATCTGGTTCGGCATCTTCATCACCCGCGCGATGGAAATCGGTTTCGTCCACCCACCGCTGGGCATGAACCTCTACATCATCCAGGGCGTGGCCAAGGACGTGTCGATCACGCGTATCTTCAAGGGAGTGGTGCCCTTCCTGATGAGCGATTTCGTCCACCTGCTGCTGATTATCCTGTTCCCCGCCATAGTCCTGTGGCTACCCGAATACCTTGGAAGCTGACCCGTGATAGCGATTGCCGGACCCAACTTGCCCCACCAGCTGCTGCATGCCGCAGGCCGTCACGGCGGCGCACTGCCGCTGACGCCGGATCGCGACTGCCCGCGCGCCGGACAATGGCTGGAAAGCAAGTTCCAGCCCTGGGCGCCGCGCGTGCTGGAGCACTGGCTGGACGGCGACTACGACCATTTCGACGCGGTCATGTTCAGCCGCGCCGACGACAGCTCGCAGCGCCTTTACTACTACCTGTGCGAGATGCAGCGCGCGGGGCAGGTCGGCGGACCCGAGCCGCTTGTCTTCGACGTGGCCAAGATCCCGCGGCAAAGCAGCCTCGTGCATGTGGCGGAAAAGCTCCGGGCGCTGGCCGACCAGCTATCGGTCGATGAATCCGCGCTGGAAGCTGCCATCCGACAGGGTAATGCCGCTAGCGATACCAGCGCGCCCGTTGGCACCGGCCCGACCTGCCTGGTGACCGGTTCTCCGATGCCCGATGCGCGCCTTCTCGAGGCTGTTGAACAAGGCGGTTTCGTGCCGGTGGGCCAGACGCTGGAACAGTCATGGCTCGCCACCGCCCCCGTCGAGGAAGGGACTGGCGATCCTGTTGCTGCGCTTGCCCGGGCCCTGCACGAACAGGACAGCGGCCCGCGCAGCTTTGCCGAACCGTCCGGACGCCTGCGCCGGCAAATCGCCGAAAGTGCCGCCCGCGCCGTGATCGTCTGGCATATTGAGGAAGACGAGGTGCGGACCTGGCAGCTGCCGTCCCTGCGGGCGGTCCTGCAGCAGTCCGGTCTGCCTCACCTCGTCTTGAGCCGCCGCGACTGGCTGGCCGGTGACGGTGCGGCAATCGAGATTGCCGCGTTCCTGGAAGGGGTCTCCGCATGAAACCGCTGGCAGGACACAAGGTCGCCGTGCTTGGCGGCATGGCAGACCGGCCGCTGGCGCGATACCTCGCTTCGCTGGGGGCGACGCTGGGCTGCGACCTCGCCGAAGCCAGCTTCGTGATCGACGACCTCGGTCTGGCGGCCACCCGCGATCTCGCCATTCCCGAAAGTGCTGTGCACGTATCGGTCACGGGTTTCGGCTCCGGCGGGCCGCGCGAAGACTGGAAGTCCAGCGAGCTGGTTTGCTCGGCCGTGGGCGGCGCCTTGCGGCTGACCGGGGAACCGGGCCAGAAGCCGGTCAAGGAAGCGGGCGATGCCTGCACCTTCCACGCCGACATGGCGGCGGCGGCAGGGGCCATGGCGGCACACTATGCCCGCGGGACCCACGGTCAGGGTCAGCACGTCGATGTTTCGATCCAGCAGGTCGCCATGAGCCGCAACACCAACGGCGTGCTCGTCTGGCAGTTCGACCAACGCAAGCTGGACCGCGCCGGGGGCTGCATCGCCTATGGCAAGGCCAAGGTGCGGGTGATCTGGAAACTGGCTGACGGCTGGTGTTTCCACGCCCTGATGACCGGACGGCTGGGCGCGCCTGCCAACAAGGCCCTGTCCGACTGGATGGACGAAAGCGGGATCGACAACCCCATGCGCGGTGTCGACTGGCTGGCCTACAACCGATCGACCCTGCCGGCGGAAACCCGCGCCGAATGGGAAGCAGCCATGGCGCAATTCTTCGCGACGAAGCGCAAGCGGGACATTGCCACCGAAGGCCGGCGGCGCGGCATCAATGCCTGCGTGGTGAACGAGCCGGCTGACGTGCTGAAGGACGAACACCTCAAGGCGCGCGGCTTCCTCGATACGCCGGACGGCTTGCCCGAACGCTTTGCCGCGATCCGCGCAGGCGAGGGCAAGGCGGCGGCTCCGGCAATCCACGCTGGCGAGCGTCCCGGACCGCTGAGCGGGGTGAAAGTGCTGGACTTCGCCTGGGCACTGGTCGGTTCGATCACCACCAAGACGCTGGGCGACATGGGCGCCGAAATCGTCAAGATCGAAAGCCGTGGCCGCCCCGACCTGTCGCGCCTCGATGTGCAGGTATCGGCGTCGTCGGCAGGCAGCCTCGATGACAAGCCGTGGTTCGCGCACCTCAATTCCTCGAAGAAGTCGCTGACGATCAACCTCAAGGCGCCCGATGCGCGCGAGGTACTCGATCCGTTGATCGACTGGGCCGACGTGGTGGTGGAGAATTTCTCGCCCGGAACCATGGCCAAGCTCGGCCTCGACTATGACAGCCTGGCGCAGCGCAACCCGGGGATCGTGATGGTCTCCGGCAGCGTGTTCGGCCAGACCGGACCGCTGGCGCAAGAATGGGGCGTCGATGGTACCGGCGGTGCCTTGTCGGGGCGCACTTACCTCACGGGTTACCGTGATGGTGACCCGGTGATCCCGGGGGCAGTTCCCTATGGCGACGTGATCGTGCCTTTCGTCATGGCGGGCCACGTAGCGGCAGCGCTGCAGCACCGGAGGCAAACCGGGCAGGGTTGCCACATCGATGCCAGTATGTACGAGATCTGCGTCCAGCAGATGCGCGAGTTCCTCGCCATGGCGAAGGCGGGGGGCATGCCGCAGCGGATGGGCAATGCCGATCCGGCGGTATATTTCCAGGACGTGTTTCCTGCCGCCGGGGATGACCGCTGGGTGGCCATCACCGCTTTCTCGGCTGACGACAAACGGCGGCTGGAAGCAATCACCGGGCCGGACATTGCGGCCTGGACGCGTAGCCGGCAGGATCAGGCTATCATGGCAGAACTGCAGGCCGCCGGCATTGCTGCCGGTGCCTTGCAGGACTGCGAGGACCTGCTCGACAAGGACCCGCAGATTGCCGCGCGCGAGGCGCTGGTGACGCTCGACCACCCGGTGCTCGGCCCCTTCGGTCACATTGCCACGCCGATAGCCTTTTCGCGCGATGCCATGGCGCCGTTCAGGGCCCCGCGCATGGGCGAGCATTCGCACGAAATTGCCACCTGCATTGCCGGCCTGTCGCCCGAGCGGGTTGCCGAACTCGAAGCCGGAGGGTTGTTCACATGAGCGCCTCAGCCAACCAGCGCAGCCGCAAGGCGCTTGCCTGCACCCAGCGGGCCACCGCCTTCCAGCGCGAGTTCGGCAAGGAACTGCGCCGCCGGGTGGTGGAGGACCGCGAGCCCTATGCGATCGTGCAGGCGGACACCCCGCACGAGCTGTTCCACGCCATGGATATCCCGATCATCACCAACCAGTGGTGGTCGGCCTATATCTCCGCCAAGCAGCTCTCCACGCGCTATTTCGATGCCATGGTGGCCAAGGGCTATCCCGCCAACAGCTGCAAGTATTGCTCGCTGGGGCTGGCCTGCACCCTGGCGGACGAGCCCGAAACCGCGCCCTGGGGCGGGCTGCCCAAGCCGACTGTCATGGTCGCGCGCCTGACCTGTGACTGCATCCAGCAGGTGTTCGGACAGTGGTCACAGGCGTTGGGCAGCGAGTTCTTCCCGATGGAGGCCCCTGCCTGGACCGACAAGGACCCGCAATGGTTCGCCAATTCGCGCAGCGAGTGGGAACGGGTCTACCAGCCCGACCGCATCCAGCACATGGTGCGCGAGATGGCTGACCTGATTGCCCTGCTGGAGAACCGCACCGGCAGGACATTCGACGAGGCCAAATTCCATCACCTGATGGAACAGATCAACGTGCAGGAAGGCTATATCTGGGAGGCCGCCCAGGCCATCGGCGATGCCCGTCCGTGCCCGGTTTCGATCGCCGAACAGATGCCCAATACGATGATCCCGCAGTGGCATCGCGGGTCGGACTGGGCCGTGGCCCACGCCAAGGAATTCCGCGACGAGGTGATGGGCCTGATCGCCAGCGGCCACGGCGCGTCGAGCAACGAGAAGCTGCGGCTGATGTGGATCGGTGCCGGGGTCTGGCACGATCCGGGCTTCTACCAGGCGCTGGAAGAAACGCTGGGCGCGGTCTTCGTTTGGTCGATGTACATGCCCTTTGCCGGCCCGGCCTATATCCGCGACCTCAAGGATAAACCGATGGAAGCGCTGGCGAGCCGAATCGCCTCGATGAACGAGACGCTGCACCTGCCACCGTGGATGAATTCATGGATGGTATCCGAGGCTCAGCGTTGCGGCATCGACGCTGCCGTGGTGCTGCTACCGCCGGACAACCGCCTGTCGCAGTCGGGCACGAAGGCCACCACGGCCAGCCTGCGCGCTGCCGGAGTGCCGGTGCTGATGATCGACGCCGACATGGTCGACGCCAAGGTCTGGGACCATGACCGGATGGTTGGTATGGTCGACAGCTTCCTGCGCGAGGAGGGGCTGGCGTGAGGCGCCTGCTGGCCCTGCTTGCCCTGCTGGCACTGTCAGCCTGCGCCCGTGAGGTGCCCGACGGCGTGACCGAGCTGACCTATGCGACGCCCTATCCGCCGTCGCATCCATTCAGTCAGGCAGACCAGCGCTGGATGGACTTCGTGGAAGCGGAATCACAGGGACGTCTGGTGATCCGCCCGATCTGGTCCGGCGCCTTGCTGTCGGCGGATATGTCGATGGAAGAACTGCGTCACGGCGTCGCCGACATCGGCCTTATCACGCCGATCTACGTGCGCGGCGGCACGCACCTGCTGCGCATCCAGACCGGCTTCTACAGCGGCGCGGATTCGGTGGAATCGCAGGTCGCGCTCTACCGCTGCATGGAAGCCAGCGTACCGCAATTCGCGACTGAACTGGAAGGTCTCGAGGTGTTGGCAGTGCAGGGCGGCCTGCTGCCCGGAATCCTGACGCGCGACCGGCCGCTCAATAGCATCGAGGATCTTCGTGGCATGCGAATCCGTGCGCCGACCGAACTGCTGCCGGTGCTGCGCGAGCTGGGGGCGGACCCGGTGAACATGCCGATGGGCGAAGTCTATTCTGCGCTGGCCAAGGGCGTTATCGACGGGGTGATCGCCCCGCCCGACACTTTCCGCGCGCTGCATTTCACCGAGGTCGCCCGCTATTATTACGAACTGCGGGTGCCGCGCGGCGCCTATCCGGCCCGGGCCATGGGCACGGCGCGCTGGAACAGTCTCGAGGATTGGCAGCGTGATGTGCTGGAGCGTAGCTCTGCCGTGTGGGAAGCCGCGCTGGCTGAGGAAATCCTTGCATCGGAACAGGTCGGTCGTGATGCTGGCGAGGGGATTGTCCAGTACACCTATCCGACCGACGCCGACCAGCAGGCGTTCGACGAACTGTACCTGAGCGAAGGCCGGGCCAACGCCGCGGGGCTGTCGCGCTTCGGCATCGACGGGTTGCAGGCCTATCGCGTGGCGCGTGCGAGCATCACGGCGCGGGACCAGATAAGTTGTGGAGATCAATCGTGAATCAGCCGTTGGCCGGATTTCGGGTAGCAGACTTCAGCCATGTGATGGCCGGCCCCTTTGCCAGCCACCTGCTGGGCCTGATGGGCGCCGAGGTCATCAAGATCGAACCCAAGAATGGTGACCAGTTCCGCAACTACGGCAGCAACCGCGACTTCCGCGGAATGAGCCCGGCTTTCATCGCCGCCAATGTCGGCAAGAAGTCCATCGCGCTGGACCTGAAGGACCCCGCCGACCGCGAGATCGCGCGCCAGATCGTAGATCGCTGCGACGTGTTGCTGGAGAACTTCCGGCCCGGCGTGATCGGGCGGCTTGGCTTCGGCTACGACGACGTCTGCAAGACCAATCCGGAGATCGTCTTCTGTTCGGTGTCCGGCTACGGGCAGGACAGCCCGCAGCGCGACTGGCCGGCGATCGACAACATCGTCCAGGCTACCAGCGGCATGATGATGCTGAGCGGGGCGGAGGGCGACCCACCGATCCGCATAGGCTTTCCCATCGTCGACACCCTGACCGGGCAGACTGCTGCCACGGCCATCCTCGGCGCGCTGATCCAGCGACTGCGGACGGGCAAGGGCGCCTACATCGACGTGTCGATGCTCGATGCGACCATGTCCTTCATGACGTCGGCGCTGACGCCCTTCCTGACCACTGGCAACGCGCTGAAACGACTGGGCAATACCGGCTACAGCGAGCTGCCCACGGCTGGAGTGTTTGAAGCGCGCGATGGCCGGTTCCTGTCGCTGGGCGTTGTGCAGGACAACCAGTTTGACGCCTTTGCCCGGCTCGTCGGCCATGCCGAATGGTTGACCGATCCGCGCTTCGCCGATGCCGACGCCCGGCGCGAGAACTTCGATGCCCTGTTCATGCAGCTGGACGAGATGATGCGCGAGCGCAACGCTGCCGACTGGGAGCGGCTGCTGAGCGAGGCAGGCATCCCTTGCGGCATGGTGCGGCGGGTGGACGAGGCTGCCCAGCTGTGTCGTGCGGAGAGCCTGCTGCGGGTCAATATCGACGGCTTGCCGGTTAGCGGCGATGTCGCCGTGCCCAACGCCGGTTTCACCATGCAGCCGGGCAATCCCGGCACCGACCAGCCGCCTCCGCGGCTGGACGCGAACCGCGAGGAGATCCTCCGCTGGCTCGCCGAAGAGAGCGACTGACATTGACCGCATATTGTCAACGATTTCGTCGGGCGCATTGGGCTTGCGGTTTTTCGGCGATAAATGTGCACATGCCACGCAGGAGAGGACAATGACCGGACCTTTGCGCAACCTGCTGCTTGCCATCATGGCCCTGGCGCTCGCTGCCGCCCCGGCTGCAGCGCACGACTATCCCGATTATGCGCGGGAATCGCTCTACGTTCCGGTGCGTGACGGGACCCGGCTGGCAGTCAATGTCTACCGGCCCGCCGATGCCGACGGGGTGGAGACCGATCCACTGCCGGTGATCTTCGTTTTCACGCCCTACCGCGCCCGCCATGTCGGGCGGGACGGCGAAGTGGTGGAAACCGCCTTGCAGGACGGGCTGGCGCTGCGTTCGCTGATCCGCGCGGGCTATGTCGTGGCCGTGGCCGACATTCGCGGCAAGGGTGCTTCGTTCGGCGCACGCCGTGGTTTCCAGGACCGGACCGAGGCAATGGACGGCCACGACCTGGTCGAATGGCTGGCGGTGCAGGACTATTCCAGCGGCGATGTCGGCATGGTCGGCTGTTCCTACCTTGGCGGAACGACCATGCATGTCGCCAGCACCGCCCCGCCTTCGCTGCGGGCAATCTTCACCGGCGCGACCGACTGGGACAAGTACGCTTTCGTCCGCCGCGGCGGGATCACCGCGCAGTTCAACACCCGCCCGGACGAGCCGCTGTCGGACGACCTCGCCAGCGTGCCGGTCGACGCCGACACCGATGGTTCCCTGCTGCGCGCGGCGGTCGCCCAGCACGCAGGCAATACGCCGATGGCGGGTCTGTGGTACGGTATGCCCTACCGCGACAGCATTTCGGACCTGACCGGCAATGCCTTCTGGGACGAGGTTGCCATCTGGCAGTATGCCGAGACGATCCGCGACGCGGGCATCGCGACCTATTTCTGGGGCAACTGGAACGACGAGCCGACCAGCGACGTGATCGTGGCTGCCGAGAACCTCGGTAGCCGCCTGCTGGTGGGGCCGGGCAGTCACTGCCAGACCCCGCGCGACTTCGATTTCACCGGCGAGATCGTGCGCTATTTCGATTTCCACCTGAAAGGCTTGGACAACGGCTTCAGCGACCAGCCGCGCGTCACCTACTGGGCGGACGAGGACGGCGAAGCCGGGCGCTATGTGCGCGGCGACAGCTATCCCGGCGCGGAAGTGGCGAACCTGTCCTACTACCTTGGCGGAAACGGCGAGCAGGGCACGCTCGCGGCCAGTGCCGGGTCAGCGAGCACGGCCCGCTTCGCGGTCGACTACGACGTGGCCAACGACGCCTATTTCGCCTTCTGGCCCAGCCCGCTCGACGAACACGGCATGGTCTACGACAGCGAACCGCTGGGCAGCGATATCGACCTGCTCGGTTTCCCCACGGCGCATGTGACCTTGTCGGCAGACCGCGATGACGTGGACGTCTTCGTCTATCTCGAGGTGGTCGATGCCGATGGTGCGGCGGAGGTGATTTCGTTCGGGCGGCTCAAGGCCTCGCAGCGCGCGATCAGCCAGGCACCTTGGGACAACCTCGGCATGCCTTGGCACTCGGGCCGCTCCACCGACGCCGAACCGCTGGTGCCGGGCGAGGCCGCGCAGCTGGTGGTGCCCATGCTGGCAACCACGCGCCACGTGCCCGCCGGATCGCGGTTGCGCTTCGTCGTGACCGGGGCAGACCCGCGCCAGCGCAACCTTGAAGACCTGCGGCAGGACCCCGCGCCCGTCATCACCATCAGTCACGGCTGGGAGGCCGGATCGCGGATCGACCTGCCACTGGTGCTGGACGCCAACGAGGACTGACCTGAGCGAAGGGGAGAGGATGATGCAGGCGAAGCGGATAGTCACAGCGGTAATGGCCATGCTGGGTGCGCTGAACCTTCCTGCCGCCGTGCTGGCGCAGGATGGCCCGCCCGATCCCGAAGCCATGCAGCGGATGATGGAAGAGCGCAACCGCTTGCCCGATACGGCTGGCGATGGCCCCTATCCCGCCGTGATCGAGGAATACGACAGCCTGCCCGGCCACGTCGTCTATCGCCCGGCAGACATGTCGTCCTTCTTCGGCGGCCACTTGCCGGTGCTGGCCTGGGGCAACGGTGCCTGCGCTGACGATGGCACGGCGCACCGCTTCCACCTCGCGCAGATCGCTTCCTACGGCTACCTCGTCGTGGCAGCAGGCCACTGGCGCAGCGGACCCAATGCCCCGCATCCCCGTTTCGAGCAGTCCATGCCCGAAGGTGGCGGATTGCCACCACCCGCCACCACCGCAGCAGACGTGATTGCCGGTATCGACTGGGCGCTGGAACAGGATGGCGATCCTGATAGCCCCTTCTATGGCCGTGTCGACACCGATGCCCTGGCCGTGGCCGGCCACAGCTGCGGCGGCTTGCAGGCGATCGAACTGGCGGCAGACCCGCGTATCGACACCGTGCTGATCCACAACAGCGGCATCTACAACAACGAGACCAGCCCGATCCGCGGCGTCACCGTGTCGAAGGACATGCTGGCGAACTTCCACCAGCCGGTGCTCTACATTCTCGGCGGTCCGACCGACATTGCCCATGCCAACGGGACGGACGACTTTGCCCGAGTCGACCACGTGCCGATCATGCTGGCAGACCTTCCGGTGGGCCACGGCGGCACCTTCGGTCAGCCGATGGGCGGCGCGGTGGCACATGTGGCGGTCGACTGGCTTGAATGGCAGCTGCGCGGTGACGAAGTGGCCGCGCGTACTTTTACCGGAGAGAACTGCCGCCTGTGTTCGGGCACGGAATGGACGCTGGAGAGCAAGGGATGGTGAGGGCGAACGTCCGTTGGCTGGGTCTGGCGCTGGGCCTTGCAGGCCTTGGTGCCTTGCCCGCTGCGGCGCACGAAGTACCGGCGGAAAGCGGCATGCTTTACGACGGACCGGCCCCCGGTTCGGAAGACTGGGCCGAGCCGCGTGTCGAGACCACCTGCCGGGGTTCGGTCTCGGTCTACAACACCAGCCAGCCGCGCTACGATCTCTACCTGCCCGATGCTGACACTGCGACCGGCGCTGCGGTGTTGATGCTGCCCGGGGGCGGGCTACGCGTGCTGGGTGTGGGCGAAACCGCCGATGACGAAATCGCGGCTTTTCTCGATCACGGCGTGGCCGTCATGCTGCTGGAATATCGCACGCGGCAATTGCCCGCAGGCCAGATCAACACCGAGTGCCGCCCGCCCGACCCCGACGCGCCACCGATCCGCTTTCCGTCGATGGAGATCGTCAACGGCAATGCCAACCCGGCGCGCGGCGATTCAGAGGTCGCGCGCGTGCTCGAACTCGCAACGCAGGATGCGCAGGCCGCCTTTGCCATGCTCCATGGCCGTAGCGCGGAGCTGGGCCTCGACCCGGACCGGATCGGCGTGATCGGCACCTCGGCGGGTGGCGGCGTGGCCTTTGGTGCCATGCTGGCCGATGCTCCGGCGGAACAGCAGCCGGACTTCTTCATCTCGATCTTCGGGCCGAGCCTGCAGGACGTCCACGTGCCCGACCCGGCCCCGCCGCTGTTTCTCGTTACGGAGGCCGACCATGGCCCGGTAACCGATGGCCTGCTCGCGGTCTTCTCGATCTGGAAGGCGGCTGACGCAAAGGTGGAACTGCACGTCTACGAGGTGCCGAATTTCTCCATGACGGTTGACCTGTGGGGACCGCGACTGTTTGACTGGATGGCCGAACGCGGCCTCCTGCAAGAGGGATCAGAGTGACCGTGAAACCGAGACTTTCGCACCTGCTGCTGGGCGTAGCCGTAACCAGCTTCGGCTGGCAGGCGGTGACAGCGCAATCCACGGACGAGGCCGCGGCTGCCATTGCTGCCGATGCCGGCGACTTGCCCAACGGCGGCACAGCCTGGTGGGAGCCGGGCGAGGGGCGTCCGATCCCTGAGGCGATCGAGTACGACAACGATCACGGTCGCTTGCGGCTGTACAATGTGGATGGCGAAGTCGTCACCGAGGGGCACCCATTCTTCGAACCGCTCGGCCCCAACGGACGCGCCTGTGTCAGCTGCCACCAGCCCGCTGACGGCATGAGCCTGTCGCTCCGCTCGATCCGCGAGCGGTGGGAAGAGACGGGCGGCAGCGATCCGATCTTTGCCCCCATCGACGGCGCCAATTGTCCCAACCTGCCGCAGGGCGAGGAAGCCTCGCATACGCTGCTGCTCGAACGCGGGCTGTTCCGCATCGGCTTGCCCTGGCCGCCGCGTGATCCGTGGGGCGAGGGCACCATCGAACCCGAGTTCACGCTGGAAGTCGTGCGCGATCCCGGCGGCTGCAACACCGATCCCGAGTATGGCCTCGACAGCGCCAACCCCACGGTCTCGGTCTACCGCCGCCCGCGCATGGTGGCGAACCTGCCCTATGTCGTGCACCGCAATTTCGGCATCGGCCCCTTCGTCGGCAAGACCGGCGAACCGGCGCTGCGCGATCCCGAGAATGGCGAGCCGGTGAACATGAACCTGATGGCCGATGCGCGCGTGCCGACCCTCGGAACGCAGGCGTCCGACGCCGCCGCCAACCACCTGCAACTGCTCCGCGGCCTGTCGCGCGCGGAACGGGCGCAGATCACCGACATGCAGGGCCAGCTGTTTGCGGCGCAGGTCTACGACAACGTGGCAGGCGACCTGCTGGCTGGTCCCGGCGGCAACGCCTTTGGGCCGGAAAACCTCGCCCACGGCGATATCGGCTTCCTCGGCAACAACACCACCCGCTGGGTCTTCCCCGTGGCCGATGAATGGGCCGAGCCGCAGCCCGGACTGACCGAGGAGCAGAACGAGCGGCGGGCCTCGATCTGGCGCGGCCAGCAGATCTTCCATTTCCGCACCTTCTGGATCTCGGATTCGATGCATCTCAACACGGTCGGCCTCGGCAATCCGGTGAAGCGCACCTGCGCCACCTGCCACGGCATGCACATGACCGGGCTCGACACCGCCAACGGCTGGATGGATATCGGCACCACCAACCTGCCCTGGGCGCGCGAGGTCCCGCTCAACCCGTGGACCGACGAAGAAGAACTGATGCCGCTGTTCCGCGTCACTTGCCGCGATGACGTGCCGCCGCACCCGTTCCTGGGCCGAGTCATCTATACGCAGGACCCGGGCCGCGCGCTGATTTCGGGCCGCTGCAACGACGTGGGCACCATCGTCATGCAGCAGTTCCGCGCCTTTGCCGCGCGCGCCCCCTATTTCTCGAACGGCTCTGCCGCCAATATCCGCGAGGTCATCGATTTCTACGATCGCCGGTACAACATCCAGTACAGCGAACAGGAAAAGACCGATCTCGAAAACTTCCTGGCGACCCTGTGATGAAGAACCTCTACCCGCTTTCGCTCCTCGCCCTGGCGCTTGCCGCCAATGGCACTACCGCCCGGGCGCAGGACCTGGCTTTTGTCGCCTGTCCCATTGTGCAGGATACGCCCAGCGTTCCGTGCTGGCTGACCGAGTACGAAGGCGAGCTTTACTACATGGGCGTGCAGAGCGACGTCTCCGCGCCGTTCAATCCGCCGTGGCTGGGGCACATGGCCCTTGTCGAAGGCACGCCGAGCGCCACCGGCGAGAGGATTTGCGGCGGCCTGGTGCTGGATCCGGTGCGCGTCGCCGTCATGCCCGAGATGTCGCCTGAGTGTGACGAGCGGCTGGTGGCAGAACCCGGCTATGTCCTGCCGTTCGAACCGCGCCGCCCCCCGGGGCCAAGCTCGGGCCGGCTGGCCTTCTCGCCGCCACAGCCTCCGCCGCCGCCCGAACCCCCGTTCGAGCCGCGCACCTTCCCGGTTTACTTCCCGTTTGAAGGTGCGGTGAACTTCCAGACGCCCGGCGCACTGGGTGAAATCCTCGACTATGCCCGCGCCGTGGGGGCGGAGCGCATCGAGGTGACCGGCTATCGCGCCGCGGTGCTGCTCACCGATGGCACTGTGCTGGAGGAACGCAGCGGCCTTGCCGAACTGCGCGCCGGACAGGTCGCCCGCATGTTCGAAGGGCTGGTCGACAGCGTCGAGGAGATCGACGTCGTTTTCGACGAAGCTGCTGAGCCCGGCGACTGGCAGGATCGCCGCGTCGACGTGCGCGTGATCCCCTGAGCCAATAAGCCCCTCACGCCTGCGGGCCTCTGGCAGGACACGTTGCGGTCACGCGACCGTCGCCGTCCTGTCATGCGATTCTTTTTCCTGTCACCACAACGACATGCGGTGGTCATTCCGCGTCCTTAGGCGCGCCTCCATAACATTCGGAGGAATAAATGAGCCACACCCGCCTGCTCGCTTCTGCCAGCCCACTTCCCGTTGCGTTGGCTGCCATCGCCTTTGTCGCCACACCCGCCATCGCCGGAGACGTCACCGGCGTGGTGATCGACGAAACCGACACCATCGCGCTGCAATCGGCCGTGGTGCGCATTCCCGAACTGGGCCGCCAGGTCGTGACCGAGCGTGACGGCTCCTACCGCATCACTGACGTGCCCGCCGGCACCTATACCATCGAAGCGCGCTTCGTCGGCGTGCCGAGCGAAAGCCAGACCATCGAAGTCACCGAAGACGGCAGCGTCACCGCCAACTTCATGCTCGGCGGCGAGGGCGCGGCCTCCATCCTCGTTTACGGCCAGCGTGCCAACCAGTCGAACGCGCTTGCTCGCGAATATGCAAGCGATACCGTCACCGACGTGCTGACCCGCGACGCCATCGGCCAGTTCCCGGACCAGAACGTGGCAGAAAGCCTGCGCCGCCTGCCGGGCATCAATGTACTCAACGACCAGGGTGAGGGCCGTTTCGTTGCCGTGCGCGGCCTCGATCCGAACCTCAACGCCACCTCGATTAACGGCGTGCGCGTCCCGGCTCCGGAGAGCGACATCCGTGCCGTGGCGCTAGACGTTATCTCCAGCGACATCATCGAATCCATCGAGGTCCACAAGTCGCTGACGCCGGACATGGATGCCGACACCATCGGTGCCTCCATCCAGATCAACACCGTTTCGGCCTTCGATCGCCGCGGCAACTTCGTGACCCTGTCGGCCGAAGGCAGCTACAACGAATATGCCGAGGAACTGAACCCCAAGGGCAGCATCAACTTCGCCTATGCCCTGACCCCGGATTTCGGCATTTCCGGCGGCGTCTCGTTCTACAACCGCTTTTTCGAGACCGACAACATCGAGGCGGACGACTGGGAAGAGGATAACGGCTTCGTATACGCTGAAGAGGTCCAGTACCGCGACTACGATGTCGAGCGTGAACGTATCAGCGCCTCGCTTGGCCTCGACCTGCGCGTCGGCGACACCACCGAACTCTACGCCCGCGGCCTCTACAGCCGTTTCGACGACCAGGAATTCCGCCGCCGCCTGACCTTCGACTTCGGCGATGCCTTCGTCACCGGCAGCGGAACCAGCGCCACCTATGCCGACTTCGACGCCTCCGACCCGGGCGAGGAGTACGAAATCACCGTCGAACGCGACATCAAGGACCGTTTCGAGCGGCAGGAAACCTATTCGCTGGCCGTTGGCGGCGAGACGCAGACCGACAACGGCTGGACCATCGAATACATGGCCAGCTACGCCGAAAGCTCCGAACGCGAGAACGGCAGCCTCGACCCGACCGAATTCCGCCGCAAGTTCGAAGGCGACGGCCTGGTCACCATGATCGACTATTCCAACCCGCGCGTGCCGCTCTACTCGGTCAGCGGAGTGAACGACTTCTTCGATGCCTCGACCTACGAGCTGAACGATGTCGAGGTCACCGACCTTTCGGACGCGCAGGATACCGAGATCTCCGCGCGCGTCGACGTGGCCCGCGAGCTGGCCATGAGCGGCGGTGCACTGACCCTGCAGACCGGCCTGCGCGGCCGCTGGCGCGAAAAGACCTACGACGCCAACATCTCGTTCTACGAGCTGGATGGCTACACCCTTGCGGACGTCGTAGGTTCACCAACCTACCGCATTGCCGACCTGTCCCCGCTGCCGAGTTATACCGGTGCCACGGAATACTTCCGCGCCAACTTCGGCAGCTTCGAATTCCAGCCGGTCGACAGCGCCTTCGATAGCGCGGTGTCCGACTACGAGATCGAGGAAGACATCCTTGCCGCCTATGCCCTGGCGCGCTGGGACAGCGACAGCCTGACCGTGATCGGCGGCGTGCGCTTCGAGTACACGCAGACCGACATCATGGGCAATTACACCCTGCTGGTGGAGGAAGACGGCACCCTGCCCGACGGCAGCACCGCCACTGACGACACCGTGATCGTCTCGCCCACCTTCACCCCGCGCAACTACGGTTACTGGCTACCCAGCCTCAACATCCGTTACGAGCCGGTGGATGACCTCGTGTTCCGCGCCGCAGGCTACCGCTCGATCGTGCGCCCCGGCTTCTCGCAGGTGGCCCCGCGCTTTGCCGCCGAGGTCAACGACGACGACGAGCTCGAAGGCGAATTTGGCAACCCATCGCTCGATCCCTACGAGGCGTGGAATGTCGACCTCGGCGTCGAATACTACTTCAGCGGCAGCGGCGCGATCAGTGCCGGGTTCTTCTACAAGGACGTGTCGAACTACATCGTCGACGTCGAGTTCGAAGCCGAGGACCTCAACGGCAATGACGAAATCGATCCGAGCGAACTGCTGGTCTATAACGGCATCGCCTTCAACGAGGCGGTGATCCCGCTCAACGGCACCAGCGCCGAAGTCTGGGGCGTGGAGCTTGGCTTCGCCATGCAATGGGACATGCTGCCCGCACCGTTCGACGGTATCCTTACCCAGGCCAACTATACCTACACCGACGCCAGCGGCTCAGTGCCTGATGGCGGGGTGGACACTATCGGCACGATCGGCGCTACCCGCACGATCCCGCTGCCCGCCACCAGCGAGCATACCTTCAACGCCGTGCTGGGATACGAGAAGGGGCCGATCAGCCTGCGTCTCGCCGGCACCTATCGCGATGATTACCTTGACGAACTTGGTGGATCGCCCGAGGAAGACCGCTATGTCGACAGCCACTTCCAGCTGGATGCCAGCGCGCGTTACCGGATCACCGAGAACGTGCAGGTCTTTGTCGAAGCCGTGAACCTGACCGACGCCGAATACTTCGCCTACAACACGGTCGGCAGCCGCCAGAACAACTACCAGTACGAAGTCTACGGGCGTACCTTCAAGGGCGGCGTCAGGGTCAGCTTCTGATGCGTAACTCGATGATCGTGGCGGTGGCGGCGGGCCTGCTTGCAGGCTGCGCCACCACGCCCGCAGGCCTGCCCCCGGTATCGGTCCTTGCCAGCGGCGAGACCGCTCCGGTGGGCACGGCCAACGAAGATGCGGCGGACGATCCGGCGATCTGGCGCAACGCGGCGGACCCTTGGCAAAGCCTGATCGTCGCGACCGACAAGAAGGCCGGTCTTTACGTCTACGGCATGGACGGTGCGGTGCGCAGTTTCGCCGATGCCGGTGCGGTGAACAATGTCGACTTGCTGGAGCTGGAGGACGGCACCGTCTTCGTCGCCGCCAGCGACCGGAACGACCTTGCCAATTCGCACATTGCGACCTTCCTGCTCGACACGGCGAGCGCAGAACTGCGCACGCTTGGCCGCCTGCCGAGCGGGCCGGGGGAGGGCTATGGCTTCTGCATGTCCGCCCACGGCGGCGTCACCGCATTGGCCGTGATCAAGGATGGCCGCCTGCGCGAATATTCGTTCACCGGTGTGTTCGATGGCGAGGTCGCGGAACCCACGCTGGTACGCGAGATGTCGGTCCCGACCCAGCCCGAAGGCTGCGTCTTCGACGACCGCGACGGCACGCTCTATGTTGGCGAGGAAGTGGCCGGTATCTGGCGCTTCCGTGACGGTGAGACGACCGGCGAACTCGTCGCTCCGATCGACAACCTGTACCTCGTGGCTGACGTAGAGGGGCTGGCCATCGCTCCTGCGGGCGAAAACGGCGGCCACCTGGTGGCGTCGAGCCAGGGTGACAACGCCTATGCCGTCTATGCCTTGCCCGATATGACCCCCGTCGGCCGCTTCGCCATCGGCGGAGCCATGTACGGGTCAACGGAGGAAACCGACGGTATCGCCCTCGCGCTCGGAAACTTCGGTGGCGAGTTTACCGAAGGCCTGTTCGTCGCCCAGGACGGCCAGAACGCCCCGCAGGCGCAGAACTTCAAGCTGGTCAGCTGGGCTGCAGTCCGCGCGGCGCTAGGACTGGACTGACGTTCACGTCACCCTTGCCAATTCCGTCTTGATTGGGGCATGTCCTTGCCGGGACCAGCGAAGGGGCATGGCACTGGGGGAAATGTCCACCAGCGAACGGCTGCTGGCAGCAGCAGAGGAGATCCTCGTCGAGCACGGGGTGACCGGCCTTTCCGTGCGCAAGGTGGGGGACCGGGCCAAGGTGAACCCGACCCTGGTCACCTATCACTTCAAGTCCATCGAAAACCTGCTGGTCGAACTGGCGCGTCGCAATCTCGAGCCGATCTTTGCCGAATGGGATCAGATCCAGCCCGGCATGGCGCTCGACGACGTTATGTCGAAGTGGTTGCTGCCCATGGTGGCCCCGACCCACTTCACGCCGGGTGGACGCGCGCTGGTGGTGCTCGACGAGCTGACCGCCCATGCCGAGGGCGCACCGCGCAAGCTGTTGCTGGAGAGGTTGGCCGACTTCATCGTCCGCCTGCGGGAGGCCCTGCAGCCGCATTATCCGCACCTTGATGAAGGCGAACTTCGCGCGCGTATCCGGTTTATTTCGGCTGGCGCGCTGGGGCCTTCGCCGCGCACCCATGGCGCTCCGGTCCTGCCGGACGGCCGCGTACTCGACGATCCGAAATTCCTGTTCGCCTTTGCCCGTGCAGCATTGGCTGGACAGGCAGCTGAATGGTGATTTATACGACCGTATGAATCGATACGGACGGGCAGCAGAGTGACAACACCACCGGGAATGGATGCGGCGACTTTCGCTGACGGCCTCGCGGCCATGCGCAGCGCCGTCGGCGACGAATGGGTGTTCGACCTGCCCGCCGACCTCAACACCTATCGCGATTTCTACTCGGTCCTCTGGGGCGAACCGGAAGAGAAAGTTGCCAGCGCCGCCGTCGCGCCCGCCAATGTGGAAGAGGTGCAGGCAGTCGTGCGCGTGGCCAACGAGCGGCGCATCCCGATTTACCCCATCTCCACCGGTCGCAATCTCGGTTACGGCGGCTCGGCTCCCGTGCTCAGCGGCTCGGTCGTGGTGGACCTCAAGCGCATGAACCGCGTGCTGGAGGTAAACGAGGACAACTGTTCGGCCCTCGTCGAACCGGGCGTCTCCTTCTTCGACATGTACCGCCACCTGCGCGAGAGCGGCTCCAAGCTGATGATGAGCGTGCCCGATCCGGGCTGGGGCTCGCTGGTCGGCAATGCGCTCGACAGCGGCGGCGGCTACACCGTCTCCGGCTATCGCGGCCACTTCGAGGCGGTCTGCGGCATCGAGGCGGTGATGGCCGACGGCGAATTGCTGCGCACCGGCATGGGCGCCTTGCCCGGGAGCGAGACCTGGCAGCAATACCGCATGGGGATCGGCCCCTGCCTCGATGGCATGTTCCGCCAGTCGACGCTGGGCGTGGTCACCAAGATGGGCTTCTGGATGTTCCCGACGCCCGAGGCATGGCTGTCCGGCAGCGTCAGCGTGTTGCGCTACGAAGACCTCGAGGAGCTGGTGCGCATCGCCAACGAGCTGGAATATGGCAACCTGTTCAACGGGATGCCCGGATTCGGTTCGCCGGTGCTGACCCGCGAGAATCCCATCGCCATGACCATGATCCCGGAACCGGAGGTCATGAACGCCATGGTGCAGGAAAGCGGTGTTCCGGCCTGGTCCTTCTCGCCCAATTTCTACGGCCCCGAACGGGTGATCCGCGAACAGTGGGCCTATGTGAAATCGCGCTTCGAGCACATTCCCGGCGTGCAATTTGCCGAGACCGGCTTTGTCGACCTGCCGCTGTCGCCCGAGGACATGGAGCGCATTCACAAGCCGCGCTTCGGCATTCCCTCGCTGGAAATCTTCAGTGTCGGCAGTCGGGGCTATGGCAATTTCAACCCCAGCGACGGACACATCTGGTTCAGCGCCGTTATCCCGCGTTCGGGGCAGGGCATCATCGACGCCAACCGCGTCATGCGCAGCGAGTGCGAACGGTTGGGGCTGGACCTGTTCATGTTTGCGCCCGCCGTCACCTGCTGGACGCGCAGCTTCGTGCTGTTCGCCGCCGTGCCGGTCTACAAGGATGGCCGCAACGCCCACCTGCGCGATGCCGTGCGCGAGATCATCCGCACCTGCGCCGAACATGGCTGGGGCGAATACCGCTGCCCGCCCGCCTTCATGGATGACGTGATGGATGCCTACAGTTTCGGCGATCACAAGCTGCGCCGCGTGAACGAGGCGATCAAGGACGCGCTCGATCCCAACGGTATCATCTCCGCCGGTCGCTACGGCGTCTGGCCCGAGCGCTATCGCCATATGCGGCGCACGGGAGGTGAGGCATGAGGTTGCTCCTTTCCGCCGCCGCCGTGTTGGCCTTGGGGGTTGGCGTTGCCACCGCCCAGCAGGAGGTCCGTACTGGCCCCGCCGCGCCCGAACTGGAACACGGCAAGGCCGTCTACGCGCACTGGTGTGCGCCGTGTCATGCGGACTCGATGGGACTGGCGGGCACCAACAGCCTCGCGACCAAGTACGAAGGCACGGACATTCCTGCCGCGCTGGAAGACCGCACGGATCTGTCCGCCCCGCTGATCCAGTACTTCGTGCGCAACGGCGTGGCATGGATGCCGCCCTTCCGCCGCACCGAGGTTTCCGATGCGGACCTTGCCGCGCTGTCCGCATACCTGACGGCTCCGTTGGAAGATCGCGGGGCACACGTGCCGCTGCTGGCGGACGAGATGGCCGAAATGGAGGCTGCACGATGACCACCCGCCGGGAAGTCCTCAAATGGGGCGCGGTCCTGCCAGCGCTGGGCACCGGATGGCACGGGGCCTTCGCCGCCGCTCCGCCCAATAACGCTTTGGGGCTGGATGCCATGCTGGTCGACACCCGCTTTCCCGGCGCGCTGGCTGTGGCCGATGCGCCCGTTCCGGTGATGCAATTTGCTGGCGACGTAACGCGCGTCTGGTTCGACGAACTCGACGCGCGATGGCGCCAGCCGGGCTTCGTGCTGGGCGGCATTACCGGCAGCGACGCGCTGTTCGTGCTGGAAGTGCTGGCGCAGCACCAGGGCCGCAAGGTGATCTCGCGCGTGGCCCTGGACCTGCCGCCGGTGAACGGTGTGCAAGCCGTGCGCTGGATCATCGCGCCGCATCACCCGAGCGTGACCGCGTGAGTATTCTCCCGCCCGATCTCGACGAGGCCGGTTTTGCCGCTTTCCTGTCTGACCTGCGCGTTGCCGTGGGCGAGGACTGGGTCTGGTCGTCCGACACCGACATGTTCCCTTACCGCGACAGCTTCTCGCCGGTGTGGAACACGCCGGAGGAAATCCATGCCTCCAGCGCCGTTGCTCCGGCAGACGTGGCGCAGGTACAGGAAGTGGTGCGGATCGCGGGCCGTCACGGCGTGCCGCTGCACCCGATCTCCACCGGCAAGAACTTCGGCTACGGCGGGCCGTCGCCCAATGTGCAGGGCAGCGCGGTGCTGGACCTCAAGCGCCTCGACGAGGTGATCGAGGTGAACGAAGACCGCAATTATTGCCTCGTCGAACCCGGCGTCTCCTACTTCGATCTCTACCGCCACATCACCGATCGCGGCCTGAAAGTGATGATCGACTGCCCCGATCCCGGCTGGGGTTCGCCCGTCGGCAACTCGCTCGACCGCGGCGTGGGCTACACCATGCCGCAGTTCCGCGACCACTTCGGCGCGCATTGCGGGATGGAAGTCGTCCTGCCCAACGGCGAACTGATGCGCACCGGCATGGGCGCCATGCCGGGGGCGAACTCATGGCAGGAATATCCCTATGGCTTCGGGCCGGACCCGTCGGGCCTGTTCGCGCAGGGCAATTTCGGTGTGGTGACCAAGATGGGCTTCCGGCTGATGCCGCAGCCCGAATATTACCGCACCGGCCTGATCCGCGTGCCGCGCCGCCGCGACCTGGTGAAGCTGGTGCAGCATGTGAACTACCTGTCCGACAGCGGTATGGTGAGCGAAGTGCGCTTCGCCAGCCCCTTGTCCGCGCTGCTTGGCAATCCCGAATTCGCGGCCACGGCCACCAAGTTGGGCGGACCGACCGATGCCGAGATGGATGCCTTCGCCAGCGCGGCGGGCCTGCATTCCTGGGCAATCGACCTGCAGTTCCTCGGCCCCGAAGCCGCCACGCTGGCGCAGTGGGAATATGCCAAGGACCGCGTGCTGTCGGACATTCCGGGAGCTGAAGCGCTGGATGGCGATCACTTCGCGCTGCCCGCGACGGAAGAGCAGCTCGACAATGTTACCCAACCCTATCCCAGCGCGATCCGCCGCCGCGGAGCGCTTGGCGTGCCTTCGCTCGGCATCTGGGAAATCGTCCGCGACGATGGCCATGTCGGCTTCTTCCCCGTGCTGCCGCGCGATGGCGAAGCGATTTTCGAGTTGCAACGCGTGCTAGGCGATGCACAGCGCCAGTACCCGCTGCCGCCCTATTTCAGCGCCGTCACCGCGCCGCTGTTCTGGCACAGCCATACCTTCCAGATGGTCTTCGCCCCTTCGATCAAGCGCGACGATCCCGAGCATAATGCCATGGTCCACCGCTCGATGAAGCACATGGTCGCCGTCGCTGCCGAACACGGCTGGGGTGATTACCGCGCGGCACCGATCTACCAGGACGATGTCGCCGCCACCTACAGCTTCAACAACGGCTCGATGCGGACCTTCCTCGAAGCGATGAAGGACGCGGTCGATCCCAACGGGATCATTGCACCGGGCAGGGGCGGGATCTGGCCGCGCAGGTTCCGGTCATGAAGTACCTCGCAATCGCTCTGCCCCTGTCAGCCCTTGCTCTGACCGCGTCGGTCTCGGCGCAGGATGAAGACCCGCAGGTCGCCCACGGTCGGCAGGTCTTCGAGCACATGTGCGCGCCGTGTCACGGGCAGGGGCCCGGGGATGACGGCTCCGAGATGCTGCCCGGCACCGCCGCCCTCACCGAGAAATACGCGGGTTCGCGGCCCGGTGCCCTGGAGCTGCGGAACGACCTTCCGGCACCAGTCCTTTCGCTGTTTGTCCGGCGCGGCGTCGGTGCCATGTCGCCCTTCCGTGCATCCGAACTGTCAGACGAGGACATCGCTGCCATCGCCGCATACCTGGCCGAGCCCGACTAAGCGCAACACCAGCGCCACATTTCGCGCTAGGGTGCGGCCATTGATTCGTTTTTCGAAGGTTCCGCATTCCATGCTCCAGCAAGATCGCCGTCGCTTCCTCGCCGTTACCGGCACCGCTTTTGCGGGCCTTTGCCTCACCGGCTGCACCACACGCGGCGCGGCGCTGGCCAGCGCGTCCGGCAATCCGGTCGGCCCGCTGGTGCCTGATCCGGAAGGCATTCTCGACCTGCCCGAAGGCTTTTCCTACCGCGTGCTCTCGCGGCTGGGTGACGAGATGAGCGACGGCTTCACCGTCCCTTCGGCGGCAGACGGCATGGGCTGTTTCGACCTTGGCAACGGCCAGCTGGCGCTGGTGCGCAACCACGAATTGCAGCCGCAGCACGAAGGCGGCGGGGTTATGGGCCCGGCCTATGACACCGTACAGCGCAGCCTGATCCCGCTGCCCGGCGGCACCACCACCATTGTGCTCGATGCCGCGACGCTGGAAGTGCAGCAACAGTATCGCAGCCTTGCCGGTACGATCCGCAATTGCGCTGGCGGGATCACCCCCTGGGGTTCCTGGCTCTCCTGCGAGGAAAACACCGATCGCGCCAATGGCCGCATCAACCGCGATCACGGCTACGTCTTCGAAGTGCCTGCCGATGCCGGCGGGCTGTTCGATCCGGTCCCGCTGACGGCCATGGGCCGCTTCAACCACGAGGCTGCCTGCGTCGATCCGGCGACGGGCATCATCTACATGACCGAGGACCGCGGGGATTCGCTGCTCTACCGTTTCCTGCCCACCCATCCTGGCGAACTGGCACGCGGCGGCACGCTGCAGGCGCTGGTGCTCGAAGGCGTCACCGACACCTCCAACCGCGAGAGCGTGGCCATGCAGGTGGGACAGCCGGTGCGCGGCCATTGGGTCACGCTCGACAATCCCGAAGCACCCGAAGACGACCTGCGCACGCGCGGTGCGGCCATGGGCGCAGCCACCTTCTCGCGCGGTGAGGGCATCTGGATGGGCGACGGCGAAATGTACTTCACCGCCACCAGCGGCGGCGCAGCGGGCGAAGGGCAGATCTTCCGCCTCAAGCCCGACGTGCACGGCGCGGACATGCTCGACTTGTTCTACGAAAGCCCCGCGCAGTCGGAATATTCCTTCGGCGACAATATCTGCGTCGCGCCTTACGGCGACCTGATCGTCTGCGAGGACCAGTACAGCGAAACGGTCGACAACCACCTGCGCGGCATTACCCCGGCGGGCGAGGCCTATGCCTTTGCGCGGGTGCGGGTGCAGACCGAGCCTGCCGGTGCCTGCTTCAGCCCCGACGGGCGGACGATGTTCGTCAACCTCTACCACCCGACCATGACGCTGGCGATCACGGGGCCCTGGCCCAACGCGTGAGCGATCATCTTGCCGTCCTGTTCGTCTGTCTCGGCAATATCTGCCGTTCGCCCATGGCCGAAGGCGCCTTGCGCGTGGCGGCGGATGCGGCGGGGCTGGCGATCCATATCGATAGCGCGGGCACCGGCGGCTGGCATGTCGGCAACCCGCCAGACCGCCGCGCGCAAGCGACGGCGCTGGCGAACGGCGTCGACATTTCCGGCCTGCGCGCGCGGCAGGTGGAGGCGGAGGATTTCCTGCGCTTCACCCATGTCTTCGCGCTCGATGCGGAGAACCTGCGCAACCTCGAGCGACTGATGCCGCCTGATGCGACGGCGGAGCTTGCCTTGCTGCTCGACATGGTGCCGGGACGCGAAGGACAGGCCGTGGCCGATCCCTATTACGGCGGTGACGAAGGCTTTGCCGAGACTTGGCGCGACGTGACCGCCGCTGCGGAAGCGCTGGTCGTGCGGCTCGCCTAACCCTGCAGTGCGGCGACTTCGGCCAGCACCCGTTCGGCCCATTCGGGGCGGCAGATCAGCAGGTCCGGCAAGTAGGTGTCGCGCTGGTTGTAGGCCATCGCGCTGCCGTCGATACGGCTGCAATGGAGGCCAAAGGCCTGCGCCACTGCGACGGGCGCGCAGTTGTCCCATTCGTACTGGCCGCCGGAGTGCAGGTAGATCTCCGCCTCGCCGCGCACCACGGCCATGGCCTTGGCCCCGGCGCTGCCCATGGCGACCAGTTCGCCGCCGATGCGCTCGGCCACGGCGACGGATTCGGCGGCAGGCCGCGTGCGGCTGACCACGAGGCGCGGCTTGTCGGCAGCAGCGGGCAGCGGCGCAGGCTGG
Source organism: Alphaproteobacteria bacterium (assembly GCA_030431875.1). Lineage (GTDB taxonomy): Bacteria > Pseudomonadota > Alphaproteobacteria > Sphingomonadales > Sphingomonadaceae > Alteraurantiacibacter. The sequence goes on from JAUIIG010000002.1 coordinate 37,129, forward strand.
TCGCTGCGCAGGACCATGCCTAGGCCGGGCAGGGCCACCGCGCCGGTCGTGGCGACACCATCCACCGCAAGGCCGACATGCACGGCCCAGTCGGTGCGTTCCTCGCCATATTCGCGGGTGCCGTCGACCGGATCGACGATCCACACGCGCGACTTGTCGAGCCGCTCAAGCGTGTCCTTGCTCTCTTCTGACAGCAGGCCATCGTCGGGGCGCTGCTCTGCAAGGGCCGCGACGAGGAATTCGTTGGCGGTCTTGTCACCCGCATTGCCCAGTGCCTTGCCTGCGAACATGCCGCTGGCGCGCACTTCCAGCAGGATTCGTCCCGCCTGTTCGGCCAGCGAAGCAGCAAGTTCGGCGTCAGTCATCGCGGGTCTCCGGGGTCAGGAACGGCAAGGTCGACCGTAGTCGCGGCAGGCTCTTCCGCGAACCCCCAGCGCACGTTCGCCCACACCCGTTCATGACCGTAGTAGAGCACCATCTTGGTCAGCACCTCGGTAATGGCGATCGCTCCCGCTGCCTTGGCATTCGACGTGAATAGCCAGGACAGCAGGAAGGTGTCGATGGAGCCGAGAATCCGCCAGGATACGGCCTTGGCGAAGGATCGACTGTGCGCCTCGCGCCCTCTGAAGAGGAACATGTCCCGTCAGCCGTCGCGCAGCAGCCAGTCGATCACCAGGTCAGCCGCCTCTTCGGGCGTCATGGCCGTGGTGTCGATCCTGATCTCGGGGGTTTCGGGCTCTTCGTACGGACTGTCGATGCCGGTGAAGTTCTTCAGCTGCCCCGATCGCGCCTTGGCATAGAGGCCCTTCACGTCGCGTGCCTCGGCCACTTCCAGCGGGGTGTCGACGTGCACTTCGATGAATTCGCCGTCGGGCAACATGTCGCGCACCATCTGCCGTTCGGCGCGGAAGGGGCTGATGAAGGCGGTGATGACGATCAGGCCCGCGTCAGCCATCAGCTTGGACACTTCGCCCACGCGGCGGATATTCTCGATGCGGTCCTGCTCGGTAAAGCCGAGGTCCTTGTTGAGCCCGTGACGCACGTTGTCGCCGTCGAGCAGGAAGGTGTGCCGGTTCATCCGGAACAGCTTCTTCTCCACCAAGTTGGCGATGGTCGACTTGCCGCTGCCCGAAAGGCCGGTGAACCACAGCACGGCAGGCTTCTGGTTTTTCATCCCGGCGTGTTGCTCGCGCGTGATGTCGACCGATTGCCAGTGCACGTTCTGCGCGCGGCGCAGGCTGAAGTTGATCATCCCGGCACCGACCGTGGCATTGGTCAGCTTGTCGATCAGGATGAACCCGCCCAGCTGGCGGCTGTCGGCATAGGGCGCGAAGGTCAGCGGCTTGTCGGTGGTGACTTCGGTCACGCCGATGGCGTTGAGATCCAGCGTCTTGGCCGCGAGGTGTTCGAGGCTGTTGACGTCGATCTCGTACTTCGGCTGCGCCAGCGTGGCGGTGACGGTCTGCGTGGCCAGCTTCAGCCAGTACCCGCGTCCCGGGATCAGCGGCTGGTCGCTGAGCCAGACGACATTGGCTTCGAACTGGTCGGCGCTTTCGGGCGGATCGTCGGCCGCGGCGATCACGCTGCCGCGCGACACGTCGACCTCGTCCGCCAGCGTCAGCGTGACAGACTGGCCCGCGACGGCCTCGTCGAGATCGCCCGACATGGTGACGATGCGGTCCACCGTGCTGGTCTTGCCCGAAGGCACGATGCGCACCGCGTCTCCCGGCTTCACCGAACCGCTGGCGATCAGGCCGGAAAAGCCGCGGAAATCGAGGTTGGGACGGTTCACCCATTGCACCGGCATGCGGAAGCTGCCCGCCTGCGCCGCCGTATTGGCGATCTCCACCGTTTCAAGGTGCTCGATCAGCGAAGGGCCTGTGTACCACGGCGTATTGGCCGACGGGGCCGAGGCGATGTTGTCGCCCTTGAAGCCGGAGATCGGGATCGGGGTGAACTCGGTAACGCCGATTTCAGCTGCGAAGCTGCGGTAGTCGGCGACGATGTGTTCGAAGGTCGACTGGTCGTAGTCTACCAGGTCCATCTTGTTCACCGCCAGCACCAGGTGCCTGATGCCCAGGAGGTGGGCGATGAAGCTGTGGCGCTTCGTCTGGGTGAGCACGCCTTTGCGCGCGTCGACCAGGATGACTGCGAGGTCGGCCGTCGAAGCACCGGTGACCATGTTGCGGGTGTATTGCTCGTGCCCCGGCGTATCGGCGACGATGAACTTGCGCTTCTCGGTCGCGAAAAAGCGGTAGGCGACATCGATGGTGATGCCCTGTTCGCGCTCGGCGGCAAGGCCGTCCACCAGCAGGGCGAAGTCGATCTCCTGCCCCTGGGTGCCCACTTTCTTGCTGTCGGCTTCGAGCGCGGCCAGCTGGTCCTCGAATATCATCTTGCTGTCGTAGAGCAGCCGCCCGATCAGGGTGGACTTGCCATCATCCACGCTGCCGCAGGTGATGAAGCGCAGCAGGCCCTTGTTCTGGTGCAGCTGCAGGTAAGCCTCGATGTCCTCGGCAATGAGGGCGTCGGTCTGGTAAGCGGAAGGCTGGTCAGCCATCAGAAATAGCCCTCCTGCTTCTTCTTCTCCATGCCGGCGCCGCCTTCGTCCTTGTCGATGACGCGGCCCTGGCGTTCGCTGGTGGTGGTCAGCAGCATTTCCTGCACCACCTCGGCCAGCGTTTCCGCCTCGCTCTCCACGGCGCCGGTCAGCGGGAAACAGCCCAGCGTGCGGAAGCGCACCTTGCGCATGGTGATATCGGGCTTCGCGCCCATGACGCGTTCAAGCCGTTCGATATCGTCAGCCATGAACAGCCCGCCTTCGTATTCGAAGGTGGGGCGTTCGGCAGCGTAGTAGAGCGGCACGATCTCGATGTTCTCGGCCATTATGTATTGCCACACGTCGAGCTCGGTCCAGTTGGACAGCGGGAAGACGCGGATGCTTTCGCCCTTGGCCTTGCGGGTATTGTAGACGTTCCAGAGTTCGGGGCGTTGGTTCTTCGGGTCCCACCCGTGGCTGGCGGTGCGGAAGGAGAAGATGCGCTCCTTCGCGCGGCTTTTTTCCTCGTCGCGCCGCGCGCCGCCGAAGGCCGCGTCGAAACCGTGCATGGTCAGCGCCTGCTTCAGCCCCTCGGTCTTCCACATGTCGGTATGCAGGGCACCGTGGTCGAACGGGTTGATCCCTTGTTCGGCAGCTTCGGGGTTCTGGTGAACCAGCAGCTCCATGCCCGCGTCGGCCGCGCTCTTTTCGCGAAGGGCATACATGTCCTTGAACTTCCACGTCGTGTCGACGTGCAGCAGCGGGAAGGGCGGGGGCGCCGGGAAGAACGCCTTTTTTGCGAGGTGCAGCATGACGGCGCTGTCCTTGCCGATCGAATAGAGCATCACCGGCTTGGTCGCCTCGGCGGCAACCTCGCGGATGATATGGATGCTCTCGGCTTCGAGCCGCTCGAGATGCGTGAGGCGTTTCATACCTCCGCGACTAGCGCCCCGCGCGCCATGCGGGCAAGAGCGCGGCGCACAAGGATTTCTTTGCGGCCTGTCAGCTTACGTCGGGGAATGGCGTCCATTCCTCGCCTGCCGGCAGAGGGGCAAAGACCGCATCGACCATGTCCTGTGTCACGCCCTCGGCCGTTGCGGGAGACCACTGCGGGGCATTGTCCTTGTCCACCAGCACCGCTCGCACGCCCTCGGCGAAGTCGGGCCGCATGATCATGCGCGCGGCGATGCGGTATTCCATGGCCATGTTGTCGGCGAAGGTGGCGCAATGCGCATTCTCCGCAAACTGGCGCAGCGCGACCTTGGCCGTGGTGGGGCACTTGGTGGTAACGGCGTTCAGTTCCTTGGCGGCCCACTCGCTGTCGTCGTCGGCGAGTGCGGCTTCGATTTCTTCGAGTGTTTCGCCTGCGAAAAGCCGGTCAATCTTCGCTGCGTTACTTGCGATGCGTGCCTGCGGCACGTCACCGACGTCCTTTCCGAGCACTTCGAAGATCGACTCTCCTGCCACAAGGCGCGCTTTCACATCGGCCAAAGCCTCTGCGGCCAAGTAATGCGTGGCAAGCCCAGTCCACAGGCATTCTGCTCCGTCCAGCCGGGCGCCGGTGAGCGCAAGGAACTTGCCGATCTGCCCGGACAGGCGCGGCAAATACCAGCCCGCACCGACATCGGGGAACAGGCCGATCGCGCCTTCGGGCATGGCGAACCTGGTGTTTTCGGTCGCCACGCGGAACTTGCAGGGCTGCGAAATGCCCACGCCGCCGCCCATGGTGACGCCATCCATGAAGGCGACGTTGGGCTTGGGATAGGTGAACAGCAGGTGGTTGAGCCGGTACTCGGCATGGAAGAACTCGCGGCCGCGCTGGCCGCCGTCTTCGATTGCCGAATTGCGGAGCAAGGCCACGTCGCCGCCCGCACAGAAGCCGCGCGTGTCCGGCTGGTGTTCGATGATCACCGCCGCGACCGCGTCATCGCCGCGCCATTCGAGCAGCGCGGCAGACATGGCTTCGCACATGTCCAGCGTCAGCGAATGCAGCGCCTTGGGCCGCGTGAGCGTGATGCGGCCGACCTTGCCGTCGATCTTGGTAGTGACGTTCTCGCTCATGCGCTTAGCCCTCGCACCGCTTGCGCAGCAGGGGGCCGTCGCCCACCGGCGCGCGCGTGTCGCTTTCCAGGATCGTGCCATTTTCGGCGAGGCGGTAGGTAAGGCTTTCCTCCCATGTCTCGCCTTCGCCTTCCATGGTGAGGGCAAAGGTCACGTCATCGCCATCGCGGGTTACGGACTGCACCGTACCGTAGCTTTCGTAGAAGGTGAGGTGGTCAGACGCGATTTCCAGTCGCAGGTCCGAGGCGGGATCGCAGGTGCCGTCGATATAGTCCCACACGCCGATCATGCCCGCGGGGATGCCGTCCGCCTCGGCAGCCTCGGTAACGGGTTGGGCGGCAGGTTCGGCGGCTGCTACGCTGGTCTCCTCGGCGGCGGGAGTGTCCGGTGCGGCTTCGTCGGTCTCGGACGAGCAGGCGGAAAGCGACAGCGCCGCAGCGGCTGCCAGCAAGGCGATCTTGGAAAGCTTGGTCATGTCCGCTCCCATGTCAGGAAGGCGGCCACGGTGCAAGGAAGTGGAGGTCGGGGGCTAGCCCTCTCCGCCCATGTCCATCGGCGAGGGATCGAAGCCCACGGTATCGTCCATCGGCGTGGGGTCGAAGCCTTGCGCGGAATCGATGAAAGTCTCCGGTCCGGCGTCGACTTCGATCGTCTCGCTCTCGCTGCCTTCTTCCTCGAAGCCCTGCGCAGTCGGCTGGGCGTTGGGTGGACGGGTGGTGGCAGGCTGGCTGGAGCGCGAGGGCGTGGAGTTCTGCGACACGATGCGCATCTCGCCGCCGCCTCCGCGCGGGTCCAGCCCGGCGGCCTCGTTGCGACTTTCGAGGCTGTCTCCGCAGGCGGCGACAAGCGCAAGCAGGGGCAGCGCAAGCGCCACCCGTGCAACTACTGCAGGCTTCCGATCACTGCTTCGGCTTCGATCTCGCATTTCCACTCCGGACTATACAAGGCGGCGATTGCCACCAGCGTGCCGGTAGGCCGGGCATGGCCGACGGCGCGCGTAAAGGCGGCGGTTACGGCATCAGCATAGGCGATATCGGTTACGAACATCCTTACACGGACGACGTCGCCCGAATGGCCGCCCAATTGGCCGATGTAATCGAGGATCTGCTCGAAGCAGCGGTCTGCCTGCCGCCCGGCGTCAGGGCTGACACTGCCGTCTTCCTCCACCCCGACATTGCCGGAGACGATGATGCGGTCGCCCACGCGAATCGCGCGGGTGAAGCCGGCCTGTTCTTCAAAGGGGCCCAGCGGCGGGATGCGCTGGCGGCCGTCATTCGGGTCAGCCACAGGTGATCCTTTCGATAATCATGTCGTCATCATAGGAAACGGTCAGCCGGTCAGGCCGGAAATCCATGGTCACGGCGGTGCGCGGCGGCACCCAGCGCAGGGTGGTCGCCCCGGTCAGGCGCAGCAGGGTGGCACCTGCCTCTGCCGATGCCGTGTGGCCGACATGGTCCTGCACGCCGCTGGCGTCACATTCGCCCGCAAGCTCGCGCACGGGCAGCGGATCGTCGCCGTCCGTCGTGGTCGCGCAGGCTGCCAGCGGCAGCAGCAGACAGGGCAGGGCGAGCAATTTCATGGCTGTTGTCCTCCTCTTGGCGGTGATCCTAGCGCCAAGGCGGGCAAGCCGCTAGGAGCCTTGGCAAGAGGAGAAACGCACATGGCAGGCCTTTGGTTCGAGGAATTTTCGGTTGGGCAGGTGTTCGACCACCCGCTGCGGCGGACGATTACAGAGACGGACAACCTGCTGATCAGCACGCTGACCCACAATCCCACCCCGCTGCATCTTGACGCGGAGTTCATGAAGGACAGCGAGTTCGGCCAGATCCTGGTCAATTCCTGCTTCACGCTCAGCCTGATGGTGGGGATCAGCGTCAACGACACCACGCAGGGCACGGCAGTGGCCAACCTCGGTTGGGACGAGGTGCGTTTCCCTGCGCCGGTGTTCATCGGCGATACCCTGCGGATCGAGACCGAGGTGGTCGGCATGCGTGAGAGCCAGTCGCGGCCAAATCAGGGCATAGTCAATTTCGTCCATCGCGCCTATAATCAGGCCGAGGTGCTGGTAGCGAGCTGCAAGCGCGCCAGCCTGCAGAAAAAGCGGCCCGCCGGATAGGGCCGATACGGAGAGAATGTGATGTCGCTGAAAGTCGAACCCATCCTGCCCAACTTCGGTGCCGTGTGCTCCGGGTTGGACCTGACGCAGCCGCTGTCGGCGGACGAAGTCAAGCAGATCACCGATGCGATGGACAAGTACGGCGTCACCGTATGGCGCAACACCGGGCTGACAGACGAGCAGCACGTCGAATTCAGCCGCAATTTCGGATACCTGGAGCGCGTGCCCAAGCGCCCAGATGGCGCGAAGATGCGCCTCCCCTATCGCGAGCTGTTCGACGCCTCCAACCTCAATCTTGAAGGCGAGATCACCACTGATCCGGCGGCCGTGGAATACCGCAAGGGTGACCGGTTGTGGCATACCGACAGCGCCTTCCTGGAAAAGCGCACGAGCTATTCTATCCTGCTCGCCCACATCACCCCGCCTGCCGAAGCGGGCGGCGAGACGTGGTTCGCCGACGCGCGCACCGCCTATGAAGACCTGCCGCAGGAAACCAAGGACCTGATCGAGGACAAGATCGGCATCAACTCGCTGTGGTGGAGCCGCAAGAAGGCGGGGGCCGACGTGGCCGAGGAAGAAATCCTCGAACGCCCGCTGGCGCGCCACCCGATCGTGCACACCCATGCAGGGTCGGGCCGCAAGAGCCTATTCATCGCCGCCCACACCATGGATATCGAAGGCATGGAAGGCCCCGAAGGCCGCCAGCTGATCGAGGACCTGATCGCCCACACCACGCAGCCGCAGTATACCTTCAAGTGGTCGTGGCAGCCGGGCGACATGGTGATCTGGGACAACCTCGCCACCATGCACCGCGGCGGCGACTACGATTACACCGCCTACAAGCGCGACATGCGCCGCACGACAGTGCGCGAGGGTACCGAACCGCACCTGATGGAAACGGGGGACGATCCCTATACCGCGCTGTTCGCCAAGAGCCCCAAGGCGGTGGACATCAACGCGGCGCGCGACGCGGGCCGCTAGGCAACGATCTCCGTTTGACTGCTGGCGGCAATTGCGGGACCTTGGCGGCTTCGCACCAGCCGCCAGTCACAAGGAACCGCATTGACCGAAACGCCGACCCCGACCGATGGTCGCGCCGAAGTCGGGCGCAAGCGGCGCGCGGCCACGCGGGCGCGCATCATCGCGGCGGCCTTTGCCATCTTCGGTGAAGAGAACGGCCTGTTCGCGCGGATTGAGGATATCGTGGAGCAGGCCGGGGTCACCCGCGCCACCTTCTACAACCACTTCTCCGGCATGGTGGACCTGCGCGAAGCGGTGACGCGCGAGGTGACGCACGATTTCCTCGTCGCGGTGACCGACACGGTTTCGCAGATCCCGGATTCGCGTGAACAGTGCACCGTCGCCGTGCGCTATTACCTGCGCCGCGCGCAGAAGGACCGGCGCTGGGCGTGGTCGATGCTGAACATGAGCGCCTCGGGCGAGATTTTCGGCGCGGAGACCTTCCGCCAGGCCCTGCGCACCATCACTGACGGCGTGGAAAACGGATCGCTGCCGATCCCCTCGGCGGACCTCGGGCGCGACATCCTGCTGGGCGCGACGCTTGCGGCCATGGGCTCCATCGCCAAGCGCGACATGCCCGACAACTACCCGGAGGTGGTGGCCGGATATATCCTCTGCGGGATGGGCGTGGATCGCGACACGGCAAAGTCCATCGCCCACCTGCCCTTGCCGCCGCTGGCCACTGACGGGTGAGCCTCGCATTGTGTAATTGACATTTTGTCCATTGCAATTATCACCTGAACCCGGACGGCGAAAACGCCGATTGGGGAGAGGACGATATGCGAACCAGGCGAAGCCTTGGGTTCGGGCGCTCGGCGGCGCTTGCTGTGGGATTGACGCTGCTGGCCGGAGCCGGGCTGGCTGCCGGGCTTTCCGGCAAGGCCAATGCACAGGCGACCTACGAGATCGAGCCGCGCGAACCGGAATACCTCTACGCGCGCACCTGCGGATATTGCCACGGGCACAACATTGCGCCGATCATTCGCGGGCGGAACCTGCCCCCGGCGGTGATCGAAAGCATCGTGCGTTCCGGCATGGGTGCAATGCCGGCTTTTAAGCCGACCGAAATCACCAACACCGAACTGGAAGCGCTGGCCGAATGGTTGTCGCAGTCCGAGGTCGATCCCGAGGAGCATGGCGGATGACCAGCGGATTTTCCCGACGCGAAGTCATGGCCATCGGCGGTGCCGTGGCCAGCAGTGCCGCGCTAACCCCGCTCGCCCATGCGCGCATGATGCCGCAGGACATGGACCGTGATGTTTTCGCCGCCGCCTGCCGCGAACTGCGCGCCATCGTGGGTGACGACTGGGTCTTCGCCGACGAGGCCAGCACCATTTCCTATCGCAAGAGCGGCATTCCCGACCTGCGCGGCGAGCACATTCCCTCCGGAGCCGTGGCCCCTGCCAGTGTCGAACAGGTGCAGGCGATCCTCGCTGTGGCCAACCGTTACCGCTTGCCGCTGTGGCCGATCTCCACCGGCAAGAACATGGGCTACGGCATGGCCACGCCCGCCAGCAGCGGGCAGATGATCCTCGACCTCAAGCGGATGAACCGCATCCTCGATTTCGATGCCGAGCTGGGCACGATCCTGGTCGAGCCGGGCGTCACCTACCAGCAGATCCACGACTATATCGAGGACAACAACCTGCCTTACTGGATCGACGTGCCCACCGTCGGCCCCATCGTGTCGATGATGGGCAATACGCTGGAACGCGGCGTGGGTTACACGCCCTACGGTGATCACTTCTTCATGCAGTGCGGAATGGAAGTGGTCCTGGCCGATGGCACGGTGCTCAAAACGGGCATGGGCTCGATCGAGAACGGCAACACCTGGCAAGCGTTCAAATGGGGCTATGGCCCCTACCTCGACGGCATCTTTACCCAGTCCAACTTCGGCGTGGTCACCAAGCTGGGCATGTGGCTGATGCCGCGCCCGCCGGTCTACAAGCCCTTCATGGTGCGTTCGCCCAATGTGGAGGACGTGGCGGCCATCACCGATACGATCCGCCCGTTCCGCATGAACAACCTCATCCCCAACGGCGTGCTGATCATGGGCGCGCTGTACCAGATGTCCATGTTCAACCGCCGGGCCGACCTGTGGGACGGCGAGGGCGTGATTCCGCTCGACGTGATCCAGCGCCATGCCCGCGCCAATGATATCGGCATGTGGAACACCTTCTACGCGCTTTACGGCACGGAGGAGATGATCGCCGCCATGGAGCCAATCCTGACGGGGGCCTTCGAGGCAACCGGGGCCGACGTGCTCACCGCAGCCGAGATGCGCGGCAACCCCTACTTCGAACACAACGAGACGCTGATGCGCGGCGGCATGACGCTGGAGGAAAAGGGCCTGGTCCGTTGGTGGGGCCGCAGCGGCGGCGCAGTCGCCTTTGCCCCGGTCGCGCCTGCCAAGGGCGCGGAGACGATCGGGCAAACCGAACTCGCCACCGAGATCATGAACAAGTGGGGCTTCGACTATGCCCCGGCCTATGCCGTCGGCGGGCGCGAGCTGCACCACATCATCTTCCTGATGTTCGACAAGGGCGACGACGAACACTCCGCCAAGGCCGAACAGTGCATGGAAGAAATGATCACCCGCTTCGGCGAGCGCGGCTGGGCAGCCTACCGTTCCAGCGTTTCCACGATGGACCTGGTGGCGCAGCAATACGGCGACGCCAACCGCGAAGTGAACGCCCGCATCAAGCAGGCGCTCGATCCCAACCACATCATCGCGCCGGGCAAGCAGGGCATTGCCTGACCGGTGCGACGCCGGCCCCGCCCTCCCATCCCATCTGGCGGGGCCGGTCCCTCATTCTGACTGACGAGGTACGACCATGAGTGACGTGCAGTACTACTTCCCCGGCAAGGTGGCCCTGGTAACTGGGGGTGCGACGGGTATCGGCCGCGCGGTGTCCACCGCCTTTGCCGAGCGGGGCGCCAAGGTGATGATCGGCGACATCGACGAGCGCGCCGAGGAAACCGTGGCCATTATCGAACAGGCGGGCGGCGAAGCTGACTTCATCCGCACCGACGTGCGCGACAAGGCGGCGGTGGATGCCCTGGTGGCAGGCACTCTCAGCCGCTTTGGCGGCATGCACATGGCCTTCAACAATGCCGGTATTCTGCCAGAACAACGCCCGATCCACGAAGTGACCGAGGACGAGCTGGACCTTGCCATCGACGTGGACTTCAAGGGCGTGTTCTATTCGATGCAGTCAGAGATCCGTCACTTCCTGCAAGCGGGCGGCGGGGCCATCGTCAACACGGCATCGGTCGGTGCGCTGATCGCGGACCCGAACATGAGCGTCTACTGCGCCATGAAGCACGCCGTGTCCGGCCTGACCAAGGCAGCGGCGGTGGAATATGCGCAGAAAGGCATCCGCGTGAACTGCGTCGCTCCCGGCTTCGTGCGCACGCCGATGACCCAGCACTGGGCCGACAGCAGCGACTTCACCGACATGTTCTTCCAGCACAATATCTCGGGCCGCTATGCCGAGCCGGAAGAGATTGCCGGAACCGTGCTGCACCTGTGTTCCGACGCCGCCAGCTTCGTCAACGGTGCAACCTGGACCATCGACGGCGGCCAGACCGCGCACTGATTGCGGTTCGATGAAGAAAATCGGCCCGACCCTCTGCAAAGAGGGCCGGGCCAGATTGTTCGCGGCAACCGACGAGCGCCGGTTGCCGTGGCTGTCATGCTGTTAGGGCAGGATGGCAGTCAGCAGCGAGGTGCTGACCGAAATCGCCGCCAGCGTCGACAGCAGACGGTTGGCAATCGTGGACATTCTTGGTCTCCGGTTTCCCCGCCAATCGGGGAGCGGAGGCGCATATGGTGCGACGCAACATCGAAGACAAATGTCCAATTTGCGACATGTGTTGCGTATTTTTCAACAAACTCTCGTGGAGCGTGATTGGTCTGCAACCTGTCCAGCGCTCCGGCCTTCGGTCAGCGGCGGGCGCGGCCTCGGCCTGGAGGAGTTCACGCGCTGAAACGTCCCATGGACAGCGCAGCGCGCGAATGACAGGATGCCCGCATGACCTACTATATCTCTACCCGTGTGACGGGCAGCATGGACGACGTCATTGCGCGCACCGAAGAGGCACTGAAGGCCGAAGGTTTCGGCGTTTTGACGCGCATCGACATTGCCGATACGCTGAAGAAGAAGATCGATGCCGATTTCCGCCCTTACGTCATCCTTGGTGCCTGCAACCCCGGCATGGCGCACAAGGCGCTGCAACTGGAAGGCAAGGTCGGCCTCATGCTGCCTTGCAATGTCATCGTGCAGCAGCTGGAAGATGGTGTCGAAGTGGCCGCGATCGACCCGGTCGCCTCGATGCAGGCGATCGACAATCCGCAGCTGCACCAGGCCGCGCAGGAAGTGCGCACCATGCTGGCTGCCGCGATAAACCGGCTCGGCTAAGAGGCCTGCGCGGCGCTAGACGACAGTTCCGAACAGCGACCCGATCCCTGCCGTAGCGGCCATGGCCAGGGCACCCCAGAAGGTTACCCTGATTGTCGCGCGCAGGACATTGGCGCCGCCGGCACGGGCACCGATGGCGCCAAGTAGGGCGAGGAACAGCAACGAGGCCAGCGAAACGCCAACTATCAGCGATGCATTTGCCAGCAGCAAGACCATGAGTAGTGGCAAGGCGGCACCGATAGAAAACGTAGCTGCGGAAGCGAGCGCAGCCTGGATCGGGCGGGCCGTCGTGATTTCGGAAATTCCCAGTTCCTCGCGCGCATGCACCGCCAGGGCATCCCTTGCCGTCAACTGGTCCGCCACCTTCCCGGCGGTTTCGGGATCGACCCCGCGATCGACGTAGATCTGCCGCAGCTCCTCCCGCTCGAAATCCGGCTGGCTCTCCAACTCGGCAGCCTCGCGTGCAAGGTCTGCCTTCTCCGTGTCGGACTGTGAGCTGACCGAAACATATTCGCCGGCCGCCATGGACATGGCTCCGGCCACCAGTCCGGCAGTGCCGGCGATAAGGATTTCCGAACGATCGGCGGCTGCGGCCGCGACGCCGACGATGAGGCTGGCGGTGGAAACGATACCGTCGTTTGCGCCAAGGATTGCGGCGCGCAACCAGCCGATGCGCGAAACCATGTGTCGTTCGGGATGAAGATAACTGTGGCTCATACCATGCTCCGTGCGATGCCGCGCATTTCGTTCGGGTGCATGCGACGCGCCATGCACCACCCGAAAAAGCAAAACGCCCGGCCCTCTGCGAGAGAGCCGGGCGTTTCGCGTTTCCGTCTGACCTACCGGATCAGAAGATGCGGCAGGCCGTTTCGGCCGGAGCCGCCAGCTGGGCTTCCAGCTCGTCGTCCAGCTTCAGCAGGGTCAGCGAGCAACCGGCCATTTCGATGGCGGTGCAATATTCGCCGACATAGTTGCGCGCGATGGTCAGGCCGCGATCGGCGCAAAGCTGGGCTGCCTTGTTGTAGAGAACGTAGAGTTCTGCCGGCGGGGTGCCGCCGAGGCCGTTGATCATCAGCGCCACGCGGTCGCCCGAATTGTAGGGCAAGTCATTGGCAACAGCATCGAACAGCAGCTCGACGATTTCGTCGGCAGGCTTGATCTTGGTGCGTTCGCGGCCCGGTTCGCCGTGGATGCCGACGCCGACTTCCATTTCGTCGTCGCCGATTTCGAAGATCGGGTCACCCTTGGCCGGCGGGATGCAGCTGGTGAGCGCGAGGCCCATGGTGCGCACGTTGTTGTTGACCTTCTCGGCCACGGCATAGACCGCGTCGAGATCGGCACCGGCTTCGGAAGCCGCGCCGCAGGCCTTCATCACGAAGAAGTTACCAGCCACGCCGCGACGGCCGACGGTGTAGAGACTGTCCTGCACGGCGACGTCATCGTTGATGATGAACTGCTTCAGCTTGATGCCTTCGGCTTCGGCCATTTCGCAGGCCATGTCCCAGGCCATGCGGTCACCCTGGTAGTTGTTAACCAGCACCAGCACGCCAGCGTCGGTGGCGACAGACTTGATCGTTTCGTAGCAGGCATCGACCGGCGGGGCGGCGAAGACCGGGCCCTGGCAGGCGGCGGTCAGCATGCCGGGACCGACAGCCATGACGTGCGCCGGTTCGTGGCCCGAGCCCGAACCCTGGACGATGGCGACCTTCGAGGCGTCAACGTTCTTGCGCTTGATCAGCTGGTGCTCGGGCATCGCTTCGAGCAGGTCGGGGTTGGCGGCGATCACACCGGCCATGAATTCGGGAACGAAGTTCTCCGGGTTGTTGACGAATTTCTTCATGTTCCATTCCTCTCCGTGTAATTGAATAGCTTGAAATTAAAGGTCTTTGACGCTGGAAACCTGCAGCTCGCGGGCGTTCGGCGCGTAGTCGACGCCGTAGGCCTTGCACCAGTCGCGCAGGATGGTGGCCACGCCGACGATGCCGGGATCGGGAGTGTTGGCGCTGCGTTCACCCACCTGGCTGGCGCGGCCGCGGTGGGCGACCGAGCTGCGCGTCTCGTCGATGGCCTTGTCGGCCTCTGCAGTGATGGCAGCGAGCACGGCACCCATGTCCGAACCGTCCATTTCCTGCATCTTGTCGTGGATCGGCCAGAGCGCGTCGAGCAGCGTCTTGTCGCCGCGCTTGGCACCGCCGCGGGCAACGATGCCTTCGATGGCCGAGCCGAGCATGTCAGTCAGCTGCTGGTAGCTGGCTTCCTCCAGCCCCTTGCCAACCATGCCGGCGCGCATGAAGCCGGTGCCCCAGATCGGGCCCGAGGAGCCGCCGACGTGCTTGGAACAGATCATCGAGATCTTCAGCATCATGGCGCCGATGGCGCTCTTGTCGATCTCCGGCAGGTCCTTCTTGATGACCTTGAAGCCGGTGGCGAGCGAGGTACCGAAGTCACCATCGCCGGCCAGGCCGTCGAGGTCGGAAAAGTACTTTTCGTTGGCGATCACCGTGTCGCAGGTGATGTCGATGGCCTTCTCGAAATCAGCAATCGTAAACGTCGACATTTATCTCTCCCTGTGGCTGCCGGTTATGCGGTCAGCGCGGACAAGTCTGCAAGGGTAACTTCCGGGTTTGGCGCGTCGCCCAGTTCGGGAACGACACGCGCGGCCTCGGTGAAGTCTTCATCCACCGTATAGGTGCTGGTGGTGATGAGCGTGGGGTAGCCCGCACCGGTCGAGGCAAGCAGGCCATTGCGGCTGTCCTCGATCACCACGCAGTGCTTCGGGTCGAGGCCCAGCGACTTGGTGGCGAGGTGGTAGATTTCCGGATCGGGTTTCTTCTTCGACACCACGTCGCCCGCATGGACGAATTCGAAGGCGGCTTTCCGCTCCGGCCCGAACAGGTCGAGCACGGCATCGATGAACTTGGGGTTGGAGGTGGTGCAGACGCCGAGGCGAACACCGTTTGCCATGGCCTCGTCGACGATACGCATGACGCCTGCACGAACCGGCAGGTCCTTGACGATGTCGGAGACCTGCGCGGTCTTGTACTTGTGCAGGGCGGCAATCAGCTCCGCCTTGCCGCCATGTTCGGCCACCTTGTCTTCGGGCCAGCCTGCTTCGTCGAAGTAGGCCGTCATGCGTTCCTTGCCGCCGGCAACCAGCAGCATCCTGGCATAGAAATCGACGCTCCATTCGGCGTCGATCCCCAAGTGGGCAAAAGCCTGGTTGAAGCCGACCCGGTGCGCGTCGCGCTCGGTATCGACCAGCACCCCGTCGCAATCGAAAATGATCGCCTTGACCATCAGGCGGTCTCTTTCAGCGAGGCGAGGAACTTGCTGCCCTGGCCCGTGCCGCCGAACTTCTCGATGAAGCCGCCGAACAGCGACTTGCAGGCCTGGTACTGGGCGTCGATCACGCGCAGCGGCTCGTAGTCGTCGGGGTTGGCCTTGCGGTAGGCTTCGAAGCTCTCGACGAAGACGTGCTTCAGGTTGGTCGAGATGTTCACCTTGGCGCTGCCGCGGGCGATGGCCTTGGCAAAGGTCTCGTCCGACAGGCCGGTGCCGCCATGCAGCGCCATGGGCGTACCGGTGGCCTTGTTGATGGCCTCGATCCGGTCGAAATCGACCTTGGGCTCACCCTTGTAGAAACCGTGGGCGGTGCCGACGGCACAGGCGAAGGCCGACAGGTCCAGTGCGTCGCAGAACTTGCGGGCATCTTCGGGATCGGTCAGCACCGAATCCTCTTCCGCCACGACCATGTCGTCTTCCACGCCCATGATCTGGCCCAGCTCGGCTTCCATGCCGACGCCGTACTTTTCGGCGATGTCGCGCACCTTCTTCGACATTTCGAGGTTTTCTTCGAACGGGAATTCGCTGGCGTCGATCATGATCGAGGTCCAGCCGGTCTGCGCGCACTTTTCGATCATCTCGAGGTTCTTGCAGTGATCGAGGTGCAGCACCACGGGCACCGGCGAGTTCTCGGCGCAGGTGCGCACCCAGCTGACGATTTCCTCGTGGCTGTAATAGTCGATGGTCTTCGACGAGGTCTGGCAGATGACCGGTGCGTCGAGTTCCTCGGCCGCTTTCACCATGCCCTTCACGGTGTTGTAGTCGACCAGGTTGAACGCCGCGACGGCATAGCCGTTGTCCATGGCGTGGCGAAGCAAGGGCTTCATGTTAACGAGTGGCATATCGTGCTCCCTACGAGTGCCGTCCAAGAAAGTGCTGCCGGTGATTGTGTCCGGCTGCATCGAATCGGGTCCATAGCCTCTGGTGCGGCGGCAAACCACCCGTGATTGCGCAGTTGAACCCCCGCGAGATTGAATATGTCCGGAATTCTGGCCCGCTGCGGCACAATGCTGCGTCCTGCCACACCCATGGCGTTCCGGGCTTCCGTGCAGCTTCATAGTCTTGGCCGTGTTCCCGGGGGACCTTGCCGGGGGAAACGGAGAAACGAATGAAGAAATTGACCGCCTATTTCACGGCCGCCGTGATGGCTGCATCCTTCAACGTGGCGCTGCCGACGGCTGCCAGTGCCGCCGCCAATGACGAAGTCCAGGTCTGTCGCCTGCTGGTGGACCTGCAGTTCTTCGATAGCCACGGCGCCTGCATGAGCCAGCTGCGCACCAATGCGCCGCGCACCTGCCGGCTGCTGCGCGATCTCGATGCGCTGGACTTCTTCAACTACCGCAATGTCGGCGATTGCGTCTCGGCCATGCGCGCCGCGACCTGAGCCAGCCATCCCCGTGCAGCGGCCTGCAACGGCCGCTGCGCAACCCGGTCCGGAGTCCGCCCAGGGTTCCGGACCATTTTTGTACCTGACAGGTTCAGTCGATCGACAGCTGGCCCGTACGCAGTGCGGTGTAGACTGCCTCGCCGCGCGAATGGACGGCCAGCTTGCGGTAGATCGACTTGACGTGGTTGCCCACGGTCAGCGGCGAAATCTCCAGCGCGCGGGCGGCTTCCTTGTAGCTCATCCCGCGAGCGAACACTTCGAGCAGCTCCACCTCGCGCGCCGTGAGCGCGGCGGTTTCCTCGTCACCGCTGGCGTCGCCGTTGGCACTGATGGCGGGCTTGCTGCCCTGCAGGCGTTCGAGCAGGTAGGCCGCTGCTGCCGGGCTGATCGGCGCGCCGCCGTCCAGCGTGGCGGCAATCCCTTCGAGGATGGTGGTGGGGCTGGAATCCTTGAGCAGGTAGCCATCGGCCCCGGCTTCGAGCGCAGCGACCACGGTCTCCCGGTCGCCGAAACTGGTGATCATCAACACCTTGCAGTCGCGCTGCTTCTTGGCGAAGGCGATGAAGTCCACCCCGCTGCCATCGGGCAGGCCGACATCGACCAGGAACAGGTCCGGCTGCTTGCGCACCATCATGTCGCGCGCGCGGGCGATGGTGGGGGCGGTGCCGGCCAGGTCATAGTCCGGGCAGGTGGTGACGATATCGGTCAGGTGTTCGCGGATCGCGGGATCATCGTCGAGTATCGCAATACGTGCATTAGCCATCACTTGTTGCCCTGTTGCGGCCATGCGGCCCGCCCTGTTGTTCTGGCAGTTCGATCCTGGCCACGGTCTGTTCGCCTTCGCGCTGGAGGGAGAAGTTCCCCCCGATTGCGCTGGCGCGCGCCGCCATGTTGTCCAGTCCTCTGCCGCCGGGTCGTTCATCGCCCAGCAAGGTACCGTTATCGCAGACCGAAATGGCATGCGATGCCACATTTACGGTCACGGTGTTGCCGTTGGAATGCTTGAGGGCATTGGTAAGCGCTTCCTGCAGCACGCGGAAGACCTGCAGCACCGCCCGCGGGGGCAGGGCGGGCAGGTTGCCGTCGGCGCTGTCGTTCCATTCGAAGGCAAGGCCCGCATCGCTCACCCGCTCGTTCGCCCGTTCGCGGAACAGCGCGAGGGCCGAGCCGAGCGATTCCCCCACCGAATCCATCGAATCGATCATCAGCCGCATTTCGTCGAGCGCACCCTGCAGCCCACGCGTCACCCGTTCGGGGTCGGCCTTGCCGCGTCGGGCGAGCAGCAGCAGGCTCATCAGCTGCGAGCCGAGCCCGTCGTGCATGTCGGCCATGATGCGCCGACGCTCGTCCTGGTGCGCCTGTTCGCGCAGCAGCGCCTTCTCGCGCTGGTGTGCCGTGGCCAGTTCCGCGGTGCGTTCATCCAGCTGGCCCTGCAGCTCCTTGTTGAAATCCTCGGCAGAGGAAAACAGGCGGATGTTGCGGGCAACGAATGCCGCCACCAGTGCCACCAGCAGGATCGGGATCGCGTAATTGGTCTGCTGCCCCCAGCCGAGGTCGAAGACGATCGAAATGCCGGTTCGCACGGCAATGGCGAACAGCAGCAGGAAGACCGCCGCCTCCCAGTGGCGTTCGCGGCCGATGACGGGGATGTTCCACAGGATGATGGCGGCAAAGGCGCTGGAGAGGATCACAACCAGCGAATAGAGCATCCACAGCTGGCGGCCGTTGCCGGGGTCAAGGAACACCGCATAGGCATGGAAAGCCAGCCCCAGCGCCCAGGCGGCGAGGGTGACGATCGTGACATGCGGCAGGCGGCGCGGCCCCCAGCTGTTGGCGAGGTTCACCCCGGCCACCGGAATCATCAGCGAGATGGGCACGCCGAGAAACAGCCACAGCGCGCCGGTGACCGGCGGATCGGGGATGATCATCATCAGCAGGGCGCCGGCCCAGCTTGATGCCAGCATGCCCAGCCAGAACAGGTAACTGCCCTGGCGGCTGCGCGCCCAGGCCATCAGTGCGATCAGGCCAATGGCGAAACCGATGGCGACGCTGGCATAGACATAGTCGTTGAGCAGGAAGAGCCGGAAACGCGTCCCGGCTGCGGTCGTCTCGTACAGGCCCATGGTCGGCGCATCGACGCGGAACCCCTCGGTGCCCGGCGCGCTCGCCATGATGTAGACCAGCTCGTTGCTGCCCTCGCGCAGCAGGCCCGACGGCAGCCGGTGCAAGCCGCGAAATACGCGGCCATGGAAACTGGTGTCAGGCAGCCGCATCTCGCCGCTGCCGAAGTAGAGCGAACCGTTGAGGTAGGCGTAGTAATTGGTGGCCGTGACATTGGCCGCCTCGCCCAGTCCGCCTTCGGGAACCGTGTCGAGATCGAAGGTGAAGCGCGCGGCGTAGTATCCACCTTCGCAACAGGAGGACCACGGCGTCTCGGCGGGGGTGTATTCCGCCGCCTGCGCTGCTTCCCAGTCGGGACTGTCCAGCTGCGCCACGGCAAAGCTGCTCGGGCGCACCGGATCGATTTCGGGCGGGGCGCCGGTGATCAGCGGGGCGACCAGCAGCCAGTAGGCCGCCTGCACCAGCAAGACGGCGAGGACCAGGTGCGGCCAGTTGTGCTGCTTTGCTGTCTGCATGGTCCCCACCAGCGAGAGCCCCCGAAGCCGTCTCCGCCTGCTGCCGTGATTATGGCAGGCCTTCGGCGAAAGTCATGCCATATGCTTGGCAGGCTTAACCCGAAGGAAAGCCGGACTAGAGTTCCGCCGCAACGGGCGGGTCTTCACCGGGTTCGAGGCGCTCTCCCTTCCACAGGCGGTAAAGCCGGTCTCCCAACAGGTCTCCGGGGCCGGTGGCGAAGCGTGGGTGGCCGAAGTGTTCCATCACCGCGTGCTGCTTGGCCAGCGCCCGCCGGTCTTGCGCGACGACGGGGTCAAGGAACAGCCGGATCGCGGCCTGCTTCAGCCAGCCGGGCGCAAGGCCTTTCGGGGTCGAAAAACGCGCAAAGGGAGTGAAGCTACCTGCGGTGGCGGGGGTGAAGATCGCGGTGACACAGAGCGTCAGCCGCTTCTCTCCCTCCCACCGCGCCTGCACAGTGCAGGGCGGGTAATAGGTGCTTACCGACCGGGTGCGCTCGCGTTCCAGCACCCGCGACATGATCCCGTGGTCGGGAGCGTCCTGGTGGATGGTCATGGCCAGGCTGTCGCCGTGGCTGGCGACCACCAACTGGACCTTGCGGCGCTTGTCGCGGCGGCGGATGAAGCCGTGGTGCAGGTGGCCGGTGTGGAACGGGTCCATGACGTTCTCGACCGCGTCGAATGCGCGGCCCTGCCAGGTTCCCTGCTGCCACCAGAAGTGGTCGAGCTGCGGATTGCCGAAATCCGGGGGCAGGGGCGGCTCGGCTGGTGCCTTGTCGGACAGGGCAACGAATATGCCGCCGTGCCTCTCCACCACGCGCAGGGCTTGGGCGGAAAGGCGCTGTCCATCGCCCGCTGCCAGCGCGCAGCCGGGTACCTCGACACAGGTGCCGTCCGTAGCAAAGCGCCAGCCATGGTAGGGACATTCGAGCGCGCCATCGCGCAGTCGTCCTTCCGAAAGGGGATAGTTGCGGTGCGGGCAGCGATCGACCAGGGCGCCCACTCCGTCGGCGGTGCGGAACAGCGCCAGCGGGGTGTCGCAGAGCATGACCTTGCGCACCTGCCCCGGCCCCAGGTCGCGCGACAGGGCAACCAGGTGCCAGGCATTGCGGACAGCGTCGGGGAAAGCGCTCATGACAGGTCTTCTCCGTTCCATTCGATGTCGCGGGTGGTCGCGGCCGTGGCCGACATGCCGTGTCGCCAGCCGAGCACGGTGAAGCGCATTCCGTCGATCAATGCGCCCAGCGCGGGCAGCCGGTCACCCGGACGGCCAAGGGCATCGTCCCCGGCCCGCAGGGTGGCATGCCATTTCCGCCAGCCCGCCCCGGCCAGCGCCATGGGCAGGCCATAGGCGAACATGGCCGCGCCGACATAGGCGGGACGCGGCTCTTGCGGCGGCATGGGCTCGCCTTCGGTCATGGCCCGCGCCAGCGCGCCATCCCCGGCCAGCAGGTGCACCCCGCTGGTCGCGCGCGGGTTGCATTCGATCAGCCACGGCTGGCCCCTATCGTCGACCATCGCATCGCAGGCGAATTGGCCGGACAGGCCGGTGGCACCGGCAAGGGTCCCGGCGATTTCGCGCAGGCGCTCCGCCAGTGGGCCGGCCAGCGGCTCGAAAGCGAAGGAAGCACCGCCAGCGAGCCGCCAGTCAGATCGGTAGGCTGTAAAGGCCAGCAACACGCCCGCGCGGGCGACGGCGTAGAACGAGACCTCGCTGCCAAGCACGCGCCGCTGCGCCAGCCAGTCCTCCCCGATGGTGGCAAGCAGGTGCGGCTGCGGGCCGATCAGCGTCTTCCCGCCAAAGCGGCTGAAGCGCGGCTTGAACACCCACCCGGCGGGATCAGGCGGCAGGCTGGCAGGATCGCAGGCGACGCTTTCGGGCACGGGCAGGCCAAGGTCCGCGGCAAGGCGGGCAAAGGCCAGTTTGTCGTGCAGGCGGCGGAGCATGTCGACGGGCGGAGCGAACAGCAGGTCGCGACCCCTTGCCCAGGCGGCCAGGTGGAACACCTCTTCGCAGACCGGCACCACGAACTGCGGCTCGAGCCTGTCGACCAGGCCATCCATGTCGCGGCGAAAGCCTGCCGCATCGAGCGCGGGCGCGGCGTAGCGATGCACGGCGCTGGGCGCGCGCGACCACGAGGCCATGCGCGACGGGCCGCAGTCCGCCACGTGCACGTCCCATCCGGCAGCGCGGAAATCGCGCGCCAGGTCCAGCGCCGCGCCCGCCCGCGCGCCGGTGATCAGGACGCGGTCAGCCATGCCACGCCACCTTGCGGCGCTTGGGGCCGGGCCACGGCGGCAGGTCAAAAGCGAGGGTGACGGGCACCTGCGCCAGGGTCTGCAATTTGGCCCGAGCCTTTTCGGCGAGGTCCGGTTGGCATTCCGGCGCGACTTGCAGGATAGCATGATCGGCTTGGGCTTGGGCCCGCCAGCGTGGTCCTGCACCAAGGGCGGTCTCCACCGCATAGGCGACCTTGCGCGGGAGGACCGTCCGATCCCCGAAGTGCCAGAGATCGCCGATGCGACCCTGTATCGGCAGGATCGTGCGTCCGGCAAAGCCGCAAGGGCAGGGGCCTTGGCTGTCGAGTTCGACCAGGTCGTCGCCGCGCAATCGCACCACCGGCTGGCTGCAGCGGCGCAGGTCGGTGATGATCGGGCGGAAGGCCTTCGTGCCGGGGATGGGTTCGAGTTCGATTTCCATGACGTGGTCGTTCAGGTGCAGTCGCCCATGCGAACAGTCGGCGGCCAGGAAACCTTCGGTCGCCTGCCAGATCCCGCGAGGGTCCATGCCGAAGTGATCGGCAACCGAGCCGCGTTCAATGCCGGACATCGGCTCGCTGCCGTGGAACAGGTGGCGCAGCTTGGGGAACCGCGCTCCGGCCTTGACGAAGGCCAGCAGGCGGTGGGCGGGCGCGATCAGGACGGTGGGGGCAAAGTCCTCAATGGCATGTTGCGCTTCCTCGGCCGAGCGTTCCAGCGGCACATGTTCGAACACGATCCTTCCTCGCTGGACGTCGCTGTAGAGGTCGCTGCCCGCGCGCAGGTGCAGGGCGATGCGCTGGCGGTGCAGCAGGGCGGCAGGCGGCAGCAGGCGGGCGAGGCTCTGGCCGATATAGTCGGCGCGCTCGGCCTCGCTGGCGACGAACAGGCCGCGCGTCCCGCCGCCCGATCCGGTGGACCAGCCCGCGCTCACCGCGCCGCTTGCTTCGCCGCGTTCGGCGGCATCGGCCAGCATGCGCAGGGCGGCATCGGACAGGCCAAGGCTGTTCCAGCGACCATAGTCCGCCCGCATGTCGGCAACGTCCGTTACGGGGAAGGCTGACAGGGGCTTGCCCGCATGGGACGCCAGCGCCGGGGTGGCGGCGAGGGCAGGCTGCAGCGCCTGCCACTGCCGCTGCCGCCAGCGAGACAACTGCGCGGGTGACATGCGCATGGCGCGCCGCGTGCGCCACCAGCTCCACAGGATGTCAGTCCGCATCGTCGCCTCGGTAGGCAATGGCACTTGCCGGACAATGCGACGGCAGGATCGCCAGCTCGCCATTGTTGCAGCGGGCTTGGTGCAACTGGTCGAGCGTGCCGCAATAGGTAGCCGTATCGCCCATCAGCGCGGTGGTGAGCCGGGGTGGCGGGCGGTTCTCGTCAATCGCCTTGCCCGACCAAACGGCATCGGCGCAAAGCAGCACCGCGCGGTCATTCGCGTCGACAAAGGCGAGGCCCCAGTGGCCCGGACAGTGCCCCGGCAGTTCTACCGCCAGCAGGCTGCCGTCGCCGAGAATGTCACGCCCCGAGGTGAAGGGCGCAAAAGCAGTGGGCAGGGCGACCTCGGGCGCGTGCTCGAAGAAATGCGCCTGCGCGTCCATTGCTGTCGGTACCAGCGCCGGAAGCATGCCCTTGCGCACCAGCGCGAAGCGCGCGCCCTGCCGCAGGTGCGCGAGGCCCGCCTGCGCGCAATACATCGGCAAGTGCGCAAGGTGCCGAGCGCCCGCCACGTGGTCGCCGTGGAAGTGCGACACGATCAGGCCCGCGAGGCTGTCTTCGGCAATGCCGTCCCGTGCCAGCCAAGCCGGCCAGTGATGCTCCTCGCGAACGGCAACCGGCGTCGCCCAGCGATAGAACCGCTCGGGGAAGGGCTCCGTCGCCTCGATGAAGGCCGGATCGTAGCCGGTGTCGAACAGGAAATGTCCGCGCGTGGGATGCGCGATCACGCCCACCAGCGCGGGGAAGTCGACCGGGCGCAGGCTGCCGCCTTTCAGCGTGCTCGTCTCCGGATGGCGGGTCTTGCCGCGCTCCAGCCAGCGGAAACCGACGCGGATCATGCCGCGCCTTCCAGCTTGCGCGCCTCGGTCAGCAGGGTCTCGAGCGCGTCGTGCTGCGGTGTGAAGCCCAACATGCGGCGCGCGGGTTCGGGATCGAAAGTCTGGCTGTGGCCCAGCATGGCGAGCGAATAGCGCGTCAGCGGCGGCTCGCTCTTCGCGCCGACCAATTGCGCGCCGCGTTCCATCACGGTGGCCAGTACGCGCGCCAGCGGCATGGGCAGGTGCACCATCTGCGGTTTGTGCCCCAGTGCCTCGGCCAGCAGCCGCGCCAGGTCGCGCACCGCGACGGGCCGCCCGCCGGAGATGTTGATGCCCTTGCCGGTAATGGCGTGCGCGCGTTCCTCTGCCTCGAGGCAGGCCCAGGCCACGTCGCGCAGGTCGGTCAGTTCGACCAGCGCCTTGCCGCCGCCGGGCAGCGGCAGGCGTTGGCGGCTGGCCATCTCGACAAGCCGCGGCAGGATCACCCGGTCGCCCTCGCCCACCAGCGCGCGCGGGCGGATGGCGCAGGTCGCCATGCCGTCGCTGCGTGGGGCGAGCGCCACGCGCTCAGCCGCCAGCTTGGTGCGGGCATAGTGGTTGAGCGGCCAGTCGGCGGGCGGGGTGTGCTCGCCGATCTGCTCCTGGTCGCGAAAGCGCGCGTAGATCGAGGGCGAGGAGACAAAGACGAACCGCTGGCAGCCCGCTGCGCTGGCGGCATCGAGCATGCGGTGCGTCGCCTCGACATTGGCGGCGGCAAAGTCCTCGCGCGAGCCCCAGCTGGCGGAAAGGGCAGCGGCGTGGATCACCGACTGGCAGCCTTCGGCGAGGGCATAGAGGTCCGCGTCAGGGGCGGTGAGGTCGCAAGCGACGAACTCGCCCGGTCCGGCATAGGCCGCGCGGCCCGTGGCGCGCACCTGGTGCCCGCGTGCAAGCGCCTCGCGCACGAGTGCCTTGCCTAGGCCGCCGGTCGCGCCGGTAATGAGCACGCGGCGGCTCACAGCGTCACCACCATGGCGCCCGCGCTGATCCCGGCGGCGGTGCCGAGGAGCAGCACGTGGTCGCCCGGCTTGGCGGCACCCGTGTCCAGCGCATGGGTTAGGGCGGTGGGGATCGAGGCGGCGATCTGGTTGCCATGGGTGGCGAACAGATCGACCACCCGCTCCCCGCGCGGGGCGAAGAGGCGCTTGACGTGCTCGACGCCGGGGGCGCTGGCCTGGTGGCAGACCACGCAGGTGAGGTCGTCCCTGCCGATCCCGGCCTGCACCAGCGCCTCGTCGATCACGGCGGGCAGTACGCGCGCGGCGGCCTTGAAGATGCCGAATGCGTCCATCTCGAACCGCGATCCGGCCACCAGCGCATCGTAGCCTTCCTCGACGCGCAGCTTCGTACCGCCAGCGCGCAGTTGCGCCAGTGCATGGTGCGCGCCGTGCGTCACGAACTTTGCGCCAGCGATGCCGCGCGTGTCATCGCCAGTATCGGGGCAGGCCTCGATCGCCAGTGCTGCCGCACCGTCGCCGAAGATCGACCGGTTCTTGGGGTTCTCGGGATCGAGTCCGCAGGAAGCAATGTCCGCCGCGAAGACCAGCACGCGCTTCCACCGGCCCGTGGCAATACCCATGCCCGCCACGTCGAGCGCGGCCATGAAGGACAGGCAGGCCTGGTTGACGTCGAAGGCGACAATCCCCGACTTGCCGAGGCCCAGCCGGTCCTGCACCAGCACGGCGGTGGAGGGGATGGGCTGTTCCATTACTCCGCAGCCGCCGATCACGGCGTCGAAGTCGCCATCGGCCCACCCGGCGCGATCCAGCGCCACGCGCGCGGCCTCTGTGGCCATCATCGAAGAGGTCTCGTCCGGCGCGGCGACGTGCCGGCTGGCTATGCCGAATTCGCCCTCGTGCCAGCCCTGCGGCTGGCCGAAACGCGCATCCATCTCGCTGGAAAGCAAGACGTTGCGGGGGCGGTAGGCACCCCATCCGGCAATTGTGAAGGCACTGATCATCGATCTTGCTCCATCTGATTCGCCTGTAGCATTCCACGAAACTAAACACTGTTCAATTAAAAAATAGACAATGTTCAATTTGTCGGTTATCCCCCGTCATATGGGAAGACGGTCCGATCACACCCCGCAAGAGCTGCGCCAGCTGCTGGTGCGCGAGGGCCATGCCCTGATGGCAGAGCGCGGCTTTGCCCGATTCTCCGCACGTGAGGCGGCGCGGCGGGCGGGCTATTCGGTGGGGACGATCTACAACGTCTTCGGCTCGCTCGATGCTTACCTGCTGGCGGTCAACAGCCGCACTTTCCGGCTGTGGAGCGCCTGGCTGGAGGCCGCGCTGGACGGTGTGCCACCGGGAGGTACCGCGCGGCTGGAGGCACTCGTACGCGCCTATTTCAGCTTCGCCGCCGAGAATGCCAATTGCTGGCTGGCCATCTACGACCACCGCATCGACCGCGAGACGCCCATCGCCAAGGAAGACGTCGCCGCGCGCGAAGCACTGACAGCCATCGTCGACCGCGAGGTGAGCGCATGGATGGGCAAGCCCGCCGATGCCGAGACCCGGCGGCTGGTCCGCTCGCTGATCTCCATGGTCCACGGCCACTGCGCCATGTGGCTGTCAGGCAGTTTCGCCCTGCTGCAGGAAAGCGACCCTGCCAGCCAGGCGCTCGCCCGCGTGCTGGAAGTGCTCGCCGCGCAATCCGATTGACGCCGCGCCGCGCGGGGCGCTAATGGCGCGCTCCTTCGGGAATGCGGGTGTAGCTCAATGGTAGAGCAGGAGCTTCCCAAGCTTAAGACGAGGGTTCGATTCCCTTCACCCGCTCCATTCCGATTTGGCCCACTTGCGGCTCTGCTCCCGCACCGACAGGGCAAGCTTCTTCAGGCAAGCTCCAAGTACACAGGTGGAGATCACGTTGCTGCCAGGATTGCAGCGACCCTCTCGCGCAGCGCGCCAAGCAGGTCGCTCTCGAACCATGGATTGCGCACCAGCCAGCGCTGGTTGCGCGGGCTGGGGTGGGGCAGCACGACCTGCTGCGGCAAGGTCTCGCGCCAGCGCGACACCGCCTGTGTCACCGACTGGCGCGGGCCTGCAAGGTGCCAGCTGGCAGCATACTGCCCGAGCAAGATCGTCAGTTGCACCTGCTTCAGGCGGCTGAGCAACTGCTCGCGCCACAGTTCGGCGCAGACCGGTGGCGGAGGCAGGTCGCCGCTGGTGCCCGTGCCGGGATAGCAGAAGGCCATGGGAACGATGGCGAAGCGGGACGGATCGTAGAAGGTTGCGCGGTCCACCCCCAGCCACTGCCGCAGGCGATCGCCCGATGGATCGTCGAAGGGAATGCCCTTGGCATGGGTGCGGCTGCCGGGAGCCTGCCCGGCTATCAGGATCCTTGCTGCCGGGTCCCACTGCAGGATCGGGCGCGGCCCCAGGGGCAGCGAGGCGCAGTTACGACAACTGCGCACATTGGCGAGCAGCTGACTGTCCGCGAGGTCTGGCTTGTTGGTCATGGCAAAGTGGTCTCCTGCCATTGGCACGCTTTGCAAGCGATAGGGGACGATCTGACGGATGCACAGGTGGATTTGGGCGCCGCGCAATCGGTTCGTCGCAGCCGGGTTGCCCGCCCGCGCCTGCCTGTGCATTACCTTTTTCGGACCGAAAGTTACCGTAGCAAACAGGGGAGTGTATCTTGAACGTTATGAAGAATGCCGCCGTTGGTTCTTTTGCTGCATTGGCCGCGACAATGCTGTCGGCTTGCGGTGCCAGCGGACCCGACGTGGACGGCATGTGGGTCACCGCCAGCATGAACGATGGCATGGAATGCTCGATGGGCCGAATCATGGTGATCGACGGTGACCGGATCGACTTCGTGATCGGCGGCCAGACAATGACGACATACGAAGGGTTGCAGACGTCGATGGGCGAAAACGGCCACATCATGATGACCAGCGATACCGCCACTTTCGAATTCGAACCGGGTGCCGCACCCGGCCAGATGACCATCCTGCAGGGGCCATGGGTGATGGAACACCACACCTCGCGCCTGCCGAAGGAGCTGGGTCGCTGCGGCGGCTAGGCCGCGCTAGCCAACATTTTCACAGGCGATGCGGCGGGTGCTGTGCGAATCGCGGCGCACGCTGCCGCTGCGATCGCGGAAGACGGTGAAGCTGTAGAGGTTGCAGCGGTCCGGATTGTCCGGGTCCTGCGCGGCAATAGCCGCGTCGCGCGTCTGGCCGATGACGCGGCCGTACTCCACCTTGTCGCTCCACCCGCTGGTCACCGCGATGCGCATGATGCGGTAGGGGATGCCGCTAGTTGGCCAGGCCTGCCGGAAGGGTGCCTCGGCATCAGCACCGCTGGCGACAGCGGCGGGCATGCGGACATTGCGCGCTGCTTCCAGCGCGGCAGCGTCGAACCCGGCGGCGGCCTGTTCACGCGACACCAGCAGGGCCAATGCAGCCTCGGTGCGCTGCTTGTGTTCGGCAAAGTCCGCCCGGTCCGGGAACAGGCGCGTGGCAGCGTAGAGCTCGGCATCCTGGATCAGGATTTCGTTGTAGGCCGAGGCGGCGAGCCACGGCGTGGTACCGGCATTGCGGTCCACCCGCTCCATGGCCCAGTCGACCGTTCCTTCCGTGCGCCGCGCGCGGTTTTCTGCCGTTACCAGCTTGGCGCGCATGTCGCGCTCCCATTGCTCGTCGGTGACGCCGGGATAGTCACGTGCCACCAATCGGTCGACCGCTGCTTGGTGCGCGGCGACCAGTTCGTCCGTCTGCCGGTTGTGTTCATCGCTTTCGGCGGTCCCCGGCGGGCTGATACCACCCAGCACGGTGCGCATGTCCTCGCGGTAGCGTTCGCGCGCATCCGGCTGCGCGGCTTCGCTGGCATCCTGTGGCGCCGCGGCCTCTACGGGTGGGCGAGGTGCAGGGCGGGGCGCTTGTGGCACGCGCACTTGCGGCACGCGGAACTGGGCTACGGCCGCTTGCGGGACAAGGGCACCAGACAGCGCCAGCGCGGCGGCGACAAGGGATGGCTTGGACAACATGGTGGCTAGCTCCACTTGGAGATTTTCGCCGCAAAGGATGTCGCGCGGAGTAAGCATGTTAAATGCCACAGCCGTGGAGGCGCAAATATGGCACCCATCTTAACCGCCGCGTGCTAGGCCCTGCGCGTCATGCCGGCCTTCTTCCTCACCTTCCTCGCTGTTGCCGTCGCCATGTTGGCGGGGCGCGATGCCGTGCGGGTGGCGCGGCTGCGCGCGGCGCTCGGCTGGGGCGGGCCCTTGGTCGTGACCGTGCTGCTGGCCGCATTAGCGGGCGCGGCGCTGGCTGCGTGGATCGCGGGCAGCCTGATTCCGGTCATTCCGGCGCAGTTCAAACCGGTGACGGTGGCCGTGGCGCTGGGTCTTGCCGGGCTGGAAGTGCTGCTGCGCTCCCCGCCCGAAAAGCCGCGCGAGCCGACCCGTTCGATGGGCGCGATCACGCTGGTGCTGCTGCTGGGCATGGTGACCGACGCCAGCGGCTTCATCATCCTGTCGCTGGCCATTGCCACGGGCGAGCCACTGTTCGCCGCAGCGGGCGGAGCTTTCGGAGCGGTGGTCGTGCTGTGCGGGGCGATCATCGCGGGCGAGGACTGGCAGGCCTTGCCGCTGGGTGCGATCCGCCGGGTCGTGGGCATAGGCCTGCTGCTGGTCGCCGTGGCGCTCGTGATCTTCGCGCAGGACCTCCTCGGGTGATCGATTCAATCGATTAAAGTGACCTGCCATTGTCGTGAAACCCGATGCTTGCTGGCCCGTTGGTTAGACAAACAAGCATTTCAAAGGACACGACAATGGCTAACACCGGAGACAATTCGAAGACCGCGTTGATCGAGGGGCTGAACGGCCTGCTCGCCGATCACCTTGCGCTCTATTTCAAGACCAAGAACTTCCACTGGCACGTGACCGGCCCGCGCTTTCGCGACCTGCACCTCCTGTTTGACGAGCAGGCGCTGGAAATCCAGGGCCAGATCGACGCCATCGGCGAACGCGTGCGCAAGAACGGCGCCAAGACGCTGACCTCGATCGGGTCGGTCGCAAAGCACACCCAGATCGCTGACCAGGACGACAGCGAGCTGTCACCCGAAGCCATGTTGACCGAGCTGCGCGACGACAACGCCAAGCTGGTCGAGCGGCTGAAGGGCCTGAAGGACCATGCCGACAAGGCTGGCGACAATGCCACTGACGGCCTGCTCGACGACTGGACCGACATGGCCGAGGAACGGGTGTGGTTCCTCAACTCGACGCTGAACTAGATTTTGCGATTGTCGCGCCATGGCTCCAGCCGCTAGGCCGTGGGCCATGGCCGACATCCAGATCATCGAACATGCGACGGACGGCGTCATCGCCGCCGATATCGAAGCCGCACTGAAGCGCGCATTGGCTGCCGGGGGACCGGTGGCAATCAGCGTGCCGGGCGGCTCCACCCCGTTCCCCATCATGCAGGAACTGGTCGCAGCGGACCTCGACTGGTCGCGTGTCACCGTCTGGCCGGGCGACGACCGCGTCGTTCCGGAGGATCACGCCGCCAGCAACACCGGCAAGATCCGCGCCCTGTTCGAGCCGGTCGGCGCCGCTGTCGCAACACTCACCGAAGAGGTCGTGCCGCCGCATTTCGCGCTCGTCTGGCTGGGCATGGGAGCCGACGGCCACATCGCCTCGCTGTTTCCCAACACTGATCCGCAGGTCGACGATCCGCAGGTCGTACGCCGCCTGACGCCCGATCCGCTGCCGCCCGAGGCGCCGTTTGACCGCGTCACCCTGACCATCCCCGCGCTCTTGGATAGCGACGCGCTGATGTTCGTCATCCGCGGCGACGACAAGCGCGCGGTGTTCGGCGGTGCCATTGCGGGCAAGCACGACCTGCCCGTAGCGCGCCTGCTGGGTGCCGCGACGCAGAAGGTCACATGCTTCACCTGATCCCCGCCCGGCTCCACCGCGCGGCCATGCCGTTCGGCTATATCCTGTGGTCAGCCTATATCCGCATTGTCCGCCCGCAGGTGGCGAGTGTTTCGGTCTTCATCGAGGATGACGAGGGCCGCGTGCTGCTGGTCCGGCAGAGCTACGGCACCAAGGCCTGGACCATGCCGGCAGGCGGTACCAAGCGGGCGGAAGACCCGGAACTGGCGATCCGCCGCGAGGTGCTGGAGGAACTCGGTTGCGAGCTCCATGCGCTCGAACTGCTCAGCCAGGCCGAAGAGACCGTCTTCGGCGCGCCGCACGATGCCTGGATTTTCCGGGCGCGTGCCGCCAGCGAGCCCCGGCCCGACCGGCGCGAGGTGGTGGAAGTGCGCTGGTTCGCGCTCGATGACCTGCCCGACAATGTCACCGGCGTGGCGCGGCAGCGCATGGCCCTGCTAGAGCAAGGATAGCTGCGCATCGTCGCGCGGGCGTTCGTCGCGTTCGTCGCCTTCGAGGTTGCTCAGCGTCAGGCCCATCAGCCGGATCGGCATGGGCAGGGGCAGTTCGTTTTCCAGCAGCTCGCGGGCGAGCCGGGCAAATTCCGCCTTGTCTGCCACCGGCTGCGGCAACGAGCGCGAGCGGGTCGCGGTCTGGAAATCGTTGTACTTCATCTTCAGCGTCACCGTGCGGCCCTGCGCCGATTTCTCCGCGATCCGGTCCCAGACGATGGTGATGATCCGCTCCAAGGTGTCGCGCAGTTCGTCGTCGGCCGAGATATCCTCGCTGAAGGTGCGCTCCCCGCCGATGGACTTGCGCACGCGGTTGGCTCGGACGGGGCGCAGGTCGATCCCCCGCGCGGCGCGGTAAAGGTAGTCGCCGAAGCTGCCGAAGTGCTGGCCCAGCCAGGCGCGGTCCTTCCCGGCCAGGTCGGCGCCGGTTGCGATCCCCAGCCGCGCCATCTTTTCCGCGCCCTTCGGCCCCACGCCGTGGAACCGCCGCACCGGCAGCGACTGCACGAACCGCGCACCTTCGCCGGGACGGATAACGCAGAGGCCGTCGGGCTTGTTCTGGTCGCTCGCCAGCTTGGCGAGGAACTTGTTGTAGGACACCCCCGCGCTGGCCGTCAGCTGCGTCTCTTCCCTGATACGCGCCCTGATCTGCTGGGCAATCGCAGTCGCCGAACCGATTCCGTGCAGGTCCTCGGTCACATCGAGATAGGCCTCGTCGAGGCTGAGCGGTTCGACGTGCGGGGTATAGTGGCGGAAGATCGCACGGATCTGCCGGCTAACTTCCTGGTAGACGTCGAAGCGGTGCTTCACGAAGATCAGGTCCGGACATTTCCGCTTGGCCGTCACCGAAGGCATGGCGCTGCGCACCCCGAACTTGCGCGCTTCATAGCTGGCCGCCGCCACCACGCCGCGCCCGGAAGAACCGCCCACGGCCACCGGCTTGCCGCGCAGGTCCGGGTTGTCGCGCTGCTCGACGCTGGCGAAGAAGGCATCCATGTCGACGTGGATGATCTTGCGCAGGCCCTGCGCTTCTTCCTCCTCCCCGCCAGCCTGTGCCTCGTCCGTCATAGGTCCTTTTACCGTGTCGGTGTCGTTGACTTAATCCTTTTCTCGCCCCCCGCGCTTGTCTAGGGCCGTGGGCATGGCGACTGCCGCATCTCCACTCGACTCCATGCCTCTGGGCAAGCGCGAGCTGATCGTGCTGCTGGCCCTGCTGATGAGCCTCAATGCCCTGGGCATCGATGCCATGCTGCCTGCGCTGGACGAGATGGCGAGGGACCTTGGCGTGCACGGCGGCAACGAGCAGCAGCTGATCATCGCGGTGTACACGATCATGATGGGCGTCGGCTGCCTTGTGCCGGGCAGCTATGCCGACCGCTATGGGCGCCGCCCGATCATCTTCCTCGCGCTGATTGCCTTTGCCGTCCTCTCGCTTATCACGGCCATGCTGCACGACTTCACCACCATGATCGCCTTGCGCGCGATCACGGGCCTGTTGGGCGCGGGCCTGATGGTGGTGCCCATGGCCATCGTGCGCGACCTCTATGAAGGTGACGCCATGGCGCGCCTGATGAGCACGATTGCCGCTGTCTTCATCTCGGTGCCGGTCTTTGCCCCCAGCATCGGGCAGGCGATCCTGCTGGCGGGCAGCTGGCGGCTGATCTTCGTCGCCCTGTCCGCAGTGGCCATCGGCGTAGCCTTATGGGTCTACTTCCGCCTGCCGGAGACACTGGCGGAAGAGAACAAGCAGGAGATCAACCTGCCGGTGATCGCCCGCAACATGACCGTGTCGCTGATAAACCGGCAGTCGGTGGGATATGTCTTCGGGGCTGCGCTCGTGATGGCAGGCGTGTTCGGTTACGTGAATTCGGGCCAGCAGCTGTACCAGGATGCCTTCGGTGTCAGCGACGCTGCCTTCCCGATCCTGTTCGGTGCGACGGCCGCGATGATGAGCTTCACCAACCTCGTCAATTCGCGGATCGTGATGAAGTTCGGTGCGCGGCGGGTCAGCCACGCTGGTGTGATCATGTTCATCTGCGTCAGCGCGGTGCAAGTCTGGTCCAGCTATGTCCACCCCGGCAATATTGCCTGGTTCCTGCCGCTGATGAGCGTGAACCTTGCCCTGCTCGGCTTCCTCGGTGCCAACTTCGGCTCGATCGCCATGCAGCCATTCGCCGAGATCGCCGGTTCGGCCAGCTCGGTGCAGACCTTCTTCCGCATGTTCGGCGCGGCCATGGTCGGCACGGCCATCGGCCAGGCCTACGACGGCACGCCGATCCCTTTCGCCTGGTCGCTGCTGATCTGTTCGTCCTGTGCGCTGCTGCTGGTGCTTTACAGCGAACGCGGTAAGCTGTTCCGCAGGCTGAATGTCCCGCCACCCAAGGAGCGCATCGTACCGTGAGCGATACTTACGACCTCATCGTAATCGGCGGCGGGGTCAACGGCGCGGGCGTTGCGCGCGATGCTGCGGGGCGCGGGGCCTCGGTCCTGCTGCTGGAAAAGGGCGACCTTGCCAGCGGCACTTCATCGAAGAGCACCAAGCTGGTCCATGGCGGGCTGCGCTATCTCGAATACTACGAATTCGCGCTGGTGCGAGAGGCGCTGGGAGAGCGTGAGGTGCTGTGGAAGATCGCCCCGCACATTGTCTGGCCCATGCGCTTTATCCTGCCCGTCACTGACAAGATGCGGAACCCCGCCGTGCTGCGCGCGGGCCTGTTCCTCTACGATCACATTGGCGGGCACGGGGAGTTCAAGGGCACCAAGTCGGTCAAGCTGAAGAAGCACCGCGCGGGGACCGCGCTGGAACGGCAGTACAAGCGCGCCTTCGAATATTCGGACGGCTGGGTCGATGACGCGCGGCTGGTCGTGCTCAACGCTATCGACGCGCGTGAACGCGGTGCTGACATCCGCCCGCGCACCGAAGTGCACGGCGCGCACCGCGATGGCGGGGATTGGGTGGTCGAGACATCGGACGGGACCTTCCGCGGCCGCGCGCTCGTGAACGCTGCTGGCCCGGCTGCCGATGACGTGGCCAAGCTGGCCGGCGAGAAGCCGCAATACGGCATTCGCCGCGTGCGCGGATCGCACATCGTGGTGCCCAAGCTGTTCGACCACGACTGTGCCTATATCCTGCAACAACCCGATACGCGCATCTGCTTTGCCATTCCGTGGGAAGGCGAGTTCACGCTGGTTGGCACCACCGATGCCGACCACAAGGGCTCACTCGACAATCCGCAGGCAAGCGATGACGAGGTGCGCTACCTGCTCGACGCGGTGAACCGCTATTTCGAGCACGACGTGACCCAGGCCGACGTGTTGCACACCTATGCCGGGGTGCGCGCGCTGGTGGACCTCGGCGAGGGCCGTCCGGAGGCCGCCACACGTGGCTACCGACTGGCGCTGAGCGAGGAAAACGAAGGCGCGCCGCTGCTGGGCATCTACGGCGGCAAGATCACCTCCTACCGCCATGTCGCAGAAGAGACCGTTGACCTGCTCGCCAAGCGCATGCCTGTCTTCAAGGGAGAGCACTGGACCGCGAAAGAGGCGCTGCCCGGCGGTGATTTCGACCACCGCGCGCAGCACCACCTGATCAATGTCCTCGCCGAGGAATATCCCTTCCTCTCCGAACGCGACGCGCTGAGAATTGGTCGGGCTTACGGCACCCGCGCGGTCGATTGGCTGGGCGATGCCAAGTCGTGGGATGACCTTGGGCAGAACTTTGGCGGCGGGCTGAGCCAGGCCGAGGTGGACTACCTTCGCAAAGCCGAATGGGCCGAGACGGTGGACGACGTGCTCTGGCGACGCACCAAGCTTGGCATGCACCTGAGCGAGGCCGAGCAGACGGCTGTGAAAGCCTACATGGGCGATTGATACCCAGTTCGTCCTGAGCTTGTCGAAGGACTGCTTTTCTTTGCGACCATTGCTAAAGTGAAAGACAGCCCTTCGACAGGCTCAGGGCATACGGATCAAGTGTCGGATGCCTCAACCCGCGCCAGCAGCGCCTCGACCTGCACCTGCGCGCCTTCACTGGCGGAAAGCTCCGCCACCACCCCGTCGAACGGCGCCGTGAGCGCGTGTTCCATCTTCATCGCCTCCAGCACCAGCAGTCGCTGGCCAGCGGTGACGCTGTCACCCTCCGCCACATCGACCGCGATCACCTTGCCCGGCATGGGCGCGATGATGTCGCCGTCGTGGGCAGCGCCCTGACCTGATCCGCGCTCTCTCGCAAAGCTGATCTCGTGCGCGGAGCCATGTTCAAAAACGACAATTTCGCCGTCCGGCTGCACCTCTGCCCAGTCCCCGTGGGTCGTCGGCAGATGCGTGACATCGTCAAAATTGCTTTGGCCGTTGATCGCGACATCATATCCGCCATCATCCCCTCGCGGGGCAAATTCAAAGCGGGTGGCTTCGCCATCTATCAGGGCGGTGATCTTTGCCGGTGCGGGCTCTGCATTCAGCCGGAAGCCAAAAAGCCCCTCTGGCGATACCAGCGGATTGGCTGAATTCCGGTGCCCTTCAAACTCCTCGATGCGCCAACTTGCAGCAGCAAGTGCTACGGCCCGCGACGGAGTGGACCGGAGCAGAACTTCGCCCTTTTCGCCAATCAGTCCGGTAGTCAGGTTCGCGCTGCGGAATTCGCTCATCTCAAGCAAGTTGACGAGGAATGCTGCATTCGTGCGCACCGGATAAACCTCCACGCCAGAGCACAGCTCGATCATCTCATCGACAGCTTCGTCACGGCTAGTCCCATGCACGATCAACTTGGCGATCATTGGATCGTAGAAAGGAGAGATTTCACTGCCCGCTTGAACGCCTGTTTCGATCCGACCTTCAGGCCCGAGATCGAAATGCTCCAGCCGCCCCGTGCTCGGCAAGAAACCCTTCGCTGGATCCTCCGCATAGAGCCGCGCTTCCATCGCCCAGCCGTTGATCGAAAGCTCGTCCTGCTTCAGCGGGATCGGCTCGCCGCTGGCCACGCGCAGCTGCCATTCGACCAGGTCGACGCCGGTGATCTCTTCGGTGACGGGATGCTCCACCTGCAGGCGGGTGTTCATCTCCATGAAGAAGATGCGGTCGGCGCGCAGGCCTTCGCTGGCGTCGGCGATGAATTCGATCGTGCCTGCGCCCTCGTAGTCGACCGCCTTGGCCGCGCGCACTGCCGCTGCGCAGATCGCTTCGCGGGTTTCGGCGTCCATGCCGGGGGCGGGGGCTTCCTCGATCACCTTCTGGTGGCGGCGTTGCAGCGAGCAGTCGCGTTCGAACAGGTGGACCACGTTCCCGTGGCTGTCGCCGAACACCTGCACCTCGATATGACGAGGCGAGTTAATCCATTTTTCGAGCAGGACCTCGTCGTTGGAAAAGCTCGACTTAGCTTCACGTTTGCAGCTTTCCAGAGCGGACTCAAAGTCCTGTTCTGAATCGACTTTTCGCATGCCCTTACCGCCGCCGCCGGCGACTGCCTTGATTAAGACGGGATAACCAATCTTGTTAGCCTCGTCGGCGAGGCGGGCCGGCGACTGGTCCTCGCCCTCATAACCCGGAGTCACCGGCACGCCCGCTGCGCGCATCAGCTTCTTGGCGGCATCCTTCAGGCCCATGGCCTCGATGGATTCAGGCTTGGGGCCAACCCAGATCAGGCTCGCTTCAATCACCGCGCGGGCGAAGGCGGCGTTCTCCGACAGGAAGCCGTAGCCGGGGTGGATCGCCTCTGCGCCCGTCGCCTTGGCCGCAGCGATGATCTTTTCGCCGACGAGGTAGCTTTCGGCGGCGGGCGAAGGGCCGATGAGCACCGCCTCGTCAGCCTGCCGAACGTGCAGGGCCTTGGCGTCGGCATCCGAATAGACGGCGACCGTCGCCACGCCCATCGCGCGGGCGGTACGGATAATGCGGCAGGCGATCTCGCCGCGGTTGGCTATCAGGAGTTTGGCGATCATGGCGCTAGCGGGCAGCCTTCTTCGAGGTGGGAATAGGTGATGGTGGCAATCTTCCAATCGTCGTCAATGCGCAGCAGGGTGAAGATATCGACGCCGCAATGGCTCACTTCGCCGTCCACCAGCAAGTCGTAATAGGCCCAGACCATCGCCACCGGTCCGTCCACGTTGACCCAGGGATCGTAAAGGGGTTCGCTAAGGTCGGCCTGGCTACCCGCGAGCGATCCAATCACGCTGTCGAGATCGGTCAGGGCGACCCGGTCCGGACCGTCGCGTTCCTCGACCATGGCAAGGAAGCCGGGCTCGGTGACAAGCGCGCGCATGGCGTCAGCGTCCTTGGTTTCCAGCCCCGCCATAAATGCA
The DNA here is from genome assembly GCA_030431875.1 of Alphaproteobacteria bacterium. GTDB lineage: Bacteria > Pseudomonadota > Alphaproteobacteria > Sphingomonadales > Sphingomonadaceae > Alteraurantiacibacter. The sequence continues at coordinate 74,669 of JAUIIG010000002.1, forward strand.
TTGACCGTCGCGAGAACCCGATCCTCTTCGTGGACTTCGGGCGCAGGTGCCTCCTGCGCGTACCCGGCCCGAGGAGCGGCGGCCAGCAACAGCGCGGCAAACAGGGCAACAATGGCGGCTCTCATGGCAGGTCTCTCCTCCTCCCGACGGATGCCTGCGAGTGGTTGCAATTGCAACCTTCAGTCCTCTTTCCGGCGCACGCCCTCGTCGCGGATCGGGGTGTTGGGCACGCCCGCTGCCGGTCCGGCCATGCGCGCCATCACCATCAGCTTGCCGCGGTTCCATTCGGGCGTGACCTGCGGTTCGTAGGAGCCGGTCACGGTCTCGCGCAGGGCCTTGGCGACGAACCACAGCTTTTCCCCCGCGCTGGTGTGGACGCGGTGGTCCCAGGCGAATTCGGCTTGTTGCACCACTTCCTCGCCGATCGCGCCGTAGATGTTGGCGGCAGAGAGGATGGCCCAGCGCTGGCGGAAGCGCAGGCGGCCCGCGCCGATCCGAGCGGCGGCATCGTGCACCTCCGCCAGTTTCACCAGCCGTGCGGCCATCTTTACCAGCGACTTGCGGTGCTGCGGCTTCATGTGCTGGCCCGGTGGGATGTCGAATTCGGCGAGCCATTCCTGCGGCAGGTAGCAGCGTCCTGCGGCGTCATCTTCCCAGATATCGCGGGCGATATTGTTGAGCTGGAAGGCAAGGCCGAGGTCGCAGGCGCGATCCAGCGTGTCGTGCGCGTCGCTGGGCACGCCCATTACCTTGGCCATCATCACGCCCACGGCCCCGGCGACGTGATAGCAATAGCGCATCAGGTCGCCCTCGGTGCGCGGGAACCAGCCCGCCGCATCGAGTGCGAAACCGTCGATCACGTCGTCGCACATCTCGCGGGTGATGCCGCATTCATTGGCGACAAGGCCCAGCGCGTCGAAGGCGATCTCGGCGGTCGGCTGTCCGTCTAGCGCGCGGTGGGTGAGAATGCGAATGGCTTCGACCCGGTCTTCTGCCGTGGCCTTGGTCAGGTTGAGCTCCCCGCCATGGTCTTGTCCGTCGGCAATGTCGTCACACCGGCGGCACCAGGCATAGAGCAGGTGCGCGCGTTCGCGCGTGGCCTTGTCGAACAGCATGGAGGCAACGGCGAAGCTCTTCGAGCCCTTCTCGATGCTTTCACGCGCCCGTTTGACCAAGGCATGGCGCGGCCTGCCGCCGCCCAGCTGGCGCGGGGTGGAGCGGACGAACTGGCTGGCGACCAGCGGGCGCGGCTTGATCCGCTTCAGCTGGTTCTTCGATGCCATTACAGGTCGTCCACGCTCATCTGTACGATGGTCTTGATCGGGGTGTAGTCGGCCATGCGGGTAAGCAGCGCCTCAAGCGTGTCCTCGACGATCATGATGCCCTGGTGCATCTCGCGCACGAAGCCGACCTTGGCCATGTGGGCGTTGAATTCCACCAGCCCGTCGTAATAGCCGAAGGCGTTGAGCAGGCCGACCGGGCTCTGGTGATAGCCCAGCTGCGCCCAGCTGATGGCTTCCCACAGCTCGTCCATCGTGCCCACGCCGCCCGGCAGGGTGACGAAACCATCGGACAGGTCGGTGAACAGCTGCTTGCGCTGGTGCATGGTCTGGACGACGTGCAGCTCGGTGCAGTCGAGGTTGGCGACTTCCATGTCCTTCAGCGCCTGCGGGATGATGCCGATCACCTCGCCGCCCGCTTCCAGCGCCCCATTGGCGACAGCGCCCATCAGTCCGGCCTTGCCGCCGCCATAGACGACGCCGATGCCACGCTTGGCCAGCACTTCGCCGGTCTCGCGGGCAAGGGCGAGGTAGCGCGGATCCTCTGGCGAGGCGGAGCCACAGTAGACAGCGAGGCGTTTCACGAACTCAAATCTCCAATCATCAGTCCCGCCGTGGCCTTGGCGCTGCCAACCACGCCGGGAATGCCAGCCCCCGGATGGGTGCCCGCGCCGACGAGGTAGAAGTTGTCGATCACGTCATCGCGGTTGTGTCCGCGGAACCATGCACTCTGAGTGAGCACCGGTTCAAGACTGAAAGCACTGCCGAGGTGTGCGTTCAGGTCCTGCCCGAAGTCCTTGGGCGTATAGTGGAAACTTGTGACGATGCGGTCGTGGATGTCGGGGATCAGCCGCCGTCCGACCTCGTCGAGCACGCGCTTTTCCAGTTCCGGCCCCACCTGGTCCCAGTCGACCGGCATCTTGCCCATGTGGGCCACCGGCACGAGCGCGTAGAAGGTGCTCTTGCCGTCGGGTGCCATGCTCGGGTCGGTCACTGTCGGGTGGTGCAGGTAGATCGAGAAATCCTTAGGCAGGATGCCGCGATCATAAATGTCTTCCAACAGGCCTTTGTAGCGCGGGCCGAACAGGATCATGTGGTGCGGGATGCCCGGCCACGAGCCTTCGATGCCGAAATGCACGACGAATAGCGAGGGCGAGAATTTCTTCTTTTTCAGCGCCTTGGCATAGTCCTTGCCGCGCTGGTTGTCGCCCAGCAGGTCGCGGTAGGAGTGCATGATATCGGCATTGCTGGCGACGGCATCGAACTTGCCTGACCAGCCGCTCTTGGTGTGCACGGCCTTGGCCCGCTTGCCTTCGGTCTCCACGCGGGTGACGCCGTCGCCCAGCCGCATGGTACCGCCCAGCCGTTCGAAATGGCGGACCATGCCGGCGATCAGGCGGTTGGTGCCGCCGCGCGTCCACCACACGCCGCCGTCCTTCTCCAGCTTGTGGATCAGCGCGTAGATGCTGGAGGTCTTCATCGGGTTGCCGCCAACCAGCAGGGTGTGGAAGCTCAATGCCTCGCGCAGCTTCTCGTTGCGGACGTACTTGGACACCATCGAATAGACCGAGCGCCAGGCCTGCTTCTTCATCAGCGCGGGCGCGGCCTTGATCATCGACTTGAAGTTGAGGAACGGTACCGTGCCGAGCTTGAGATAGCCTTCCTCGTAGACCCCGGCGGCGTAGTCGAGGAACTGCTCGTACCCGGCGACGTCGGCGGGCTCAAGCTTCATGATCTCGTTGCGCAGCTGCGCTTCGTCGTTCGAGTAATCGAAGTTGGTGCCGTCGGGCCAGTTGAGGCGGTAGAACGGCATGACCGGCATCAGCTCGAGGTCTTCGTCCATGTCGTGCCCGGTCAGCTCCCAAAGTTCGCGCAGGCAATCGGGATCGGTCACCACGGTGGGCCCGGCATCGAAAGTGAAGCCGTCCTGCTGCCAGAAATAGGCGCGGCCACCGGGCTTGTCGCGGCTTTCGACCACGGTGGTGGCGATACCGGCGCTTTGCAGGCGGATGGCGAGCGCCATGCCGCCGAAACCGGCGCCGATCACGCAGGCGGTACGGCCTTCGGGAGAACTCATTGGGGGGACTTCCTGTCAGGGTCTGAAAGGGGAGGAGAAGACGATGCCAGCGCGCTGATCGCGCGGCCAATGGGAACGGGCGGCTTGCCGACCAGCACACGAGCCTTGTCGGCCATGGTCGACTTGCCGGAATAGAAGCGTTCGATCAGCGGTTCGCGCAGGCGATAGAAACGCTGGAACACCTTGTAGCGTTCCTCCGGCCTCGCTGCGCCGAACAGCATCTTGCCGAGGAAACGGTAGTAACCCATGTCCGCCCAGTGCCGCCGCGCGCGGGCTTCGATCTTGGCGGACAGTTGCTCGCCGGGCAGGTCTGCATCGGCGGCAATGGCCAGCGCCGTCGCCACGGCAATCGGCAGGGTATAGCTGGTGAGCGGGTGGACGAAGCCGCCGCGCGCCCCGGCCACCGTCACGCCCGGCACGGCCTGTTCGCGCTGCCAGCCGCGAAAATCGCCACCGGTGATGACCGGCAGGACCCCGGTCTCGAAGGCCACGGGCTCGCCCTGCCAGCCCATGCGCGCCTGGTAGGCGTCGATCCGCGCGGACAGGGCTGAGCGGTCCAGCTCGGGCGTGTCCTGGTAGTAGGTGTCCTCGATGAAGAGGTCCTGCGCGCCCAGCGGCAGGGTATAGACGAAGCGGTAGCCGCCCAGCTGTTCGACATGGGCATCCATGATGATCGGGCGGGCGACCCCGTGCGGCTCGGGGGTGCGCAGGTGGCGGCCCATGAACACCTGCCAGCCGCCATGCAGCTTGTCAGTGGGGTCAAAGCCCCGGCAGTCGATCACGGCGCGAGCGGTGATGCGGGTGCCGTCGGAGAGGGTGGCGCCTTCACCGTCGAGCTGCGTCACCTCGCGGTTGGTCACGATCGAGCCTTCGGGTAGCTCGCGCTCCAGCCGCGCGGCGAAGTCGGTGCTGGCGAGCGAGCGATAGGCGGTGTGCAGGTGGCGGCGATATTGCGGGAAGCGGACATGGTAGCCATCGTCCCACACCGACTTGCGGAAGCCCGCCATCAGCATCTCGCCTGCGGGTGCCAGGTCGCTGGCGAACCACGACCAGCGGTGGTTGCCGCCCAGTCGCGGTCCCTCCTCGACCAGCCGGAAAGATACGTCGCTCCGCAGGCGGGACAGCGCCAGCGCCGTTAGCCCTCCGGAAAGGCCGCCACCGATAATGGCAATATCCGCTGTGCGCCCGCTCATCGCCAAAAGCCTTAGCGCATTGGCGCAGGGGCGCAATCACAGCCCTTGGTCGGTCTGGTTCCCGGTGGCACTATGCGGAACTGGCACGGGCGTCACCCGTTCACAGGGTCAAGTGCAACAGGATACCTCATGAAGAACACCCGCATTCCCGTCCTATTCCCGCTGATGGCCTTGGCCCTGCCGGGCGCTGCCATGGCGCAAGATGTTTCCGACGAGGCTCCGCCCGCAATCGACATGAACGATACCGTTTTTGCGGGCGACTACCTCTCGATTGGCGCGGGCGTGGCGCTCAACCCGTCCTACACCGGGTCGGACGATTACGTCCTGACCGTGCTGCCCATCGTGCAGGGTTCGCTGGGCGGGGTGGATATCAATCCGCGCGCGGGCGGGGTGACGCTGGATTTCATTCCCGACCCTGACGAAGGCGTGGGCCTCGACCTTGGCCTCGCCGCGCGGCTGCGCGCCAACCGCGCCTCGCAGATCGAAGATGACGTGGTGCTACTCTATGGCGAGCTGGATCGTGCGGTCGAAGTGGGGCCGAGCGCGGGCGTGAACATTCCCGGCGTGCTCAACCCCTATGACAGCGTGAACGTCAGCGTAGCTGCCATGTGGGACGTGGCCGGCGCGCACGACGGCATGACAGTGTCGCCCACCGTCAGCTATTCGACCCCGCTCAGCCGGGCGGTGTTCGCCAACCTTTCCGTCTCTGCCGAATGGGCCGACGCGGATTACCATGACTACTATTTCACCGTGCGCGACGCCGCCTATACCGGCCCGGGCGCAGCGCCCCTGCCTGAATTCGATGCCAATGGCAGCGGCTTCACCTCGGCTGGCGTCAACCTGCTGCTCGGGATCGACCTCGACGGCGATATCACCAACGGCGGGCTCGGGCTGGTGGTGATCGGCGGATACTCGCGCGTGCTTGGCGATGCGGCGGATACGCCTTTCACCAGCGTTCGTGGCAGCAAGGACCAGTTCCTTGGTGCTGTCGGAATTGGCTACACCTTTTAGGCTAGCGGAGCCGCTCCCGCGGCTCCGCCAAGCCAAACTGCCTTAATCCTCGATATTCAGCTCCGGACGCGTCGGCGGCAGCGGGGCGTCGCGGTCGCCGGTCATCAGGTAGGTGTCGAACCATTCCATCATGCGCAGGTTGTAGTCATAGCGGGCTGCGGCGCGCGAGTTGCCGTGGCCTTCGCCCGGATACCAGACGAGCCGCACCGGCGTATCGGGTTGCCGCACGCGGATGTGCCGATAGAGCTCGGCGCTCTGCGTGGGGCTGACGCGCGGATCGTCGCGGCCGTGCATGATCAGCAACGGCGTGTCCGCCTGGTCAGCGTAGAACACCGGGCTGCGCTCCAGCGTGTCGAGGTAGTCCTCCCACGGATAGGCGAGGGCGTGGACATTGTATTCCTCGGTCGGGATATCGGTGGTGCCCCACTTCGACAGCACGTTGGAAATGCCCACGAACATCACGCCCGCGGCGAAGTGTTCGGAATAGCGGGTGCTGGACCATGCCGTGGCATAGCCGCCGTAGGAACCGCCGGTCACGCCGACGCGGTCGGGATCGGCGATACCCATTTCTACCAGCCAGTGCTTGGCGTCGACAAGGTCATCGAACTCGCGTCCGGCAGCATCGCCCTGGTGCTGGCGCGAGAAGTCCGTGCCGTAGGCCGTGGAGCCGCGGTAGTTGGGCAGGAAGACGGCATAACCCGCACCCGCTGCAACCTGTCCGGGACCGCTGTAATTGGTGACCCAGCCGTTGCTTTCGTGCGATTCCGGTCCGCCATGGACGTCCAGGATCAGCGGCGCGCCGCCGCCGGGGATACCGTCCACCGGCAGGATCAGCACGCCTTCGATCTCCTGCCCGTCTTCGGCTTCGTAGGTGAAGGTGCGCTGCTCGCCAAAGTCGATCTCGGCCAGCCACGGGTTGTGATCGGTCCAGCGGCTGAACTCGCCGCCGTTGAACGAGAACATCTCGTTGGGGTGTGTGGGTGAGTTGGCTTCCACCAGCAGGCGGTTGCCGCCCTGCTCCAGCGAGGTGAGGATCAGGCCGTCAGGATCGTATTCGCCTGCCTCGTCGCCGGTGTCGTCATAGAACCGCAGCACGCTCTGCGCGCCGACGTGGACCACCACCGCGAGGCGGCCATCGGCCATCCATTCGGCATCCACCGCGGCTTCGGCCGCGCCTTCGTTGAGCGCGCGGTATTCGCCGGTCAGCGTGTCGACCAGGTGCAGCGTGGTCGCTCCCGGATCGTTCTCGTCGACACCCGCGATCATCGACAGGCTCATGCCGTCGGGCGAGATCTCGATGTCGCCCAGCTTGCCGGGCGTCAGCACCTCGATGGACTCGCCGGTGGCGAAGTTGAGGATGTGCGGACGCTGCGACGTGTACTGGTCGTCGATCAGCGGGGTGGGGGCGGAAGTATAGACCGCGAACTCGCCGTTGGGTGCGACCTGGAACGACAGGACCTGCCCCTCGACTTCGATCTCGCGCGGGTCCTCGTCGATCCCGTCCCCGTCGAGCATCGCCGCGAACACGCGGTTGAACTGGAACTCTTCCTCGTAGACCACGGCATCGAAACCGGAGTCTTCCTCGTCCTCGCGCACCAGGTCGGGCGCGGCGGAGGTGCGCAGGTAGACCACGCTGCCGTCGGGCGAGAACGAATAGCCCAGCACACGGGCGTCCTCGACCCCGGCCAGCTTGCGGTAGGCCCCGCCTTCCACCGGCACACCCCACAGGGCACGATCATCGCCGCGGTCCGTCCACAGGAAGGTGATCATCGAACCGTCGGGCGTGAAGTCGATGGCGGAAACGTTCATGTCTTCGGGCAGGTAGGCGCGTACGTCCATTGCCCCGTCAGCCAGGAACAGCTGCTGGCGGCTGCCGCTGTTGTCCTCGCCGCGCGTCACGTCGGGATAGTGCACGCGGGTATAGGCAATGTGGTTGCCGTCGCGCGACACGGCGATGGTGCCGGTGTTCTCGATCCGCGCCACGTCTTCGGGCGTCATGTCGCGGGCGATGGCTGGCACGAAGGGCATGGCCAGGGCTGAGGCAAGCAGGGCCGGACGGAAGAGGTTCATTGGCAAGACGTCCCATGTCTTTCAGGTTTCAGCTGCAACGGGTCATAGCGAAGGGCAACCGGTTGGCAAATGCGGCATTTTGGCCTGCACGCGGTAACCCCGGCGCGGTGTCGAGCGAAAACCCGCCCGACCGTCACACAGGGACCGGAATACATGGAACAGAACACTCGCCGCGCCGCATTGGCCATTGCCGCCGCGCTGGCTTTCACCGTTGTCACGCAACTCGCCTACCTGGGCCTGGACGCCGGCGGCAGGCCGGAACTGGGTTATCCGATCTGGCGGATGGAGGCCGTGCTGGCGCTGCCGGTGATCGCTTTCGGCTTCATGCTGGCGGTGCGCCATCCCTTGCTCGGCGGGACCATTGCCGCCAGCGGCGTGCTCAACCTGCTGCAGGTGGGGATGGGCCTGAACATGTTCTACCAGCTGAACGGCGTCGACGGGCTTGACGCAGCGTTCCTCGCCGTCGTCGGCCTTGCCTTCTTCCTCTACTTCGCGGCCAAGGCGCTGCTCGGCCTCGCCGCGCTGGCGCTGGGGGCAGCCCTGTGGCGCGAAAAGTCCGGAGCCTGGCGCATCGTCGGCCTGCTGGCGGCCCTGTCAGGGCTGGCGGCGCTGGCTGCCAACGCCGCCGCCATGGTTATCGGCATGGACCTTGTCACGATCGCCGGAGCGACCGGGACCCTTGCCACCGCGCTGCTGGCGCTGGCCCTGGTCCCGGCCTCCTCGGCGACCGGCCTGGCGCAGGTTACCAGCCGATAGCGAAACCGGCCTGGGTGATGATCTCGCCGTCACCGGTATTGCCCGCGATACCCGCACCGATGGCCACATTGTCGCTGACGCGGCCGGTGAAGGTCATGGCGAAGCCCTGTTGGCCGTTGTAGTTGGCCACGTTGCCGGCAATCGTGAACGACTGGCCCGGCATGGCGATGGCGCTACCCAGCGCGGTCGCCGCCGCGATGCCGCCGCTCATCCGCTGGTCGAGGTTGTCGAGCCGGAAGTTGGTGGCCGACAGCGCGCCCTCCAGCGTATCCACGCGGCCCGACAAGGCATTGAACTGCGCATCGGTAACCGCGGCGAGGTAGTCCACCGACACCCGCACGTTGTTGACCGCAGCCACCGTAGCCACGTTCTGCACGCCCAGCACACCGTTGGCGTCCACCGTCACGACCTGTTCGGCCCCGCTCTGCGCGGCATCCGATGCGGCGATGTCGGCAACGGTAACGGCGGTGCCTGCTGCGCCCAGCATCAGCTGGTTGTTGGCGGTTGTGGCTGCACCGGCACCCACGGCGGTAGAGCCGATGTGCGTGGCAGTTGCCCCCGAGCCCAGCGCGGCGGAATTGCTGCCACTGGCAAGGGCGTCGTAGCCGATGGATACCGCATTGGTACCGGTCGCTTCGGCGCCGCTGCCCATGGCCACGGCACGCACGCCGCTGGCTGCGGAATTGGTGCCGATCGCAATGGCATCCTGTGCGCTGACATTGGCGCGGAAGCCCATGCCGATGCCGCGCGTCCCGCTGACGTTCGAAAGCGAGCCGACGGCAGTTGCGTCGGTCGCGGTGCTGTCAGCCAGGAAGCCCACAGCCGTGGCGCGGCTGGCCGTGGCATCGCTGCTGGCACCAACGGCAGTGGAGCCGACCGAAGTGGCATTGGCTCGGGCGCCCAGCGCGCTGGCGAAGCTGTCGCCAGCCTGGGCATCCGAACCGACCGCGCTGGAGAAGTTACCTACTGCATCGGTGCGCGTGCCCAGAGCGGTTGCACTGGTGCCGGCGGCATTCGCCAGCACACCCAGCGCATTGGCATTGATGCCGGTCGACGACGCGAGATAGCCGATCGCGGTGCCGTTGATTTCCGAAGCGAGGGAGTCGGTGCCGATGGCGATGCTTTCTGCACCCAGTGCCTCGGCGCCGGTCGGCGTCGCAGCGCCTGCGGCGTTCAGGCCGTCACCATCGCGCCCGATGGCAATCCCGCCATCGCCCGTGCTGCTTGCGGCGAGGCCCACGGCGATGGCGTCGGTGCCCGTTGCGCTCGCGGCAGCGCCGGTGGAGTTGACGTCGAGGAAGTCGCTGCCGCCGCCGCTGCTTACACCAGCGATGGCGGCTGCCAGCTGGCCCACGGTCGCGGCGTCGCTATCATCGATGCCGTCAGCCACGTTGACGAGGCGGCGGGTAATCCCGTCGCCCGCACCGGCAGAGCTTTCCGCACGACCGAAAGAGACGGTGAAAGCCGTATCGGCCACCGAGCTCGAACCAAGCGCTACCGAGTCATTCGCCGAAGCTTCGGAATCCTGGCCGAGTGCCACGCTGGCTGCACCCGATGCCAAGGCGCCCTGGAAACCGGAGTCCGTGCCGTCGGCGCCGATGGCCACGGCGCCGGTTCCCGTCGCGTCCGACGTGGCGCCGATGGAAACGGCGTTGGCGGCAGAGGCATTGGCGCCAACACCCAGCGCCACCGTTTGCGACTGGCTGGCGGTGGCCTGTCGTCCGATGGCGGTCGCATAGAAGCCTTGCGCGACAGAAGAACGACCGATGGAGATCGAACTGTTGCCCGCGGCGCTCGCCACGTTGCCCAAGGCTACGGAATCGGTTTGCGAAGCTTGGGCAAGGTTGCCGACAGCGGTGGAGGCAAAGCCGGATGCTATTGCACCGCGGCCAAGTGCGGTGGCGGCTGTGTTACTGGCACTTGCGGCAGCGCCCAGCGCCGTGCTTGAGGCACCGGATGCGGCGGTGCCCTCGCCAATGGCAATGGCATCGTCGCCCGTGGCGCTGGCAGCAGCGCCGGTGGAGTTGACTACCACGTAGTCGGCGCTGGCAAAGCCCGTACCGCTGACGCCCGCGATGGCCGCGGCAAGCTGGCCAACGGTGGCGGCATCGCTGTCGTCCACGCCATCAGCGACATTGACGATGCGCCGGGTGATCCCGTCACCCGCACCGGCCGAACTTTCGGCCCGACCGACGGAGACAGTGAAAGATGTGTTTGCCACCGAATTGGAGCCGATGGCGACGGCGTCAGCGGCGCTGGCATTGGCATTGGCACCAAAGGCGGCAGCTTGCGATGCCGAAGCCTGCGCGCCATAGCCAACAGCGGCGGCATAGGTGCCGTTGGAGTTGCTGCTGGCGCCCAGGGCCAGCGCTCCTGTGCCGATTGCCCGCGCGCCAATCGAGGTGTCGCTGCTGTCATCGGTAAGGTTGCCGCCCAGCGCCACGGCACCATCGCCGCTCGCCAAGGCGCGGGCACCAATGGCGATAACCTTTACCGAATCGTTGTTGGCCAGAGCGCGATCACCGATGGCGATCGAGTAGTTGGAATTGACCTGCGCCTGCGCGAGGCTGCCAATGACAACGGCGCTCGTGGCATTACTGTGGGTATCTGCACCCAGTGCGATAGCATTCAGTGCCGTGGCTCGCGCGCCATCGATATTGGTGTCGCTGGCGTCGCCGCCGATGGCGATTGCCCCGCCCAAAGAGGCCGATGATCGGGCGCCCAAGGCAACGCTGTCAGGGCCGCCCGAGTAAGCCTGTTCGCCCAGGGCCGTGGCACTTGGGCCATTGGCCCACGAGAAATAGCCTATGGCAATGGAGTTGGTGTCGTTCGCCAAGGCATTGGCGCCGATGGCCAGACTGCGTGTGGCTGTGGCACTGGTGCTGTTACCGATGGCGATTGCCTGGGTCTGCGAGGCGACCGAGGATGTGCCGACGGCAGTCGAAGATGCACCGCTGGCCCGCGAGCCCGAACCCACGGCCACGGCGCTGCCGCCAAGGGCATCGGCATCATAGCCTACCGCCGTGGCATTGTTGCCCGCGTCGGTCTGGCTCCCCAGCGCCGTGGATTGAATTGCCGTGGCCCGCGCAAAGTTGCCGCAAGCGAGCGAATCGTCGTTGCCCGGATCGGTCGGGTTGCCGACCACTTCGCCGCTTTCCGACGCTGCTTGCGGATTTGCCGCCTGGCCACCTGACGTTGCGCGGCCATCCCAATCTGGAATGGGGCTGCCGGATGCGCCACCATAGCCGGCGGCCCGATTGTCGTTGAAGCTGTCGAGCAGGCACTCCTCTGCCGATGCCTCCTGCGGTGTGCCAACAGTGCCGATGGCGATAGCGGATGCTGCTGCGGTGAGGGAGAGAAGTGTAGTCTTGCGCATGAAAAATCCTTCTGGTTGGCTACAACCAGACGGGAACAAACAAGCCATGCGCAACGGAACAAACACCAACCTTCGCGCCCTGGCGCAAAGTGAAAGCAAACCCCCTTACGCTTCTCAGCCAAGCCCCCGACCGGCGAAAAGCGGCATATGCATAACCGTTGGTTAGGTATAATTACCACCCCTCCAAAGGTCCCTGTGCGAAAATTCCCGAAACCTGTTCAGGTTTGGAACGATGGAACTTTACCGATAGATATTGCTACGCAGGCTTGTCGCGGCCTTGCCGGGAAGGCAGCATTTCTTACGTATGGGAGGCCGATCGCATGCACACTGTTATCGTCAGATACCCGCTGGCAGAGGCTCGCTCGCGCGAGCAGATGCTGGCTGCCTTCAAGGCGGCCGAAGACCAGTTCGCCGGCTTGCCGGGGCTCGTGCGGAAGTACTTCGCCTATGACGAAGCGGCGCACTGCGGGCACAGTGTCTACCTGTTCACCGACGAAGCCTCCGCGCAGGCCTTCTTCGGCCCGCAATTCGCCGAGACCATGCGCGCCAAGTTCGGTGCCGAGCCCGAAGTCTTTGGCGTGGACACCCTGCTGGTGGTAGACGGTCCGGAAGCCTGAGGAGGAGAGACGGATGGCACACGCCGCAGACATTCCCGCATGGATCGCGCTGTTCATGGGGCTCTACGCGCTTGGCGCATCGATTGGCGAACTGCGCTCTCCCGGTAGCTGGGCAGCCATGCTCGACGGGTTCGAGCGCAACGAGGCATTGCGCTTCCTGACCGGGATCGTGGTGCTGGCGCTGGGCGCGACGATCTACCTCGTCAATCCCTGGAACCCGGAAGACTGGCTTTCCGTCGTCGTCACCGTGATGGGCGGGGGCATGGTGTTGGAAGGCGTGGTGATCCTCGGCTTCGGCAGGCCCTTCCTGCATTTCGCCAGCTTGATGCTGGGAACGGTCAACCGCGTCTGGGCGCTCTTTTCCGGCGTGCTGGGGCTGGTGCTGGTCTGCGTCGCCATGCTGCGCTTCTGATGCGGTCAGGTCTGGTCGCGCTGGCGCTGCTCGGCGCACCTTTTGCGGTGCAGGCACAGGACATCGCGCCCTGCGATTACGAGATCGTGGTGCTGGGGGCGGGGCAGGATGCCGGCGCCCCGCAGATCGGCAATGCCGGTGACACGGGCCCGCGCCTGCTGCCTTCGTCATTGGGCCTGATCGACCGGGTGGAAGGCAGGCGCTACCTGTTCGACGCCAGCCCCGCGATCACCGAGCAGCTGGCCATGCTCGACGCCATCGAACCACCCCGTGAAGGGCTGGGCGTCGACGGCGTCTTCCTTACCCACGCCCATATCGGGCATTATCTTGGCCTCGCCTATTTCGGTCGCGAAGCTGCCGGCGCGGGTGCCGTGCGCACCCATGCCATGCCGCGCATGATCGAATTCCTCGCTGCCAATGGTCCGTGGAGCCAGCTGGTGGACCTCGAGAACATCGCGCTCGACGCGCTCGAAGACCGCACGCCGAGAATGCTGCCCGGCGGGCTGGCGGTGACGCCCTTTGCCGTTCCCCATCGCGACGAATTTTCGGAAACCGTCGGCTTCGTCATCCACCACCCCGAGGCGGGCAGCGCGCTCTACCTGCCGGATATCGACTACTGGCCGGAGGAGGAGCGGACCTCGCTGCTGCGCAGTATGCTCTGGCGTGTCGACCACGTGTTTATCGACGCCACCTTCTGGGACGACAACGAATTGCCCGGCAGGGACATGTCGGAAATCCCGCATCCGCGCGTCACCGATACGATGGACCTGCTGGCAGACCTGCCGGCGGAGGAGCGGGCCAAGGTCCACTTCATCCACTACAACCACACCAACCCGATCCGCCACCCGGCCTCGGCCGAAAGTGCCGAGGTCGAAGCGCGCGGGTTCAGCGTCGCCCGGCGCGGCGACCGCTTCTGCCTGTAGCGGAAATCAGGTCTCTCAGACCTGGCGCATCTTGGTGAGGAAGACCTCGCCCTGCGTGGTCAGCGTCGATGCCTGGCGCTCCAGCTCGTTGGCCGAACCCAGCGTCTGCGTGGCTGCGGCACCCGAAGTGGTGGCCGCTTCGCGCAGCTTGGCCAGCTTGTCGCTGATCTCGCTGGTCGAGCGGGCAGCCATGTCGATGTTGCGCGCCAGTTCCTGACCCGCGACCGACTGCTGGTCCACCGCCGAAGCGATCGAGACGGCGGTCTCTTCGAGCTGGTTAATCTTGTCGCCGATGGCCTTCAGCGCGGACACGCTGTCACCGGTCGAATCCTGGATCGCGCGGATCTGCTTGGCGACCTCGTCGGTCGCGCGGCCCGTCTGCGCGGCAAGTTCCTTCACCTCGGCAGCCACCACGGCGAAACCGCGACCGGCTTCGCCGCCACGGGCGCTTTCGATCGAGGCATTGAGCGCCAGCAGGTTGGTGCGCTTGGCAATCGAGCTGATCAGTTCGACAATGGTTCCGATCTGGTCTGCCGAAGCGGACAGCGAGCTGATCGTGTCGTTGGCCGACGAAGCCGTGCTGCCGGCATCGCGGGCCAGCTCGGCCGACAGGGCAACCTGGCGGCTGATTTCGGCAATCGAGAGGGCAAATTCGTCCGAAGTGGCAGCAACCGAGGTCACGCCTTCGGTGTTCTGGTGCATGGCCTTGGCGACCTCTTCGGTCTGCGCGATCGATTCCGCTGCAGCCTTTTCCATGGAAGTTGCCGCAGCGTGCAGCTGCGAGGCCGAAGCAGCAACGCTGCCCGACACGTTGCCCATGGTGGTTTCGAACTCGTCGGCAATCTTGTTGAGCGAACGCGTGCGGCGCGTGGCCATCTCGGCGCGCTCTTCTTCCATCTTCTTGCGCTCTTCGATCATGTCGTCGCGCTCGAAGCCCCAGTTGGCAAACCGTTCCAGCGCGCGGGCGAGATCGCCCACTTCGTCGTCGCGGTCGAGGCAGGGGATGACGGTGTTCTTCTTTTCCTTGGCGATGCGCAGCATGGTATTGCCGATCTGGTACATCGGGATCACGCTGGTCTGGAGCACGCGCCAGGTGCTGTAGACGCCAAAGCCAAGGCCGAAAGCGGCACCGGCAATGACGATGATATTGGTGGTGCTGGCAACCTGCGGATAGCTGGTGCCGACCAGGGCAGCCACGCTGACGATCAGCAGGGCGGTGACCAGGAATGCGGCATTGCCGAGGATCTGGCGCAGCATGGTCTTGGTGGTCAGCAGCTCCATGAACTTGCCGCCTTTTTGGGCGCGACGCGGATGCGCGACAGCAGTTTCGGCTGCGTCAGCGACGGCGACGGTCTCTTCGGCCGCAGCGGCCTCGAAATCCTGGCTATAAGCGTTCACGTAGTGGCTCCCTTCACTCCGATTTGCCCGAGTAAAGGAAAATGCCTAACCAGAGGTTAAGGCTGCCGCTGCCGAAGGCGACGTTTTCAAGGAGTTAGGGCCGGTTGCTCTCAGGTACGCCATCGGCGTTCCGGCCTAGACCTCGATTTCCCGCAGCGTGTCACCGGGACAGGGCCGCAGTAACTCCGCTGCCTTGTCCCATCCGCCGTGCAGCCAGGTGGCCCAAGCGCGGGGATCGGGTGGCAGCACAACCGGCATGACATCGCGGCCAACCTGCCGCACCGTCTCGTTCGCCGGGCAGGTGAGTAGGGCAAAGCTCGGCACTTCGCTATCCTTCCACACGCCCGCCATGGCGAAGACCGGCTGGCCTGGGCAGGCGAACCAGTGGCGCAAGCGGCGGCCTTCGTAGTCGGTGCCGCTACCCCATTCCATGAAGGCCGTCGCGGGGACGAGGCAGCGGAACTCCGGATTGCGCAGGTTGCCGACCCAGAACGGGCTGTCCGTGTTGCGCACGCTCAGCACCGGGCGCGCGGCGTCCTGGGCGGAAGCTGGCGGCGGCACGCCCCACAGGCGCGGGGTCATCCGCCACGGCTGGTTGGCACGACCGGGTCCGGCAATGAACTCGCGCCCGGCGGTGATCACCGGGGCAAAGCTGCCCGGCGCAACATGTCCGCCCGCCCACGGATCGTCGCCCACCCGGATGCCGAAGGCTGCACCGATGGCGACAGCATCGGCATCGAGGCGGTAGAGTACGGTCACGCGCGGCGGAGGCGGCTCAGGGCGTGTAGTAGGTCGGCGAGCCCGGTCCAACGGGCAGGCCGACCACGAAGGTCCAAAGGTAGAAGAACACCGACCACGCGGTGATGAAGAAGATGGTGTAGGGCAGCATCATCGCGATCATCGTGCCCACGCCAAGGTCCTTCTGGTAGCGCGTCGCCCAGGCCAGGATCAGGCCGAAATAGCTCATCATCGGGGTGATGATGTTGGTGGTGCTGTCGCCGATGCGATAGGCGGCCTGGATCGCCTCGGGCGCATAGCCGATCAGCATCAGCATGGGAACGAAGATAGGCGCGGTCACCGCCCATTGTGCCGAGGCGGACCCCAGCGACAGGTTGATGATCGCGCAGATCACGATGAAGGCGAAGAACACCATCGGCCCGGTCATCCCGCTTTCGACAAGGAAGTTGGCGCCCGTTACCGCGGTGATCGCGCCAAGGTTGGTCCAGCCGAAGAAGGCCACGAACTGCGCGGCGAAGAACACCAGCACGATGTAGAGGCCGAGCGCCGAGATCGCGCCGGACATGGCGTCGATCATGTCGCGGTCGGTCTTCAGCGATCCGGTGGCGCGGCCATAGGCATAGCCGATGGCGACGAAGAAGATGAAGATCCACACCACGAACCCGTCGAAGAAGGGGGAGTCCATGCGGTCCCCCGTCTCCGCATTGCGCAGCACGCCCCAGTCGGGGACCAGCGTAAGCGCCATCAGGCCGAGCACGCCCAGCAGCGCGAGGCCGGCCCAGCGCAGGCCCTTGCGTTCCTTGTCTTCCAGCGGCTTCATCATGCCGTCGTCGAGGATGGTCGGGTCCGCCTTGCCGGCATCGTATTTGCCCAGCTTGGGCTCGACGATGTAGATCGACACCAGCGAGCCGATGGCCGCGATCAGGAAGGTGCTGGCGAACATGAAGTACCAGTTGGCGGTCGCCAGAACGGTGTAGTCGGGGTCGATCAGCTGCGCGGCTTCCTGTGTGATACCCGCCAGCAGCGGGTCGATCGTGCCGATCAGCAGGTTGGCGCTGTAGCCGCCCGAGACACCGGCAAAGGCTGCCGCCATGCCCGCCAGCGGATGGCGTCCCAGCGCATAGTAGATCGCGCCGCCCAGCGGGATCAGCACCACATAGCCTACCTCGCTGGCGGTGTTGGAAATGATCCCGGCGAAGACGATGGCAACGGTCACCAGCTTGGGCGGAGCGTTCAGCACCATGCCGCGCACGGCGGCGGACAGCAGGCCGCTCTTCTCCGCCACGCCGACGCCCAGCATGGCCACCAGCACCACGCCCAGCGGGGCGAATCCGGTGAAGTTGTCGACCAGCCCGGTGAAGATGCGCCGCAGGCCGTCGCCGTCCATCAGGCTGACCGCGCGGATCATGCCGTCATCCGCCACGCCGGGGGCACCGGCAGGGCGCGGGTCCGTCACGGCCACGCCCATCCAGCCGAGCAGGCCTGACAGGAGGACAATGCCCAGCGCCAGCAGGGCGAACAGCGTCACCGGGTGCGGCAGCAGGTTGCCCAGCCATTCCACCCCGTCGAGGAAGCGCGTGAAGGCATTGCGCTTGCCCTGCTGGTGTTCGTCGGTGGTGGTGGGAAATTCGGTCATGAAACTGGCCTCGCTGGTCAGGTCGGAATGTTGCGAACGCAAATCACTAGCGGCATCTGGGCCTTTCTCAATAGGTCCGGATGACCGTGGCCTGACTGGCGGGATGCCTATTGCCGCTTGCCATGCAGGGCGGAGGCTCTAGCCTCGCCGCCATGGGCTCGCTCGTTCCAGACCGCCGCGCGGTCATCGTCTCGGTGATCATCGCCGTTGTCGCCATCGGCGTGCTGCTGGCCATGGACCGCCCGCCGATCTGCGAATGCGGCGAGATCAAGCTGTGGCACGGCAAGATCAACGACGCGGGCAACAGCCAGCACATTGCCGACTGGTACACGCCCAGCCACGTGATCCACGGCATGATCTTCTACGCGCTCGGCTGGTGGCTGTTCGTCCGCCGCGGGATCGGCGGGAAGAACGCACCGCGCTGGGGCCTGACGCTGGCCGTGCTGCTGGAAGCTGGCTGGGAAGTGCTCGAGAACACCGAGATCGTCATCAATCGCTTCCGCTCGGTCACAGCCAACTACGGCTATTCGGGCGACAGCGTGCTCAACTCCGCGGCTGACATCGGCTGGATGGCGCTGGGCTTCTGGCTCGCCTTGCGCCTGCCGGTGCGGGTGACCGTGGCCCTGGCCCTGCTGGGAGAGATCGTGGCCGGCCTCGTGGTGCGCGACAACCTGACGCTCAACGTCATCATGCTGCTCTTCCCGATCGAGGCCATTGCCGAATGGCAGGCCGCGGGCGGGGTGCAGTAGCAGGGCTGGACCCCGCCAAGCTGAAGGTCTATCGCATGTCCATCCCCGGGGAGCCGCTTGGCTGAGAGGGAGGTTTCGCACCCTTCGACCCGTTGAACCTGAACCCGTTAGTACGGGCGGAGGGAAGGGCCGGTCACCACCGCCCGAAGTCCCGCACCGCCCGGTAGAGAGGACTTCCCATGGCCGACATCAATTCGCAGTTCGAAATCGGCGTCACCACCGGCCCCATCCGCGGCAGCCGCAAGATCCACGTCGGCAAGCTCAATGTCGCCATGCGCGAGATCGACCTCGAGCCTTCGTCCGGCGAGCCGCCGGTGCGCGTCTACGACACCTCCGGCCCCTATACCGACCCGAATGCCCGGATCGACATTGCTGCCGGCCTGCCGCAGCTGCGCCGCCAGTGGCAGCTCGATCGCGGCGACGTGGAGGAATACGACGCCCGCGAGGTGAAGCCGGAAGACAACGGCCAGCTTGGCCCGGACCGTTCGGGCGGTGTCCCCGCCTTCCCCAACGTCGCCAAGAAGGTGCTGCGTGCCAAGCCGGGCAAGAACCTCTCCCAGATGCACTATGCCCGCCGCGGCATCATCACGCCGGAGATGGAATACGTCGCCGAGCGCGAGAACCTAGGCCGTGAGAAGCTGCGCGAATATGTCCGCGATGGGCAGGACTGGGGCGCGGAAATCCCCGACTACGTGACACCCGAATTCGTCCGTGACGAAGTGGCGCGCGGGCGGGCGATCATCCCCTCCAACGTCAACCACCCCGAGGCCGAACCCATGGCCATCGGGCGCAACTTCCTCGTCAAGATCAACGCCAATATCGGCAACTCCGCCGTGGCATCGGACGTGGCGAGCGAAGTCGACAAAATGGTCTGGTCGATCCGCTGGGGTGCCGACACGGTCATGGACCTCTCCACCGGCCGCAACATCCACGACACCCGCGAATGGATCATCCGCAACAGCCCCGTCCCCATCGGCACCGTGCCGATCTACCAGGCGCTGGAAAAGGTCGGCGGCATTGCCGAGGACCTGAGCTGGGAGGTCTTCCGCGACACGCTGATCGAACAGGCCGAACAGGGCGTCGACTACTTCACCATCCACGCGGGCGTGCGCCTGCCCTACGTCCCGCTGGCGGCCAAGCGCGTCACCGGCATCGTCTCGCGCGGCGGATCGATCATGGCGAAATGGTGCCTCGCGCACCACAAGGAGAGCTTCCTCTACGAGAAGTTCGACGAGATCACCGAGATCATGAAGGCCTACGACGTCGCCTACTCGCTGGGCGACGGCCTGCGCCCCGGCTCCATCGCCGACGCCAACGACGAGGCGCAGTTCGCCGAGCTCTACACCCTGGGCGAGCTGACCAAGCGCGCCTGGGCACAGGACGTGCAGGTGATGATCGAAGGCCCCGGCCACGTGCCGATGCACAAGATCAAGGAGAACATGGACAAGCAGCTGGAAGCCTGCGGCGAGGCCCCGTTCTACACCCTCGGCCCGCTCGTCACCGACATCGCGCCCGGCTACGACCACATTACCAGCGGCATCGGCGCGGCGCAGATCGGCTGGTACGGCACGGCCATGCTTTGCTACGTCACGCCGAAGGAACACCTCGGCCTGCCCGACCGCGACGACGTGAAGGTTGGCGTTGTCACCTACAAGCTGGCCGCCCACGCGGCGGACCTTGCCAAGGGCCACCCGGCGGCAAAGGTGCGCGACGATGCCCTGTCAAAAGCCCGCTTCGAATTCCGCTGGCGCGACCAGTTCAACCTCTCGCTCGATCCCGACACGGCCGAGCAGTACCACGACCAGACGCTGCCTGCGGAGGGCGCCAAGACCGCGCACTTCTGCTCGATGTGCGGACCGAAGTTCTGCTCGATGAAGATCTCGCAGGAAGTGCGCGAATTCGCCCGGTTGCAGAACCAGTCTTCGGACGGGTTCGTTGCTGCCGAAGAGGCGGAGAAGGGCATGGAGGAAATGAGCAAGGTCTACGACGAGACCGGCCGCGAGCTGTACATGGGGCAGGGCGACCGGGAGCATGACTAAGCCCTTGTAGCCGAGGCAGACTTGGCGCAGGTTCCTCCCTTCTCGAAGGGGGGAACTACATGAAACGTACGATCACCATGTCGCTGGGCACCGCCTGCGCCTGCCTGCTTGCCGCCTGCACGCCCGCTGCCGAAGAGCCGGAGGCGGAGGAGCAGGCCGCGTTCGAGACGGTGATGCCCGAGAACCCCGATGCGCTCGCCTTCCAGGAGGCGGTGGGATATTCCGACGCGGTGGTGGTGGGCGACCTCGTGATCCTGGCAGGCGTTGTCGCCGTGCCGGAGGAAGGCGACGAGAACATGCAACCCGCCTTCACCCGCGCCTTCGAGCACATCGGCGCGACGCTGGAACGCGCGGGCGTGGGCTGGGACGACGTGGTGGAACTGGAAACCTTCCACGCCGGCCCCATGGGCCCGCAACTGGACGAATTCGTCGAGGTAAAGAACCGCTACATCAGCGCGCCCTTTCCGGCGTGGACGGCGGTGGGTGTAACCGAGCTTTACGAGCCGACGGCGCTGGTGGAGATCAAGGTTACGGCGCGGCGGTGAGCGACAACTCCTGTGAAGGCAGGAAATTTCCTTAGGGATGGACTGTAGATGCAACTAGATCATCAAGGACATGATTTGCTTAGGCTGCTGATGTCGCTGCTGCCGGAGGTGAATTCGGGACATCCTGAAAAGATGATTGGCTACAAAGAAGTTCACGAGAAACTTGGCCTAAGCCAACGAAGCACTGATTGGGGTGAGAGTTTGAAGCGACAGGGCCTAGACAATTTGGCCCAATGGACAAAGGCTCATGATCTACCTGCGATTACGGGAATAATTGTCAACAAGACGAAGGGGTCGGAGAACGAGCATTCTCCTGGAAAAGGATATTTTGGGCTCTTTGATAGAGAGAATCTCGATTGGCCCTGGTGGTCGGAACAAATAGAAAGTGCGAAGAACTTTGATTGGGAGAGCGTACTTCCTACGACACCGGTAGGCTCTGGTGTAGTTTCGAGTTTCTCTAACTCACTCCAATATATTCTAGATAATTACGAAGTAGCTTCGGATGAGAGGTTTTCCGATCACGAACTTGCTAAGTACATTCGTAACAATCTCCCAAAACAGGTTGCAAAATGGGTAGAGGATCAATCGAGGTACGAACTTAAAGGGAGTCCTGGGCAGGGTGTATGGGCTGAGGTCCCGTGGGTATCCGTCATCGACCGGCTCATCACAGACACAGTGCAGGAAGGCTTTTACTTAGTTTACCTGTTTGATGCGAAACAAAGAGGTGTCTTTCTTTCACTGAATCAGGGCGTGACATCAGTGAAGCATCACTATGGTTCCGGCGCGGCTCAAGCTCTGACCGCGCGGGCAAAAGATTTGCTGGCGAGATTAGGCAATCTTGCCGGAAAATTTGATGCAGGCCCTATTGATCTGTCGATTAGAAATGTTGGTGCAATTGGAAATTTGTATGAAGCTGGCTCTGTTTGCTCCGCATACTATGAGTCAGGATCGATACCTTCCGATGATGAACTGCGATCGGATTTTCACCACTTCATGCTCATGTATGAGGACCTTGCTGCCAAAGATGACCGCTTCTTTAGAAATGCGGACTCAGAGGATGATGAAGCGGGTCTTGAAGAAGAGGATGCCCGTGTTCTTCGAGAGCACAAAAGGATCGAAAGAAATAGATCTCTAGCAAGAAAAGCTAAGCAAGTTCATGGATATAAATGCA
Organism: Alphaproteobacteria bacterium; assembly: GCA_030431875.1. Taxonomy (GTDB): domain Bacteria; phylum Pseudomonadota; class Alphaproteobacteria; order Sphingomonadales; family Sphingomonadaceae; genus Alteraurantiacibacter. The sequence goes on from JAUIIG010000002.1 coordinate 96,660, forward strand.
AGGCTTGTGGATTTGATTTCGAAGAGCGCTACGGTGCGATTGGCCGAGAGTTCATTGAGGCCCATCATTTGGAACCTTTGGCCAAGCTCAAGGGCAAAATCGTGAAGCTTGATCCGATGTCGGATTTCACAGTCTTGTGCTCGAATTGTCATCGAATGATTCACAAGACTGACACCGTCGGCGATGTCCAAGAATTTCGCGCCACTTACCTTCATGAGGGCTATAGATAGTGGGGCGCAGCGGTAAATGGATTATTGAATCTCCACACTTCCCTACACCCTCACCCCCATGCTCCGCTCCCGCGCATGAGCACCACCCCACCGCCGCCCACACCCCGCCAATCCCCCGACATGTCCCGCTGGACCGGCGCCAAGGCCGCGGCCTTCCTCAAACAGCTCGCCCTGCACGGTAACGCCGCGCGCGCGGCGCGGTCGGTCCGCATGAGCCGCAAGGCGGCCTATGCGCTGCGGGCGCGGGCGCCGGAGTTTGCGCGCCTGTGGGAGGTTGCTCTCGCCGACTTCAGGACCATGCGCGAGGTCGCGCAATTTCGGCGGCGGGCGGTGCATCCGCTGCTCGACAAGCGGCCGCTCCGCCCCACCCAGCGCCAGGGCTCGCGACCGGGTGACAACAGGGGGCGGGCAGGGTGACACTGCGCCACCGCAAGGGTGACACTCCGCGGCCCGCTCCGGGTGACAGCTGCGCCGCGCAGGGTAACGCCGCGCCGCCGCAGGGTGACGCTTTCGCCGGGCACGGTCACGCTCCGGGCAGGCAGGGTTACTCTCTGCGCGGCGCAGGATCACACAGGGGGCTTTTCCCCTCAGGACCCTGTTCCAGGTGTTCCACCTTGGCGCGGCAGGACTGGCGGGGCGCCCGCTGCGAACAAGACCGTGTTCTCGGTTCCCTTGGGGTGATACCAGTCCGGCGGAACCCAGCGGGTAAAGGCAAGGCAGGCGCGCCGCAGTGAAGAGACTCCTCCTCAAGTTCGGGTTGCTGGGCCTCGTGCTGTGCCTCGACCTCGTCCGCTGGCCCGGGCTGTGGGCCGAGACCGGGCTGCTGTCCTTCCTGCGCATACCGCCGGTGTTCGCGATCCTCACGCTTGCCATGGTGGCGGCGGCGCTGGTGCGCAGCGGCGTGGTGCGGTGGGCCTATGCCGTCGTGCTGGGGGCCGGGACTACCGTGATCCACGGCTTCCAGCTGTCGGCCGGAACCAGCACGACCTACTTCGACTTCGTCACGACCGTCGATGCCCGCAGCGCGCTGCCCGATGCCATGGCGCTCTACGGGCCGGCATTGGCGCTGGCCCTCGCCGCGGGCATCGTCATGGCCGTGGCGATCGGGCTGAAACCGCCGCCGGTCCGCCGTTGGACGGGAAGGGCGGCGGTCGTGCTCCCGCTGGTTGTCGCGCTGGGCCTGACGGCATTCCTGGTCGAGCGACAGGGTCAGATCCGCGGGGTTCCGGCGGGCTGGAAAGGGGTGGGCTTTGCCGGGCTTTACCTGATCGACCGCCTGCACGGCATCGGTGGCGAGCGACGCGCGGTCGAGATTGCGCGCAGCCGGCCGCCCATCGCGGACGATATCGTGCTGGTGGTGGATGAATCGGTTTCCGCCAACTACCTCGACATCAACGCGCCCGGCGGTGCCCGGACGGGGCTGGCGCAGCCCGTGCCCGGCTGGTCGATCACCAATTTCGGCATTGCGGCGGCCATCACCAATTGCTCGATGCAGAGCAACGTGGCCCTGCGCTTTGGCGCGACGCGCGATGCGTTCCAGGAAAACGTCGCCACTGCTCCGTCAATCTGGTCCTATGCGCAGGCAGCGGGGATGCGAACGGTCTATCTCTATGGCCAGCGGGGCGGCGAAAACGAGAACTACGTCACCGATGACGAGCGGCTGGATATCGACGACCAGCTGTACTTTCGCGATGTCGCCTTGGTGGACCGCGACCACCGGATTGCCGAGGAAATCGTGGACCGGATCAACAATTCGGTGCCAGAGTTCATCCTGGTCAACAAGCTCGGCACGCATTTCCCGCTGACGGGCCTCTATCCGGCCGGTGAGGGGCCGTTCCGGCCCGAGGCGGAGATCGAAGCGCTGTCGAAGGATGCCGACTTCTGGCGGCTCTACCGCAACAATTACCGCAACGCGATCGGGTGGAGCGTGGCCGGGTTTTTCGAGCGTATCTTTGCGGGTGTTGATGCCAACGGGCCCGGCGCGGTGGTGATCTACACTTCCGACCACGGGCAGACCTTCTACGAGCACGAAGCTCCCGGCAATGTCACCCATTGCCGGGTCAGCGACGTGGCCATGGAAGAAGGTGCGGTCCCGCTGGTGATTGCCACCACCGGCTTGGCGCAAGTGCCCGACTGGAGTGCGGTCCTCCCGTCGCGTTTCGATGGCAGCAGCCAGTACCAGCTCTTTCCCACGATGCTCGAGCTGATGGGCTATGATCCAGCGCAAGTGCGCAGCACCTATGGGCCGACATTGGCATCCGACGAGCCGGACCCGATGGAGTTTGGCGTGCGAATGCTGTTGCGGCTGGGGGAGGAGCCCGACTGGGTGCGGCTGGTGCCGGACGAGGTGTTCAGGCCGCAAGACGCGCCCTGAGCGGTAGAGCGGGGGCTATCGAAGCTCCACCAGGACCCGGTCCAGCGCCTGCAGGAAACGCGAGCGGTCGGCCTTGCTGAAGGGAGGTGGGCCGCCGCCGCTGGCTCCCAATGGGCCGTCCACTCCGGCGCGCAGGTCCGCCAGGATGGCGCGGGTGGCTATGGAATTGCCGATGCTGGCGGCGTCGAACTGGCTGCCATCGTGTTTCAGCACTCTCGCGCCCGCCTTCAGGCAGCGTTCGGCCAGCAGGATGTCGCCGGTCACGACCACGCTGCGCGGGCCGGCGTGGTCCGCGATCCAGTCGTCCGCCGCGTCGAAGCTGTCGGACACCACCACGCGTTTCACCCGCTCGCTCACGGGCACGCGGAACATGCTGTTGCTGACCACGCGGACATGCGCCCGGAAGCGCTCGGCAACGCGGTACACTTCCTCCTTCACCGGGCAAGCATCGGCATCGACGATCACGGTGACGGGCGGCTTGGCGGACGGGGTTTCGGGTGCAGCTGGAGACATCGGCATGCATTGTAGCATCGCTTGCCCCCGGCCTGTCACCCGTAAAGGGCCAGCCGCCCTGCTTCGGGCCCTGTTAGCGCCGGGCTTCAGGCGGGGTTGGCCGACGCAGTGGCGGGATACCGCCTTTGGACTCATGTCCCTTCGTCCGTGTCGCAATGCCCGCCGCGCATGGCCATCTTCCATGCTGGACGGGAATACGACTGAAGTTTTCGAAAGGACGACCATGTTCCGCAAGATTATGATTCCGCTGATGGCGGGTACCGCGCTCTCGCTCTCGGCCTGTGCCGGTGAAGCAGAGGACACCGCCGACGCCGATTCCACCATGGCCGACACCAGCTCGGTCGAAGACGTGTCGATGGACATCGTCGGCGTCGCCGCCGGCAATGCCGATTTCACCACGCTGGTTGCCGCCGTGCAGGCCGCGGGCCTTGTCGAGACGCTGCAGGGCGAAGGCCCGTTCACCGTCTTCGCGCCCAACAATGCCGCTTTCGATGCGCTGCCCGAAGGCACGGTCGACACTCTCGTCACCGAAGACACCGAGACGCTTGGCTCGATCCTCACCTACCACGTGGTTGCGGGCGAACTGATGGCGGCGGATGTCGTTTCAGCGATCGAGGCTGCCGGTGACGAAGGCCTGGCAGTCGAGACCGTGAATGGCGGCACGCTGACGGCCACGCTCGTCGACGGCAATGTCGTGCTCACCGATGCGACCGGTGGCACGGCCACGGTGATCGCCACCGACGTGGACGCCTCGAACGGCGTGATCCACGTGATCGACACGGTGCTGATGCCCGGCTGATTGACAGCGTTCATCGACAGGCGCGGCGTTTCCCCCCTTGTCGCCGGATGCGCCTGTTTACGAGAGGCGGGTCCCCTTCCGGGCCCGCCTCTTTCGTATCTCCTGGCGGGGGCTGTCACAGGAATGATTGGCCAGGCCGCCACAAACCGGCTAGGGCGGCGCTGCTGAACGTCGATCTTTGCGACGGACTTCGAAATTTGCCGACCGCCGCTTGCCCCTTGAGGGCCCCGGCGCAAACCAGACGACGACTTCCTTTTCGATGACGATTTGCACGGCCGCTCCGCATGTCGCGGGGTGGCAACCCTACGTTCTCGAAAGGAACACCACATGGCCAAGACTGGCACCGTCAAATTCTTCAACACCGACAAGGGCTATGGCTTCATCCAGCCCGACGATGGCTCGGCCGACAGCTTCGTCCACATCAGCGCAGTGCAGGCCGCCGGCATGCAGACGCTCGATAAGGAACAGCGCCTCAACTACGACGTCGAGATGGGCCGCAACGGCAAGGAAAGCGCCGTCAACCTTTCGGCCGCGGACTAATCCGCGCCACTGTGCGCCTCCCGTCGCCGTGTGGTGACGGGAGGCACGCAGGCCCCTTTACGCGAGCGGGAGAAAGCCCATCGCCCAGACATTCGCATTCTACAACGCCCGCGCCGAAGAGGCCGCGGCGGAGGCCGGGAAGGCCACTCTCGACAACGTGCGCGACCGCGCGCTGCGCGCCGAACGCACCTGGCGCAGCCTGGCCGACCAGGCGCAGAAGGTCGAGGACGACCGCGCCAAGGCGAAGGTCGAACGGCAGGAGCGGCTTGCTGCCGAAGAGGCTGCCAGCGAAGCCTGACGGCTGGCCCTGGGGCTATCCGCCCACACGACAAAACGCCCGGCAGCCGAAGCCACCGGGCGCACTTGGCAGGCCGGATCGGGAGAGGGAGCCTGCGCGGAGTCTCGCTTATGCCGCCTCGCGAGCAGCCTGCACTGCGGGCAGCAGCAGGCCGACCAGCTGGACGTAAGTTTCGGCAGCGAAGGAGCCGACCGAGATCAGGTCGATCCAGTCATCATGACGGCTGTCGCGGGTGCCGCCGGCCATGGCCGGGGTGGCCGCCGTGGTCATGGTGATCGCGATCAGCGCGGTAGCAATTGCCTTCTTCATTTCGGGTCTCCTTCACATTCTCGTTCGTTCAATCTGACGAGACCCTAATGGCCGATCGGCCCGCGCGATTCTGTGTTGTGTGTCACCTTTCGGCAATGTTGCAGGCCAGTCCGGGTTAGATGCCCTGGCTTTCTTCGCACAGGCGGATCGCTTCGTTAATGGCGGCGCGCAGCCGTTCCCTTACAACGTTGTTGCGTCCGCTGGCGCCGTAATACTGCAAGTGTGAGGCATAGAGAAAGCTGAACCGCCTGTCCAAGACGCGCATACGCCCGACCACGGAATTGTAGCTGCAATCGCTGCCCTCCCAGTCTGAACGGGAGCGGGCGCGGATCGAGGGTTCGAAAACGTCGGGTTCGTTCATCTCGGCCAGCCGCGTGCGGGCTTCCTCTCCCAGTCGGTTGCGCAGGGCCTGATCGTTCAGCAGCCGGTCGAGGGCATAGATGGGATAGTTGGTGCCATAGGCGCGCGTCGGCGCGTCTCGGTGGATGCTATCGCTCTCGAAAAAGCCGTCGTGCAGCTCACGGATCACCTCGGGTGGCACTCCAATCAGTTCGCCCAGCCCGCTCTCGAAGCTGCGCGCGCCGTCCTGCAATTGCTGCGGCACGCGGATACGGTTGGCGTAGAGCACGAAGTCGTGGCTCTTGTCCGGGTTGAAGGCGTCGTCGGTGCCGAAATGAGCGTCGATCATCCGGGCCAGATCTTCGTCAGGAATGTTCATACCCTCGATCTGTGAGCGCAACAGGTCGAGCCTGCTGGCAGAGAGATCGGGTGCCCCGGCCACGCGCGGCCCGGCGCGACGGGATTCGAGGCGTAGGCGCTCCATCAACCGGTCGAGAGCGACTGTGCTCGGCAGGCGTGCCTCGCCAACAATCGTGATCGGCGAGAGTGCAACCTGTTCGCCACCTTCACCTGTATTGAAACCACCCCAACCAGCCGAGAAGGCCTCGTCACAATAGCCCCACTGGCCTTCAAAGGACGTGTGCTCACGGTTGAATTGCAGCGCCAGTCGGCCCCACGCGTTACTGCCGTCGACCTGTAAGCTGCACGGACTGGTTGAGCGATCTTCGACCCAGTACCCATCGAACAGCAAGGCACCATCGGCCGCGCGCGAAAAGTGGCCGATCAGGCGGCCGTTGTCATTGAGGTAGGGGATGCGCTTCAGCACGCCCAGCAACGGGTTCACTTCCAGCCGCATGGTGCCCTCGGTGGTCTCCCACAGGGTGATGGCGGGATCGTTTGCCGGTTGGGCTGCAGCGGTAGTGCTGAACAGTGCCAGCAGCCCCAGCAGCATGGCTCTCAAGACGGAAAATCGCATCGTTGCCTCCCTCGTGTGCGGAATGGCCGTTCACGGTCCTTCCCCGGATTGACGAGAGTCTTGATGCACCGGTCAACGGTGCGCGGCTGTGTCGTGCGTCACGCCGTGCGATTTCGTGGTCTGGCGGCCTATTCGAGGTCTGACTGCGCCGAGATGCTGATCATTCGCGAGGTGGCGACCTTTGGGGACGGCCCTCCCAACGCGATTTGCGGTTGGGCGCGCACCTGCGCCGGTTCGTCCAGGGCGAGCGGAGCGGGGGCGCTTGCAGGCAGTGGCGACGGCGGCGCGGCGGCAAGGCCTGCCTCATAGCGCGCCTCGCTGGAACGCGCCTGCAGCCAGCAATCGTGGTCGCGACCGCGCATGGCCAGTTCGTGTACCTCGACGCGGCCGTCGGGCGTCTCCATCGCGTAGTGATCGGGCAAGCGCTCGCGGGTCACGGGCGCGGCGTCGGCGACCATGATGGGCGAACCCTCGGGGATGGTGCTGGCGGTCTCGGCAGCCAGCGGGGTGGTGTTGACGGACATGCCGGCAACGGCTCCGGCAACAGGCACAAGCGCGCATGCGCCCAGAATCCAGGGCGGGATCTTCATTGAATGCTCCGTGGCGATATCAGCTTTGCAAGATCAACGACCTTTGCCGCCCGGAGGTTCCGCGAAGCATGGTATACGGGTTGGAGATCACCTGCGCCGACCGCGTCCGCGCCCTTGGCCGGCGGGATCGGCGTGGCGGCCGCTGTCGCTGTCGGTCACGCCGCGACCATGCCCGCCGCGACCTCGGCCATTTCCGGCGGGATCGGCATATTGCCCGGCATCGCTGTCAGTCACGCCGGACTGGTAGTTGCCTCCGCGACCACGACCGTTGCCCGCCGGGTCAGCGTACTGGCCAGCGTCACTGTCGGTATAGCCCGACTGGTAATTGCCGCCGCGTCCCCGGCCGTTGCCTGCGGGGTCGGCATAGGCGCCGCTGTCGGAATCGGTGATGCCGGAGTTGTAGTAGCCACCCTGGCCGTTCCCTGCGGGATCGGCATAGGCACCGCTGTCGCTGTCGGTCAGGCCGGTGTTGTAATAGCCGTTGGCGCGCCCCCTGCCGTAACCTGCCGGATCGGCGTAGGCCCCGGCGTCGGCATCGGTGTAGCCCCCCAGCGTGGTGCAGCCGGAAAGGCCGGTGCCCACGGCTGCGGCACCCGCGACGCGGGCAAGGAACGAACGGCGGCTCGTACGATATGTGCGTTTCATGACCAGGTCCTCCCCTGTCAGGTTGGTCAGGGGAGAAGCTGTCACGCTTTCCTTGAACGCATTCGGAACGCGGCTGTTGTCAGCCGTTCAGGGAAGCTTCGGGCGGGAGCCGCCGGTCACACCGGCCTTTTCCAGCTCGGGACCGAGCCTCCCGGTCAGCCACAGGCCGTACATGCGGAAGTCGGCAGCGAGGCTCCACAGCGGGTAGGTGAAGGTGGCCGGACGGTTCTTCTCCACCGTGAAATGGGCAAGCCAGGCGAAGAAGTAGCCCGCCAGCGGCATGGCCAGGAGAAACCACCAGCGGCCCGTCACCACGGCGAAGACCGCCACTGCGATCACCAGCGTCGTGCCGACATAGTGCAGGCCGCGCGTCACCGGCAGGGCGTGCTCGCGCAGGTAGAAGGGCCAGAACTCGGCAAAGCTGGTGTAGCGGGTGCTCATCGCGTGGATGCTGCGCCAATCGCGTCGCCGTTGCAAGTGGGGGTGCCATACGAGGATCGCACCGGCTCCGGGGAAGGGGTCGGTGCGATCTACCGCCATGCCTGGCGTTACCCGCTGTCCGGCGGGCTCGAGGAGCGGGCGCTGTTTCGCGTCGCCGTTCCATTGCATTCGCTGCGAGACAACCGGTGCGCCTTTGCCTGCGAGGTGACCAGCACTTTGGTGCAGGACGTGTCAGGTTTGCGTCAGGGTGCTATGTGATGGAACAACGGGGGCAAGCCGTGGGTTGGAGTCGCAGAGGAGACAGAGCCATGAATCATATTGTCCCGAAATCCATCGTCACTGCCGTAAGCTGCGCGCTGGCCGTAACGGCCTGCGCCCCGGTGGAACGCGCCGAGGCCGACGCGCAGGATGCCACGCTGGCGAACATCGACACCGATCGCGCCTGCTTCTTCACGCGCGAGATCAACGGCTTCTCGCAGGCCCCCAACGGGCCGCACGGACGTGACCGGATCTATGTCCATACCGGCGTGCGCGAGGAATGGTTGCTGGAGACGCGCGGCGCCTGCCCGGAGCTGGATTTCAGCACGCAGATCGCCTTCGACACGCGCGGTCGCACGTCGATGTGCACCGGCGACCTGGAGACGCTGCTGGTGCCGGACAGCTTCCGCAACGGCGTGGACCGCTGCCCGGTCGAAGTGCTGGGCCGGGTGATCCAGGACGACGACGCGGAGGACGGGGGCGCCTAGCGCTTCTTCACGAACTCCGCGCGCAGGACCAGGCCCTTGATGCCGGGGTACTTGCAGTCGATTTCCTGCGGGTCGCCCGTCAGGCGGATCGACTTGATCAGGGTGCCCTGCTTCAGTGTCTGGCCCGCGCCCTTTACGTCGAGGTCCTTCACCAGCGTCACCTGGTCGCCGTCTGCCAGCAGGTTGCCCACCGCGTCGCGCACTTCGACCACGTCGGCAGCGGCCTGCTTGGCGTCGTATTCCGACTGCGGCATCCATTCGCCGCTCTCTTCGTCATAGACGTATTCTTCCTCACTCGCGGACATGGTCGCGGTCTCCGGATCGGGTAGGTGAGCTGGCGCGCTAGCGCATGGCTAGCGCTTGATCCAGCTTTTCGCCTCTTCCAGCTCAGCGACCGGGAAAATACCCAGCTCGTAGGGCAGGATCGGCTGGAACAGCCGGGCCGTCTTGGTCATCCAGCCCACGTCGGTCACCATGGCGATGCGGCTGAAATCGGTCATGTGGCGCAGGTCGAACTTGGTGTCTTCCCACGCCGCCCCGCCGGAGAAGGTGGAATAGTCATCGTCCAGCACCAGCAGGCACTTCAGCTTGTCGTGCTGGGCAAGCTTTTCCTTCATCAGCGGGATCAGCATGTCGCGGTAGTCATCGGCGGTGATCACGCCCACCACGCGCAGGGCGATGACGTCGCTGGGCAGGCCGTCGATCAGCTCGAAACGTCCCGGATCGTCAGCTTCTGCACGGGCCCAGGCCTTGGCTTCCTCCAGCTTGGCCGATGGGAAACGGCGCACCTTGGCCTCGACGAAGCGGTTGGCGATCTCGGGCGCGATGGAGAGCAGCGGCGAGTCGCCGACGATGGCCACCTTGCGCACCAGCCGGTGATGCTGCTGCACGAAATGGAAGTGCCGGGTCAGCGCGCCGATCGAATCCCAGTAGGGCAGCTTGTCAACGCAGATCACCAGCGCGGGCACGCTGTCGGTGGTGTTGATGTGGCTATCGATGGCCTCGGCAAGGCCGGTAAAGTCTGCCTCGCTCAGCGCGCCCTCGGGGGAGATGACGGCGAGTTCGGGGTCGGAAAGGTCAAGGTCGATCATGGTCAGGTCCTCTCGGTTATCGTCCGAGTCTCCCTGACAACGCTTGGCTTGTCATTGCGATCCGTCAAACGCGCTGCTTGTGCGGAACGGACTTAGTCGTTCCCGGCCTCGCGCTTGCCGTGCATCACGTCCTGCTCGCGTGCGGCGTAGTCGGCGGCCTGTTCCACGGTGAGCGACGAGGCAAAGCTGGTGAACAGGATCTTGGTATCCAGTTCCATCTGCGAGGGCAGCGACTTGGTGAACACGGTGGCGCTGCCGGCCCCGGTCAGCGGGGTAATCATCGACCGCATGGACCAGTCCGGGCACTCACGCGCCTCGCGCTGTTGCTGGCGGATATAGGTGATGCTGTGATGCCGCGGATCGGCTTCGATCCGGCGCATGGTATCCAGCACCGCGTCTCCGTCGCCTTCGAGCAATTGCATGAAGCTGCGCGAATTGAAGGCCAGCATGCCGGTGACCTCGCGCGCGGCGTTGGCCTTGGCGGCACGTTCGGCCAGCGCCTCGACTTCTGCAGTCGTCAGCGCCTGGCTTGCAACGCTCACATAGATCAGCGACAGCATCTTTGCTCCTCCGCTCCCTGTGCGGAAAAGAACAGAAATGGCGGGGGAAGACAAGTTTGTTGCGATTGGAAGGATTATTCGTGCGGAAACAGGCTCTTGTTGCGATCTGCGTATTCCTGCTGGCCGCTTGCGGTCAGGGCGAAGGCGCGGGCAACGTACCGGGTGATGCTTCCGACACCGAGGCCTACAGCGGCATCGGCGAGCACGACGTGGTGCGCTTCACGGGGACCGAGCCGTTCTGGGGCGGTCAGGTGGCGGGCACCAGCCTGACTTATACGACGCCCGAGAACATCGATGGCGAGACGATCACGGTCACCCGCTTTGCCGGGCGCGGCGGGCTGTCGTTCAGCGGCAATCTCGACGGGCGACCGCTCGACCTGGCGATCACGCCGGGCGACTGTTCGGACGGGATGAGCGATCGCACCTATCCCTTCGTCGCCACGCTGCAACTGGGCAGCGAGCAACGCAATGGTTGCGCCTGGCGCGAAGGGATCGACGACCTCGGGCCGCAGCCCTAGGTCGCGCGATCAGTAGACCCCGGGCATCTCGTGGTGGGCCACGGTGCTGGGGCGTTCGGGCTGCAGCAGCTGGGTCCCGATTGACTGGGTGGTCGCCGGACCACCAAGGATCGGGGTGCAGGTACGCCCGGCGAGGAAGTCCAGCGCGGTGGCCAGCATGGCCTCGTCCGGGTCGCCGAAATTGCGGAAGATGTCGT
>JAUIIG010000058.1 GCA_030431875.1 Alphaproteobacteria bacterium
AAGGGCGGCTACTTCCCCGTCGCTCCGGTCGACAGCTGCATGGACATCCGTGGCGAGATGGTCACCACCATGCTCGAAATGGGCCTGCCGATGGACAAGCACCACCACGAAGTGGCGGCTGCCCAGCACGAGCTTGGCATCACCTTCGGTACGCTGACGCAGACCGCTGACCGCGTGCAGATCTACAAGTACGTCGTGCAGCAGGTTGCCCACGCCTATGGCAAGACGGCCACCTTCATGCCGAAGCCGATCAAGGAAGATAACGGTTCGGGCATGCACACCCACATGTCGATCTGGAAGGATGGCAAGCCGACCTTCGCCGGTAACGAATATGCCGGCCTGTCGGAAAACTGCCTCTACTACATCGGCGGTGTCATCAAGCACGCCAAGGCCCTGAACGCCTTCACCAACCCGACCACCAACAGCTACAAGCGTCTGGTGCCGGGCTTCGAAGCCCCCGTGCTGCTGGCCTACTCGGCCCGCAACCGTTCGGCTTCGTGCCGTATTCCCTACGGCTCGGGCGAAAAGGCCAAGCGCGTGGAATTCCGTTTCCCCGATCCGCTGGCCAACCCCTACCTCGCCTTCTCGGCGCTGCTCATGGCTGGCCTCGACGGGATCGAGAACAAGATCCACCCGGGCGATGCCATGGACAAGAACCTCTACGACCTGCCGCCGGCCGAACTGGCCGACGTGCCGACGGTCTGCGGTTCGCTGCGTGAAGCCCTGCTCGCCCTGCGCGACGACATGGACTTCCTGCTGAAGGGCGACGTGTTCACCAAGGACCAGATCGACGCTTACATGGACCTGAAGTGGGAGGACGTCCTCCGCTTCGAGACCACGCCGAGCCCGGTCGAATTCGACATGTACTACAGCTCGTAAGAGCTACCGGCTGCAAGCCAAACAAAAAGGCCGCTCGGGAAACCGGGCGGCCTTTTTTCTGGAGCGGATGAAGGCGTTTTGCGCCTAGCGCATCACCAGCATGCCGCGCTTACCCACGACGATGAAGCAGGCGACCAGCAGCAGGCCCCAGAACATCGACAGCCAGTCGAGCGCCTGCGGGGCAGCGGTAAAACCGAGGTGCGCCAGCAGCGCCCAGGTGCCGCCAACGGCTACCACGAGGTAGAAGGTCATGGCTCCGCTTTCGCGGCCGATCGCGCGCATGAGTTCGTCCTGTAGCTTCCACGATTTCAGCGAGACCCAGACGGCCAGCACAGCGAGGACGGCGTAGATGGCCAGGGCAAGAGCCGGTTCCACCAGCCCGGCAGTGCCACCCAGCGCCACGACTACCAGCGCAATGCCAGCTGCGCCCATGCCGATGGCAGAACAAGTGAGCATGGAGCGCTGTTCCTGCAGTTCTTCGGCATCCTCGACATTGAGGAACTTCGCACCCGCCTTGGGGCTGAGCACGCCCACGGCCACGGCCAGCGCTGTTATCACGTAGGTCAGCCCCACCAGTACGGCCACTTCGACCGACTCGCTGACCCCGGGCAACGACTCCCCGTCCATGACGTTGAGCGTCACAAAGGCCACAAGGAACCCGACGACACCGCCCAGGCCCATGGCAAAAATCGTTTTCTTCCACCGGCGCTTCTTGTCCGCCGCTTCGACATTCGCATCGGTCATGCTTCTGGCTCCCACTCGTCGATAAACAGATCCGGCACAGAGACGGCGAACAGCTTCGCCATGCGCAGCGCCAGCGGCAGCGAGGGATCGTACTTGTCGGTTTCCACCGCGTTGATCGTCTGCCGCGAAACGCCCAGCCGGCGCGCCAGTTCGCCCTGGCTCCAGCCCTGCCCTTCGCGATGTTCCTTCACGCGGTTTCTCACCGAATCACCTCGTTGCCTGTAAAGAGCTCTTTACTGACAAGAGTTCTTTACAGTCAAGAGCTCTTTACAGGGGACTTTCCTACAGCCTCAGGCTGGACCTAGCGCGATGCCGCGAATCGTTGCACGAAAGGCTTGCCCATGAACCGCCCCCTGATCCGCAAACCCCTGTTCGACCTGATCCGCCGAGCACTAGGACGGCCCTTCCGCCAGAGCGAGGTCGATGCCATCGACGCCGCGCTGGATGGGGCGGATTGCGCCACCGGGGAGTTTTCTCCTCAGGACAGTGTCACACCTCCTACAAAACGCGGCTCAAACTCCTCGAAAGTGGGGGCAAAAGGTGTGACACTCATCAAGCAGTTCGAAGGCTGCGCAAAGCTGCGCGAGGATGGCAAGGTAGAGGCCTACCCCGATCCCGGCACAGGCGGCGATCCCTGGACCATAGGCTGGGGAGCCACAGGTCCCGGCATCGGTCCTGGCACTGTGTGGACGCAAGAGACCTGCGACGCACGGTTGGAGGCGGACCTTGAACGCTATGCGCGCGACGTCGCCCGCGCGCTGGGCGGCGCGCCCACCAGCCAGCCGCAGTTCGATGCCCTTGTCAGCTTCCACTACAACACCGGCGCCATTGCCAAGGCCACCCTGACGCGGTTGCACAAGGCAGGCGACTTCGACGGGGCCGCACGCGAGTTCGAACGCTGGTGCTACGCAGGTGGCCGGGTGATGAAAGGACTCGTCCGGCGGCGGGCAGCAGAGGCCGCGCTCTACCGCTCCGGCGCTTAACCCTGTCCTTGCAACCGCCGTTAGGAACTTGGGCCTTTGCTGGTCGTTGGGCGGACGAGGAGACCTATCAATGAAACACCTTTTGGCGGGGCTTTCGGCCCTTGCACTGGTTGCCACACCGGCGCTGGCGCAAGGCAATAACGGCAACGGCAATCGCGGCAACAGCCCTGCCGCGTCAGAGAACGCGCGCGGTAATGGCCAGGGCAATGCCCAGCGCGGCAATCGCGGGAACGATCGCGGGGATCAACGCGGCAATGCCCAGAACCAGCGCGGCGGTCCGCCGCAGGCGCGCGGAAACGGCAATGGCAACGGCAACGGCAACCGTGGCGGCCCTCCCGCCGTGCGTGGAAACGGCAATGGCAACGGCAATGCTCCGATCATCCGTGGCAATCGCGGTAATGGCAATGGCAATGGCAACAACGGACGCGGCAATGCGTCTGGCGGCGGGCTGATCGACTTCGTCACCTACCGCACCGACACGCGCCGAATTGCTGACGGCTGCCCGCCGGGTCTCGCCCGCAAGTACAACGGTTGCCGCCCGCCCGGCCTTGCGCGCCAGCAGGACGGCTACCGCCGCTACGCGCCCGACTGGTGGGGCTATGGCGGTTATGGCCGCTCGGGCAGCTACTTCTACGATGACGGCTTCTTGCTGCGCATCGGCAGCGATGGCGGCATTTCGGGCTATATCCCGCTGCTGGGCGGCGCCCTTGCCATCGGCAATCCATGGCCCGACGACTACCGCTATTCTCGCATGCCCGGCTATTACGAGAGCTACTACGGCCTCGGCTCGCCGCGCGACTATCGCTATGCCGACAACGTCATCTACCGCATGGACCCGGAAACCGCCGCCATCGCTTCGGTCGCGGCACTGCTGACCGGCAACGAGTTCGTGGTCGGCCAGCCTGCGCCGCGCGGCTATGACGTCTACAACGTGCCCTACGACTATCGCGAACGCTACTACGACCGGCCTGGCGCGCGCTATCGCTACAACAACGGCTACGTCTACGAGATCGACCCCGAAACCATGCTGGTCGTCTCCGCGATCCAGCTGCTGACCTGACAGGTGCTGCAATGAAATTCCCGAACACACTGACGGCTCTGGCCGCCGCAACCTTCGTCCTGCTACCTGCTTGCTCCGAAGGCGAAACGGGCAGCGAAGTGCCGGTCGAGGAAAGCAGCACAGCCACGCTTGCCACGCTGGTGGGCGATGCGGACGGGCTGTCGACCCTGTCGGACCTGCTCAGCGATGCCGGCCTGCAGGCCATGTTCGACGGCAGCGTACCCTACACGCTGTTTGCGCCCACCGACGAGGCCTTCGCGCAGTTCGACCTGCCACTGCAAGGCGATGACCTGCGCGCCGCGCGGGTGGCGGTGATCCGCGAACACATCGTGCCGGGTTACCTCACGCTGGAGGACATTACCGCTGCGGCAGAGGCCGCGGGCGGATCGGTGGAAATGTCTACGATGGGCAGCGGCACCCTCACCTTCACGCTCGAAGACGATGGCATTCTGATCGCTTCTGCGGATGGCGCGCGGGCCCGCGTCGACGGCACCGTGATGACAGGCGCCAACGGCAGCCTCTTTCCTGTCGATGCGGTGCTCAAGTCGGCACCAGCCCCCGAATAACACTTTCCGGCGGCATCAGTAGTCGCGGCGGATCTCCGCTGCAGCCTGGTGCCGTCCGACCGTGCTCACCGTGGCCAGCAGGTTGAGCCAGTTGGTGACGCGGAACTCCAGGTCGGTGGCATTGTAGCCCGCGCCATCGGTGATGATCTCGACATAGAAGCGGTTGCCGAAGTTGCGGCCCAGCGCGACGGCCGTGCCGCGATCCAGCGCCGGATCGGCTGGCACGATGCGCAGGCGGTCCAGTCCCACGGCATTGCGCAGGCGGTTGATCGGACCCATGCCCGCCCCGCCCCGCAGCGATGCCACGGCGCTGGCCAGTTGCACGGCGTCGGTGGCGGAAAGGTCGGTGATCGAACCGCCGAACAAAAGCCGCGCCAGCAGCTCCTCTTGCGGCAAGGCGGGGGTGGAACTGAAGGTGATGGCCGGCTGGCTGGCATTGCCGCTCACGTCCACCTCGACGCTCAGGCCATTGACGGCAGTCGCGGCGGTCAGGGCGATACGCGGGTCGATCGGCACGCTCTGGTCGAAAGCGATCTCGCCGCGAATGATCTCGAACCGGGTCCCGGCGAAGGAGTAGAACCCCTGCCGCGGCACGATGGAGACCGAACCGCCCAGGCGCGGATCGTCAGTGGTGCCGCGAAGCAGCAGGCGCTCGGTACGCCATTCGCTATCGAGGCCCATGCCGTCGACCTCGATCCCGCCCGGCGCACTGACATCGACCAGGTAGCGCCAGGGTGCAGGATTCGCTGCCAGCGGGCGCGCATCGGCCGGCAGGTTGATCTCGCGCACGGCCACGTCGGGCAACTGGGCAACGGCCTCGGCCTGCCCCAGCCGCCAGCTGGCCTCGCGCACGGTCAGGCGACCGGCAATGGTGCCGCCAACGCCGTTCGATACGATGCGCATGGGTCCGGTCACGGTCGCCCCCATGTTGTCGAGGTCGAGGATGCGCGCATTGCGCGCGGCCATGCGCAAGTCGATCTGCGGGCCGCGTTCGGCGGAGATGCCGGCAAGGTCCACCGTGCCGCTTCCCGAAATGCGCCCGCCGCCCGGTGCCGTGCCGGAAAAGCTGGTAAGTGCCAGCCGCGAACCGGTGAAGCGGCCGCGCGCGGAAACGTCGGAGATATCGGTGCCGGTAAGCGCGCTGCGGACCCGCAGGCCATCGCCCGACAACGATCCGCGAACCTGCGGGTCGCCGAGGCTGCCGCGGAGGTTGGCGGCAATGGCAATATCGCCCGTCACGTCGAGCAAGTCGATGGCCGCCAGCCGCCACAAGGTGGCCGCCGATCCGGTAAAGCGGAACTGACCTGCAAGGCTGCCGGCATAGAGCCGTTCTACCAGGCTGCCGGTAGCGGGAAGCTGGCTGATTCGTGCCTGCAACTGACCATCGGCGCCGCCGTGATCGGTGATGACAGCGCGCGTCTGCAACAGGTCTTCGGACAGCTCCGCAACCATCGCGATGTCGAGCGGCTCGGACGTCAGCAGCAGGCTGGAACGCGTCAGCCCCGCCACCTGCAGGCGCGCCTCGCCCACCGGGATGCCATTCGCGCCTTCGGTCAGTTCGACCACGCCCGACAGCTCACCGCCGAGGCCAAGATCGCCGGTGACAGCACCTGCAAGGTCCAGCGGCATGTCAGACAGCGACAGGCGGCCAAGCATGGGTGCCTCGCCGCCAAAGCGGCCGCTGGCAATCGCGAAGCCGTCGCCATAGCTCAGCTGCGTGCGCTGCAACTGCCAGCCGCCATCCTCGGTGCTGACCAGCACGGCGCGGCGCGGCATGGTGATGTCGCGGTTGCCGTAAGAGCCGTCGAGCGCCACGGCGATGCGACCCGGCGCGAGGTTGCCGTTGACGAGCAGTTCGAACCGGCTGCCCCGCTGGCCGGTGAGCGCAGCATCGAAATGACCGCTGCCATTCTCGACTTCGGCCTGCGCGACCATGCGGCCCACAAACAGGCTGCCATAGCTGAGGCCCTGCAGGTTGGCATTGCCCGTGACCGTGGAACTGCCTTCGCGCAGCAGGCCGTTCGCGGTGATCGTGCCGCGCCGGATGCCCAGCGGTGTCTCACCGCCAAACAGGGCATCGCGCGCCGTCAGGTCGACATCGAAGCCCTGCCCGCCGTCGCGCACGGCCAGGGTGATGTCACCGTTGATACCCCCGCGGCTTACCGCCAGACGGCCCGCCGCGCCGCCATCGACGAGGTTGAGCGTACCCGCCACGCGGCTTTGTGCGACATTGAGGCGGTTGATGCGCACGGCGGTGTCGCCGCTTTCGGCGATGACGAGGTCAAGCAAGCCGTCGAACGGCCCCAGCAGCGACCCGCCGCTCGTCTCGATGCGGAACCCGTCATCGCTGGGTGCCAGTGCCACGCGCACGTCGGCAAGGCCCGCCGCCGGCAAGGGATCGGCGAAGACAAGCGTGGCGCTCGGCCCTTCGGGAGCTAGCAGGGCTTCCAGTGTGAAGGGACCGTAGTCGGCATGTTCGCCGGTGCCGACGACATTGGTACCCGCCTCTGTAACTTCCCCGTCGACATTGGCGGTGACAAGACTGGCGTTCACATCGAAATCGCTGAAGCGCAGTGTACCGCCGGAGGTCATGGCCAGCGCGCCGTCGAACCGGATATTCTCGCCCGCGAGGCTGGTGATCGTCGAATTGGTGACCTCGTCGACCAGTCCGCGCAGGTCTGCCTGCAATTGCCACGGTGCGCCGCCGCCAATGCGGAAATCGATACGCGTACCGGCATCGACCAGCCCAACCCCATCGAAGGCAAGGTCGTCCACGGTGACGGGACCGTTCACCCGCGTCAGCCCGTCCGACAAGCGCGAATTCAGACCCAGCCGCGCCTGCATTCCGGGGAAGCGTACGTCGAGGTCGTCGGACAGGATTTCGCCATCGGCATAGACAAGCGTTCCTGCGAGCGAGCCATTGGCGAGGCGCGGATCGAACAGGTCCACGCCGCTGACAATGCGCGCGATGTCCGCGTCGAGGGGAATCGTCATGCGATTGCCGTCGAAAGCCAGCGTGCCTTCCTGCGCGACTCCAGTGACTATGATGCCGCCTGCGTTGATCTCACGCACGGTCAGTCTGTGCGGAACGGTGAGGTCGCGGAACGGACCGTCCAGCGTGCCGCGCAGGACCGCTCCATTGAGTGCCACGTCGGGCGAGAACAGCGTTGCGTCGAGCAGTTCGACGCTGAGGTCAAAGCCGTCGAAGGCATTGTCCGCCAGGTCCACCGCGCCCGCGCCATCGGCACTTACGCCGCTCGCGCGAAGCACGAAGTCGCCTTCCAGCACCGAATCTTCCAGCGTGCCCGATGCCGTCAGCCGCACCACGTCGCCCAGCGCGCGGGCAGCCACGCCTTCGACATAGCCCGCAGGCCGGGCTTCACCGACAAGCCGGTACTGGCCGGCCTCGTTGTAGAGATCGAAGTCGAGCAAGTCGGTTTCGCCCTGGCGGGCCAGCAGGTCGCCCTGCCATGCGGTCCAGCTGCCGTCCCCCACCAGCTCTATCGAAAGGTCCTCCTCCGCGCCGACCATGGCGGCCAGGAAGCCGCCTGCCGGGGCCTGCCAGTTGAGGTCGAGATCAAACTGGTCGCCGTCGGGTTCGGCGTGGACCAGCAGGGCGAACTCGTCACCGCCGCCGAAGTCGCCGTCCGCATCGAGGTAGACAAGTCCGTCGCGCACATCCGCCTCGGCAGCGAAGCCGATCACGCGCTCCTCTCCCAGCAGCCCTTCGGCCACGGTGAGATTGTCGATCACGAAGCGGTCCACGCGAATGTCGAAGTCGGGCAGGATCGGCGCCTCGGGATCGCCCGGCTCAAGCCGTGGCGCGGCGTAAAGCGTTCCGTCGGTCAGCACCAGGTGGCGCACGTCCAGCCCGCTGGTGAACCAGTTAAACGGCCGCCAGTTGAGGTCCACCGTCGGCACTTCGAGGAACAACACCTCGTCGGCGTCGTAGAACTTCACGTCGTTGAGCGTACTGCTCCACAGCACCGATCCCTCGATGCTCTCCACCTCGACGCGCAGGCCGGATGCCGGGGCAACCTTGGCGATCTGGTCGACGATGAACTGGCGGCCCGGCGGGGTATGCAGGAACACGACGACTGCCAACAACAGGGCGAGCAGCGCCAACAGGCCAAGACCTAGCCAACGCAGCAGGCGCATCGACCAGGACCGGCGCTTCGCCGCGCTCACGGGCGCGTCCTCGACTGCTTCCTCGTCAGCCATCAGAAGGCCTGCCCCAGCGCGACGTAGACAGCGATCCAGCTATCGTTGGGCCCGGGATTGAGCGGGACAGCCACGTCCAGGCGGAGCGGCCCGAAGCCGGTATCGTAGCGGACGCCCATGCCTGCGCCGTACTTGACCGTGTCAAAATCAGGGACGGGATCGAGGCCCACGGTACCGGCATCGAAGAAGGGTACGACGCTGACGGCACCGTCCATCAACGGCGTACCGATGCGCGCCTCCAGCGACATTTCGACCAGGCTGCGGCCGCCGAGCGGATCGCCGGTGTCATTCAGGGGGCCGATCTGGCGATAGCCGTAACCGCGCACCGATCCGCCGCCACCGGCGTAGAGCCGCCGCGACGGCGCAATCGCATCCAGCGGCGCGCCCGGAATGCTCGCCACGCGCACCCGGCCTGCCAGCACGGTGTTCTCGCCCACCGACTGGTAGAAGGCTGCATCGACCTGGCTGCGAACATAGAAGCTCTGCACCCGGTCGTTGTCGGAGATTTCCGGCGACAGCTGGCCCGACAGGCGCCAGCCCTTGGACGGATCGAGCAGGTCGTCCGACGCGTCGAGCTGGGCGAACATCGGCAGGGCGGCAATGAAGTAGGTCTCGCGCGCCAGGCTGCGGCCGTCAGCCAGCCGCTCGCTTTCCTGCGTGGCCACCAGTTCGAGGCCGAGCGACCAGCTGAATTCCTTCTGGAACAGGAGGGTGCTGACGCGTTCGAAAGTGCCGATCAGTGCGGCACTGCGGGCGTCGTAGGCGTCGTAATCGATGGTGCTGGCATAGGCATCCAGCGTCAGCACGCGATCTCGGCCGTGGAAGTTGTTCTTGCGGAAGGTAACGCCCAGCAACTGTTCCTGCGTCCCGGCGATGCCGCGCACCCGCAGCAGGCCTTCGGGCGGGAAGAGGTTGCGGTGCTCCCAGCTCGCCTCGACGCGGATACCTTCCTCGGTGCCGAAGCCCACATTGCCGGCGATCGTGCGGAGCGGTGCCGGCGTCAGATTGGCCGCAATGTCGACCACCCCGGGAGCGTCTTCGGTCGGTTCCTGCACGACCACCGGTTCCAGTCCGACAGAGCCCACCAGCCCGGTGGCGAGGATAGCGCGGCGCAGGTCGAATTCGTCGCTGCGGCGGTAGGTGTCGCCCTGCTGCCAGCGCGCGATGCGGGTAAGGTGACGGCTGGAGAGGAAGTCCTCGCTGTCGCTGCGCACCGAGCCAAAGACATATTGCCCGCCGGGCTCCACCGGCATGGTGATGTCGCCTTCGACACGCTCGTGATCGACCAGCAAGCTGGGGGCATCGATCTCCGCAAAGGGATAGCCGCTTTCGCCCAGTTCGGTATCGAGGCGCACCTGCTGGCTGACGATGGCATCGAGCGACACCGGATCGCCCGGGTGGATTGCATAGGCCTCGCGCAGGTCCTTGAAGTCGGCACCCGTGGCGGCAAGGTTGCCAAGGTCGACCGTGCCCACGAGGAACCGCTGGCCGGGGATGACATCGAAGCGCACTTCCGGCTGTTCGCCATTCATGCCGACGGTGCGGATTACCTGTCCGCCGAAATAGCCGTAGACGCCGAGCAGGCGCAGCAGCAGTTCCTCATCGACCCGCGCCTGCGCGGCAAGCCGGGCAAGGTTTCCGTCAGCATCGTTCTGCTCGACCGAGGACAGGGCCTCGAACCGGTCGAGGAACGCGTCGCGTTCAGGGAACAGCGTGCGTTCGGTGGGGAAGACCAGCACCAGCTCGTCGGACAGTCGCTCCTCGCTGCCCTCCGGCAGCCGCCCGATCGCGTCCTCGAACTGGGCGAATTCGATCTCTTCGTCACTGCTGTCCAGCGGGGCGAGCTGCGGCAGTTCGACATCTTCGGGCCATGGAATGGTGACCAGCGGCATTTCTTCCAGCGGCGCGTCGACGGGCAGCTCCGGCTGGCTTTCTGCTGCAATCTCGTCTTGCGGAGATACGCCCTGCGATGCCCAGTCTTCAGGGTTCTCAACCGCGGAAGCCGGGATCAGGTCTTCCAGCTGCGGCGTATCGCGGATGTCCTGCGCCAGCGCCGGTTGCGACAGCAGCAAGGCCGCGCCGAGCGCGGTAGTGGTGGACCAATGCTGTCGGATAACGTCAGGCGAGCTTGAATTCGCGCTGTAGGTCTGTCGCCGGGTCCTTGGTACTGCCTTCAGCTGCCGCATCGCGCGAAGCACCACCCCTGGCCACGTTTTCGATAAGCTGCCGCTGCTCTTCGTCGTCAAGCCGTCGCCAGCCATCGGCGCCGAGCACGTCGAGCGGGCGGAAGCGCACCTTGTACTGCATCCGCGACGATCCTTCGACCCAATAGCCGAGGTAGACGTAAGGCAGGCCTGCCTTCGCCGCGCGTTCGATGTGGTCGAGAATGACGAAGTTGCCAAGCCCGGTTCGGTCCTCGATTGCCGGGTCGTAGAAGCTGTAAATCATCGACAACCCGTCCCCCTGCCGGTCTGTCAGGCAAGCCGCGACTAGGCGTCCCGGCCGGCCATCTGCAGAAGGTTCTCTGTATTCAATAACAAAGCTGGAAACACTCGTGTGTTCCACCATGTCGGCATAATCGACTTCGTCCATCGCCGCCATGCCGCCACCGGGATGCCGATGTTCGAGGTAACGTTGCAGCAGGCTGAACTGCTCTGCGGTGGCCCACGGGCGGCATTCCGACACCACCAGGTCGCGATTGCGGTTCATCACCCGGCGCTGTGCCTTGGAGGGCTGGAATTCGCCCGCCACCACGCGCACCGACACGCAGGCGCGGCAGCCTTCGCAGCTGGGGCGATAGGCCACGGTCTGGCTGCGGCGGAACCCGATCCGGCCCAGGGCATCGTTCAGCTGTTCGGAATGCGGGCCCTTCAGCTCTGTGAACACCTTGCGCTCCGTCTTGCCCGGCAAATAGGGACACGGCGCAGGGCTGGTCACGAAAAAGCGGGGGAAGCGAACGGGTGCCGTCACGAAGCTGTGCTGTCCTTATGGCCAATCGGTTACGACGCGGATCGCCGAATTCCGTATTGCCCCTTAAGACCACACGGATTCGCGGCGATGAACCTTATTAACCATAAAACGGCCCTGCCAGACCATTAATTTCCACAAATTGCCGACAGCGCTCGGTTAACGACCCGTATCGGGTCAGTTCAATTCGACCTGGCTGACGGTGTAGCCCTTGTCGGTCAGCGAGCGCACCAGCGCCTCCAGCTGCTCGCGATCACGTGCCTCGCACTCGATATCGGTGATCAGGCCCTTCGCCGGCAGGCTGGTGAAGATGCGCTGGTGGTAGATTTCGATGATGTTGACGTTGTGACGGTCGAACTCGTGCATCACCTTGAACAGGGCGCCGGGGCGATCCTGCAGAGTTATCCGCAGCCGCGCCAGCCGTCCGGAGCGCGCAAGGTCGCGCAGCAGCACGTTGGCGAGCAGGCGCGTATCGATATTGCCGCCGCACAGGACGAGGCCGACCTTCTTCCCCGCAAATCGGTCGCGGTGCGCGAGGACCGCGGCCAGTCCGGCCGCACCGGCACCCTCGACCACGGTCTTCTCGATCTGCAACAGCAGCGAGACGGCTTCTTCGAGGTGGGGTTCGTCGACCAGCAGGATATCGTCCACCAGCTGCTCGATGATGCCCTGGGTGAACTTGCCCGGCTCCTTCACCGCGATGCCTTCGGCCAGCGTGTCGCCGCCGCAGGGCATGTCGGTGTCGTGCCAGGCATTGTAGCTGGACGGGTAGAGCCGCGCTTCGGCACCGATCACGGTCACCGGCGGTTCCTGTGCCTTTGCCACGGTCGCCATACCGGAGATCAGGCCGCCGCCGCCGATGGGCACGACGATGCAATCGAGATCGGGCGCGTCTTCGAACAGTTCGAGCGCCACAGTACCCTGCCCCGCGGCCACGTGCGGATCGTCAAAGGGATGGACGAAGGTCAGGCCCAGCTCCTTCTCCAGCTTGCGCGCGTGGGCATAGGCCTCGTCGAAGGTTTCGCCTTCCAGCACGACCTTGCCGCCCACGGCCTCGGTCTGCATCACCTTCACCGTCGGGGTGGTGCGCGGCATGACGATGGTGACGGGCACGCCCAGCCGGGTGCCGTGGTAGCTGAGACCCTGCGAGTGGTTGCCCGCCGAAGCCGCGATAACGCCGCGCTGGCGCTGTTCGTCGGTCAGCTGCAGCAGGGCATTGAGCGCGCCGCGTTCTTTGTAGGCCGCGGTGAACTGCAGGTTCTCGAACTTCAGCCAGATTTCCGCACCCGTAATCGCCGACAGCGTGATCGAATGCATGGTGGGCGTACGCACGACGGCGCCCGCGATCCGCTCGGCGGCGTCGCGCACGTCCTGCAGGGTGAGGCTGGCTTCTGTCTCGGTCATTACGGGGACGCGCCTAGAGCAATGGGCCGCCCGTGCAAATAGCTGGCGCGCTTTGCCCGCACAAAGATTGCCTTGGCGCGCCATGTGGGGCAGTGCGGCGCGCATGAGCAAAGTTGCCTTTTTGGGCCTCGGCGTGATGGGCGCGCCGATGGCCGGACACCTCGCCCGCGCCGGGCACCAGGTCACCGGATACAACCGCAACGCCAGCCGTGCCGAAGCTTGGCAGGACAAGCTGGCAAGCGAAGGACTGGACGTGGCCATCGCCACCACGCCTGCCGAAGCTGTCGCCGGATGCGACGTGGTGCTGGCCTGCCTCGGTAATGACCACGATGTCGCCAGCGTCATGCTGGACGACGACGGCGCGCTGGCAGCCATGCGCGAAGGTGCGCTGTTCATCGATCACACCACCGTCTCCCCCGCCCTCGCCAAGCAGCTGGCCGAAGCGGCGGGCTCGCGCGGCCTGCTCTGCGTCGATGCCCCAGTTTCGGGCGGACAGGCCGGTGCGAAGAACGGCAAGCTTGCCATCATGTGCGGTGGCTCTGACGCGGCAATGGCCGCCGCCACCCCAGTGATGGAAGCCTTCGCCGCGCGGATCGTCCACGTGGGCGAAGCTGGCGCAGGCCAGGCTTGCAAGGCAGTGAACCAGGTCTGCATCGCTGGCGTGCTCGCCGGCCTTTCCGAAGGCGTGCGGCTGGCGCAGGCGACCGGCGTCGATACCGACAAGGTGCTCGAAGCCATCAGCGGCGGTGCGGCACAAAGCTGGCAGATGGAAAACCGCTGGGAGACCATGGTGCGCGGGGAATTCGATTTCGGCTTTGCCATCGACTGGATGCGCAAGGACCTCGCCATCGCGCTAGGCGAGGCCAAGGGCGCGGGTCTTTCGCTCCCCATTACCGCGCTGGTCGACCAGTTCTACGCCCAGGTTCAATCGCAAGGCGGCGCGCGGCAGGACACCAGCGCCCTTATCCGCCACTTGCCGGAGGCCCAGTAATGTTCGCTCGCCTGCTTGCCCCCGCCCTTACCACGGTCGCGCTGCTGGCTGTGCCGGTCCCCGCGCTGGCTGATACCCATATCGACAATATCGACGGCATTTCCGTGGGCCGCGACGGTTCCATCGACCGCTTCACCGGCATGGTGATCGACGAACAGGGCCGCATTTCCGAGCTGCTCGACTTCGGTGATCGCCCGACGCGCGAAATCGAATATCGCATCGACGGTGAAGGCCGCGTGGTCGTGCCCGGCTTCATCGATGGCCACGCACACCTGATGGGCATAGGCCTCGGCACCCTGGTGCTCGACCTGTCAATGACCGAAAGCCTTGATGAGGCATTGGGCCGCATCGCTGCCTATGCGGCCGCCTATCCGGACCGCCCGTGGATCATCGGGCGCGGCTGGAACCAGGAACGCTGGGGTCTTGGCCGCTTCCCCACCGCTGCCGAGCTTGACGTCGTCGTGGGCGACCGCCCCGTCTGGCTGGAACGCGTCGATGGCCATGCCGGTTGGGCCAATTCGATGGCGCTGCGCGCGGGCGATGTCACCGCGGCCACGCCGGACCCCGCAGGCGGGCGAATCGAACGCATTGCCGGATCGCGGGCGCCCGAAGGCGTGCTGGTCGATGCGGCGATGGCAGCGATCAACGCGGCCGTTCCGCCGCCGCTACCCGAAGACCGGGACCTCGCGCTGCACAATGCCCAGCAACTGTTGCTCAGCCACGGCGTCACTGCCGTCGCCGACATGGGCACCAGTGTAGAGGACTGGATGACCTTCCGCCGCGCGGGCGACGCAGGCCGCCTGCAATTGCGCGTCATGTCCTATGCCGACAGCGTCGATTCGATGCTGCTGATCGGCGGACCGGGGCCGACCCAATGGCTTTACGAGGATCGCCTGCGGCTCAACGGCGTGAAGCTCTACCTGGATGGGGCGCTGGGATCGCGCGGAGCCTTGCTCAATGCCGACTATGCGGACGATCACGGCAACCGCGGATTGCCGCTGCTGTCAAGCACTCAGCTGCGCAACCTCATGAGCCGCGCCGCGCTGGACAATTTCCAGGTGGCCATCCACGCCATTGGCGATGCCGCCAATGCCGAGGCCCTGGGTGCGATCGAAGAACTGTCGCGCGACTATGGCGGCGACCGTCGCTGGCGCATCGAACACGCCCAGATCGTCGATCCGGCGGACCTGCCGCGATTCAGCCAGCACGGCATCATCGCCTCGATGCAGCCGGTCCACCAGACCAGCGACATGTTCATGGCAGAAGCGCGGCTCGGGCCGGACCGGCTCGGCGGGGCCTATGCGTGGCACTCGATCCTTGGTGCCGGAGGGGCGCTGGCATTCGGTACCGATGCACCAGTCGAACCGGTTGATCCGCTGGCAGGCCTTGCTGTTGCGATCAGTCGGACCAACGCCGAAGGAGAACCCTATGGCGGCTGGCGCCCTGAGGAAGTTATCACGCGGGAACAGGCACTTGCTGCCTATACGGCGGGCGCTGCCTATGCCGGTTTCGCAGAGGGGCGCTTCGGCCGTCTCGCCCCTGGCGAGCGCGCCGATTTCGTGATGCTCAGCCGCGATCCACTACTCGCGAACCCGGACGAATTGCGCAACATCCGGGTCGAGGAAACGTGGATTGCCGGACAGCGCGTTTACGATTTTGAATTGCAAAACCGCTAGGTGCGGCGCAAACTAATTGGAAATGCCATAGATTCGAGTCTCGCCATTGCCATGAATTTGGTTTAGGGCGGGATTGAAGTTGGGGAAACCAAGGGTACCGAATTCATGACTAAGAAGCTTTTCACGACTGTTGCTGCGACTATCGCACTGGTCGCGACCCCGGTTCTGGCACAGAGCGATGTCGCGCAGCGCGCCGCTGCTGCCGTCGACCAGGCCGAAGGCATGGGCAGCAATGACGACGACGACCGGGGCCCCGGCCTCCTGCTCGGTGCGCTTGCTGGCGGCCTGATCATTGCCGGCGTGATCATCGCCTTCGGTGACGGCGACGACGACCTGCCCACCAGCCCGTAAGGCGCTGGCGACAAACTGATTGCAAGACGGGGCCCGCGTGGCCCCGTTTTCATTTGTGCAATCCGTCTTGATTGGGAACCGCCCCGGCGGCGACGCTTCTAGCTCTCGGCTTTCTCGGGCTTCACCGCTTCGCCTTCGGCCTCTGCCGCCTTGGCGGCAGCCTCTTCCTTGGCGCGGCGGCGCTCGGTCAGCCGCATCAGGATCAGCGATCCTTCGAAAAGCAGCAGCAGCGGAGCGGCCAGCAAGAGCTGGGAGATCACGTCCGGCGGCGTGATGATCGCGGCCACGGCAAAGACCAGCACGACGATATATTTGCGCGCGGTCGCCAGTTGCTGCCGCGTCACCAGCCCTGCCCCATTCAGCAAGAGCAGCAGGATCGGCAGGAGAAAGCTGATCCCGAAAGCGAGGATGAAACGCATAACCAGGTCGAGGTACTCGCCCATGGCGGGCAGGGCCTGTGCGTTGAGCCCGCCCGCGTCTCCCTGGAACCCAAGGAACCAGGTGAAGGCAAGCGGCATCACCACGTAATAGGCCAACGATCCGCCCAGGAAGAACAGGAGCGGCGTCGCGATCAGGAAAGGCAGGAAAGCCCGCTTCTCCCGCGCGTAAAGGCCCGGGGCGATGAAGGCCCACAACTGGTTGGCGATGATCGGGAAGGCGACAAAGAAGGCCGCGAACAGCGCCACCTTCACTTCGACGAAGAAGGCTTCGTAGAGCCGCGTATAGATCAGCTGCCCTTCACCTTCGGGGAAGGCGTCGGTCAACGGGCGGACAAGAAAACCAAAGATCCGGTCCGCGAAGTAGAGGCACACGGCAAAGGCCACCAGCAGCGCCAGTACCGCCTTCACCAGCCGTCCGCGCAGTTCGATCAGGTGATCGAGCAGCGGAGCCTGGGTTTCGTCGAGGTCCTTGAGCTTGAGCGCCATTGCCTATCCCTCGCTCGCCGGCTTGGCGGGTTCGGTGGCAGGATCGGCAGCTGGTTCACCTTCACTGGCCGGTTCGGCCGCCGCCTCGGCGGAGGAATTGCCTGCCGCCGCGCTCTTCTTGGCAGCAGCTTCGGCCACGCGATTGGCTTCTTCAAGCTCGGCGCGCGCCTTGTCGCGCTCCTTGGTCAACTTGATCAGTTCAGCCTGCTTCTCGGGTGGATAGGCCCCCGTAGGCTCCATCTCGGACGGGCCGCCATCAGGGTGTTCGCGCATGATCTTTTCGTTCTGCGCCTTCCACTTTTTCTCCATGTCCTCCAGCTCCGCCTCGCGCACCATGGCGTCGAGACCGGCGCGGAAA
>JAUIIG010000059.1 GCA_030431875.1 Alphaproteobacteria bacterium
CCAGCCCTGTGCGCCGCCCGCGTGCATCACGTTGAGCGAAACGGAGAGGCTTTCGGGCGGCAACTGCGAGTGCACGTCCAGATGCGCGCGGTAGTGCATCAGCTTGCCCGGATCGAGCGTTGAGCGTTCGATGAAGCGCAGTCCCGCCTCTTCGCCGATGCTGCCCACGACCTTGTCGTAGTCATACTCGTAGTAGTCGCTCGAATAGCCGGGGCCGAAGTAGCCCACGGTAAGGAAATCGAAATTGTGATCGTGCGGCAATTCATAGCTGAAGGCCGACTTGCCGCTGGCGCGGAACATGTGCTCCTCCCGGCTCGGCCAGAAGTTGGCGCGCATGTAGTATTCGTTGCCGAGCTTGCTCAGCATGACCACCTGCGGGCCATAGCTGCTCGCTTCCTCGGCTGCTTTCACGCCCTGCTTCAGCTCGGCGAGCAAGAGGTCACCCAGGAACTCGCGGTTGTTGCCCAGCCGCCGCAGCCAGGTGGCGGCGTGGAGCAGGCTCTCTTCTTCGTAGGGCTTGAAGCCGTTGTCGTGGAGCGCGGCGAGGCAATCGCCCAGGTCGCAGGAGCTCTCGTCCCGGTAGTCGATAACGCGTGGCATCAGGCAGTCTCCAGGCGGACAAGTTCGGGATAGGTTTCGACCAGCTGCGCGCGCAGGGCGCCGGCCTGGTGCGCCAGCGGATCGTCGGCGCGGCGGGCAATTTCGAGCAGCAAGGCAAAGCCGGTGGCGGTGTCGAGTGCCAGCGCCTCGCGCACGGCTTGCCAGCGCAGCGACATGTCACCGCTCGACCGCGCGAGGTCGGCAATGGCGGGGGCGGCGTCGGTACGGCCCATGCGGCCGAGCAGGGAAACGATGGTTTCCTGCCTGCTGATGGCGATTGTGGCGGCGCTCTGGTGCAGCATACGCCCGCTGGCGGCGCAGAACTCGCGGCCCGGCTGCGGCTCGCTCGCCTCGCGCATCAGGCGCAGCACGACGATGCGGCGCGCCACGCTGTCGATCACCAGCGCCTCGCTCGACAGGTCGAAGGCATAGCGCTGGCCGGGACGCAGGCTGGCCCGCTCCTCGGCGAAGCACGCCTTCCCATCCGCTTCGCTCACCTTGCGCACAATCCGCGCCTCGGCCTCGCCCGCCAGCACTGCGTCGAAGCGGGTGGCATCGGAAAAGACATATCCGGCATTGTGCATGTCGCCCGGTTCGCGGGCCTGCAGCATCAGTTGCGCCCGTTCGCAGCGCGCCAGCAGGATGGAACTCGCCATGCCGTCGAAGCCGTTGCGGAACGGCGGGTGACCGATGGGATTGGCCGCCATCGCCCTGCAGTAATGGCGCGCCAGCGCATCCATCAGCCGCTCGGCCTCGCCCTGTCCGATGAAGACGGCTTCCAGCATGGCGCAGCCTTCCAGGGGGGCGCCGCGGCCATAGGCCTCGAGTTCGGCGAGCAGTTCGCTCGCTCCCGGTTCGCTTGCCCAGTCTTCCTTCGCGCCATGGATCGCTGCCTGGGCGGCACGTTGCGGAGCGCGGTTGCTCCGCAACGCGGCGATGTCCGGGTGTACCTGCATCGCGCCGCTCCGCTCAGATCAGGCCGCTGCCCGGAGGCGAGCTTTCGAAGACGATCGTCGCGATCACGATGATGGTGTCGTCATGCCCCGGCGTCTGGGTGGTGCCGAACAATCCGGTCAGCGTGTCGAGATCCGGCAGGTTCGACAGCTCGATCTTGGGTAATTTCATGGATGGTCTCCCGTCTGAAGGAGGCTGGCAGAATGCCAACCCTGTCCGGAAGACTGCCCTCGCGCATGGCGATAGCGAAATTAAATTATTGTAATTACTGGAATTTCAAGCGCTTCTGAGAAAAACTACCAAGCCCTTTGGCAGCTCGGCGGTGTAAGGCAGGGTCATTCGCCGGGCATCGGCGCGCGCCCGCGCCAGTACTGCCGGTGACACGCCCGGATCGGCAATCACCGCGTCGGCGCAGCCGAGCAGCCGCGCCTGCCGGATGGTCAGGTCTTCGGGGTCCGGGCTGGCAAGCGTGAACTCGTGGACCTCGTCGCCCGTTGATCCCGCTGGATCGTCGAGCCATGCCTCGACCCGCCCCGCCCCTCCGCTGGCCATGACATCGAGCGCCCCGCCCTCGTCGAGCGCGGCATCGAGCGCGCGGCGGCGGTCGGCCATGGCCGGGAAGCGCGCGCGCAAGGCTTCACGTGCGGCTGAGAGCTTGTTCGCAAGCTGGCCAAGATCGGCAGGCAGCAATCGTTCCAGCCGCAAGCGCAATTGCTTGGCGAGGCCTGCCGACGCGCCGCCCGTGCCCACGGCAATCAGCACAGGATCGCGATCAAGCACGCTGGGCGTGGTGAATTCGCACAGGTCCGGGCGGTCGACAACGTTCACCAGCAGGCCGGCCCCGCGCAGGCGGATGGCGTCGCTCTCGCACATGGCCGCATCGTTGTGCGCGACGAAGGCCAGCCGCGCGCCTTCGTCGATGCCTTGCTGCAAGTCCGTGACCACCCGGCCACCCGCACGTTCGACCAGACGCCGTTTGGGCTCGGCCATATCGCCCTCGCCCAGCACCAGCACCGGCTGTCCGGCAATGGTGTGGAAGAGCGGTAACTGGCGCAAGGTCAGTCCTGCAGGAAGTCCGGGACGCGTTCGGCGTCCATGATCGCGTCGGCCGGAATCCGGTCTGCAACCACTGCGAATTGCTCCCCGTCGACCAGCACTTCGGGCACGAAGCCGCGTGAGTTGTAGCTGCTCGCCATGGTCGCGCCGTAGGCACCGGCGGTGCGGAATACCGCCAGCTGGCCCGATTGCAGCGCGTCGACGTCGCGGTCCGTGGCGAAGGTATCGCCCGTTTCGCAGATCGGTCCGACGATGTTGGCCACCATCCGCTCGCCGGTCGGAGCGACGGCATCGAAATCGTGCCAGGCGCCGTACATGGCCGGCCGCGCGAGGTCGTTCATGGCGGCATCGACGATCACGAAGGGCGGACCATTGCCGCCGCGCTTCACCCGCACGACACGGGTCAGCAGCACACCGGCATTACCCGCGATCACGCGACCCGGCTCGAAGGTAAGGTGGACGTCCCAGCCCGCTGTCGCGCGCGCCACCATGGCACCATATTCGGCAGGCGTCGGCGGCACTTCACCCTGCTTGTAGGTCACGCCCAACCCGCCGCCGAGGTCGACGTGGGTGATCGTGTGCCCGTCAGCGCGCAGGTCTGCCACCAGCTGGCCAACCTTGGCGAAGGCCACTTCGAGCGGTTCGAGATCAAGCAGCTGGCTGCCGATATGCAGCGCCACGCCGCGCAGGTTCAGGCCTTCCAGTACCGCCAGCTCGCCGAACACTTCGCGGGCGCGGACCAGCGGGATGCCGAACTTGTTCTCGGCGCGACCGGTGGAGATCTTCTCGTGGGTCTTGGCATCGACGTCGGGGTTGATGCGCAGGGTCGCCTGGGCGACCAGTCCCTGGCTCGCCGCCAGCTCGGCCAGTTCGCGACCTTCCTCGGAGCTTTCGATGTTGAACTGGCCGATCTTGCGGTCGAGGCCCAGTTGCAGCTCGGCGCGGGTCTTGCCCACGCCGGAAAAGACGATCTTGTCCGCCGGCACGCCCGCCGTCATCGCGCGCACCAGCTCTCCGCCGGAGACCACGTCCGCTCCGCAGCCCGCCCGGCTGAGCACGCGCAGTACGGCAAGGTTCGGGTTCGCCTTTACCGCGAAGGCCACCAGAGGCTCGCGCGCCGTGGCTTCGGCTACGGGCGCAAGGCCTTCGCGGAACACGCGCGCGTGACGCTCCAGCGTGGCGCGGGAATAGACGTAAACGGGCGTGCCGACTTCGTCCGCGATGCGCGAAAGCGGCACGTCTTCGGCGTAAAGCTCGCCGTCCTTGTAGGTAAAGTGGTCCACTTAGGCTTCCGGTGGCAGGTCGAAGGGGTCGTCTTCGCGCTCTTCGCTTTCACGGCGCAGTTCGACGGAGCGTTCAGGCGCGGCTTGCGGATCAAGCTCGAGCAGTTCCTCGGCGTCGAGCGGTTCGCTCGCGCCATAGGGCGGCAGTGGCAGTTCGTTGCCGGCAGCAGGCTGTAACTGCGCGCGCTGGCCGCAAGCGGCGAGCGTCAGGGCAAGTGCGGTGATGAGGGCGATGCGCTTCACTGGTCCATTCCCAACTGCTGCCGCGCCTCGGCCACGCGCTTGCGGACTTCGGCAGGGGCCGTGCCGCCATGCGAAGCGCGTGCGGCAACCGATGCTTCGACAGATAGCGCGGAATAGACCCCCTCGTCGATGCGGCTGTCGATGGCCTGGAGTTCGGTGAGCGTCAGCGCCTCCAGCGCCACGCCCTTGCTCTCGGCCAGCTTTACCGCAGCGCCGGTAATGTGGTGCGCCTCGCGGAAGGGAATGTCGGCCTGCGTCACCAGCCAGTCGGCAAGGTCGGTGGCGGTGGCATAGCCCAGCTCGGCTGCCTGCCGCATCCGGTCCGTCCGGAAGGTTGCGCCGTCGACCATACCGGTCATGGCGGCGATCGACAGGTTGAGCAGGCTGGCCGCTTCGAACACCGGCGGCTTGTCGTCCTGCATGTCCTTCGAATAGGCGAGCGGCAGGCCCTTCATCGTCACCATCAGGCTGGTGAGGCAGCCGACGATGCGTCCCGCATGGCCGCGCACCAGCTCGGCAGCATCGGGGTTTTTCTTCTGCGGCATGATGGAGCTGCCGGTTGACAGCGTATCGGGCATGCGCACGAAGCCGAAGGGCTGGCTGGCCCAGATCACCATTTCCTCTGCCAGCCGCGAAAGGTGCAGGCTGCACTGTGCGGCGGCCTGCAGGTAATCGAGCGCGAAGTCGCGATCCGACACTGCATCGAGGCTGTTGTCGGTCGGCTTGGCAAAGCCAAGTGCCTGCGCGGTCATTTCCCTGTCGATGGGAAAGCCGGTGCCAGCCAGCGCGGCAGAGCCGAGCGGGCACTGGTTGAGGCGGCGACGCGCATCGCTGAAGCGCGATACGTCACGCGCGGCCATTTCGTAATAGGCCATCAGGTGGTGGCCCAAGGTCACCGGCTGCGCGGTCTGCAGGTGGGTGAAGCCGGGCATGATCGATTCGGCATGCTCTTCCGCCCGCGTCACCAGCGCACACTGGAGGGCGGCAAGGCCTGCCAGCGCCTGGTCCATGGCATCGCGCACCCACAGGCGGAAATCGGTCGCCACCTGGTCGTTCCGGCTGCGCGCGGTGTGCAGGCGTCCGGCAGCAAGGCCGACCAGTTCGGCCAGCCGCGCCTCGGTGGTCATGTGGATGTCTTCGAGGTCCCAATCCTCGGGCACACCGTTCGCTTCGTATTCGCCGGCGATGGTCTCCAGCCCGTCGATGATCGTCTCGGCATCGGCGTCGGTAACGATGTCGCAGGCAGCCAGCATGGCCACGTGCGCCTTGCTGGCGGCAATGTCCTGCCGCCACAGCGCCTTGTCGAAAGGAATCGAGGCGTTGATTTCGCGCATGATGGCACTAGGTCCTTCAGCGAACCTGCCGCCCCACATTGCGTTGGAGGAGTTGTCCTTGCCCAAAGCTCGCCTTGTCCTGTCCAGCTGCGCCGCGCTCGCGGCATTGTCTCTCGCGGGCTGCGATAGAGATGGCAGGCAAGTGGCGCAAGAAAGCGACGCTGTCGATGGGGCAAGTGAAACTGCCGTGCTGGTGGGAGAGCCGGACCCGATATTCAGCGGGACGGCGATTCCTGAGGTCACGCTGTTCGATCCCGAAGGCGCGGAACTGGCGCTGGCCGAAGTGGGCGAGCCGGTGCTGCTCAACCTCTGGGCAACGTGGTGCGCACCATGCGTGGTGGAAATGCCGCTGCTCGACGCGCTGGCAGTGGACTACGAAGGTCGTCTCAATGTCATCACCGTCAACGAGGATGGTCGCGGCGCGGAGATCGTGACCCGCTTCTTCGCCGAGCATGACCTGCCCAACCTGCCAATGTGGATCGATTCCGACTTCGCCCTGTCCGAAGCCTTTGGCGGCGGTCCGGGCTTGCCGCTTACTGTCTTTTACGACGCCGACGGCGTGGAGGTTTGGCGGGTGATCGGCGACTACGACTGGGCGAGCGAGGAAGCCCGCGCGCGGATCGACGAGGCACTGGCTGCCAGCGACGGGTAGTCCGGCGCTTCCAGTCCCAGCCGGGCAAGCGGCGATCCTAGCAGGCCTGAAAGCGTCGCCGCCTTCATCCGCCGGAACGGCCCCAGGCGCGAACCCGGTGCCATAAAGTGATCGCGGAACACCGCCGGCCAGACCGAAACGGACTGGAACGGGGGCGTGAAAGTCCAGGTCAGCCACTGGTAGAGCTGCACATGTCCCTTGCGCAGGTGGAGGAAGTGCCGGAGCGCTGCCGGCAGGTCGTTGGCCGCGCCGATCGCCTGCGCCAGTCCCCAGGCGTCGAGCAACGCCATGTTCGCCCCCTGCCCCAGCTGCGGACTCGCCGCATGCCACGAATCGCCGATGTGGACGATCCGCTCGCCGACGGCCTTGCGCGTCGTGCGGTGGGCGTAGCGGGCAAAGGTCAGCTGCTCCGGCTCCCGCAATTGCGTGACCACAGCTTCGCAGGCGGGCCAGAGTTGGCAGACCTCGTCGCGCCATGCTGCCATGCCGCGCTCGTGCCAGCGCGTATGGTCCGCGCCCATGAGTGACCAGAAGAAGGCCGCCTTGCCCTCGCCCAAAGGTAGCAGGCCGACCATCTGCTCGGCGCGGGCATAACGCTGTTCGAGCAGGCGGCGGTCGAACGGGCCTGCGTCCGGCCACTGGACGGTGGCCCACAACGCACCGAACGGCAGCCACTCGGCGGCCTTCGGCACCAGGGTCGATCCCAGCCCTGCCGCGTCTATGACAAGATCGTGCGGCGGCGATTGCGAACCGTGGGAAAAGGCAAGCATTCGCGCTTCGCCCTCCAGACTGCTTCCCTCGACCGCGTGGCCGGTGTGGATGGCGATCCCTTCCGCCTGCACCGCTGCGTAGAGCGCCCCGAACAGGTTGGCGCGGTGGATGCCGAGGCCAAAGGCCTGCGGCATGGCAAGGTCGGCATAGCTCGCTTCCAACACCGGTTCGCCTTCGGTGTTGAGGCCGAGCAGGGCGTCGACCGGGGCGCCGGCGGCCATGACTTCCGCTGCCAGCCCCAGCTTGGCCAGCACTGCCAGCCCGGTCGGCTGGATCATCAGGCCAGAGCCGACCGGCTGCGGTGCCTCGAAGCGTTCGTAGAGCGTGACGCAATGCCCTTGCCGGTGCAGCAGCAGGGCTGCAGCCAGCCCCGCGATCCCGCATCCGGCAATGGCAATGTCCAGCTTGCGCATGATCCCCCTTGACCCCCGTCAACCTTCCGCTAATGCGCGCGGCCTATACAGTGACACAACGCTGTTGGGGCGATTAGCTCAGTTGGTAGAGCATCTCGTTTACACCGAGAGGGTCGGCAGTTCGAGCCTGTCATCGCCCACCAGTTTTCCGTGACACAAAACCGTCCCGGGGACGGTTTTGGCCGAAAAACTCCCAAGCGAAGCACGGGAGGAATCTCGCGATAACCTCCACTACCGCGCCAATATTGCCCGCAGCGCCGCCATGCGGCTCGTTTGCCGCTGGGTCACGCAGGCGGCGTCATGGCAGTTGGCCTTCACCGCGTTGAACCAGGCGCGCTGCTCGGTGTTGAAAGCGCGCAGGGCCGTTTCGTCCTCCGCCAGCGCCTCGCGCACCTGCCCGATCAGGGTGCCGATCTCACGCGCCCGTGCATCAAGCGTCGGATCGGCGCAGATCAGGTATTCCGTATCGGTGGCCGCGCCCCGGCAGAAGTCGACCACGCGTTGCAGCGGACCGCTGGCGACAGGTGCCTGGGTCGGGGTCGGGCTCGGCGGCGGTGCGACGGTTACCTGCCGGATGGGCGCAGAGCTTGGCGTCGGAGCAGGTGTCGGCCCTGTCTCTGCAACGGCCTCGTCAACGGCCTCGCTCGCCGCGCCCTCTTCATCCAAGTCTTCCGGCACCGCATCATCCGTCACGGCAGACGTTAACTCGGTTGGCTCCTCGTCCCCGCCTTGCGTTGCGACAATCCACGTCACGGCAACCACCGCGACAAGCGCTGCCAGTGCAGCCGCTATCCAAGCCCACGGTTTGGGCTTGCTGCCGCTGCCTTCGGTGACGGGTCGATGCGACTGCGGGATCGGGCCATCGATGGCCGGGACGACCGCCGCATATTGGCGCGCCTGGTTGGCCACGCGGTCCATCACGGCTTCGCGGCGGTCGATCCAGTCGATCCACTGCGAATCGGCGAGGTGGTAGGCCAGCTCGCGCGGGTTGATGGCTTCCAGCCGCAGCGGGATGATCGGGCGTGCTGCGCTGTCGGCCAGGATCAGCTCGCGCTTCACATGGCGGCTCTCGTCGGACTTCTCGCAGAACAGCAGCAGGATCCCCGCGCTGCCGAGAATTGCATTGTTGATCGCCTTGTCGAAGGGCTCCCCCGGTTCGACATCGCGCGGGGCGATCCAGCAGGAGACACCGCGGCGGGCGAGCAGCTCCTCCACCTGCATGGCAGTGTCGTAAGTGCTCGAATGGTGGCTGACGAACAGCCGGACCTCTTTCGCGCCATCTTCCTGCATGAGCCCCCCAATTCCGGATTGGTCCGTGAAAGCTAGCGCCAATGGGGCCCGCGCGCCAGTCCGTGCCGTGGTGGCTGGATAAGCGGGACGCGGGCGGCTATCGGCCAAGGATGAACCAAGCTTCGATCAGGGTCCTCGCCACCGGCGGCACGATTGCCGGACAGGCTGGCTCGGCCACGCGCCGCGACTATCGCCCGGGGCAGATCGACATCGCCACCTTCCTCGCCGCGCTCGAAGAACTGGGCGTGGCGGCACACCTCACCGGTGAACAGGTGGCCAATATCGATTCGGCCAATATCGGCCCCGCTATCTGGCGACAGCTGTACGACGGCGCGCTGGCAGCCATCACCGATCCCACCTGCGATGCGGTGATCATCACCCACGGCACCGATACGGCGGAGGAGACCGCCTTCCTCCTCGACCTGACTCTGCCGACCACCAAGCCGGTGGTGCTGGTGGGGGCCATGCGACCCGCCGATGCCGTGGGCAGCGACGGCCTGCGCAACTTTGCCAATGCCGTGGTCGTTGCCAGCGATGCCGACGCTGCCGGGCGCGGCGTGCTGCTGGTGATGGGCGACCAGGTGCTGGCAGCGCGCGATGCCCGCAAGGCGCGCACCACCGGTTCTAACGCCTTCGAAGGTTTCCCGCGCGGTGCCGTGGCACTGGCCACGCCCGCCTCGCTCGACTGGTTGCAACCGCCGTGGCGGATCGACGAACCGGCGCGCTACGCCTTCCCCGACAACTTCGCAGAAGTGCCGATCCTGCATGCCTATGCCGGGATGGGCGCTGACAGCGTCACGCGCCTGGTCGACGCGGGGGCGCGCGGAATCGTGCTGGCGGGCATGGGAGACGGGAATGCGCCGGACTGCGTGCGGACGGCACTGGCCGATGCAGCACGCCGCGGCGTGTTGGTGGTTCGCGCCACCCGGGTGGACGAGGGACTGGTCGACCGCGAACCGGAGGACGAGGCCAACGGATTCGTTGCCGCCCGCGCGCTCGGTCCGGCCAAGGCGCGGATCCTGTTGCAGGTGCTGATCGCCAACGGCGTGAGCGACCCTGCCGAAGTTCAGGCAGCCTTCAACCGGCGCTGAGGCGCGGAATGACGTTGCGACAGTCCGCGGCAATCGTGGTATTGGACCTGCACATTGCCCGGATCGGCAGGACGGTAATCCGCACCCGGGGCGACATTGATGGGAAGGCCAGCCATGTCCACCGCTGCCCGCAGGTTTGATCGCGAACAGTTCGTCGCCGATTGCGTTGCAGCACGCGGCGACGGCGGCATGCCTGCGGTGCGCGAAGTGCTGCAGCGCGCGGTCAGCGATCATCGCGCGGTGCTGGATGCGCTTGGCCAGCCAACGGGGGCGGCCATGGACATGTTCCTGCAGTCTCCCAGCCTGACCATCTTTGCCGCGCACTGGACTCCGCGCATGAGCCTGCTGCCGCACGATCACATGATGGAAGCGCTGATCGGCATCTATACCGGGCGCGAGGACAATATCCTGTGGCGTCGCACCGAAGATTCGATCGAGGCTCACGACGTCACCTGCCTGTTCGAAGGCGATGTTGCGGCCATGCCCGCCGATGCGATCCATTCGGTCACCAATCCGCTGCTGCGCTTCACCGGCGGCATCCACATCTACGATGGCGACTACTTTGCCGCCCACCGCCACCAGTGGGACCCGGACACCCTGGTCGAAGAGCCATCCGACGGCGAATTTATCCGCCAGATGTTCGCCGACGAGAACCGGCGTTACCAGGACAGCATTGCCCGCTAGCGGTCAGACCAGCGCCGCCGCCTCCTGCCCCAGCTCTTCGAAATAGCGCGCCATGGCATCGGCGGCCTTGTCGGTCAGCCGGATGAAGGCCCGGCGGCGGTCGGTGTCGTCCTCCACCCGCTCGAACAGGCCGGCCTCGGTCATCTGCCCGATCCAGCGCAGCGCGGTGGTGGGCGGCACGCCCGAGGCGATGCACAGCGAGGTGACCGACACCCGCTGATGCTCCACCCGCGCGGCGGTCAAGTCGAGCAGCATGTCCCAGGCGGGATCGGCGAACAGGTCCGTATCGAGGAACTTGGCGCGGGCCTTGCGGGCGGCGATGATCTTGCGCACCAGCCGCGCCGACGGCAGCGGCGGACGTGGCTTGCGCTGCAGTTCCACCTCCCGACCGCCCGCACGGTAGGCGTCCACCGGGCTTTCAAAGCGGAAGGCGCTGCCGGCCGCATTCTTGCCCCAGCCGTTGCGGTCGATCCCGTCGAGCCGTTCAGCCAGTTTGCCCACCTGCTCGGTAAGCCGCAGCAGGGCCAGCCGGTCCGTCTCCGACAGCTCGCGCAGGCGCAAGCTGGGTAGTTCCGCGAGCATGCGCCCGATGGCGATCACGCGTTCGGCGCGCAGCGGATCGACAAGGATCTGCGGCCGCGATTCGGTGCAGGCGGCGAAAACATCTTCCAGCCCGTCCAGCGAAGTCGCGACGATCATCCGCGCCCCGGCATGGGCCACGCGGGCATCGAGCCGGATCAGCGCCGCCAGTGCCGCGCCATCAGGCTGCGGACAGTCGACCAGCACCAGTTCGCCCAGCGGACGTGCGGTGCCTTCGGCCAGTGCAGCCAGTCCGTCGCATTCGCGCGTAACGAACCCCGCCGCCTCGACATCTTCGCGCATGGAAGCGCGCACGTGATCGGCATCGGCGAAGATCGAAACGGCCAGCGGCAGGCCCGCGGCATCGGCTGCCACTGCATATGCGAAATCGACCTGCGCCATGTTCCGAGTCTCCTGATCCAACTGGAACAGGAGTAGAACAAACAGCGATCAAGTCAAGATTTTACCGCAGACGTCAATCGGCGAAGGGATCGCGCACAAGGATGGTGTCGTCGCGTTCGGGGCTGGTCGAGACAGAGGCCACCGGGCACTCGATCAGTTCCTCGATACGGCGGATGTACTTGATCGCCTGTGCGGGCAGGTCCGCCCACGAACGCGCGCCCACGGTGGTGCCTTCCCAGCCCTCGATCTCTTCGTAGATCGGCTCCACGGCTGCCTGCTCCTGCGCGCTCGCCGGCAGGTAATCGAGCACCCGATCACCCAGTTTGTAGCCCGTGCAGATCTTGATCGTGTCGAACCCGTCGAGCACGTCGATCTTGGTCAGGGCAATGCCGGTAACGCCCGAGAGCGCGCAGGTCTGGCGCACCAGCACGGCATCGAACCAGCCACAGCGGCGCTTGCGCGCGGTGACCGTGCCGAATTCATGGCCGCGCTCGCCCAGTTTCTGGCCCACCTCGTCTTCCAGCTCGGTGGGGAACGGGCCAGAGCCGACGCGGGTGGTATAGGCCTTGACGATCCCCAGCACGAAACCCGCCGAACCCGGACCAAGGCCGGAGCCGCTGGCGACCGTGCCGCTGACGGTGTTGGAGCTGGTGACAAAGGGATAGGTGCCGTGATCGACATCCAGCAGCACGCCTTGCGCGCCTTCGAACAGGATCTTGGCGCCCGACTTCTTCACCTCGTTGAGGCGCTTCCACACCGGCTGTGCAAACTGCTGCACGAAAGGCGCGATCTCGCGCAAGTCGTTCAGCAGGCGCTCGCGGTCGATCGGCGGCTCGTTGAACCCGGCACGCAGCGCATCGTGGTGCGCACAGAGGCGATCGAGCTGCGGCGTGAGGTCGTCGAGGTGTGCCAGGTCGCAGACGCGGATCGCGCGGCGGCCGACCTTGTCTTCGTAAGCCGGGCCGATGCCGCGACCGGTGGTGCCGATCTTGCCCTTGCCCGCGGCGGTTTCGCGCAACACGTCAAGGTCGCGGTGGATCGGCAGGATCAGCGGGCAATTGTCGGCAATGCCGAAATTGTCGGGCGTGATCGAAACACCTTGCGATTCGAGCTTGGCAATCTCGCTCTGCAGCGCCCAGGGGTCGAGCACCACGCCATTGCCGATCAGGCTGAGCGTGCCCGTGACGATGCCGCTGGGCAGCAGCGAAAGCTTGTAGGTCTGGTCGCCCACCACCAGCGTGTGGCCGGCGTTGTGGCCGCCCTGGAAGCGCACCACGGCGTCAGCGCGGGTCGCCAACCAGTCGACGATCTTGCCCTTGCCTTCATCGCCCCACTGGGCGCCGATCACGGTGACGTTTGCCAAGCCTCAAGTCCTTTTCGAGAAAGCCCGCTGCGCCCTAGGCAAAGGCGCGCAGAAGGGCAACCTCGCACAGCTAATGTGGAACACCTGGAACACAGTCCTGGGGTCAAAAACGCGCTTGTGTGACTGTGGGTAGTGAAAGTGTGACCCTGGGCGCCGGAATTGACACCCGGCGGGCAATGATCGCGCTGGCTTCATGGGTGCCTGACAGCATGCCCAACCGAATGTAGGCAAGCGCTGTCCATGGTTGCGCAGGTGCCGCTGGCACAGGCAATCGCCATGCCTTGCGCACCGATCCCGAGACGTTCTGCCGCGACTATCGCCCGAGACATTCCTTGATAAGCCGAATGGCCCAATAGGCGGCTATCGCCGCTACCCCGGCCGCGACCGCGCAGAAAAG
The DNA here is from genome assembly GCA_030431875.1 of Alphaproteobacteria bacterium. Lineage (GTDB taxonomy): Bacteria > Pseudomonadota > Alphaproteobacteria > Sphingomonadales > Sphingomonadaceae > Alteraurantiacibacter. The sequence goes on from JAUIIG010000059.1 coordinate 13,113, forward strand.
CCCAGCAAGCCACAACGGCCAAACCCCGACCGATGGCAGTGATGTGCTGGACACCCCAAGGACACTGAAGAAGTAAGCCGTCGCCGAGATGGCTAGGTAATTTCCCAACCACCGGTCGAATGTTTGCCACAAGTCAGTGCACCTGCCGCAGCAGTCCTTCAGCAATTCCCTGGACGGAGGTCCCATCACATTGAAGAAGCGGATACCGAACGCCAGACTAGCAAAGAGGAAAGCCAAGAGCGCGAGAACGATACTCGCTGGCCAGCCAAACCATGTCGCGTTTGCCGCAGAAGCAGAAAAGAACAGGATTGATGCCGCAGTCCAAAGAATGACTGACAGCAGCAGCAGATTTCTAATTGTCTTGATTCTCTCCAAACAAGTCATTCTACCCTCCCCCACAAACTTGCGGCACCCTCAGTCGCAAAGAATTGCATGGGCATGTAGATAAATCAATGAGATATAACGCTTTCATCTGCGACAATTTGCGGCAATTCGAGACTGGTCTTGTTCATCAAATCAGGCGGAAAAGGATGGCGATTGGAGACCCGCCATGCAGATCACCCGTAACCTGATTGTCCGATTGGTCTTGTCGCTCGCTGTTCTGTTCGCGCTAGCCGTGGCAGTGGCACCGGCACTGGCGCAAAGCCGTTCCGGCGAGATGCAGCGCCTCTCCTATGGGGAGGACCGTTTGCAGGGCCTGCTCTACTGGGCGGGCACGGATGACGACGCGCCGCTGGTGGTCTTTGTCCACGGTGGCGGCTGGTCGCGCGGAGATGCGCGCATGATGGAAGGTTCGGACAAGCTCGAACACTGGCAGTCGCTCGGCTATGCGGTCGCCTCGCTTAACTACCGGCTGGTGCCCGATGCCACGGTGGAGCAGCAAGCAGGCGACGTGGCGAGCGCGCTTGCTTACCTCAAGCGCAATGCCGACCGGCTCAGCTTCGATGACGATAGGATCGCGCTGACCGGACACTCTGCGGGTGCGCACCTCGTCGCGCTGGTGGGCACCGATCCGCAATACCTGCGCGCCGTGGGCCTGTCCTTCGCCGACCTGCGCGGGGTGCTGCCGCTCGACGGTGCGGCCTATGACGTGCCGCAGCAGATGGAGGACGGCGGCAGGCTGATGCAGGGGCGTTACCGCGACGCCTTCGGCACCGAACCTGCCCGCCAGCGCGCCCTGTCACCCACGCTGCACGCCGCCGCGCCCAATGCGCCCGACTTCCTGATCCTGCATGTCCAGCGCCGCGACGGCCGGGCGCAGAGCGAGGCACTGGGCGCGGCATTGCGCGCCGCCGGAACGCCTGCAGTGGTGCATGGCTTCAGCGGTCGCGGCCTGCGCGGCCACCGGGAAATCAACGTGCGACTGGGCGATCCCGACTACCCGGCGACGCCGGTGGTCGATGCCTGGCTGGTGCGGATTTTTCGCTGATCAGAGCGGCTTGGCCGCGCCACCTTCCAGCACGTGCGAGCAGCCGAGCGCCGCAGCATCATCGGTTTCGGAAAGCGCGGCAACCGTGCGCCAGCCATCGGCCCGCAGCTTGGCAGCGGCAGAACGATCATGGCCAAGGGGCAGGAACAGCTTGTCACCAAGCTGCTCGTCCGCCTTCACCGCCTCGACGAGGTTTTCGGGATAGAGCGAGAAGCCGGTCGCGGGTTCTTCCGTCCCCCCGATCGAATAGGTGCCGCCGCGCCCCAGCGCGCCGCGCACGTCGTCGGCATAGAGGGTGAAGCCGAACCAGCTCTGGTATTCGAAGCCGTGGCGTTCCGACGGGTCCAGCGTCAGGCGAGCGCGTTCGCCGACTCGCGACGCGATCTCGCGCAACCCCGCAATGCGGCTGTCGAGCACGCCCGAACCGTCGAGTGCTTCCAGCCGGGCAATTGCCTGGTCGAAGTCGCCGGTGGCATGGATTAGCGGCAGGTAGGCCTCACCGCCCGCTTCCACGAGGCCGCCAGCGTCCTTCATATCGAGCTCGCGGCGTACGCGTACGCGGGCCTCGGCATCGAGCGGCAAGGGGCCGCCTGCCAGCGTGTCGACGAGGTCCGGCAGGGTGAAGTCGACCGAAATGCCCTTGGCACCCGCCGCTTCGAGAGCGGCAATGGCCAGTTCCACCACTTCGCTTGCGGCAGCCACGGTGTCACTGCCGATCAGTTCAGCACCCACCTGCAGGTCTTCGCGGCGCGGTTCGAGCTTGCTGCCGCGGATACGGGCTACCTGTCCGGCATAGCACAGGCGCAGCGGACGCGCGGCATCGGCGAGGCCGGTGGCGGCGATACGGCCGACTTGCGGCGTCATGTCCGACCGCAGGCCCAGCGTACGCAGCGAGGAAGGATCGACAAAGCGGAACATCGTCCGCGTCATCACGCCGTCCATGCGGCGCGACATCGAACGTTCGAACTCGATCAGCGGCGGACGCACGCGGTCGTAACCGTGCGCACCCATCACTTCGAGCATGGCACGTTCGATACGGGTCGCCGCTGCCGCGCTTTGCGGGAGGCGATCTTCGAGCCCTTCGGGCAAGAGGTCCTGCGTCGGATCGGTCATGCCACGGCCCCTAACCCCTTCGCGCCTTCAGTGAAAGACGCGAAGGGCTGGAGGTTGCCATTAGAAGTGCAGCGGCCAGACGCGCTGGACGTTGGGCACGGCGCAGATCTTGTCGAGCAGTTCCTGCGGGACCGGGCTGTCGACCGACAGCAACAGGATGGCATCGCCGCCCTGTTCGCGCCGACCGAGGTGGAAGGTGCCGATGTTGATGCCAGCTTCGCCCAGGATCAGGCCGACCGAACCGATGAAGCCCGGCATGTCGCGGTTGGCGATGTAGAGCATGTGGCCGTCGAGGTCGGCCTCGATCGAGATGCCGAACATCTCCACCAGCCGCGGTGCACCGTTGGAGAACAGCGTACCGGCCACCGAACGGCGACCCTGGCTGGTTTCCACAGTCACGCGGATAAGCGTGTGGTAGATGCCGCCGCGATCGTTGCGGATCTCGCGGATTTCCATGCCGCGCTCCTTGGCGAGGTACGGCGCGTTGACCATGTTCACGCTGGAGGAATAGCGCTTCATCAGGCCCGCCAGCACCGCGCCGACGATCGGCTTCTGGTTGAGCTGGGCAGCGGCGCCTTCGGTCTCGATCGAGATCTTGGGCAGCTCGCCGTGGGCCAGCTGGCCCACCAGCGAGCCGAGGTTTTCGGCCAGCGCCATGTAGGGCTTCAGCTTCGGCGCTTCCTCGGCCGAGAGGCTGGGCATGTTGAGCGCGTTGGTGACGCCGCCGTTGACGAGGTAGTCGGCCATCTGTTCGGCTACCTGCAGCGCAACGTTGACCTGCGCTTCGGTGGTCGAAGCGCCAAGGTGCGGGGTGCAGATGAAGTTCTGCGTGCCGAACAGCGGGTGGTCGGGAGCCGGCGGCTCCTTGGCGAACACGTCGAGCGCGGCACCGGCTACGTGCCCCGATTCGAGCAGGTCCTTCAGCGCGGCTTCGTCCACCAGGCCGCCGCGGGCACAGTTGACGATGCGAACGCCCTTCTTGCACTGCTCCAGCCGCTCGCGGGTTCTCAGATGCGCCTCGAGATCGGCGCCGCTGGCGTAATCCAGGGGCATTATATTGGCATTATCACCCCCAATATTCTAATTATTTTGCAGCAACAAAAAGACCGCCATCAACATTCGCCGCATCTTTTGTGGATGCTGGCTTGGCTTTGGCCATCTGGGAAGCCTGACGGCCTGCCTGTGTTTTGTCGTTCTGACCTTTCTGAATTTGTTCGCGAACAGGACCCAAACGACCATCAATGATCGCGCCTGACTCAACCTCAAGCTCCTTGTACGCGATTGTACCAGTTATAACGCCGCCGGAACGCACTGTCAGACGGCCATTTACTGTGATTTCGCCTTCAAAACGACCGGCGATTGTGGCTTCTTCGATCTCAACGCTACCGAAGAATGTACCTGACTCAGCAACATCAAGA